>NZ_JALJRE010000020.1:0-110094 GCF_024519855.1 Bradyrhizobium sp. Bra78 | reverse complement strand
GCTCCGGACACCAGTCCCACATAGCCCGTTCCGATCATCGCGATTCGCATGAAAATCCCTGTTCTGGCTTGGTTAACGAAACCCCAATTCGGGGCGGTTTAGCATTTTCCCGGTGCAAGGGAACCGTCTGCCCGGAAAAACCGGCACACGAATTGTACCGGTAAAGAAATCGTAAGCCGCAAGCCGCCAAACTGCCCCGCAGCCACACAGAGCCGGGCGGAACACGCCTCGAAAAGGGACACCATGGCACCATCAGGCACATTCGCGAGCGGAGGCATCGAGGCTTCCACTGCCGCACGTGTCGACTGGGTCGACTATGCCAAGGGCATCTGCATCGTCATGGTCGTGATGATGCATTCGGTATTGGGGGTCGAGCTCGCCGCCGGCGAGACCGGTTTCATGCATGTCGCCGTAGCCTTCGCAAAGCCGTTCCGGATGCCGGATTTCTTCCTGATTTCGGGCCTGTTCCTGCCATTGGTGATCGACCGCGAATGGCGAACCTATCTCGACCGCAAGGTGGTGCATTTCGCCTATTTCTATGTCGTCTGGGTGACAATCCAGTTCGGCTTCAAGGCCCCGGCCTTCGCGGCGGAAACAGGCTGGCGCGATGTCGGCCTCATGTACCTGGAATCCTTCGTCGAGCCGTTCGGCACGCTCTGGTTCATCTACCTTCTGCCGATCTTCTTCGTCGTCACAAAATTGACACGGGGAATCCCGTCGCCTGCGATCTGGCTCGTCGCTGCTGCGCTGGAGACGGCGCGTATCTCGACCGGCTGGACTGCGATCGACGAGTTCTGCGCGCGCTTCGTCTATTTCTATTCCGGTTATCTGTTCGCGCCCTACGTGTTCGCGTTGTCGGACCGCGCGCGCAGCCATCCCGCATGGGCGCTCGCAACGCTCACGACCTGGGCGCTGGTCAATGCCGGCCTGGTCGCGTGTGGGGCCAGCGAGTGGAAGATCATCTCACTCGTGCTCGGCTTTGCCGGTGCCTGCGCCATCATCACGATGGGCACGCTGCTCGCGCGAGCGCAGCGGCTGAATGTCTTCCGCTTCTGCGGCGAGCATTCGATCGTGATCTATCTCGCCTTCTTCCTGCCGATGGCCGCCACGCGAACGCTGCTGCTGCGCACGGGAATCATACCGGATATCGGCACGGTGTCGCTGATCGTCACCATCGTCGGCGTGGTCGGGGCGCTCGCGATCTGGCAGCTCGCGTTGCGGCTCGGCGGCAATTTCCTGTTCGAGCGGCCCGATGCATTCTGGATCGCGCCGAAGAAGGCCGGACCCGTGTTGCAGGCGGCTGAATAGCGGGGAATCACAGCGGGGGATAGTCGCGCCAACAGCCCAAAAATCGCCCTCCCAAGGCTGTCAAAGCCCGCAAAAATTCATACATTGCGGCCATGCCCAAGACATCCTCGAAGACCGCCGCCAAAGCCGACACCAAGCCCGCTGCTGACAAGCCCGCTGCCAAACCGGCCGCAGCCAAAGCGGCCGGCAAGGGCGACCACATCTTTCTGGTCGACGGCTCCGGCTACATCTTCCGCGCCTATCACGCGCTGCCGCCGCTCAACCGCAAGTCCGACGGCTTGCAGGTCAACGCCGTGCTCGGCTTCTGCAACATGCTGTGGAAGCTCTTGCGCGACATGCCCGCCGACAACCGGCCGACGCATCTGGCGATTGTCTTCGACAAGTCGGAAGTCACGTTCCGCAACAAGATCTATCCCGAGTACAAGGCGCATCGGCCGCTGGCGCCGGATGATCTGATCCCGCAATTTTCGCTGATCCGTGAAGCCGTGCGCGCCTTCGACCTGCCCTGCCTGGAACAGGGCGGCTTCGAGGCCGACGATCTGATCGCGACCTATGCGCGGCAGGCATCCGACCGCGGCGCGACCACGACGATCGTCTCGTCAGACAAGGATCTGATGCAGCTCGTCACCGACAAGGTCGTCATGTACGACACCATGAAGGATCGCCGCATCGGAATTCCCGAGGTGATCGAGAAATTCGGCGTGCCGCCTGAGAAGGTGGTCGAGGTGCAGGCACTGGCCGGCGATTCCACCGACAATGTGCCCGGTGTGCCCGGCATCGGCATCAAGACCGCCGCGCAACTGATCGTCGAATATGGCGACCTCGAGCAGCTGCTGTTCCGCGCCGGCGAGATCAAGCAACCGAAGCGGCGCGAGGCGCTGATCGAGAATGCCGAGAAGGCGCGGATCTCGCGGCAACTCGTGCTGCTCGACGACAAGGTCGAGCTGGAGGTGCCGCTGGACGACCTCGCCGTGCACGAGCCCGATGCGCGCAAGCTGATCGCCTTCCTGAAGGCGATGGAATTCACGACGCTGACGCGCCGCGTCGCCGACTATTCGCAGATCGATCCTTCCAATGTGGATGCCGACACGGCGAATAGCAGCGAAGCACGCGGCGGGACCTCCGACGGCGCCGACAGGACTAAATCGCCTGAGGCCTCCGGCGATCTCTTCGCCAGTCCTGCGGCAACTGCCAAAGGCGGCGACAAGGGTGACAAGGGAGCGAGCCTCAAGGGCGCGCCGATCTCGCTCGCCGCTGCGCGCGAGGAAGCTTTGCGCAAGCTCCCGATCGACCGCGGCAAATACCAGGCGGTCAAGTCGCTCAAGGAGCTCAACGCCTTCATCGCGCGCATCTACGATGCCGGCCAGGTTGCGGTCGAGATCCGCGCCAACTCCATCGACCCGATGCAGGCCGATTTTTGCGGCATCGCACTGGCGCTGGCGTCGAACGATGCCTGCTATGTGCCGCTCGCGCACAAACAGTCCGGCGGCGGCGCCGGCCTGTTCGATGCAGGCCTTGCGCCGGATCAGGTCAAGCATGACGACGCGATCGAGGCGCTGCGGCCGGTGCTGGAATCGACGGGCATCCTCAAGATCGGCTTCGACGTCAAATTCACCGCCGTCATGCTGGCGCAGCACGGCATCACCTTGCGCAACACCGACGACGCGCAACTGATCTCCTACGTGCTCGACGCCGGCCGCGGCTCGCACGGGCTGGAATCGCTCGCCGAGCGCTGGTTCGGACACGCCATGCTGAAGGAGGGCGAGCTGCTCGGCAGCGGCAAGGGCAAGATCACCTTCGACCAGGTGCCGATCGACAAGGCGGCGCCGCTGTCGGCGGAGGGCGCCGACATGACCTTGCGGGTGTGGCGCGTGCTCAAGCCACGCCTCGTCGCCGAGCACATGACCACGGTCTATGAGACCCTGGAGCGGCCGCTAGTCGCGGTGCTCGCGCGCATGGAACGGCGCGGCATCTCGATCGATCGCCAGGTGCTGTCGCGACTGTCAGGCGACTTTGCCCAGACCGCAGCCCGCGTCGAGGCCGAGATCCAGGAGATCGCGGGCGAGCCGATCAATGTCGGCAGCCCGAAGCAGATCGGCGACATCCTGTTCGGCAAGATGAGCCTGCCGGGCGGCACCAAGACCAAGACCGGTGCGTGGTCGACCACCGCCCAGGTGCTGGACGAGCTCGCCGAGCAGGGCCACGATCTTCCGAGGAAGATTCTGGAGTGGCGCCAGGTCTCGAAGCTGAAGTCGACCTATACCGACGCGCTGCCGACCTATGTCAATCCGCAGACCCATCGCGTGCACACCACCTACGCGCTGGCCGCGACCACGACGGGCCGGCTGTCCTCGAACGAGCCGAATCTGCAGAACATCCCGGTGCGCACCGAGGACGGCCGCAAGATCCGCCGCGCGTTCATCGCGACGCCCGGACACAAGCTGGTCTCCGCCGACTATTCGCAGATCGAGCTGCGGCTGCTGGCGGAGATCGCCGATATTCCCGTGCTGAAGCAGGCGTTTCGCGATGGGCTCGACATTCACGCGATGACGGCCTCGGAAATGTTCGGCGTGCCGATCAAGGGCATGCCGAGCGAGATCCGCCGCCGCGCCAAGGCGATCAATTTCGGCATCATCTACGGCATCTCGGCGTTCGGCCTCGCCAATCAGCTCGGCATCGCACGCGAGGAAGCGTCCGCCTACATCAAGAAATATTTCGAGCGCTTTCCCGGCATCCGCGCCTACATGGACGAGACGCGGGGCTTCTGCCGGAGCCACGGCTACGTCACTACGCTGTTCGGCCGCAAATGCCACTATCCCGACATCAAGGCCTCGAACGCCTCGGTGCGTGCCTTCAACGAGCGCGCCGCGATCAACGCGCGGCTCCAGGGCACCGCCGCCGACATTATCCGCCGCGCCATGACGCGGGTGGAGGACGCGCTCGCCGAGAAGAGGCTGTCGGCGCAGATGCTGCTCCAGGTGCATGACGAACTGATCTTCGAGGTACCCGACGCGGAGGTCGAGGCGACGCTGCCCGTGGTCCAGCACGTGATGCAGGACGCGCCGTTCCCGGCCGTGCTGCTTTCGGTGCCGCTTCACGTCGACGCGCGCGCTGCGAATAATTGGGACGAGGCGCACTGACCACCGCATTGTGCGCTGCGTAAGTATCTATCTCCCCTGCTCCACGCCCCTAGGTTGCTGCCGCCCTGATTCAATGGAATGATGCAGTCATTCCAGGGGGGGGCCACCGATGCGTGCCGCGATTTGCGCCGTAACATTTGTCATTCTCGGGCTGGTTGGATTCGTTGCGACACCAAACCTTTTCAAGGTCATCAATCCAGAATACCTGCTGGCGCTACATCAATATGGCCGGCCGCTCGCCGCGCTGTCCGAGGACGCAAGCAACACCGACATAAAACTCGCAGAACTTCGGACGAAGATATCGAAGCAAGAGCGCAGCATGAAGGAGTTGTCGGCAACGTTGACGGCGAAGCAAGCCAACATGAAGATCGCCGGTGCCCTTGCCGAGGACATTGCAAAGGTTGGGATCGAGGCTGCGACCAGGATGGTTGAGCTGAGCAGCGAATTGGATCAGCTCAATGGCGAATATGGGGATTTGAAGGACAAGAAAGCCTTCGTTGTTTCCAACCAGCTGGACATCCGAAAGAAGCTTGAAACTGCTGCGGCTGATACTTCGAATATCTATGTGGTGGCACGCGCGTTGTCGCTTGGCGCGATTGGAGCGTTGATGTCGATCATCGCAAAGTTCCTTGCCAGCCCGACGAAGCGGGGATTGCTCGAAGATAGCAATTTCATTGGACGAATGTGGGCTTCCATGGCGTTTGGAGGCGTCGCGTCCGTTGTCGTCATTGGGCTCTTCTTCACCGGCTTCATTTCAATATTCGCCAATTCAACCCAGGGCGGCGGCGAAACCGATTTCTGGAAAGTGACAATTCTTTGCCTGCTCGCCGGCGCGTTCTCCGATCGCCTGTTCCAGGCCGCGTCGGGACGAATGGACGCTTATCTCGGAGCCGATCAATCCGCCAGGCAGAAGAGCCGCACAAGCGCGGTCAAGGCGGCGCCGGCGGGCCCAGGGGAATAGGCGCTCCGGGGCCTGTGCTGCGCCAGCGCGGAATCGAATTGTCCTCCGAGCAATTGCGCGATGGCCCAACCGTCCCGCTCATAATAAAACCGTGCCATCCCCCGCACCGGTTCGATCATGCCCCATACCTCCGCCCTGCTCGGTTTCGCTCTCGTCTCTCTCGGTCTCGTGCTCACGCCGGGGCCGAACATGATCTACCTGATCTCGCGCTCGATCACGCAGGGGCCGGCGGCCGGCATCGTCTCGCTCGGCGGCGTGGCGCTGGGCTTCGTGTTCTACATGCTATGTGCGGCCTTTGGCATCACGGCGCTCCTGCTCGCAATTCCCTTTGCCTATGACGCGCTGCGCTTTGCCGGCGCCGGATATCTGCTGTGGCTCGCCTGGCAGGCGGTTAAGCCGGGCGGACGCTCACCGTTCCAGGTCAAGACGCTTGCTATCGACAGCCCGCGCAAATTGTTCGCGATGGGCTTCGTCACCAATCTGCTCAACCCGAAGATCGCGATGCTGTATCTGGCGCTGCTGCCGCAGTTCATCGATCCCGCCGCCGGCAGCGTGCTGACGCAATCGGTGGTGCTGGGCGCAATCCAGATCGCGATCAGCGTCAGCGTCAATGCGATGATCGCGCTCGCGGCAGGATCGATCGCGCTGTTCCTGGCAAACCGGCCGAGCTGGATGCTGGTGCAGCGCTGGCTGATGGGCACGGTATTGGCCGGGCTTGCGGTGCGAATGGTGGTCGAAGCGAAGAAGGTGTGATGGGGGACGCTGTCCCCCGGCTTGACCGGGGCATCCAGCACGCCGCAGCTTCTCGGCTCTAACTCAACCGTCTCTGGAGTACTGGATCGCCCGCCCCAGTGCGCAAGTGCGCGCAAGGCGGGCGATGACGCCGTCAGCTCAATCCAGCTTTGCTTCCATGCCCCGCTTCACCGCAGGCCGCGCCATCAGCGCCTCATACCAGCGCTTGACGTTGGGAAAATCGGCCAGGTCAACCTTGTGGCGAGGATGGCGCCATGCCCAGCCCAGGATGGCAAAATCGGCAACCGAGAGGTCGCCGGCGACGAAGTCACGGCCGTCGAGCCGGCGGTCCAGCACGCCGTAGAGCCGCCGGGTCTCGGCCATGTAGCGCTTCAGGCCGTAGGTGCGGTCCTGCTCGTTCTCGAGCGCGATGAAATGGTGCACCTGGCCGGGCATGGGGCCGAAGCCGCCCATCTGCCACATCAGCCATTCGTAGACCGGGATGCGCCCTGAAAGCGATTTCGGCAGGAATTTGCTGGTCTTTTCGCCGAGATAAAGCAGGATCGCGCCGGACTCGAAGATGCTGACGGGCTTGCCGTCCGGCCCCTCGGGGTCGAGGATCGCGGGGATCTTGTTGTTGGGAGAGAGCTTGAGGAACTCCGGCGCCATCTGCTCGCCCTTGCTGATATTCACCGGGATCACCTTGTAGGGCAGCCCCATTTCCTCCAGCGCGACCGAGATCTTGCGGCCGTTCGGCGTGTTCCAGGTGTGCAGCTCGATGGTCATTTCCACGTTTCCTTGCCGGTTTTCTTGCTCAGTTCTCTTGCCCAGTTTTCTTGCCCGAGACATCCGGCATCCACCTACTCCAGAAGGTTGCACCCCCACAACCGGCGGACCGGGATGGCCGATCCCTGTTGACGGGGGACGCCCCCTCTGGAATGTCCCGGCTGTCGCGGATAAATTCCGCCACTTCCAAAAACGCTCCCGAGGGACCGCCGTGTCGAAATCAGCCTCCCGCGCCCGCCTGTTCGAAATCATCCGCCGGCGCTCCTTCGGCCGCGGCGATGTCACGCTCGCGTCGGGCCGCAAGAGCGATTTCTACTTCAACCTCAAGCCGACCATGCTCGACCCGGAGGGCGCGACCCTGCTCGCCGAGCTCACCTATGAGACGCTGAAGGATGACCAGCTCGATTTCATCGGCGGGCTGGAGATGGGCGCGGTGCCGCTGGCCGGCGCGCTGGCGCAGATCTCCTGGATCAAGGGCCATCCGATCGCGGCGTTCTTCGTGCGCAAGAAGCCGAAGGAGCACGGCGCCAAGCTTGCCATCGAAGGCCTGCCCAAGGGCGAGACGCTTGCCGGCAAGCGCGTCGTGATCGTCGAGGACGTCACCACCACCGGCGGCTCGGCGATGAAGGCGGTGGAATCCGTGCGCGAAACCGGCGCCGAAGTCGTGCTCGTGCTGACCATGGTCGACCGCGAGGAAGGCGCCACCGACACGCTCGGTGCGGCCGGCCTGCCGTTCCGCTCGCTCTACAAGGCGTCGGAATTTTTGAAGGCCTGACGTCTGTCGCGTTGCGGGTGCAACGCAGCGTCCGGGGTCACGAAACCGGCCTCCTCAACCGCTCATTTACCATCCCGCTTTATGGTGAATCCGGTGCCGAGACCTGATGGTCCCGGCCGGTTCGGTAGCGTCCGGTGGAGTAAGCGTTGCGTACAGTCATGTCCCATTCGCGCCGGCGGCGTCGCGCGATGCTTGTGGCCGCCACACTGGCAGCACCGCTGCTTGCGGCTCCGGCCCCGGTTTCGGCCGAAGGCCTGTTCGACTTCTTCTTCGGCGGAATGCAGCAGCAGCGGCCGCAGCGTGAGGTGCCGCAGCAGGCGAACTCCTACGCCGACCCCTTCACCGGCCAGCAGAATGCCCCGCAATACGTCCCGCCGACGCGTTCGGCCGCGGCCGGCGGCTCGGGACCCGCATTCTGCGTGCGCAGCTGCGACGGCAAATATTTTCCGCTGATGCGCGGCCTCGCCTCGCCCGCACAGATGTGTCAGGCATTCTGTCCTGCCACCGCGACGAAGGTCTATTTCGGCTCCTCGATCGACGGCGCCGCATCGCAGACCGGCGAGCGCTACGCCGACAGCGAGAATGCGTTCGCCTACCGCAAGGCGCTGCGCGCCGACTGCACCTGCAACGGCCGCGAGCCGGTCGGCCTCGCTCCGGTCGATCTGGCGCTGGACTCCTCGCTCAAAGCCGGCGACGTGATCGCGACCACCGACGGCCTCGTTGCCTATACCGGCATCCGCGTCGGCAACGACCAGGCTGCGGACTTCACCCCGGTCGCCTCCTATCCCGGCCTCACCGCGCAGGTCCGTGCCCGCCTCGGCGAGATGAAGGTGGCGCCGGTGCGCGCAGAGACGGTCGCCGGGGATGCGCCGGCCACGGAGATCGTGCGCGAGACGCTGCCTGACGTGACGGTGCCGAAGACGCAGAAGCCGGCTAAGAGAGCGGCATTGGATTAAGGCGCGTCTGCAACAAAGCTGTCATTGCGAGGAGCACTTGCGACGAAGCAATCCAGAATCCCTCCGCGGAAGGACTCAGGATTGCTTCGCTACGCTCGCAATGGCGGAGGATGGTGGGTCACCTGCCGATGATCACCCCGATCACGTTCGGCGCCGCCAGATATTTTTCCTCGATCGCCGCGCGCGCGGCAGCGCGGTTTTCCTGAGTCAGCAGGCCGCGCTTCTCTGCCAAAATCATCCAGCAGAACCCCCACCAGTCGGTGAGCATGCCCGTCTCATCGACGAGATCGTAGCCCTGCTCTGCCGCAAAGATGCGCGCTTGCGCTTCGTCCAGCGTGTCGAGGAACAGATGGTCTTCGGCCGCGAACAGATCGTCGCTGATGTCGTCGATGGTGTAGCCCCAGATCGACTGGCACACCGCGTTGAACTCGCGGTCGAACTGGTCGTCATCGACGGCATGGCGCCGCGCCGCCTGATGCAGCCGCGACAACGACCGCGCGAAATCGGCGATCCTGGTAAGGGCAAACTGATCGAAGGCAATGGTGGACATGTAGTCCTCGCGAAGTCTGACAGACCCTAGATATTGTGTCGGCAACGCGCCGAATCACAATGATATATCAAAGACTTGCTAAAGTGTTCTTAATTTGTTCCGATGAACTGGTGACTCTCGCCTCTCAGTAGAGGCAAGGGACAGGAGATCGAGGAATGAGACTGCAAGATGCGATCCGGAAGGCGATCGAGCTTGGTCATCGGACAGGAGCCGTAACCTTTGATCAGCTCAACGAATTGTTGCCGTCAGCGACGACTGAGCCTGAGGACATCGAAGTCGTAATGCAGGCATTGAGCGATGAAGGCATAAACCTCATTGAGGACGATCAATCGTAGCAAGGCAACTGCGCGGATCCGACAGCCCGTCGTCGCGTCGCCAATTTGGCGCGACCTTTCTCTCAATTCGCTGCCGACATCAGCCTATCCCCACACGCGCTCGCATAAAACTTCCCACCGCACTGGCGCTTGATGGCGGCGCAGCGCGCGGCGGGAGATGCATTTTGCGGGACGGCAAAGCCGCAGCTCAGGCCGTCGGCGCTGCGGCCCTGCTTGCCGGCGGCTAAGGCAGCGCTGGGGGCGGCGATGCAGACGACGAGCAGGGCCGCGGCGGCGATTTCGATCGGCAGTCGCATCAGAAGTCTCATGGGACGTCTCCTCCACACTGATGGCTGAATTTGCCGCTAATCTAGCAGCAAATCCTCGTTTCTCCGTGCTCCTCCGGGTTCCCAAATCGGCCCGTTCCTTGCATAATTTTACGCCAGCGCAGTGCACGGCCGCATCAGCGATGGTTCCGGGGCACGGCCAAGATGCGTAGGGTGAGTAGTAGTCTTCGACCAGGAAGTGACGGCTTTGCAAGATTCATCGTTCCAGCCCAATTTCCCCGCCCCCGGGCAGCCCATCGACGAACTCGCGTTGGCTGAGATCAAGGGCGCGATCCTGGCGAAGCTCCGCCTTGCCATCGGCAAGGACGCGGGCATGGCGACCAAGCACGACTGGTACCAGGCCGCAGCGCTGGCACTGCGCGACCGCATCGTGCATCGCTGGCTGTCCGCGGAGAAGCGCAGCTACGATGCCGGACGCAAGCGCGTCTACTACCTCTCGCTTGAATTCCTGATCGGCCGTCTCTTCACCGACGCGCTGAACAACATGGGGCTCCTGAAGATCTTCGAGGTCGCGCTCGGCGATCTCGGCGTGTCGCTCCCTGAGCTGCGCAAATGCGAGCCGGATGCGGCGCTCGGCAATGGCGGCCTCGGTCGGCTTGCCGCCTGCTTCATGGAAAGCATGGCGACGCTGTCGATCCCCGCGATCGGCTACGGCATCCGCTACGATTTCGGCCTGTTTCGCCAGATCATCAATCAGGGCTGGCAGCAGGAATATCCGGACGAATGGCTCGGCTTCGGCAACCCTTGGGAATTGCAGCGGCCGGAAGTCATCTACGACATTAATTTCGGCGGCGGCGTCGAGCATGTCGACGACAAGGGCCGCGACCGCGCGATCTGGCATCCGGCCGAGACCGTGCAGGCGCTCGCCTATGACACGCCGATCGTCGGCTGGCGCGGCCAGCACGTCAACGCGCTCAGGCTTTGGTCGGCGCGCTCGCCCGATCCCTTGAAGCTCGACGCCTTCAACAAGGGCGACTATGTCAGCGCCAGCGCCGAGCAGTCGCGCGCCGAAGCGATCTGCAAATTCCTCTATCCGAACGATGAGAGCCCCGCTGGGCGCGAGCTGCGGCTGCGCCAGGAATATTTCTTCGTCTCCGCTTCGCTTCAGGATCTGATCAAGCGGCATTTGTCCTCCGACGGCCAGCTCCGCAGCCTGTCGTCGAAGGTCGCAGTGCAGCTCAACGACACGCATCCGAGTCTTGCCGTCACCGAGCTGATGCGGATTCTGATCGACCTGCACAATTTCCGCTGGGACGAGGCCTGGAAGATCACGGTCGCCACGCTGTCCTACACCAACCACACGCTGCTGCCCGAGGCGCTGGAGACTTGGCCGGTCGAGCTGTTCGAGCGGCTGCTGCCGCGGCATCTCGAGATCATCTACCGCATCAACGTGCAGCATCTGGCGCTGGCCGAAGCGCGCGCGCCCGGCGACATCGACTTCCGCGCCTCGGTCTCGCTGATCGACGAGAGGAGCGGACGCCGCGTACGCATGGGCCAGCTCGCCTTCGTCGGCTCGCACCGCATCAACGGCGTTTCCGCCATGCATTCCGACCTGATGCGCGAGACTGTGTTCCACGATCTCAACCATCTCTATCCCGGCCGCATCACCAACAAGACCAATGGCATCACCTTCCGCCGCTGGCTGATGCTGGCCAACCCGAAGCTGACCGATTTGTTGCGTGAGACCTGCGGCGAGGCCGTGCTCGACGATCCGACCCAGCTCAGCCTGATCGAGGCGCGTGCCAGCGACGTCGAATTCCAGAAGAAGTTCCGCAGCGTCAAGCTTCACAACAAGACAGCACTCGCGCGCCTGATCGGCGAACGACTCGGCATCAAGGTCGATCCGAGCTCGCTGTTCGACGTGCAGATCAAGCGCATTCACGAATACAAGCGGCAGCTCCTCAACGTCATCGAGACGGTCGCGCTGTACCAGGCGATCAAGGACGATCCCAACGGCAATTGGGTGCCGCGGGTGAAGATCTTCGCCGGCAAGGCGGCGGCAAGCTACCGCTACGCCAAGCTGATCATCAAGCTGATCAACGACGTCGCGGAAGTCGTCAACAACGATCCCGCGATCGGCGGCAAGCTCAAGGTCGTGTTCCTGCCCGACTACAATGTCAGCCTTGCCGAAATCATCATTCCCGCAGCCGATCTGTCCGAGCAGATCTCGACGGCCGGCATGGAAGCCTCCGGCACCGGCAATATGAAGCTGTCGCTGAACGGCGCCCTCACCATCGGCACGCTCGACGGCGCCAACATCGAGATCCGCGACCATGTCGGCGCAGAGAACATCGCGATCTTCGGCATGGAAGCCGGCGACGTGATGATCCGGCGCAAGCAGGGGCTGGATGCCTCCGACACGATCCGCAATTCGCCGAAGCTCCAGCGCGCCATCAATGCGATCGGCGCCGGCGAGTTCTCGCCCGGCGATCCCGGCCGCTTCGAATCCATCGCGCATGCGCTGCGCTATCTCGACCACTACATGGTCAGCGCCGATTTCGATTCCTATTACGAGGCGCAGCGCAATGTCGATGCGCGCTGGCAGGTGCCGCCGGCCTGGACGCGCGCCTCCATCCTCAACGTCGCGCGCATGGCGTGGTTCTCCTCCGACCGCACAATTCGCGAATATGCCGAGGAGATCTGGAACGTGCCGGTCAATCCGACCACGCCGTTGCTGCCCGATCTGCGCGACATCGCGGGCTGAATTTCCGCGGCGTGAAACCGGTTACCCCAGAGGTAATTGCACAAGCCGGCGCCGGACGTGATATGACGTCCGTCATTGGAAGCCGGATGGAAAAATGCACGCCAAGCTCCCGCACCCTTTCGACGACGCCACCCGCGTCACCGCCGGTGACTCCAGCTGGCAGGGGCACACCAGCGACGACTACTGGGCCTTTGTCGGCCCGTTCGGCGGCGCCACCGCCGCGACCATTTTGCGCGCGCTGATCGACCATCCGCAAGCCGCCGGCGATCCGCTGGCCGTGACCGTCAACTACTGCGCGCCGATCGCCAAGGGCCCGTTCGATCTCGACGTGCGGCTGGTGAAGGCCAACCGCTCCAGCCAGCACTGGAGCGTCGAACTGTCGCAGGGCGGCGGCGAGGTCGCGACGCTCGCCACCGCGGTGTTCGCCGAGCGCCGGCCATCCTGGGAGCACAGGGTCGCGCGATATCCGGATACAAAGCCGTTCGAAGAGACGCTGCCGTTCCCCAAGATTTCTGCGTCCTGGGCCAACCAGTATGAATTCCGCTTCGTCGAGGGCGAGATGCGGATCGGTCCGCCGCAGGCCGAGCTCGCCAGCACCTATTCGAAAATCTGGATCAGCGACCGCACGCCGCGCAAGCTCGACATACTGTCGCTGATGTCGATGTCGGACGCCTTCTTCGGCCGCATCTTCCACGCCCGCCGCGAGCTGGTGCCGTTCGGCACGGTGTCACTGACGACGTATTTCCACACCGACGCCGAAGAGCTCGCCACCGAGGACATCACGCGCGTGCTCGCGACCGCCGATTCGAAGATCATGCACAAGAGCTACGCCGACCAGAACGCAGAGCTGTGGTCGCCAAACGGAAGGCTGCTCGCGACGAGCACGCAGATCGCGTATTTCAAGGCCTGAGTGCTTCCACAAACTCGTCATTGCGAGCGCAGCGAAGCAATCCAGGCTGTCACTGCGAAGGGATTCTGGATTGCTTCGCTGCGCTCGCAATGACGGCGGAAAGATATCGCAAGAAACAAAAAAGGGCAGCCTTTCGGCCGCCCTTTCGCATTTCAAGCAGCGCGACCTTACTCAGCGGCGAGCTTCACGTCCGGCGCGGCGGCGCGGACCTCGGCGTCGACCTGGGCTTCGAACTTGGCAAAGTTCTTCTGGAACATGCCGACCAGCGCGCGGGCGGTCTTGTCGAACTCGTCCTTGTCCTTCCAGGTGTTGACCGGGTTGAGGATCTCGGAGGGAACGCCCGGCAGGGCGGTCGGAACCGCGAAGCCGAAATATTTGTCGGTGCGGAATTCGACGTTGCGCAAGGAGCCATCGAGCGCGGCGGTGAGCAGAGCGCGCGTCACCTTGATCGGCATGCGCGAGCCGGTGCCATACTTGCCGCCGGTCCAACCGGTGTTGACCAACCAGCAGTCGACATTGTGCTGGGCGATCAGGTCGCGCAGCATGTTGCCGTAGACGGATGGATCGAGGGGGAGGAACGGCGAGCCGAAGCAGGTGGAAAATTCCGGCTGCGGCTCGTTGCCGAGGCCGCGCTCGGTGCCCGCGACCTTGGCGGTGTAACCGGAGAGGAAGTGGTACATCGCCTGCGCAGGCGACAGTTTGGCGATCGGCGGCAGCACGCCGAAGGCGTCCGCGGCGAGCATCACCACGTTCTTCGGCTGCGGCGCGCGGCCGGTGCGCGAAGCGTTCGGGATGAAGTCGAGCGGGTAGGCCGAGCGGGTGTTCTCGGTCTTGGAGCCGTCGTCGAAGTCCACCACGCGGGTGTCCTCGTCGAGCACGCAGTTCTCGAGCACCGCGCCGAAGCGGGTCGATGCCGCATAGATCTCGGGCTCGGCTTCCTGCGACAGCTTGATGCACTTGGCATAGCAGCCGCCTTCGAAGTTGAAGACGCCGTTCGGGCCCCAGCCGTGCTCGTCGTCACCGATCAGCGTGCGGTTCGGATCGGCCGACAGCGTGGTCTTGCCGGTGCCTGAAAGCCCGAAGAAGATCGCGGCATCGCCCTTGGCGCCGACATTGGCCGAGCAGTGCATCGGCATCACGCCGCGCTCGGGCAGATAGTAGTTCAGCGTGGTGAAGACCGACTTCTTCATCTCGCCGGCATAATAGGAGCCGCCGATCAACACGATCTTGCGGGCGAAGTCGATCGCAACGACGTTCTCCGACTTGCAGCCATGGCGCTTCGGATCGGCGCGGAAGCTCGGCATGTCGATGATGGTGAGCTCGGGCGTGAAGGTCGACAGCTCGATCGCCTCGGGGCGGATCAAAAGCGTGCGGATGAACAGCGAATGCCAGGCGAGCTCGGTGAAGACGCGGGTCTTGATCCGGTAGGCCGGATCTGCGCCGCCATACAGGTCCTGCGCGAACAGCGACTTGCCTTCGGCGTGCTTGAGGAAGTCCTGGTACAGCGTCTCGAACTGCTCAGCGGTGATCGATTGGTTGCCGGCCCACCACATCTTCTTGTCGGTGGTGGCGTCGCGGACCGTGAACTTGTCCTTCGGGCTACGGCCGGTGAATTCACCGGTGTCGGCGCAGAGCGCGCCGTCGGCCGAGAGCACCGCCTCGCCCGCGGAGAGCGAATATTGGTAAAGCTGCGGTGCGCCGAGGTTCCAGTGAACCTGTTTGAGATTCTTTAAGCCGAATTTGTCGGCACCGAAGGCACCGTTGCGCACGCCCGTCTCTTGCACGAAAAATCCTCCTAGAACCCGCGACACTCAGCGCGATCATGCTTTGGCGCCGCCGCGGTCACCGTGAATAGTAGGCCGTCCGGCCTCGGTTGGACGACCTAATACTGATGAACGCTTGCGTTGCCAAGCTGATCCCGCAGGATTTGGTTTATTCAAGGACCGCGCCAAACGTCGCGCATGACAGCTCTGAGCAGGCGCATCAAAAAATTGCGAATGGTCGCGCAACCAAACGCTTGTTTCGGCGTTTCCGAGGGTTATTGCGACGCACAATCGGAGACTAATGCCGGGCCGTTCTATCGTACCTCGCCCTCGCCGATGAGCGCGAACGGCCCCCACATCGCGGGATAGGCGTTGCGCGGCGACGATGCGTCATCAACATACGTCAACATCGCGCGGCGCAAGGCTTCGGCACGGCCGATTTTTGGTTCGTTTTTGAGCAGCTCGAAAGTCGACGTGGTCAAGCGGGTGGCAGCTTCCGAATCCACTGCCCAATGCGAGACCAGGAGTGCGCGGGCGCCGGCATAGAAGAATGAGCGCGCCAGTCCCGACAGGGCCTCGGCGCCGGGCTTGTCGCCTGCGATGGTGTTGCAGGCCGACAGCACAACCCAATCCGCATTGAGCTTGAGCTGGGCGACTTCGCTCGCGGTCAGCAGACCGTCGTCGAGCTCCGTGGGTTGATCGGGAATGGAGAGCGCGAGCGAGGGCTCGCCCAATCCCTTGACATCGCCGGCAACGAGGCCGTGGGTGGCGAAGTAGATGATGCTGTATTGAGCAAGCGCTGCACGCTTGAGTGTCGTTTCGCTGGCGTCGCGGCCGAGATGGATGTCGGCCTCGGCCGCGCCGACGTCCCTCGCCACCGCGTTCAGCTCGTCGGCGGTGTCAGGCAGTTGCGGCAGCGCCTGGGCCAGCCGCGCGCGGTCGACGCCGGCACCGCGCCAGAAATCGGTATAGGCAATCGTCGCGATGCTGCGCGCAGCGACCTTGCCGCTCGCCGCACGACGGTCGGCGGGCGCTTCGAGCGCAGGGTTGAAGACCGGATCGCCAAAGCCGGTCATCGGCTTTATACTCTGGTCCTTGCGCGCAAACGCGCGCAGCGATTTCAGGCTGACCACCGACGGAAGCACCGAGACGGCCTGACGCCGCAACAGCCAGGCGGCGCCGCGATAGCCTTCGAGCGTGTCCGGGATCGCAGCCTGCGGCGTCTCCGTGACCAGCAGATGAAACGGCAATGCGGTCAGCGCAGCCGAGGGCACCACCAGCAGGCTGCGCTTGTCCTTGATCAACGCCTCGACCGGACCGAGCAGCGCGACATAGAGCTCGTGGGCGAGCCCGAGATCGAACAATCCGGATTTGCCGGACGCATCACGCGCCTTGCCGACGTCGAGTCCCTTGCGGAATGAAGTCACCTTCTGCGTCAGCGCATCCGCGCCGAGTGGAATCGCCTTCCAGTCGACGCCCTCGCGCGTGATCGCCATGACATAGCTCTGCTTGTCCACGACGGCGTAGAGCACCATCGCCTCGTCGGCCGACAGCAGAGGCTGAACCTCCTTTACCGTGAGCGGCAGGGGATTGGACAGCGAGGCGTAGTCGGGAAACTCGACCGCGAGCCTCTTCTGCAAGCCCGCGCGCTCGTTCGCGATCGCCGCAATGCGCGCGCGGTTGCGCTGCTCCGATGCGACGTCGCGTTGGGCCGATTGCTTCGAAACCGCGGTCATGATCGCCTTGTCGAGCGCCTCGGACTCGGCCGCGAGATCCTGGTCCCGGCGCACCAGCTCCGCGAGAAGGTCACTGCCGGCAGCGAGGCGCACCGCAAGCTTGTTGACGGCGGAAGCGGCGGAGGATTGCGTGCCGCGCTGGATCGCGGCGAGGGCCTCGTCAAGCGCCGTGTCGCCGGCCAGGAGCGATTGCTGCCGCGCTGCGAACAGGACCGGCAACACGACGCGCAACTGCGCGCGATCGCCCCGAAGCGTCTTTTCCGCTAGCGGCAGCGCGTCCGCGTTCCGCCCGGAGACGTGGAGGAAATAGGCCAGATTGCTGGTCGAGGTCGCGACGTCGGGATGATCGGGACCGAGTGCACGCTCGCGGATGACGAGCGCGCGGCGATAAAGCGGCTCTGCATCGGCGTAGCGCTGCTGATGCTCGTAAAGGCCGGCGAGATTGTTCAGCGAGCGCGCGACGTCGGGATGATCCGGTCCCAGCACCTTCTCGCGGATTGCGAGCGAGCGCCTGATCGGCGCCTCGGCGTCCGCATCCCGGTTGAGGTCGCGATAGACCTGGCCGACGTTGTTCAGGACGGTTGCCACCGCCGGATGCTCGGGGCCAGCGGCCTTTTGGTAGATCGCGAGCGCCCGCTGAAACAGCGGCTCGGCGTCCGCATAGTGCTGCTGTTTCACATAGAGCGTGGCGAGATTGTTGAGGGACTGGCCGACATCGGGATGTTCGCGCGACAGCCCCTTCTCGCGAACCGCGAGCGCGCGCTTGAACAGTGGCTCGGCTTCGGCATAACGACTCTGCCGCTGATCGAGCGCGGCGAGATTCGTCAGCAGGGGCGCGATCTCGACGCTATCGAGACCTGTCCCCTTCTCCATCAGCGCAATGGCGCGCTTGTAGAGCGGTTCGGCTTGGTCGTCGCGTCCCTGATCTGCGTGGATCTGCCCGAGATTGTTGAGCGCGGCCGCGAGATCGCGGATGTTGCTGGTCTTCTCCACGCTCGCGACCATGGCCTGCGCCAGCGGTAGCGCCTCCGAATATTTGCCGGCACTTCTCAGCGCGTTGATCCGCGCGCTCTGCGTGGACAGATCGCCCTTCTGGGCATAGCCTGGCGTGGCCAGCGATGCAGCGATCGCGAGCGCCAAACCCGCAATCAGCGTCAAACGACGGCGTGTCATGAACCCTCTCGCTGCCGACCTCGAACCATTACGGATTTGGGTCGCGGCGATGGGCGGCAGCGTTCAAATTATCGCTAGCCTGTCTTGGCGCGCGCCTCGCCGGCGAGGCGGACCAGCATTTTGCGCAGCGCCGTGCCATCGGTCACCCGCTCCGGGAAGTCCAGCCGCAATGCGGTCTGGCCGTCCTGCATGTCGAGGCCTTCGGGGTCACACCCGGTGCAGCGCCAGTCGCCTTCGGCCGCGCCGAGCAGTTTTGTGGCATAGAGGCCCATGGCGTCGCGGTGATCGGCATTCATGTGCGCGACCGCCCCCTCCTCTGCCGCCAGCAGGTCCTCGGCGCCGATGAGGTCCGTGAGGAACTGCTCCGGCTTGAGATCGACGATGCGGCCGAAGCCGGCGACCAGATGGGTTCCCGTCGGCCGGATCCGGAAGAATGAGAAATCTTTAAAGGAAACAAAGGCTTCCGCCGACGGATGGGCACTGAGATACCGTCGCTGGAGCAGATCCTTGTCGGCATCGGCCTGCTCGGCGTGGCCGGACAGCATGATCCGGGCACCTTCAAGGGGATCGCCCGCCGCCCGTTCGTCCAGCATCAGGGAGACCCGGCTGTCGGCGAGGATGTTCCTGGTGTGCACGGCCAATCCCGAGATCAGCAGGATGGGCGAGCCGTCCGGATGGCTCGCCAGATTGACCAGGGAACAATAGGGATCACCACTGGCCACCATCAACGTTGCGAGAGCGCCCTGCCGCGACCGCCTGAGCAGCGATCTGGCGAGCTTTCCGGGGTCGAAATCGGGGGTTGGTTGCATCGGCTTTCTCGGGTCAGGTGGTTGCAAGGAGGGCCTTTTTTCGAGTAAACCGGGGCCCGGTTATGGGTCGAGATGCGGCGAATCTGCTGCCTTTCGTGGAACTTCGTCACACTTCAGCCCAGCTTGCATTGCTCGGTGACAAGGTTCGAAGGCCAATTCGGCACCCATGTATGCGGCGCATCAGTGGATTGCTCGCCGTTTCAAGCCACGACCCAAACGGAAAGCAGAAAGCAGAGGCTCATGCCCACAATCGCTTTGGTCGACGACGACCGCAACATTCTCACATCCGTCTCGATCGCGCTGGAGGCCGAAGGCTATCGCATCATGACCTACACCGACGGCGCCTCCGCGCTTGACGGTTTCCGCACCACCCAACCCGATCTCGCCATCCTCGACATCAAGATGCCGCGCATGGACGGCATGGAGACGCTGCGCCGTCTGCGGCAGAAATCCGACCTGCCGGTGATCTTCCTGACCTCCAAGGACGAAGAGATCGACGAGCTGTTCGGCCTCAAGATGGGCGCCGACGACTTCATCCGCAAACCGTTCTCGCAGCGCCTGCTGGTCGAACGCGTCAAGGCGGTGTTGCGCCGCTCGGCGCCGAAGGACCCGACCGTCACGCCGAAGGAGAACGACGCCAAGGCGCTCGACCGCGGCCTGCTGCGCATGGATCCAGAACGGCATACCTGCACCTGGAAGAACGAGCCGGTGACGCTGACCGTCACCGAATTCCTGATCCTGCAGGCGCTCGCGACCCGGCCCGGCGTGGTGAAGAGCCGCAACGCGCTGATGGACGCCGCCTATGACGACCAGGTCTATGTCGACGACCGCACCATCGACAGCCACATCAAGCGGCTGCGCAAGAAGTTCAAGGTGGTCGACAACGAGTTCGAGATGATCGAGACGCTCTACGGCGTCGGCTACCGCTTCAAGGAAGCCTGAGGCGCGACGCGCCTTCACGAACGTCGAGAGCGTCTCCGGTTCTCGTTCCATCGGGACCGGGATAGCTCTAGGATGCGGGGACCTTCGCACGAGCTGTCCTAACGCGGGCATGAGCATTGCTTGACCGAACGCAGCCTGACGAGAACCAGAACGCCGGGGATGTCGCATCCGACGGCGTTTCGGAGCACGTCGCCGAAGACAAGCCGCAAGGCTGGCGCCCACTGAACTGGCTGAAGCGCGCCGGGCAATTCTTCTTCGCGCTGTCTTTCTCGAGCCTTACGCGCCGTATCGTCTCGCTCAACCTCGCCGGCCTCGTCGCGCTGGTCGCGAGCATCCTTTATCTGTCGCAGTTCCGCGCCGGCCTGATCGACGCGCGCGCGCAGAGCCTCTTGGTGCAGGCCGAGATCATCGCCGGCGCGATCGCGGCCTCCGCGACGGTGCAGACCAACGCCATCACGATCGATCCCGACCGGCTGCTCGACCTCAAGCCGGGCGAGACCTATGGCGGGTCGGACGACTATTCGCCACTGGATTTTCCTATCAATCCGGAGCGCGTCGCGCCGGTCCTGCGCACGCTGATCTCGCCAACCAAGACGCGCGCCCGCATCTACGATCCGAACGGCAGCCTGCTGCTCGACAGCCGCAACCTCGAGAACGTGTTGCGGTTCCCGCTTCCACCCCTGTCCGCCGAGAAGCCCGGCGTGGTCGAGCGCGGCATGGTCGCGGTGCGCACCTGGCTGAACCGCGGCGACCTGCCGCTCTACCGCGAGCTCGGGCCCGAAAACGGCAATGGCTATGCTGAAGTGAGCGATGCGCTGCAGGGCCAGAAACGCTCGATGGTCCGCGTCAATGCGCGCGGCGAGGTGATCGTCTCGGTCGCGGTCCCCGTGCTGCGCTCGCGCGCCATCCACGGCGCGCTGATGCTGTCGACGCAGGGCGACGACATCGACCAGATGGTCACCGCCGAGCGCCTCGCCATCCTCAAAGTGGGCGGCGTCGCCGCCGCGGTCATGATCATGCTGTCGCTGTTGCTGGCCAGCACGATCGCGGGCCCCGTGCGCCGGCTGGCCGACAGCGCCGAGAGCGTCCGCCGCCGCATCAAGGCCCGCATAGAGATTCCCGACTTCACGCGCCGCCGCGACGAGATCGGGCATCTTTCCGGCGCGCTGCGCGACATGACCAGCGCGCTCTACAGCCGCATCGAGGCGATCGAGATGTTCGCCGCCGATGTGGCGCACGAATTGAAGAACCCGCTGACCTCGCTGCGCTCCGCGGTCGAGACGTTGCCGCTGGCGCGCAACGAGACCAGCCGCGCGCGCCTGCTCGAGGTGATCGAGCACGATGTCAAGCGGCTCGACCGGCTGATCTCGGACATCTCCGACGCCAGCCGTCTCGATGCCGAGTTGCAGCGTCAGGATGCGATCGCGGTCGACCTGCGCCGCCTGCTGACGACGCTCGTCTCCGTCGCCAATGAAACCAAGCTCGGCCATGATGTCGCGGTCGAGACGCGCTTCGAGGGCCGCAGCCCGACCGACGCCTTCGCCGTGACCGGCCACGATTCGCGGCTTGGGCAGGTGGTCTCGAACTTGCTCTCCAACGCACAGTCGTTCTCCGAGCCCGGCAGCAAGGTCCGCCTCACCTGCCGCCGCGTCCGCTCGGAGATCGAGATCGTCGTCGACGACGACGGACCCGGCATCCGCGACGACGCGCTGGAGCGCATCTTCGAGCGCTTCTACACCGACCGTCCACATCAGGGCTTTGGCCAGAATTCGGGCCTCGGGCTGTCGATCTCCAAGCAGATCGTCGACGCCCATGGCGGACGCATCTGGGCCGAGAACCGCGCCGGCCCGGCGGACGAGGACGGAGCGCCTACCGTCGTCGGCGCGCGCTTCGTGGTGAGGCTGCCGGCGCTATGAGCGACGGCGGCCCCAGCGTTCATGCCTCCGCGGTCAGGGTCGGGACTTTGGCGGTGCTGATCCGCGGGCCCTCCGGCTCCGGCAAGTCGCGCCTTGCCTTCGATTTGATCATGGCGGGACGCACCGGCGTGGTCGAAAGGGCCGTTCTGGTCGGTGATGACCGTGTCCATCTGGCGACAGTCGGCCGCGAAATTGAAGTCCGCCCCGCACCGATACTGGCCGGCCTGATCGAGATCCGGGGACTGGGAATCCGCAGCTGCGACTTCGTGGAGCATGCGACCGTCGGCCTCGTGGTCGATCTGGACGCGGCGGACGCGGAGCGGCTGCCGCCGGCCGAATCCCTGAAAACAAGCATTTTAGGTGTCGAAATACCGCGAATCCCGGTCGGCCGCGACTATTCGCCCCTCCCACTGGTTGTTGCGGCCTTGACCACTACCAAGAGTTCATCTTCGGTTAACCCCTCAGGCGATTGTTTGAAGGGAAATGGTAACCATATGAACCCCACTATCGCGACCGAATAGATCGGCGCAGCTCCCCTCATCCATCCGTCTAGATTCAGGGAGATACGCAACATCCCCTCTTGCGCAGGGGCTCTGGATGGTCAAAGTGGCGCGTTCGTGCGGTGCACCAAAAGCGCCCGCGAGGAGTTTTCCGATGATAGGTCTAGTACTTGTGACCCACGGGCGCCTTGCCGACGAATTCAAGGCAGCGCTTGAGCATGTCATGGGCCCACAAAAGCAAATCGAAGCGATCACGATCGGCGCCGAAGATGATTCCGATCTGTGCCGAAGCGACATCATCGAGGCGGTCAACCGCGTCGATTCCGGCGACGGCGTCGCGATCCTCACCGACATGTTCGGCGGCACGCCATCCAACCTGGCAATATCCTGCATGAGCCGGCCGAAGGTCGAAGTCCTCGCGGGCATCAACCTTCCCATGCTCGTGAAGCTTGCCAAGGTGCGCGAGGAGCGTCCGCTGCCCGACGCGATCGCAATGGCGCAGGAAGCGGGCCGTAAATACGTCACCATCGCCAGCCGCGTGCTCGCCGGCAAATGAGCGAGGAGGCGCCGCAAGCCGGGACGGGCGTGCCCGCGGGCGCGATCTCCAAAGAGCTCCTCATCATCAACAAGCGCGGCCTTCATGCCCGCGCCTCGGCGAAGTTCGTCCAGATGGTCGAGCGCTTCAATGCGCAGATCTGGGTGACGCGCGGCGGCGAGACCGTCGGCGGCACCTCGATCATGGGCCTGATGATGCTCGCGGCCGGTCCCGGCACGACGATCACGGTCGCGGCTGCGGGCGATGATGCTGACGCTGCGCTCGCGGCGATCACCGAGCTCATTGAAAGCAAGTTCAACGAGGAAGGGATTTAGCGCTTCGCAGCGCTCGCTCACTTCCCCGGCGCAGCGATGTAGATGTTCCAGCTCATCGACGGGCCGGGCCTGCCGTGGGTGAAGCGGCGCGTCGTCATCACGATGCGCTCGGCGTTCGGTGCGACCTCGGCCACCCATTTCTCGAACGCAGGCAAACGGCCGTCGGTCGGATCGAACACGCCGATGAAGCCGTATCGCTTGACGTCCTCGCGCGAGGTCAGTCCGGAATCCCAGGCTTCGATCGGCACCAGCGCGGCCGGATGATCCGGGCTGTAGAACACCATCGGCTGGATCGATTCCATGGTGCCGGCGACGACCGCCCAGCGCGAGGCAAAACGCGCGTGCCAGACCTGCGTCAGTTCGCGCGCCAGCTCCGAGCGCGCGCCATAGGTCGCCGTGTTGCCGGCATTGGCCGCCATCTCGCGCGCGGCGATCCAGGGCGAGGCCATGAGCGTCGCGACGCTGAGCACGAGCCAGATCGCCGCGATGTTGAACAGGGCCGCACTCTGCACCCGCAACGCGGGGATCGCGACCAGCACCAAAGGCACTAGGAAGAACAGCGAGATGCCCCAATCCGTCTTCATGTAGATGCTGAAGATCAGCGCACCGAGCGGCGGTCCGACCGCGACGATGATCTGGATCATCCAGACGTTCAGCGCCTGCGAAACATTGACGCCCGGATTGGGACCACGCGCCCAGGCGCGCGTGACGAGGCGCAAGGGGGCGCGCGTGAGCAGCGGCAGCCAATGCGGCACCAGCGCCATTGCGAGCGCGGCCAGCGCCACCGGCAGCGCCAGCAGCGCAACATTATGCAGGACATAGCCGGTCACGAGTTCATGCACCTGGCCGCTGTCCTCGAGGCTGTAGGTATCGCCCGCATAGGTCAGCGGCATGAAATGCGCCTGCGCCAGCCAGACGACGTGCGGGATCATCGCAACGATCATCGTCGCGATCGCCGCCCACGGCGCCGGCGACAGCAGGAATCTCATCCGCTCCGGATGGATCAGCGCGGCGAGGCCGATGGCGCCGATCATGGTCAGCACCCAATATTTGGTCATCAGCGCCAGCGCGCCGGCAAGGCCAAGCAGGATTCCGGACTGCCAGCTCCGCTTCTCGAACGCGTTGAGATAAGCGAGCACGACGAGCGGCAGCGTGACCAGCTGGAGCAGGTCGGGGTTGTATTTGAAACCCTTGAAATTGAAGATCGGGTAGAGCGCGATCATCACCACGACCAGGAACGCGCGCCGTGCGTCCACCACGCGCAAGGCAACCAGCCAGCAGATCACCATGCCGACGCCGACGGTCGCCATCGCCAGCGCATAGGTCGCCCAGTCCGTCGCCGGGAATGCCATGAACCAGACCCCGGCCACCCAGCCCGACAGCGGCGGATGCTTGCCATAGCCGAGCAGGAATTTCTGGCCCCAGCCCCAGGCTTCTGCGACGTCCATGTGAACGTCCTGCGCCGCCTTCAGATTGATCAGGATGAAGGTCCAGAGCACCGCATGCAGGATGGCGAACTGGATCACCAGCCACAGGCGGGCCTCCGGGCGGGTCGCGCAGGCGACCAGCCAGGCCCGGAAGCGGCCAAAGCTCACCCGGGTTTTCGCGCGCGCCCTGGCGGACGGGATTGAGGTCGTGGACATCAGGCGTTGCGTAGCGCGTTTTGGACCCGCGTGGAATCAGCTTGGCGTGAAGAAAGCCCCTGAAAATACAGCAATATGGTTGCCGCACGGGGATGTGAGTGGTATCCCGCGCCCATGACGACCGTCCCCATTTCCAACATCCGCAATTTCTCCATCGTCGCCCATATCGACCATGGCAAATCGACGCTGGCCGACCGCCTGATCCAGATGACCGGTGGGCTCACCGACCGCGAAATGGCCGGCAAGGAGCAGGTGCTCGATTCCATGGACATCGAGCGCGAGCGCGGCATCACCATCAAGGCGCAGACGGTGCGGCTCGCCTACCACGCCAAGGACGGCAAGGACTACATCTTCAACCTGATGGACACGCCCGGCCATGTCGACTTCGCCTACGAAGTCTCGCGGTCGCTGGCGGCCTGCGAGGGTTCCCTGCTGGTGGTCGACGCCAGCCAGGGCGTCGAAGCGCAGACGCTCGCCAACGTCTACCACGCGCTCGACGCGGGTCATGAGATCGTTCCGGTCCTGAACAAGGTCGACCTTCCTGCGGCCGAACCCGAGAAGGTGAAGCAGCAGATCGAGGACGTCATCGGCATCGACGCGTCAGACGCCGTGATGATCTCGGCCAAGACCGGCCTCGGCGTTCCCGACGTGCTCGAAGCCATCGTCACCCGCCTGCCGCCGCCGAAGGGCGATCGCGACGCGACGCTGAAGGCGCTGCTGGTCGACAGCTGGTACGACGTCTATCTCGGCGTCGTCGTGCTGATCCGCGTCGTCGACGGCGTCATGAAGAAGGGCAGCCGGGTCCGCATGATGGGCACGGGCGCGGCCTATGACATCGAGCGCGTGGGTTTCTTCACGCCGAAGATGACCCAGGTCGACGAGCTCGGTCCCGGCGAGATCGGCTTCATTACCGCCGCAATCAAGGAAGTCGCCGACACCCGCGTCGGCGACACCATCACCGACGACAGGAAGCCTGTCACCGAGATGCTGCCGGGCTTCAAGCCGGCCATCCCCGTGGTGTTCTGCGGCCTGTTCCCTGCCGACGCCGATGACTTCGAGACCTTGCGCGCGGCGATGGGCAAGCTGCGCCTGAACGATGCCAGCTTCTCCTACGAGATGGAGACGTCGGCCGCACTCGGCTTCGGCTTCCGCTGCGGCTTCCTCGGGCTGCTGCATCTGGAGATCATCCAGGAACGTCTGTCGCGCGAGTTCGATCTCAACCTGATCGCGACCGCGCCCAGCGTGATCTACAAGATGAGCCTGACCGACGGTCAGGAAATTTCGATTCACAACCCCGTCGACATGCCCGACGTGGTCAAGATCGCGGAGATCCAGGAGCCCTGGATCGAGGCGACGATCCTCACCCCCGACGAATATCTCGGCAGCGTACTGAAGCTGTGCCAGGACCGCCGCGGCGTGCAGAAAGAGCTGACCTATGTCGGCTCCCGCGCCATGGTGAAATACGATCTGCCGCTCAACGAAGTGGTGTTCGACTTCTACGACCGCCTGAAATCGGTCTCCAAGGGCTACGCCTCGTTCGACTATCATCTGACCGACTACAAGCCGGCGGATCTAGTCAAGATGCAGATCCTGGTCAACAACGAGCCGGTCGACGCGCTCTCGATGCTGGTGCATCGGACCCGCGCCGAAGGCCGCGGCCGCGCCATGGTCGAGAAGATGAAGGACCTGATCCCGCCGCACATGTTCCAGATCCCGATCCAGGCGGCGATCGGCGGCAAGGTGATCGCACGCGAAACCGTCCGCGCGCTGCGCAAGGACGTCACCGCAAAGTGCTACGGCGGCGACATCACACGTAAGCGCAAACTTCTGGAGAAGCAGAAGGAAGGCAAGAAGAAAATGCGGCAGTTCGGCAAGGTCGACATCCCGCAGGAAGCCTTCATTGCCGCGCTGAAGGTGGATAGCTGAGGCATCACCGCGAGCCTCGCTCCGGCCGCGCAGGCCTCGGCTCGAACAAGAAATGCGAAAACAACCCCATGCACAGTAGCGAGGGGCTTGTCCGCATTACGTTTTTCGATTTTACGAAATCGCACTTGAAGCGTCGGGCAAAACACTGGCATAGTGGCATCATGGCAGCGGTCGGCAGGCGGCGATGAAAACCACCCCAGTCACGCTCGTGCTCATCCCCCGAATCCCCGCAGAGGGTGTCGCGGACTTTCGCGCCTACGAGGATGCGGTTCTGCCGCTCTTGCCCGAGTTCAACGGATATCTGGAGCGGCGGCTTCGAAATCTCGACGGCACCATCGAGATGCATATCGTCAGCTTCGCATCCGATGCGGACTTTCAAAGCTATCGGAATGATCCTCGGCGTGCGGCGCACGCCGGGCTGCTGGAAAAATCATCCGCGAAGCTGGAGCTGCTTCCGATGGCGGACGCTCCCAAGAGCGACTGAGATCTTGCAGTGCCGCAGCATGCCGCACGGGTTCTAAATGCCGCGACGCGCAACCCCGCCGCCGGCAGCCTTGCCCTCTGCCGGCAGATGGGTCACCATCCCCGCGCGCACCATCAACAATACAAAAAGCGCTGAGGAAACGCATGAGCAAGCCATCAGGCTTCGACTATGGCTGGGTCGTTGTCGCCGCGGGCGCGCTGATGACCTGTGTCGGCTTCGGCACCATGCTGTCGCTTGCGGTCTTCCTGCAGCCGATCTCGGAATCGATGGGCTGGTCGCGCGCCGGCGTGTCCGCGGCGGCGACGCTGGATTTCCTCTGCATGGGCATTGCCGCGTTCTTCTGGGGCACGCTGTCGGACCGGTACGGCACCCGCATCGTGGTCCTTGCTGGAAGTATTTTGCTGGGCCTTGGTCTCGTGGCCGCGAGCCAGGCGGCAAGCTTGTGGCAGTTCCAGCTTTTCTTTGGCACGCTGATAGGGATTGCCGCCGGCAGCTTCTACGCGCCGATGATGGCGCTCGCGAGCGCGTGGATCGAGAAGAACCGCAGTCTCGCAGTGGCACTTGTCTCCGCCGGCATGGGCGTGTCGCCGGTGACGATCGCCCCAACCGCAAGCTGGCTGATCACGGCCTATGACTGGCGCACCGCGATGCTGGTGATCGGCGTCGCCGCATGGGCGCTGCTGATCCCGGCCTGCTTCCTGGTGCGTCCGGCGCCCGCCACGGCCGGCCCCGCAACTGCGGACACGGCACCGGACGTCGAGTTGACCGCGGCGCAGGCGCTGCGCACGCCGCAGTTCATCACGCTCGCGGCGGCGCATTTCGCCTGCTGCGCCGCGCATTCCGGCCCGATCTTCCACATGGTGTCCTATGCGATGGTGTGCGGCATCGCTCCGCTCACGGCGGTGACGGTCTACAGCGTCGCCGGCGTCGCCGGCCTCGGCGGGCGCCTGCTGCTGGGCGCTGCTGCCGACCGCATCGGCGCAAAACCGGTACTGGTCAGCGGCCTGTTCGTGCAGGCGATGTGCATCGCGACCTATCTCGCCGTGGCCCAGCTCGGGGAATTCTACGCGCTCTCGGTCGTCTTCGGCCTCGCCTATGGCGGGGTGATGCCGCTCTATGCGGTGCTGGTCCGCGAATTCTTCGGTGCACGCATCATGGGCACCGTGTTCGGCGCTGTGTCAGCCTTTGCCAGCCTCGGCATGGCGTTCGGGCCATGGGCCGGTGGACTCGTGTTCGACAATTTCCAGCGCTACACATGGCTGCACGCCGGCTCCTTCGCGATCGGACTTGCCGCCGTCGCTGTGGCGCTGAGCTTCCCGACCAAACGCGGGCAATCGCTCGACCTGGGCCGCGCCGCGGTCTGACGGGGCAAAACACCGGCATGATGTCATCATCGCGGGGCGTGACCGGTCGGTCGTTGCCGTATCTATCGAACCAACTGCAATCAGGCCTCTCCGGGCTGGCTCGGCATGAGTTGCTTTGGGCCGGTCAGGATAGGCAGATCGAGCAGGAAACGAGTCCCCTTTCGATCTCTTGAAAGCGTGAGGTGGCCCTGAAGCTGCTTCACCATGCCCGTGACCACCTTGAAACCCAGGCTTGCCCGCGGCTGATCGATATCGAACGCTTCCGGAAGGCCAACACCATGGTCGGAGACTTCGACGTGTAAATATCCATTTATGTCCCGGGCCGAGACTTCGATGTCGCCGCCTCCTTCCGGATAAGCGTATTTGACCGCGTTGGTGACCAGTTCGTTGATTAAAAGCCCCAGGGGAATTGCGTGATCGGCCGCGAGCAGCATTGGATCGGCGTGGCAGTGCAGCGTGTGCCTTTCGATGTTGCCCCGCAGCTTCTTGCAGAGTTCGGTCATGAAGTCCGCAAGTTCGACATAGCCGATGTGCGAACTGCGCCAAAGATGATCGTGCACCTCGGCTATGGTGGAGACCCGCAAGCTGGCATCTTCGAGCGCATTTTTGACGTCCTTGGATGGCGCGCTGCGCGCCTGGACTCGGAGCAGGCCCACGACTGACGTGAGGCTGTTCTTGACACGGTGGCTCATCTCCCGGGTCAGCAAAGCCTGGTGCTTGAGCGCCTCTTGAAGTCTGGCGTCGGCCTGCTGACGTTCGATTGCGATGCCGAGCAGGCCGGCAAAGCCGGCAAGAAAATTGGCGTCGTCCTGATTGAACTGGCCGGGATCCGCACTATCGACTTCGAGCACGCCGAAGAAGGCGTTACCTTCTCCGCCCTTTTCTATCAGTACGTTGATGGCGCGCCTGATGCCGTGGTCCGCCAACAGCCGGGGCGTGCGGAAGCGGGCATCTGATTCCAGTTGGTTCGAAATGACGGTCATTCCGGTCTGGTAGGCGTAGCCCGCCGGCGATCCAACGTCGGCGGCGAGTGAGACGGCATCGATGGTGCCCGGCGCCCAGCCGACCCCCGCGCGCACCATCAGACGCTTTTCATCCGGTTCATATTCCAGAACCTTGGCGAACGGAGACTGCAATCCGATTGCGCACAGTTCGGTGGCGCGTTGCAGGATTTCCCGGAAGTCGCGGGTCTGCATGGCGGTGCGACCGAATTCGCCGAGCAGCGACTGTTGCCGCAGCCGATAGCCAAGTTCGTCCCGGCTGAGCCGGGAAGGAGTTTCAATCGGCTCCGGGACCGATATGAAAACCTCATGCATAACGGATGCTCCGAACACGGTCGCGCCCGGCAATGAAGCCAGAAGCCCGCAATGCGCTCCGGTGGAACTGTGGCCGCTTTTCTTCGGAGAAGCTGAGCAAAATTGCTCACCTGCCGGGTTCCAATCGGTCCTTGCCCGTACGGCTTGGGCTCTGTGGTCTGGACCACCGACAACGGCAACATCGGCGTGCGACCACTCACCTCCGGTTTCGGAGGTCGATGCACACCATGCCTGATTCGGAAAACGATAGTAAATTGGAGCTTGAGTGCCTGCGCCTGGCTTCGGACCTCATGCAACTCGCCAAGGAAACACTCGACCCGGATTTGAAGGAACTTTGCCTGCGGATGGCGAAGCATTGGTCTGGCGAGGTGGATGAGCCAGCCACGGACGATACCGGGGTCGATGACGCTTCAGATCAATGACGAGCATCATCACGGCCTGTCGTCCTTGTCGTTGAGGATGAACCGGATGGTCGACCCATCTCAATCGAGCGCGGTGATCCAACACCGGCAAGTGAGCGCTTTTGCTCAGACTCACCCGCAGAATGAGTACAAAAGTGATGATCCCGATCCTACCCGCTCCCATCGACATGCCCGTTGTCCGGATTGCGCAGGAAGCGGAACCGGAACGACATGCTGTCATGGCGAAGGTGCAGACGGACCGTGATCTGCGGAGCAATCGGCTGCTGGGCGCGTTGGAGCCCGCCAGCCGCAGGCGGTTAGATCCTCATCTGGAACCCGTCGATTTCAAGCTTGGCGACATGGTCTGCGACGCGGGAGGCCTGCTCAAGCACGCCTATTTTCCCCGAGGCTCCGTGCTGTCGTTGTTGACCGTGCTGGAAAATGGCGCGGCGATCGAGACCGCGAATATCGGCCGCGAAGGCGCGTTCGGTCTGTTCGCCGCCATGTATAGTCGTGTCTCCTTCAACCGTTGCATCGTTCAACTCGAGGGGCATACGGTCCGCTGTCCCATCCAGCTGTTGCAGCATGAATTCAAGAGCAGCGAGCACGTGCGCGATCTGTTCGTGAGCTATTCGGAAACGCTGCTGTCGCAGGTCCAGCAGACCGTCGCATGCAACGCGATGCATTCGACGGAAGAGCGGATGTGCCGCTGGCTCCTGATGATGCACGACAGGGCCGAGGGAGAAGCTCTTCCCTACACCCACGAATTTCTATCTCAGATCCTCGGTGCCAACCGGAAATCCGTGACGCTTGCCGCGCAGTCGATGCAGGCCGCGGGTCTTATCAGCTATCGGCGGGGGACGATTCAGGTGCTGGATCGTCCAGGCCTGGAGAAGGCGTCGTGCGAATGCTACGCGATCGTGCAAGAACGCTTCGACGCGTTTCTCACGCCGCCGTCGACCGCGGTCCCGGGCCACAACAGAAGCCGAAGCGACCAGTACGAAAAGGACTGAGTATGCCTGCCCTGTTCGGCACGATGCATTCCGCATGGTCCCCATCAACAGCTATGCCCCCATTCGAAGTGTTTGCGAGCCCCGCGAGAATTTACTTCTCTCGAACGGCGATCGAGACCGGTCCGTGCCGACATGGTCGTGTCGTGAATGTCCAGAAAAAGCAAACCCGTCACACTGAAGAGCGAGCAAATTTGCGGTCATGAGGTCCAAGGCATTGTCAGATCATTTCCCGAGCTGTTCCAGCACGGCGGACCACAACGCAAGCGGCTCCCTGAGGGCTCCCGGTTCGGACGGCTTCTGGCGAACGGCGGTGTGCACCATGACGAGCTTCGAGGCCGGATCGACCAGGATGACCTGACCGCGGATGCCGAGCAGGGCAAATCTGCGCTGCTCGCCAGGGAGGAGCCACACCTGATAGCCGTAGCCGAAATAGGGTGTTGCCACTCGCGGAGCGAGATGACTATCGCCTGGTCTGACGGTCGTGGCATCCAACAGCCATTGCCGGGGGATCAACTGACGACCTTCCCAGGCGCCGTCATGTGCGAGCAGCCGTGCGAGGCGGGCATAGTCGCGCAAGACTGCGTTGAAGCAGCAAAAGGCAATCTCCTGCCCGCTGCCGTCGATCGCCCATGAGGCATCCGCTTCGGTGCCGATAGCATCCCAGATCCGGTCGTGGAGATAGTCGGCAACCGGCGTGCCCGTCGCGGAGCGCAGGACCAGGCCCAGGATCTCGGTTTCCACACTGGCATAGTGCCATCGGGTCCCCGACGGTGCGGTTCTTGTATTGAATTGTGCGACGACGACGGCGGGATCTTTCGGCTCTTCAACGAACAAGGCTCGCCCAAGCCGGGCTATGTCGTCGTGCCCGTCATAGACCTCGGAAAATTCGACGCCCGACGACATGTTCAGCAGGGCCCGGATGGAGGTGTTTCCATATTCCGTTCCCGCAAGGCCGGAAACGTAGGTCGAGACCGGGTCGTCGATCGACTTGATCCGTCGCTCCGAGACCGCGATCCCGACCAGCATGGCCACCAGCGTCTTGGCCATGGACTGCGAGAGAAAGCGGTCGTGGTCGGTCCGCGCGTATTGATAGTGCTCGTACAGGATCGTGTCGTCCCTGGCGATCAGGAGTCCCGTCACCGGGTTGCGTTTGAGGTAATCCGCGATGCTCAACCGTTCCGTACCGAAACTGTAGGCGATCGCCGGCTCCGGCGCGCGCTTGAAGTGCCAGGACGTCGTCGCCCGACCGATCGGGCGCGAGGGAAAGATCTCGCCGAAATGGCTGTAGACCCCGACGAGCTTGTCGAGCTGGGTGGTGGTCCCCCGCGTGCCGACCGGATAGCCGGACGCCGCGCCGTAGAGCTCGGCATTGGGGCCGCTCTCCGAAAAGACCGGTCCTGCCTCGCTGGGCGAGCTTCGGACGTCCTGTGCGCAGGCCAGGGACGTCCAGAGTGCGGAGACAAGAAGGACAGGCAAGAAAAGTCCCCGGCAACCGCGGGGCTTGCTGAGAGCTCCCCAATTCATTGCACCTGCCTCCTCTCACGCTCTGGCGGGTGCTTTTATGAGAACAATCCCGCAAGGCGCTAATGAGAGGAATGCTATCATTACGGGTAGAGGGTGTCAGCATGTGGCCGATCGCCGACGTCGGCCGAATTCCGCGCTTCAGATGACGGACCTCTCGCGCCACCGAGACATCCATCATCCGATCGCGAAATCAGCCGCCGTCTCGGCGTGGATCGCAGTCGTGTCGAACGTCTCGACTGTCGTGTCGCCCTGCCCGACCAGCATCGTGATCTCGGTGCAGCCGAGGATGATGCACTCGGCGCCGGCGACGACGAGGGCAGCCATCACGTCCCGATAGCGGCCACGGGAGGAAGCGGAGACGATTCCGAGGCACAGCTCGTCGTAGATGATGCGATTCACGTCGGTCCGCGGCTCGGCGGGAGGAACCAGGACGTCGAGATCATGCGCGCGCAGCCGGTCGATGTAGAAGTCTTCCTCCATCGTGAACCTGGTCCCAAGGAGCCCGACCCGCCGATAGCCTTTCGACCGAATGCGCTCTGCCGTTGCGTCGCCGATGTGAATGAAGGGAACGGTGACGTTCGCCATGATGGCGGGTGCCAGTTTGTGCATCGTGTTCGTGCACAGCACGATCGCACGCGCGCCGGCGCCTTCAAGACGCCGCGCGATCTCCGACAGGCTGGCCCCCGCCTCGTCCCAGCGGCCGCCATATTGCATCTCCTTGATCTCCTGAAAGTCGTAGGAATACATCAACAACGGAGCCGAATGCAGCTTGCCCATGCGGTCGCGGACGCGCTCGTTGATGAGCTTGTAGTAGAGCGCGGTGCTCTCCCAGCTCATGCCCCCAATCAGGCCAATCGTCTGCATCGCGTCGCTCCACGGATAGCTCGACCGGATCGTAGACGAAGACATCGAGGCTTGCCATCACGATGCGGAACGAATGGCTTGAGAAGCATCGTTGCTGCGATTGAACCAACGGCAAACCCGGCTACACCAAACCAGGTCGCGCCAATGCAATGGCCGTCGTATCGCGCCGACAGATACGCGCTACGACGAAACGGATGCCTACATGCGGTTTTTCCTTTGCGAGGTCGTCGCCCGAATCGTCGCGATCTATCTGTGCGTCGACTGCGGCCGCATGCTGTGGGATGGCTACAACGAGAGGAAAATCAGGGCCTTCAGCCCTGACCTCGTGGTCTGGCTGCTGGACTGGTCGAGGCAGGTTTTTCAGCGGGACACTGCGCCGGTCCGGTACTGGATGGAAATGGGCCATCAAGTCATCTGCCTGGTGGCGTGCCTCGCCGTTGCGATATTCGGATGGTGGCTGCCGAACGGCTGAGCATTCGGCGATGGCGCTCCGGACCTTGCCATGGACCTGCAAGCGAGCTATCGCGCCAGCTGCAAGAGATCCCAGCGATTTCCATAGAGATCGTCAAAGACCGCAACGGTTCCGTACGGCTCAACGCGCGGCTCCTCCCGAAACAGCACGCCTCTTGAGCGGTAGGCTTCGTAGTCGCGCCAGAAATCGTCTGTGTGCAGGAAGAGGAACACCCGCCCGCCGGTTTGATCGCCGATGCGTTGCGTTTGCTCCACCGTGACCGCTTTCGCCAGGAGGATACGGGTCTCCAGGGAGCCCCATGGAGCAACCAGGACCCACCTTTTACCGTTGCCGAGTTCTGTGTCCTCAACCAACTCAAAGCCCAGCCGCCCGATGAAATAGGCGATGGCTTCATCGTAGTCGCGGACCAGAAGAGAAAGGTATCCAATGTGCTGCGGCATGTCCGGGTCAGTCTACGCCGCCGGTTTTGGTCTGCAACGGGTTGCGGCGTGAGATTCCGCGTTTCGACACTGACGTCTCGCCCCCGCAATGACGACCGCACCACCTTGATCCTGTCCACCAAATAGATCACCATTGCTTCTCTTACCGCTCACACCAAGAATGAGCGAGGAAACGCGCATGAACGCAACTCCAGCAGTTGGCCTGGTCGAACGTGCCGGCGCACTGGCACCGCTGATTGCGGGCGAGGCGGATGGCATCGAGCGAAGCCGGCGGCTGACGCCGGCCGTCGTCTCTGCGCTGATCGACAACGGGCTCTACCGGGCGCTGCTGCCGCAGAGCCTGGGCGGCGCCGAGGCCCCCATCGAAATCTTCATGCAGATGCAGGAGGAGATCGCGAAGGCCGATGCGTCGACCGCCTGGTGTCTCGGCCAAAACAGCGTCTGCGCCATGATCGCGGCTTCACTCGACCACGACACTGCGAATGAAATCTTCAACGCAGCCCCCGGCATCCTCTCCTGGGGCGCGGTGGCGCACGAGGCGCGTGCGGTCGAGGGCGGCTATCGCGTCACGGCGCGCTGGGATTTCGCCTCGGGCTCGCGGCAGGCGAGCTGGCTCGGGGCGCATGTCCGCATCGTCGGTTCCGACGGAGCGCCGCGCAAGAATGCGGACGGATCGCCGGAGCTGCGCACCATCCTGTTTCCGGTCGCGAGCGCGACCCTGCATGACGTCTGGCAGGCGATCGGGCTCGCCGGGACCGGCACCGATTCCTACGAGGTGAGCGACCTCTTCGTCCCCGAACGCTTCACAACATTTCGTGACGTGCCGTCCGCGCTGCGCGAGAAGGGGCCGCTCTACAAAATCGGCACCGGCTCGACCTTCAGCCTCGGCTTTGCCGCGGTATCGCTCGGCGTCGCGCGCGCCACGCTGGACGCCGCGATTGCACTGGCGCGTGGAAAGCATCAGTCGCTGGCGGCAGGCGCCATGCGCGACAACCAGGCGGTTCAGGGCATGATCGGCCGCACCGAAGGCGATCTGCGCGCTGCGCGCGCGTATCTCTATGCGACCGCAAGCGCGATGTGGCGAGACCTGTCTGCGACCGGCGCGTTCAGCGCGGTGCATCGCAGCGCTGTCAGGCTCGCCGCGACCTGGACCATCCACCAATCAGCGCGCGTGGTCGACACCGCCTATCGCATGGCCGGCGCGACCGCGGTATTCCGCAGCAATCCGTTCGAGCGGCGCTTTCGCGACATGCACGCCATCGCCCAGCAGATCCAGGCGCGCGACACGCATTACGAGGACGTCGGCAGGATGATCCTTTCAGGGGACCGCTGACGTCGACCCGTTGCGAAAGTGCATCCACGCTGACCTATGTCGAGTTCGCCATCCGGCGCCTCCGTCGATGAACCATCTTGGCTTTTCCCGGACCAATTTCTATAGTCACCGGAACGACAGCTTTTCCGCTGTCAACCGAGCCGACCATAGTGAATTGATCGTTCAAAATTGTTTTTAGCGCGCTGCATGCGCGCAAGAGAGGTCCGTTATGGGCCGAACGGCTGGCGAGAAAGTCAGTTGCGATGCCGTGCGGCGTCATTCGCCGGGATGGCACCATGGTGGCACTCTCATTATTGTGATGCTCTGCACCGCATGCACGCTCCTGTTCGCGAGCGAAGCCCTGGCTCAATGCTCGGCGCGAGATGTCCTGCGGAATCACCTGACGCTCAAGCAAGCTCCCTCTGACAGGCCGCAAATCCCAATCAGATTCGCCGTCGATGTCCCCGCGTGGAAGACGGTCAAAATCGGGACGTTCGCAAATTTCTTCGCTCTCAGTAACGCATTGGATGCGGCAGGTTGCAGCATCGGAAACTCGGCTGGGGAAATTCTCGCGCGACCGACCTTTACCCTTAGCGCCACGAAAACAAGCGTCGAGCTCTTTGCGGTGTCGGCGGCCGAACTTGGCTTTCAGACCGATACAGCGTTGCTGGCGGACATTTATGCGCGCGCCAAGCAGCTGGGTTTCGGCCTGGCGGCGGCTGAAGTCGGACCACAACTGAGGCTTCAATATTTTGACCAGCCGGTCGGCGAATTTCTCATCATCGGAATGGAGCCGATCAGGACCTGGCAGGGCGCCCCCGTCATCCTGAACGTGGCCAATGGCGGAGCGGGACTCATTCTCATCGGCCAGGATGGCAGCGCCGACGCACAGATCCCCGTGGCATCCCGGTTTGTATTCGTGCGGTCCAATGAAACCGCTGCTGCCGAGGGGCATAAGGCCGTATCGCTTGTCCGTCACTGAACTTTCGACCGTGCGCAACTCAAGACGCAAGCCGACATCCGCGCGCCCTAGGCCACCAGCGCGTCATCCTCGTCGTCCCCGTCGATGCCACGCTGCGCCGCCAGCAGGCTGATGATCTCGGCATTGGGCCGGGCCTTGCTGAACAGGAAGCCCTGGCCCTCGTCGCAGCCTTCGGCGCGCAGGCAGCTCAGCTCAGACTCGGTCTCGACGCCCTCGGCGGTGATGGTGACGCCTAGCCCTTTGCCGAGGCTGACGATGGAGCGGATGATCGCCTGGGCCTCGCGGTTGGCGCCGAGATCGCGCACGAAGGACTGGTCGATCTTGATCTTGTCGAACGGGAAGCTGCGCAGATAGGAGAGGCTGGAATATCCGGTGCCGAAATCGTCCATGGAGACGCGCACGCCGAGCGCGCGCAGCGCATGCAGCGTCGCCAGCACCTGCGCGCTCTTCTCCAGGAGCAGCGTCTCGGTGATCTCGAGCTCGAGCCGCCGGGCCGGCAGGCCGGCATGCTTCAGCGCGTCCGTCACCACCGAAAGCAGATTGCCGCTGCGGAACTGAAGCGGCGACAGATTGACGGCGACGCGGACGTCGTCCGGCCAGGTCGCGGCGTCGAGGCAGGCCCGGCGCAGCATCAGGCCGCCGAGCGGGTTGATCAGCCCGGTGTCTTCGGCGACCGGGATGAACTCGGCCGGCGAGACCATGCCGCGCTCGGCATGCGGCCAGCGCACCAGCGCCTCGAAGCCGGTGATGCGGCCGCTGGAAAGATCGACCAGCGGCTGGTAGTAGGGCCGCAGCACGTCGTTCTGGATCGCGTCGCGCAGCTCGACCTCGATCTTGCGGCGGCTCTGCGCCTTGGCATCGAGCGCGGCCTCGAAGAACGCAAACGTGCCGCGCGCATCCAGCTTGGCGCGCGACAGCGCCATGTCGGCGCTCTTGAGCAGCTTTTCGGAATCATCGCCGTCGCCGGGCGCCATCGCGATGCCGATGGAGGCGCCGATCACCACGGAATGGCCGTCGAGCAGATAGGGATCGGCAATCGCCTCCAGCAGGCGCTTTGCCAGCAACACCGCGTCCTCGGGACGCGTCAGACCGCTCTGCACGATGGCGAATTCATCGGAATTGAGCCGCGCCAGCGCGTCGTCCTCGCGCAAGGTCGAACGCAGCCGCTTGGCGACACCGCGCAGCAGCTTGTCGCCGACCGCATGCCCGAGCGTGTCGTTGACCGCCTTGAAATTGTCGAGCCCGAGCATCAGCAGCGCAACCCTGTCGGAGCTGCGCCTCGTGTGCAGCAGCATCTCGTCGACCTGCTGGCGCAGGAGGTTGCGGTTGGGCAGGCCGGTGAGCCCGTCGTGCTGGGCCATGAAGGCGAGCCGCGCCTCGGCGCGCTTGCGCTCGGTGATGTCCATCAGCGCCAGCAGCACCGCGGGCCGCGCGGCATAGGTCAGCTCGCGCGAATAGATCGCAAGGTCGATCAGCGCGCCGTCGGCCTTGACGTGCTTCCAGGTACGCCCGGCCTGCTCCTCGCCGGTCGGATCGGTCGTCCAGGGCGGCTCGCTGTCGAAGGCCTGCAGCGAGCGGATCTTCAGCTTCTCGAACTCGGCGCGGCTGTAGCCGTAATGCGCGATCGCGGCGTCGTTGACGCCGAGGATGCGCTCGTCGTCGAGGGCGCAGACGATCATGGGGACGGGATTGCCGTCGAACAGCAGGCGGAACGAGGCCTCGCGCTGCTTCAATTCGGTGATGTCGACGCGCAGGCCGACCACGCCGCCGTCGTCGGTGAGCCGCTCGTCGATCAGGATGACGCGGCCGTCCGCCAGCTTCTGCTCGTGGCGCGCGCCGGGCTGATAGAGCTTTTGCAGCCGCTCGGCGATCCATTCTTCCTCGTGGCCGGCAGCCTCCGGATAGTCGCCGCGGGCGACACCGATGCGCAGCGTGTCTTCGAGACGCGCGCCTTCTTCGAACAGATCGGCGGTCTTGCTGTAGATCTCGGAATATTGCTTGTTCCAGAGGACGTAGCGGCCCTCGGCATCGAGAAACACGATGCCTTGCGGCAGGATCTCGATGGCCTGGCGCAGGCGCTCATGGGCCTTGCGCGCTTCCGCGATCGCGGCTTCCGCCTCGGCGCGGCTGCGCAGAACTTCGTCGCGTTCGGACAGAAGATGAGGCGCGCGCGCGAAGCGCGGCTTGCGTGGCCGTTGGCCGGCCCTGGCAAACACGCTGTGCTTTCGCTTTTTTGGTTTTCGAGACCCCAAACTCAACTTCACTCGTCCCAGTCGCGCCCGGCGGCCGCAAGTTTTGGAGCAAGTGTCTGAAAAAAAAGTAATCCTGGTGCCGCCGCGGCCGGGCGCAACGTCCTCAACACGGGCCTTTTTGCCTTTTTACGAGGCGCGGCCGGCATCCGCGGGCGCGCCGAGACCATCCCGTCGTCGCAATCGAAGAGGAATGTGGCGCAAAATTGCGCGTGCTTTTGAATCGTTTCCGAATTCACCAGGGATTGCATGCCGGCCGTCCGCATTACTCACTGCGCGCACGAATTTTGGTCAACGCGGAACAGGGTTATCGCGCACTTAAAGACCGGCCGGCAGGGATGCGACTTTGGGATGACGAGATGGACATCGACATGGAAATGGGGATGGTCGCATGGGGACTCGCATAGCCCTGGCATTGCCGAGGGCCGGATCCTTAACCCTGACGCGGGGTTGGGCTATAAGGATGTCAGCATGAGTCCCCGCCGCCTTGTCTCTCTGCTGCTCGTCATGACGCTCCTGGCCGCCGGCGACGCGCTGGCCCAGGACAAGGGCAGCATGAATCCGAAGCCGCTGCCGCCGCTTGCCAATCCCAACGATCCCACCATCGGCGCCAAGGAGCTGTTCGCGCGAAAGCTGCTGCCCTCGAAGGGACCGGCGCATGTCATCGGCTCCTACACCAGGGGCTGCATCGGCGGCGCCGATCAGATGCCGGTCAACGGCGACAATTGGCAGGTGATGCGGCTGTCGCGCAATCGCAGCTACGGCCACCCCCAGATGATCGCGCTGATCAAGCGGCTCGCGGCCAGGGCGCACAAGGACGCGGGATGGCCGGGCATCCTGGTCGGCGACATCGCCCAGCCGCGCGGCGGCCCGGCGCTGTCCGGCCATGCCAGCCACCAGATCGGCCTCGATGCCGACATCTGGCTGACGCCGATGCCGGACCATCGGCTCTCGCGCGAGGAACGCGAGGAGATGTCGGCGGTTATGATGGTGCGGCAGGACCGGCTCGACATCGATCCGAAAGTTTTCACGCCGGGCCATGTGCTGGTGCTGCGCGACGCGGCGCAGGAGCCCGCGGTGCAGCGCATCTTCGTCAATGCCGCGATCAAGAAGGCACTGTGCCGCGAGGCCAGGGGCGACCGCTCCTGGCTGTCGAAGATCCGGCCTTGGTGGGGCCACGACTATCACTTCCACATCCGCATGCGCTGCCCGGCGGGCGCCGGCGAATGCGAGGGCCAGCCGTCGCAATCCGCGGACGAAGGCTGCAAGCCTGCCGATCTTGCCTATTGGTTCTCCGACGCGGTGCTGCATCCCAAGCCGCCGCCGGAGCCGCCAAAACCCAAGCCGCCGATGACGCTGGCGCAGATGCCCGCGGCCTGCAAGGTGGTGCTGCGCGCGGGCGATGCGAAGCCGTAAACATTGTCGTCCCGGCAGAGGCCTTCTCTTGAGTGTTGCACTCGTTTGTGAACTCAGGGGACCTATTGCTCCAGGGAGCAGTTGTTGGGCGAAGTGGTAACTCCGCGTCTTCGTAAAACACATCCCTGTGGTTATGGGTCCTGGATCAGCGCTTCGCGTGTCCAGGACGACGCTTGTGCGTAAGGCGACGGCTGGTTCGCACCCCCAAATGCGCTAGGATTGCCTGCCGCCGCCGGGTCGTAACCCGCGCGGCATCCCGGGATCTCGATCGCGATCCTGCCCAGCGAGTAGACCGGGCGGGACCAAAGGTCTCCTTTGACCTCAAAGGTCAGCTTTGACCTCAAAGGTCAGCTTTGACCTGTTCCGCCAGCCTGTTATGGTCTCCCCGGCGATATCCCGACGGACCGTAAGTCGGTCGGGCTTGTCGGAACAGCGCTTCCGCCGGTCGCAATCCTTACTCAACCAACGCCGTCTTGCGTGCGCCATTGGCGCGCGTATGCGCGCATGGAGCGCTCCCGATGTCCCGCCTTTCCGTGCTTTTTTCCGCCATCATCGTCTTGCTCGCGGCCCTTTCGCCTGCCGCCGCCGAGGACAAGACCATCACCGTGTTCGCGGCCGCCTCGATGAAGAACGCGCTCGACGAGGTCGACGCCGCCTACACCGCCAAGACCGGCGTCAAGTTCAGCGTCAGCTATGCCGCAAGCTCCGTGCTCGCCAAGCAGATCGAGCAGGGCGCGCCGGCCGACGTATTCGTCTCCGCCGACACCGACTGGATGGACTATGCGACCTCCAAGAAGACCATCGACGAGCCGAGCCGCGTCAACCTGCTCGGCAACAGCATCGTGCTGATCGCGCCGAAGGATTCAGGGATCGACAACGTCGCCATCGCGCAAGGTTTCGACCTCGCAAAACTCGCCGGCGACGGCAGGATCGCGACCGGCGACGTCAAGTCCGTTCCCGTTGGGAAATACGCCAAGGCCGCGCTGGAGAAGCTCGGTGCCTGGCAGGCCGCCGAGCCGAAATTCGCCATGGCCGAGAGCGTGCGCGCCGCGCTGACACTGGTGGCCCGCGGCGAGGCGGCGCTCGGCATCGTCTATTCCACCGACGCCAAGGTCGAGCCCGGCGTTAAGATCGTCGGCACCTTCCCGGCGGATTCCCACCCCGCGATCATCTATCCGGTCGCCGCGACCACCACCGCGAAGGGCGAGACCAGCGACTATCTCGCCTTCCTGCGCTCGACCGCGGCCAAGACCATTCTGGAAAAATATGGTTTCAAATTCCTCGTCAGTCCGACAACCTGATTTTTGCGACCTGATGTTCACGACTTGATGCTCGACATCTCTCCCGCCGAATGGACGGCGATCCTGCTCTCGCTCAGGGTCGCCGTCATCGCGACGCTGGTGGCAACGCCGTTCGGCATTGCGCTGGCATGGCTGCTTGCGCGCCGCGATTTCTGGGGCAAGCCGGTGCTCGACGCACTGGTGCATCTGCCGCTGGTGCTGCCGCCGGTCGTGACCGGTTATCTGCTGCTGTTGACGTTTGGCCGCCGCGGCCTCGTCGGCGCTTTCCTCGCCGATCATCTCGGCATCGTCTTCGCATTCCGCTGGACCGGCGCGGCGCTGGCCTGCGGCGTGATGTCGTTTCCGCTGCTGGTCCGCCCGATGCGGCTGTCGATCGAGGCGGTCGACCGCCGGCTCGAGCAGGCTGCCGAGACGCTTGGCGCGGCTCCTTTCAAGGTGTTCTTCACGGTGACACTGCCGCTGGCGCTGCCCGGCGTGCTCGCCGGCATGGTGCTCGGCTTTGCGAAAGCGATCGGCGAGTTCGGCGCGACCATCACCTTCGTCTCCAACATTCCCGGCGAGACCCAGACGATCTCCTCGGCAATCTATTCGCTGATCCAGACCCCGGATGGCGACGCCGCCGCGGGCCGGCTCGTGATCGTCTCGGTGATCCTGGCGCTGGGCGCGCTGATTGCCGCCGAATGGTTCGCCCGCCGCGCGACGCAGCGCCTGCACGGGAACTGACCATGCTGCGCGTCGACATCGAAAAGCAGCTCGGCGAATTCTCGCTGTCCGCGTCCTTCGCCAGCGAAGGCCGTGTCATCGGCCTGTTCGGCGCTTCGGGCGCCGGCAAGAGCTCGCTGGTCAACATGATCGCCGGCCTGCTGCGGCCCGACCGCGGCACCATCGTGATCGACGGCGAGACCGTGGACGATACGGCGGCCGGCATCCACGTCCCGACCTGGCGCCGCCGCATCGGCTACGTGTTCCAGGATGCGCGGCTGTTTCCGCACCTCAACGTCGCGCAGAATCTCGACTATGGAAGGCGGATGAACCGCCTGGCGCCCGATCCAGCGCAGCACAAGCGCGTCATCGACCTGCTCGACATCGGTGCGCTGCAGGGCCGCCGCCCCGGAAAACTTTCCGGCGGCGAACGCCAGCGCGTCGCGCTCGGCCGCGCGCTGCTGTCGAAACCGCGCCTCTTGCTCCTCGACGAGCCGCTCGGCGCGCTCGACGAAGGCCGCAAGCTCGAGATCCTGCCCTATCTGGTGCGGCTGCGGGACGAGGCCAACGTCCCCATGGTCTATGTCAGCCACGACGTCGCCGAGCTGCGCCAGCTCGCAACGCAGATCGTGATGCTGAAGCAGGGCCGCGTGACGTCGTTCGGCGGGGTCAAGGTGCTGACGTGAGAAGGTCCGTAGCCCATCCTCGCCATTGGAAGCGCAGTGAAGCAATCCAGAGTCTTTCCGCGGCGGCAGACTGGATTGCTTCGCTGCGATCGCAATGACGTGTGGAGAGTTCAGCGCTTTCGCCGCTTCGGCTTGACTGCACTGAATACGCTTTCCAAATCCTCGCTCGCCGGCGCCGCATCGTCGTCGAGATGCAGCCGGCTCTCCACATGCAAAAAATGCTCGCGCGACACCGCGATGGCGCGGGCCACATCGCGGGCGCGCAGCGCTTCGACGATGGCGCCGTGCTCGTCCACCGCGCAGATCGAATCGGTGGCGGGCTCATAGACCGAGACCATCACCGAGGAGCGGCTGAGCAGGTCGGCGAGGAAGCGCGTGAGCTCGGCATTGCCGAGCGCCTCGACCAGATGGACGTGGAATGCGCCCGACAGCCGCACCGAGGCAGCGCGGTCGCCGCGCGTGGCGGCGGCGCGTTCCTCGGCAAGATGTGCGGTCAGCCTGTCGATCAAGGCGTCGTCGATATGGCGCACGAGCTGCGTCAGCACGCCGGCTTCGAGCACGCGGTGCGCCTCGTAGACGCTGCGGACGTCGTCGAGCGTCGGGCGTGGCACGCGGGCGCCGCGATTGGGGATCATCTCCAGCCGCCGCTCCGCACCCAGCCGGTGCAGCACCTTGCGGATGCGCTCACGCGAGACGCCAAAAATGTCGGCAAGCGGCGGCTCGGCGAGCTTCACGCCCGCCTTCAGCTTCCCCTCCAGGAGCGCGTGCAGGATAGCCTGATAGACCGCCTCGTCCTCGGCCGGATTGGCCTTGCCGTTTGCCTTGCCGTCTCGCCTGCGCTGCGTCGCCATGGCGATAGCTAGGCCCAAAGGATGCGCAGCGTCACCTCCAAAAAATGTGCACATTTGTCGCGCCGCTGTGCAGGCGGCAATCCATGCCTGGATTCAGACCATTGATTTCATTATAGAACTCAAAAATGTGCACATTTGGCATGGTGCTTGCTGCTGTCTCGGAGCAAGCTTTACGCACAACAAACGGGACATGCCCATGCACACCCCCTCCCGACGCAGTGTTTTGAAGTCCGGCGCGGCCCTTGCCGCGATCATCGCAGCTCCAGCGCGGCTGCGCGCCGCGCCCAAGGAAATCGTCATCGGCGGCCCCGCAGGCGCCGCAAAGTATTTCAACGCCGATCTGTTTCCGGTGCTGGAGAAGAAGCTCGACTGCAAGGTGCTCTACGAGGGCACCAACTCGCTGACCAATCTCCAGAAGATGCAGGCCGACAAGGCCGCGCCGAAAATCTCCGTGGTCATCATGGACGATCCGGTGATGCTGCCGGCAGCCAGCGACGGCCTGATCACGAAGATGTCGGCCTCGTCCATCGCCAATCTCGGCAAGCTCGTGGACGGCTCGGTGCATCAGGACGGCATGTGGGCGAACTACCAGCGGCCCTGGGCCGGCATCGCCTACTCGACCAAGCGCATGAAGACGGCGCCCGCCAAATGGTCGGACCTGTGGGACGCGAAATATGCCTCGAGGGTGATCGTGCCGTCGCTGTCGAACACCGAAGGGTTCTGGACTCTGCTCGCGGCCGCGCGCCTTGAAACCGGCAAGCCCTACAAGGACGCGCAATACGAGATCGACGCCGCCTTCAAGAAGGTGAAGGAGCTGAAGGCGAACCTGCTCAACGTCTATACCAACGCGCCGCAGGCCATCAATCTGATGGAGCAGGGCGAGGCCTGGATGATCGGCGGACAGTTTTCCGCCTACACACTGATCCGTAAGGCGGAAGGCTCGCCGGTCGATCTCGCCGTGCCACAGGATGGCGGCTTTGCCATGCCCTCAGGCATTGCCAAGGTGGCTGGCGCACCGGCCGGCGATCTCGCCGATGCCGTGATCGACTTCTTCCTGAGCCCGGAGGCACAGACCATCCTCGCCGACAAGGCCTTCGTCGCGCCAACCAACAAGGGCACGCCGACGCCGGCCGGCTTCCCGGATCCCGCCTCGCTGTTCGCGCCTGACTGGGCGTTCGTCGCCAAGAACCGCGCCGCGTGGGTCGACCGCTGGAGCAAGGAGATGACATGAGCGAGAGCAGCCCGCATCTCGTCGTCCGCGGCGTCTCCAAGCGCTACGGGCCGACGACGGTTCTGGACCACATCGACCTCACCATCCGGCGCGGCGAGCTGGTGACGCTGCTCGGCCCCTCCGGCTGCGGCAAGACCACGCTGCTGCGCGCTATCGCCGGCCTCGTACAGCCCGACACCGGCAAGGTCGAGCTCGCCGGGCGAGACATCACCAACGTGCCGCCGCACAAGCGCAATGTCGGCGTGGTGTTCCAGAGTTACGCGCTGTTTCCGCATCTCACCGTCGCCGGCAATGTCGCGTTCGGATTGAAAGTGCGCGGCATGGCCAGGCGCGAGATCGACATCGCGGTCGAGCGCGCGCTGGCGCTGGTCAAGCTCGGCCATCTCTCCGGACGGCGCATCTCGGCGCTGTCGGGCGGGCAGCAGCAGCGCGTGGCGCTGGCGCGCGCCATCGCGGTCGAGCCTGATGTGCTGCTGTTCGACGAGGCACTCTCCGCGCTCGATCGCAAGCTGCGCGAGGAAATGCAGGTCGAGCTGCGCCGCCTGCTCCAGGACGTGAAGGCAACCGCGATCTTCGTGACCCACGATCAGGACGAGGCGCTGACCATGTCCGACCGCGTCGCCGTCATGAACAAGGGGCGGATCGAGCAGCTCGCCGAGCCGCGCGAACTGTATTTGCGGCCCGCGAGCCTGTTCGCGCTCAACTTCGTCGGGCTGTCGACGCGGATTGCGGGCACCGTCCTGGCGGCAGGCAACGGCAAAGTCGATGTCGAGACCAGGGTCGGCCGCCTGTCGGCGCTCGGCAATTTCCAGGCAGGCTCCCCCGTCATCGTCGCTGCGCGCCCCGAGCAGCTTCGCTTGGGCGAACAGGGCGAAGCCAACTCCGCGGCGGGGCGTGTTCGCTCCGTGGTGTTCCAGGGCTCGCGTACGCTGGTCGAGGTCGATGCCGGCGCCGGCGAAAGCCTGCTTGCCGAGCTCTCGGGGCGTGACGGCGCGATCCCGCGCCTGCATGACGAGATTCGCCTGAGCTGGCCTGTGGCCGAGACCTTCGCGTTTCCGATGGAGGCGCAGGCATGACCGAGGCGGCCCTTCCCGCGCCGGTGTCGGCGCCCGCGGTTGACCGCGAGCGGCTCGCCGCAGTTGGATTCGTGCTGCCGTCCTTCGTCATCATCGCCGGCGTGTTCGCGCTGCCGCTGGTGCTGCTGCTGGGCGTCAGCATCGTCGACGCCAACGGGCTGACCTTTGCGCATTACAAGCGCCTGCTCGGCACGCCCTATTATCTCGGCGTGATCTGGAATTCGTTGCGGCTCGGCCTTTTGACCACGCTGATCGCCTTCCTGATCAGCTACCCCGCCGCCTTCGCGCTGGCGCGCGCCCGCGGGCCTTTGCGCTCGGTGCTGCTGGCGACGCTGTTCCTGCCGCTCGCGGCCAGCGTCATCGTCAAGGCCTTTGCCTGGACGATCCTGCTGCGCAGCGACGGCATCGTCAACGAGACGCTGATGGCGCTCGGCATCATCGAAGACCCGATCCGGATGATCTTCACCGAAACCGCGCTGATCGTCGGCGCCGTCAACATCTTCCTGCCCTTCATGATCCTGCCGATCTACGCGATCGTCGCACAGCTCGATCCGCGTTATGCGGAAGCAGCCTCCACGCTCGGCGCCTCGCCGGTCGTGACGTTCTTTCGCGTGATCCTGCCGCTGACCTTGCCCGGCATCATCGCGGGCGTGGCGCTGGTGTTCTCGCTCTCGGTCTCCGCCTATGTGGTGCCGACGCTGCTGATCGGCGAGAAATACCCGACGCTCGCGACCACGATCGCAAAAGCCTATCTGCTGGCGCGTGAACCCGGCTTCGGCGCTGCGGCGGGCGTCGTGCTGCTGGCGATCGCGATCGCAATCGTCGCGCTGAGCGCGCGCCTGTCGCGGGAGCCGAAATGATGACGCGAACCGCAATCATCGTCTGCTGGGTGATGGCGATCGGGCTGGCGCTGTTCCTGGTCGTCCCGCTGCTGGTCATCGCCGCCGCGAGCTTCTCGCCGACGCCGGTATTTGATTTGCCGCTGACGGGCGCATCGACGCGATGGTATGGTCGGATCGCGCGGCTCGACGGCTTCTGGCCGTCGCTGCTGCTGTCGCTGCAGATCGCGCTGTTCTCGACGGCGATCTCGCTGGTCTGCGGCACGCTCGCGGCGATCGCGATCGCACGGGGAAAGCTGCCGGGCGCCGGCATCTTCGCGACCGCGCTGGTGTCGCCGCTGATGATGCCGGGCCTCGTGCTCGGCATCGCGCTGCTGCAGGGCTTTCGCGCCGTCGGGTTCACCGCACCCTGGGCGACGCTGCTGGTGGCTCATCTCGTCATCACGCTGCCTTACGTCGCCCGCACCATGATCGCGGGGCTTGCGCGGTTCGACTTCACGCTGATCGAGGCGGCGCGCACGCTCGGCTGCACCTATCCCGGCAGCGTGCTGCGGGTGATGGTGCCGGCGCTGGCGCCGTCATTCCTGATCGCGGGAATCTTCTCTTTCCTGGCCTCGTTCGACAACTATCCGGTGTCGATCTTCCTCGCCGACGTCCGCACCAAGACGCTGCCGATCCGGATGCTGCAATATATCGAGGAGGCGCCCGACCCGACGCTGGCGGCGCTGTCCACCCTCATCCTCGCGGGCACAGTGATCCTGCTGGTCGTCAGCGACCGCGTCGTCGGCCTGCACCGCATGGCCGGAACCTCGGACTGATCCCATGAGCGAAGCAGAGCATCCTCTCTCACGACGCGACTTCGCCGGATACCGCGGCACGCCGCCGAATCCGCGCTGGCCGAACGGCGCGCGCGTCGCGGTGTCGCTGGTGGTGAATTTCGAGGAGGGATCGGAGTTCTCCGTCAACGACGGCGACGCCGGCAACGAGGCGATCTACGAGGTCGTGCATCGGCTCGACGGCCCGGATTCCTGCATCGACAGCCATTTCGAATACGGCACGCGTGCCGCGTGGTGGCGCATCATGGACCTGTTCGACGCGCACGGGGTCAAGGTCACCGTGAGCTCCTGCGGCCGTGCGGTCGAGCGCTTGCCGGAGCTGGCGCGCGACGCCGTCGCGCGCGGCCACGAAGTCTCCGCGCATGGCTGGCGCTGGCAGAGCCACGCCGGGATGGATGAAGCGGACGAACGCGAAGTCATTGCGAGGACGGTCGCGACGATCGAACGCGTCACCGGACAACGCCCGGTCGGCTGGCACACGCGCTCGGCGACCTCGCCGAACACGCGCCGCCTGCTGGTCGAGGATGGCGGCTTCCTCTACGACAGCGACGCCTATAATGACGACCTGCCCTATTACAAAGAGATCTCCGGCAAGCAGCACCTCGTGCTGCCCTACGCCTTCGACACCAACGACATGCAGTATTACAACGCCTCGCGCTTCAACGGCGCGGATTTCGCCGATTACGTCATCGACGCCTTCGAATGGCTTCGCCGCGAGGGCGAGACGGCGCCAAAGATGATGTCGATCGGCCTGCATCTGCGCATGATCGGCCGCCCCGGCCGTATCGGCGCGCTGGAGCGGATTCTCACGCATATCACCGGAAGCGGCGCAGCGTGGATCGCGCCGCGCGCGGCGATCGCGCGGCATTGGAAGGAAGTGGTGCCGGCTGGGGTGTGAGTCGTGCCGCATTGGCGGCTCTTACCCTCCCCGGAGGGGGAGGGTGAAGACGGCGCTAAACCCCCGCTACCGAGGTCCACAAATCCGCCAGCTTGCGCCGCAGGGCCTGTGTGCGAGACAGCGGCGCCGGCGTCTCTTCTTCCTCCGGCAGGCGGAGGCCGACGACGCTGACGCGGCCGCCGGAGATGCTGCGTGCGACCAGCACGATCTCGTCCAGCGCAAGCTCAGCGCCCTCTTTCGGCGCGCGGTCGAGATGGACGTCGAAATAGTCGGCGAGCGTCAGCTTGCCGTCGTCCTCGCCGACTTTCACGCCGTAGATTTCGGCAAGCTCGGCGAGCGTGTGCTCGCCGGAGACCATGAAGTCGCCGAGCAGATGCGGATCGGGTGTCGAGCTCGGCTGCATATCGACGAAGAAGCGGTCGAGCGACTCGGCCTTTTCCGGCGGCGCCAGCAGATAGATGTAGTCTCCGGGCGCGATCGGATCGGCCTCCAGCGGCGTCAGGATGTTCTCGTTGCGGATCACCAGCGTCGGCTTGGACCAGGACGGGATCAGGCCGCGGCGGAAATACAGGCTCTTGGGCCGGACCGGATAGCCGACGAGCTGCTGCTCGAGCTGGCCGGGCAAGTCCAATTCGACACGCCGCGGGCCGCGCTCGGCGCGCGGCAAGGCGACGTGCAGCTTGCGCGCGGCGGGCGCCAGCGTCCAGCCCTGCAGCAACAGTGAGATGATGACGACGACGAAGGCCACGTCGAAATAGAGATAGGCTTTCGACAGGCCGACCAGCATCGGGATCGACGCCAGGAAGATCGCGACGGCGCCGCGCAGGCCGGTCCAGGCGATGAAGATCTTTTCACGCCAGTTGAAGCGGAACGGCGAAAGGCACACGAACACCGCGATCGGCCGCGCCACCAGCATCAGCACGAATGCGACACCGACCGCCGGCAGCACGCTGGTGCCGAGCCGGCTCGGCGACACCAGCAGGCCGAGCAGCACGAACATCACGATCTGCGCCAGCCAGGTCGCCGCATCCAGGAAAGCCACCACCGAATTATGCGCGCGCGTCGGCCGGTTGCCGATGATGATGCCGGCGAGATAGACCGCGAGGAATCCCGAGGCGTGCATGATCTGCGAGCCGCCGAAGATCACGAGCGCGGCCGTGGTCACGAACGGCGCATGCAGGCCTTGCGGCAGCGCGACCTTGTTGAGCGCGATGACGACGAGACGTCCGCCAAGAAAGCCGACGATGGCGCCCAGCACCGCCTCCTGGATGAACTCCATCGCCACATGCCCGGCCGAGCTCGACCCCAGCGAGATGTATTCGACCAGCATGAGCGTGAGGAAGATCGCGAAGGGGTCGTTGGTGCCGGATTCAGCCTCCAGCGTCGCGCCGACGCGCGGGCGCAGGCGCAGGCCCTGGGTGTGCACCAGCAGGAACACGGCGGCAGCATCGGTCGAGGCCACCACGGCACCGACCAGCAGCGACTCGGTCCAGTTGAGGTCGAGCGCGTATTTCGCGAACGGGGCCGTGATCAGCGCGGTCAGGAGCACGCCGACCGTCGCCAGCACCACGGACGGCGCGAGCACGGTGCGGATGCTGGCAAAGCGTGTCCGCAGGCCGCCGTCGAACAGGATCAGGGCGAGCGCCACCGAGCCGACCAGATAGGTGGTGCGGACGTCGTCGAACTGGACCTGCCCGGGACCGGAATCACCGGCGAGCATGCCGATCGCAAGGAAGACGAGCAGCAAGGGCGCGCCGAAGCGCAGTGCAAGCAGGCTCGACAGGATGCCCGCCATGACGAGGACGGCGCCGAGCAATATGGCGATGCTGACGGAGTCGAGGGAAGCCATCCACCTTCCGGGTAAAAATCGCTGGAATTGCATCCTTATCGTCGCCACACCGGCGCGCCAACCCATTTTCTCCCGCGCGCGGCAATCTGCCCGTATTTTGCGGCCTTAACGCACTTCACTTAGCAGTGTATCGGTGGCCGGGCCGCTGCCTTTGTGGGATTCTGCGGCTCCCTCGAATCAATTCCTTCCGCCCGCTTCCCCGACGAGACCGATGGACATGGACCTCAAAGACTTCATGGAGTTCGTGCAGACCACCGCGCGCAGCGTCGGCGCCGAAATCTCCTCACCCTGGTTCTACCTGCAATTCGGCCTCATTCTGGCCGCGGTCGGCATCGCCTATGCCACGGAAGCCGCCGTTCGCAGCCGCGTCGACATTACGTCGCTGGCCATGCGCTGGCCGCTGCCGCTCCGGCACTTCGTCCGGGTGATGGTCTCCAGCGCCTCGACCGCGGTGTTCACCCTGCTCGTGATCGTCTCGCGCGTGGTGATGTACCACGCGACCTGGCCGAGCCGGAGCTATCTCCTGATGGTCGCCGCCAAGCTCGGCTTCGCCTGGCTCGCGATCCGGCTGCTGACCTCGGTGCTGCGCAACGCCTTCATCGTCAAGCTGGTGTCGATCACCGCGTGGTTCATCGCGGCGCTCTCCATCGTCGGCCAGCTCGATGCGACGGTCGACCTGCTCGATTCCGTCGCGATCGTGCTCGGCGGCCTGCGGCTGACACCCCTGCTCGTGATCAAGGCCGGCGCGCTGCTGCTCATCGCACTCTGGCTCACCAACATCGCCAGCAATTTCGCCGAGAGCCGGATCAATTCGACCACCGATCTGACGCCGTCGGTGCAGGTGCTGCTGGTCAAGATCATCCGCATCGGACTTCTGGCCATCGCGATTGTCATTGCGCTCGGCGCGGTCGGCATCGACCTGTCGGCACTCGCGGTGTTCTCCGGCGCGGTCGGCGTGGGCATCGGCATCGGCCTGCAGAAGATCGTCGCCAATTTCATCTCGGGGATCATCCTGCTCGCCGACAAATCGGTGAAGCCGGGCGACCTCGTCACCATCGGCGACAATACCGGGCGGATCAGCGCGATGAAGACGCGTTATATTTCCGTCGCCGCCGGCGACGGCCGCGAATTCCTGGTGCCGAACGAGGATCTGGTGACGCAGAAGGTCGTCAACTGGACCTATACCGACAAGAACACGCTGGTGAAGATCGCCTTCGGCACCAATTACGATGCCGACCCCAGACTGGTCTGCAAGCTCGCCGCAGAGACCGCCGCCGCCCATCCGCGCGCGCAGAAGGGCAAGCCGCCGAATTCCATCCTGACCGAGTTCGCGGAAGCCGGGATGAAGTTCTCGCTGACCTTCTGGATCGCCGATCCCGACGGCATGGACGGCGTCAAGAGCGACGTCATGCTGGCGCTGTGGGACGCCTTCAAGCGCGAGGGCATCCGGGTTCCCTATCCCGTCCGCGAAATCCGCATCCGCGGCGGCGCACTGCCGGTGGAAACCACCGTAGAAGTCCCGAATTGAGCCCGCTTTCGGGCACAGGGCGGCGAACCTTGGCTTGCGCGAAAGCCCGCAATCATTAGATTGGGGCCTGAATTCAAGCCTTTCCGCCGACATCGAGACCAGCCCCGCATGAGCTACGTCGAAGCCTCCGATACCTCCCTGCGCAAGACCGGACAGATCAAGCTGCATGGGCCGAGCGCCTTTGCCGGCATGCGCAAGGCCGGCGCGCTAGTGGCGAAGTGCCTCGACGAGCTCACCGACATCGTCGGGCCCGGCGTGCCGACCGAGCGCATCGACCAGTTCGTCCGCGACTTCGCCTTCAGCCACAATGCCTATCCGGCGACGCTGATGTATCGCGGCTACCGCTACTCCACCTGCACCTCGCTCAACCACGTGGTCTGCCACGGCATGCCCGGCGACCGTCCACTGAAGGAGGGCGACATCGTCAATATCGACGTCACCTTCATCGTCGACGGCTGGTATGGCGATTCCAGCCGGATGTATGCGATCGGCCCGATCGCGCGCAAGGCCGAGCGGCTGATCGAAGTCACGTATGAAGCGATGATGCGCGGCATCGCCGCGGTGAAGCCCGGCGCCACCACCGGCGACATCGGCCACGCCATCCAGAGTTTTGTCGAGCCGCAGGGCATGAGCGTGGTGCGCGATTTTTGCGGCCACGGCCTCGGCCGCATGTTCCACGACGAGCCGAACATCATCCATATCGGCCGGCCCGGCGAAGGCGTGCAGCTCAAGCCCGGCATGTTCTTCACCATCGAGCCGATGATCAATCTCGGCAAGCCGCATGTGAAGATCCTGTCCGACGGCTGGACCGCGGTGACCCGCGACCGCTCGCTGTCGGCGCAGTTCGAGCATTCGGTGGGCGTGACCGCCACCGGCGTCGAGATCTTCACGCTGTCGGAACGGCACGGCGAGAAACAGATCGGGTGAGCCTGCAAAGGCTCGCCGGCGGGACGTGAACCAGACTTGCCCCCCGCAATTGACGGTTGCAAAAACGATAGTCCCCGGCAATGCTGGCGGCCGATGCCCGCCAAAACCGACCACGACAAGAGCAAGCCTGAGGACGCGCCGCACTATCTCGGCCATCGCGAGCGGCTGCGCGAGCGCTTCTACAGCGCCGGTGCGGACGCGCTCAGCGACTACGAATTGCTGGAGATGGCGTTGTTTCCGGCCCTGCCGCGGCGCGACACCAAGCCGCTGGCGAAGATGCTGATCAAGACCTTCGGCTCCTTCGCGGAAGTCGTTCATGCGCCGGTCGCGCGCTTGCGCGAGGTTGACGGCATCGGCGAATCCGCGATCCACCAGCTCAAGTTGATCGCCGCGGCGGCGCACCGCGTCGCCAAGGGCGAGGTCAACAGCCGCAACGCGCTGTCGTCCTGGAACGAGGTGATCGACTATTGCCGCTCCAGCATGGCGTTCGCCGACAAGGAGCAGTTTCGCCTGCTCTTCCTCGACAAGCGCAACCAGCTCATCGCCGACGAGGTGCAGCAGACCGGCACGGTCGACCACACCCCGGTCTATCCGCGCGAGGTGATCAAGCGCGCGCTCGAGCTTTCGGCAACCGCGCTGATCCTGGTGCACAACCACCCCTCAGGCGATCCTTCGCCCTCGCAGGCCGACATCCAGATGACCAAGGCCATCATCGACATCGCCAAGCCGCTGGGGATTGCCGTGCATGACCATATCATCGTCGGCAGAAGCGGCCACGCCAGCTTGCGCGGGATGCGGTTGATCTAGATCGTCGAATCACATGACAAGAACAGCATGAGCGACTGGCTGCACAATCTGCCGCTGCCGTTGATGGCGCTGGTCATCTTCGGCTTCACCTATCTTCTGGGCGCGGCCATCTTCGCGGCCGTCGCGCTGGCCGCGACGGGTGAGCGCGCGACATCGCTGAAAGCGATATCGCCGGGCATGCTGCCGGTGCTCGGTATCATCTTCGGCCTGTTCGTCGCCTTTACCGCCGCGCAGGTCTGGGGCGACGGTGACCGCGCCGGCGCCGCGGTCAGCCGCGAGGCCAGCGCCCTGCGAGGCACCGTGCTGCTGGCCGCCGGCCTGCCGGCGGAGCAGGAAACGAAGCTGCGCGGCCTGGTGCGCGCCTATGTCGAACAGGCCGTCGCGCTGGAATGGCCGATGATGGCGCATCAGGAGGTGTCGCTGAAGGTGACGCCGCCGCCGCTCGCCGAAGCCCTGCAGCTCGTCGTCACGATGACGCCGCAGGGTACGGGTCAGGCGAATGTGCAGCGCGAGCTCATCGCCACGCTGGAGCAGGCGCTGGATGCGCGGCGGCAGCGGATCATCGTCAGCCTCGCCGCCGTGAATCCGGTCAAATGGTGGTGCCTGTATCTCCAGGCGGCCTGCGCGCTGCTGGTGATCGGCCTCGTTCATTGCGACAACCGCCTGGGGTCGGCGATTGCGATGGGCCTGTTCGCGACCGGCGTCGCCACCTCGGTCCTGCTGATCGCCGCGCATGACCGGCCGTTCGCCGGCCAGATTTCGATCCGGCCGGAGCCGCTGCTCCAGATCATGCCGGAGCCGGCGGCGAAAAGCTGAAGCGCGCGCGCCTCGTCCGGGCCTCAGTAGCAATACCGCGGATCGACCGGGACATAGCGGCCGTCGGGACGCTGCATGTAGCAGCCGCGCTGATAGGCGTAATAGCCGGAGCGGCGGCGCTCGCCCTCGGAGGCGATTGCCGCGCCCGTGCCGGCACCGACGACGGCACCGATTGCGGCGCCGCGGCCGCCGCCCAGCACGCCGCCGACGATCGCTCCGCCGACACCGCCGATGATGGCGCCGCCCACGGCATCCTGGGCGACCGCCTCATGCACCGGCATCGCCATCGCTACCGCCAGGCATGCCGCGATTCCAGATCCTCGAAGCATCCGCAACCCTCCTGTCCACCGCGGCCACCATAGCCGCGGCGGATCAGGCGAACCAGAACAATCGCCGATGGCCGGCGGAGCCGCCCCTGCCCGACGGAAGATGCCCGCTAGCCGCCTCGGGTCAGATGCTGCTGCAACGCCGTCATGTAGCGGATGGCGAGGCTGCGCGCGTGCGCGATCTCCACGACGAAGCCTCGATCCCGGCAGGCGGCCTTGTCGTTCATCAGATCGACAAGCTCGGGACAGCGAAAGACCGCTTCGTCGTACCAGGGGAAGAACTCGGAATTTGCAAGCTGATCGGCTTCGGCCAGGCCAAGCGTCCGGGCGTGATTTCGCGCCGTGTTGGCGGCATAGGCAAAGCAGCATTCGGCGAAGTTGGCGTCATCCTGCGTGACGACGAAGGATCTGGTTTGCAGGCCGGGCAGCAGCCATTCCGTCATCGTCACGGAGCCGGCCTCGATCGCCGCGCATCGCTCGCGCAGGCCCTTGGGGCCGATGACGAACTCGGCAAGCGTCGGTTGTGACGGTGCCATGCGGGCCAAACGTCCCGGCTCGCGCTCGCAGATGTATTTTCGCCACGCCCAGCGCTTGAGCGGCGGCGCGGCGAGATAGAGCTGCTCGGTGAAGACGCCGAGATGAACCACGACGACCGGCCGGTGCAGAACAGCGACCGGCGGCTTGTAGGGTCCTTCGACGATGCGCAGCTCGAAATCAATCCCTCGCGCGTTGCAGATGCCGGTCCATTGCTCACGCAGCCCGGCCAGGGGTTGGCCGGTAGCGTCATTCATCGCCGCGACGAAAACAAAAGCGTCGAAATCCACCATCAATCCGGGCGTCGATGGATATTGCCCGCTGGTGTTTCCGATGAAGGCGACGTCGACGCAGGCGGGGTGGATGGAATAGGCGCGAAACCAGTCCTTGAGATCGGCGATGACGCTCGCAAGATCGCTCCGCGCCGGCTCGGACATCACCATCTCCGCTGGTCCGCAACGCCGTCGTCATCGCCGGCGCGACGTCCCTCGCTGCCGATCGAGACCGCGATCAGATCCTCGATCTGATCGACGAGGGTGGTGTCGACATAGGCCGGCAATGCCCCGGGCGCGACCGCATCGAGCTCCTCGTTGACCTTTCGGACCAGGCTGGCGACCTTCGGATCGGAATACGTCACTCCGAGGTTGCCCATCATCTCCGCTTTACGCCGCGCGGCGCTTCCACCGGCCTGCTTGAGAATGACGACTGGGATCGACCGGTCCAATGCCATGTTGATCTCGGTCTCCGTCCCGGATGGTTTTCCCTCGCGCGACGGCCCGCCCATGACGACGAGCACGTCGAGCTCGCTGACGAATCGTTCCCGCATGCGACCGAACTCTCCGTCGGGACGACCGGCATCTCCGTCAGACACCACCACCGCCGGCGCGGTGCGACTGAACTGGCTGCTGCCGCGTTTGCGCAGGTAGAATCGCGCGGCGCTTGGGTTTTCCTCGAAGGCCGCCTCGACCACGGGAATGCCCACGCCGGGGCCATGGCCGGACGTCACCCGGAAGTCGCGCCGCACCAGGGCGCGTCCCATCCGTTCACAGAGCGTCCCGATGTCGGACGTCGTGATGGTCCCGCCATCGAGGACACCATCCGGCACCAGCACACCGTCCTCCTGCTTGGCGGTGCCGCCGAATCCGACGATCGGCCTGTTCGCGATCACGGCGATCTGCCGCACCCAGCGTTCGATGTCGGAATACTCCTTGAAGAGGTGCGTCTCGATGCGCATGCGTCTCAAATTCTCGACATACATGGCCTCGACGATCCGGTCGGCAGGATGCTCGGCCGCCTTCACCAGAAGGTGGTGCCAGAAACGGGTACGGGGCACCGCCTTGGCGGCGCTGGACAAAAGCCGGCGCAGGGCCGGGTCGGTGAAGGAGGTGCCGACAAACACCATGCAGCTGCTGCGGTAATCGTCCTCGAACAGGCGCCATATCTCCCGGCGGTGGCGTTCGGCCAGATCGAACTGCTCCTCCAGGAAAACGAGATCCCAGTCGAGATTGTTGGCGTACCGGGAGTGCTCGAAGTCTCCGTTCATCTTGACGATCAGATGGCTGTTGGCAAAATTCTCCAGCAGCGTGCCGTCGTCCGTCACGACGGAGTGCGGGAAATTGCCGCTCGCCAATGCGGCTTCGAACAACTGATCATAATTGGTGGTCCAGATCCGCGACGCACCAGACCGCATCATCGCATAATGATAGGCGTTCGGCCGCTTTTGCTTGCGGTTCGCAAAGCTCTGCTTGAAGCGCTCGTAAACGTCTTGCGAGCGCGCCGATTCGGCGGCGACCAGTTGCAGCAATTGCGGGAGGCTGTACGTCGTTTGCCCCGCCCACAGGCTCATTTTCAACTGTTGCAGGATCGGAAAGTAGTGATCATTCCAGCCGCCGACGCCGGATTGGACGGAAACTCCGGCGCCGGCATAGAACACCAGGCGATCGACCCGGATGGCGCCCTTCAGGGTCGAGGGCATGTTCCGGTGCGACCCGAGCTGTGGGGCGGGCGTGTCGCGCAGAACAGCTTCGAGATCAGCGACGTTGCGTAGCAAGGCACGACAGCCGGTGTAGGCGCGACTGCTCGGCTCGCCGGTCCAGGCGGCATGGTAGTAAGCGACGCCGGTGCCTTGGGTGACGTCGTAATCGCGATCGGAATCGCCGATGTAGACCAGTTCATTCGGCGCGACGTTCATTTTTCCGGCCAGGGCCCGAACCGCCTCGGGGTTTGGCTTGGCGCCCGACGGCGCATCTTTTCCCCAGATCTCGTCGATGACGCCGTGCAGACCGAAATGGGTCACCAGATCGACCAGTTCGGCCGTCTCGCGCGACGAGAGTATCGCGCATTTGATGTCACGCCCCTTGAGATCCTGAAGAAGCGTCTGAACCCCGCTGACGATCTTGCCCTGACGTTCGCAGGCTTTGACCGTCTTGCGATAGAAGTCGCAGATTTCCGTAAGTTTCGCGGCAGCTGCGGGAATATCTGCGTAGGCAAGCGCGATCAGTGCATTGGGACCGTAAAGCGGCAACGTATTGACCGCGATGTCGGGCCGTCCGACCGTCGGCTCATACAGATCGAAAGTTGTTGTCAGCGCCTTCTGGCTGGCGGCGCGGCCGTCGAAGACCGGCCCGTCGAAATCAAGGATGACGCCCCGCAGCGATGCTGGCATGAGACACCCTACCTTCGCGGAATGACCGTACGCAAAATGCCAAGGCTTCTCACGGCAGGATCATGCCTGGATGACACTGGCAAGAAGTTGCCCGACGACCGCATTGGTGACGTTGTTGTGAGCGTCCGTTTGGTTCGTCTTGAGGATATATGCGTCGGCCAGGAACGTGTTGACCTTGCCTCGCTTGGGCGCGAACACTTGGGTGATGTTGTCGGGCTCGCTTGCGCCCGGCTCGAGTTTCTGGGGCCCGTTTGCACCCATCGCGCCGAACTCGTCGCTCGCATCTCCGACGCCTTGGGTGGTGTCACGCGAAAAACGCGATGCGATCGCATAAGCGAGCGTACACGCAAGGTCGTTGTGGGTGTGCGTGATCGCGATTGGCCCGGTCGGCTTGCCGACCACGTTCGGAAACGCTCCCGCGACCTGATGAGACATGGCATTGTGGGAATAGGCGCCCTGCAGGATCGTGAGCGAAAACAGCTCCAGATTCGGCACCGCAGCCCAGCGATTGGCGGCCGCCGTGACCAATCGCCCACCAAAGCTGTGGCCGACCAGATGCACCCTGATCGGATGCGAAGGCGTGAGCTTTCCAAGAACCTTGTCGATCAGGCTGACACCGATGACGCCGGCACGCTTTTTCATCTCGTAGTAGGTGAGCTGGTTGAGGAAGCGGCCGACAGCAGCGCGCGCGCCGGTGAAAAAGCCATGCACGGCACTGCTGAGACCCATGGCACCGCCGACCTTCGGCGCGAGCTTCAGCACGGGTGGCGTGGTAAGGCTGCCGAGCAGAAACTGTGCCTCGGTACGATCGGCGGCGGCGCGCGCTATACGGGTGGCATCGCCCCGAAGTTCCTTGTCGGGCGAGTGTGCATCTACCCCGGCCGCTGCTGCGGCTTGCTTGGCAAGATCGTGCGAGGCGTCGGGGTTCAAGTGCTGGGCAGCGGTGCGCGCGGCGGCGATGGTCTGCGCCGCGGACGGCCCCATGAAACGGGCGAAGTCCGCCAATAACGCGTCGAACTCCTGCTGAGGCAGGTCTGAAGCCGAAGTGCCTCCGGAAGCGGAAAGCGTGCCTGGCGTGCCGACATCCGTGATCGCAGCGGCATCGAAGTCGGTCTGAAACGCCTTGGCGGGCCACAGCACGCCGGCGACGACGATCTTGTCCGCGCGGCCAGCCGGCAGATTGCCGGCGGCGTTCGCCCAGAGGGTCCCGTACAGCTTCGTCGCATCGTTCTTGTCGTTCTTCCAGCCGTGGGACATCACCACCAGGTCCTCGATTCCCGGCTTGCCGAGCAATGCCGTGAGCTGCGCTGCGATGCCCGCGTCGATTGCACCATTCTCGTCAAACTCCAGCCAAATCGACGGAACATTGCTCATGGGCGTCCTCCCTAGACGGATTGCAAAGCGCGCAGCAGATCGAGCAGGCCGGCCCCCTGGAATTCGGGCCGGCGCTTTATATTGGTCGCAGCCGCGACGAAGATGTCCTTCACCTGTTCGGGCTGCCCGAGGAACTCGTTGCGGACCGACAGAAAGGCCGCGATCGCGCCCGAAACGTGGGGGGCGGCCATGCTGGTCCCGGAATCCTCTCGAAACAATGCCTCGTTCGCGGCAGCGCCTTTCATCAAAGCGCAGGAGACGATGCGCTCGCCCGGCGCGACCAGATCGGGCTTCATCCGGCCGTCCGAGGTCGGGCCCTTGGCCGAGAAGAACGAAACACCGAACGTGTGGGGCATGTCGCGATGGGTCGATCCCACCGTGATCGCAAGGCTCGCATTGCCGGGATCCGCGATCGTCCCCATGTGCGCCGCGCGCTCGGCCGCCCCGTAATAGCCGCTGACGACACCGTATCCACCATTGCCGGCCGCGACGACCACGCAGACCCCCGAGTGCACAAGGCGGTCGACCTCGACGCAAAGAGGGCTCTGCCCGGCCGCAAACCATTCGGGATCGAACGGATAGCCGAGGCTGAGATTCACGCCGTGAATCTTCAGGCTCCGTCCGTTGTCGTTGCAGCGCTGAATATAGCCGAGCGCGGCCAGCAGGTTGCTGAGATCGCCCGACTCACCATCGGCAAGCACTTTCAGACTGACGAGCTTGCAGTCGCGCGCCAATCCCGCGATCGGCTTCTTATGCTCGACATTGACCTTGCTGACATTCCCCTTGCTGTCCCGGACCTCCGTCCTGATGCTTATTGTCGCGATTGCCGTCTCGATCCCGGGCAGGTTGTCCTGCTTGCGGCATGTCAGCCCGGCGATGATGCCGGCGACATGTGTGCCATGCCCGTCCTGATCGGTCAGAGCTGCGGCCTGGGACGCATCGGGATCATTCGGATGCGGCTCCGTAAAATCCTTGTGCAGGAGCCCATCCGGAAGCTTGGTGGTTTCGAGCGACTGGAAGTGCGGATGAGTTGCGTCGATGCCGGTATCGGCGACCGCCCAGACAATCCCCTTTCCGCCTGCTTGAAAGGTATTGAACGCCGCGTCGCACTTGATCGTTCGCACCGACTCATAGACGCAACGCTTGATCTCGTGATCTCGCCAGATCTTGTAGATCAGCGCGATCGGCTTCTCAGCCGCTGCCGACGATTGGGAACTGCTCACATCCGCCGGCTTGCAATCCGAGAGAGTGCCGATCGTCTTGCTGGTCAGCCTTGCGAAAACGTAATTATCCGTCCACATCGACTTCTCGATGTCGATATCGTCGGACGGATCGAACATGGCCATCAGCGACGGATCGAAGCGGGATGCGGCGGGCCCGAACGCGGGAAGAAGCTTCATCTGGACCGCCGGGTCCGCCAGCCCGCGCGCCTTGCTGTAGGCCCACAGCAAGACAAGCCGTGCGCCGCCGATTCCCCCCGGAAAACTCCGGTTGAATTCGATGATCACCTTGAACGTAGGCTCCGCGGCAGCGGCTCTTGCTGCGGTCTTCCTCTTCGGGCCGCCATCCATGACGGCGAGCAGATCGGGCGCGATCGAGGTCTTGGTCAGGACTCGCCTGACATCGCCCGCATTAGCCTTTGTCTCGCCAGCCCTTGTGTCGCTAGCACTCGTGTCGCTAGCCTTTTCGCTCGCCGGCTTCTTGCGCACCATACGGAAACTACTCCCGCATCCAGACACGTGCTCGCATCACATGCGGAGCGCGCGCTTTTTGAAATTCATCAGGCTTCCGGCGCTTCGGCGACCGAAAGCAAAAACCGCTTATGTCAATTCGGATGTCGCGACGCTCAATATCCCGTCGTGATACACGCTACAATTGCACGGACGCCAAGTCGTTTCAATCCTGTTTTCGGGAACCAACGCTGTCGCTGCAAGGATGTGAATGCCGTGCTCCATCACGTGTAGATCCAGCGCTGCACGGCTTCGGCGGTGTCGGCGGGCGAGGTGTTGAAGCAGATCGCCGCATTCGGCGCCAGGCGATGGACGAGGTTGAGCACCTTCTCGAATAGCAGCAGGCGCTCCCTCGGCTCACGCAGACCCGCGCCGATCAGGATGCAGCCGAAGCTCTCGTCGCGCAGCGCCGCCGTGACTCCGGCTTCCGCCGTGGCGTCGAGATCGATCAGGCAACTCGTGACCTCGTAGCCGAGATCGCGCAGGCGCAGCAATTGCGCATCGATGTAGGTGCGCACTAGCTCGGGCGTGACTTTCGGGAATGCGCTGTAGTCCGCATTGCCCGGTTCGATGCCGATCGCGAGGACGCGCCTGCTCATGCAAAACTCCTTGCCGGACTTCCCGCATCGCTAACGGAAGGAGCCTTCCTCCCGGTTCCCTCGCGCGCGGTCGCCCTGCGGTCCCGATCCTGCCCTGATTTTCCTGCCGACGCTGTAACCCACTTCACATGTGCCGAGCCGACGACATAACCTGCGGCCATCCTTCGAGACGCCCGCCTCCGGCGGGGCCCTCAGGATGAGGTCGCGTTTCGCGGCGAGATATCAGACCCTCATGGTGAGGAGCCCGCCAAAGCGCGCGTCTCCGGACGATGCTCTGCATTGCCGGGCGAACCGTGGCAGGCCGAGCACGCTCGCGGCGCCTACTGACGCAGCATGATCAGGGGATCGGCGGTGTCGGGGACGCGCCGCCACTGCGCGTTGTCGTCGGCCTCGAACTGCCAGACATCGCCGGACTTCGACAGCAGGATGATCTGGCCGCGTTCGAGCCGCCATTGCGTCGGATTGAACTGTGCGATGGCCGCATCGCATTTCGGCTTGAGGAAGACCTGGAAATTGTCCTGGCCGGCTTCCGTGTTGGTCAGCGTCAGCCCGCACACCGGCTGGCCGTTGCCGCGCACCATCGCCCAGTCCCCGATCATCTGGTCCATCGACTTGGCCATCGACCGTGCGGCGGCAAGATCCTGCAGGATGTAGACGCCCTCGCCCTGGCGCAGGCCTTCGAAGATGCCGGCCTCGACCTCGGTGAAGTCGATCACGGCTTCACCGGTTGCATCCTGCAAACGGACGATGTCGAGACCCCTGACGCTCCAGGCGACGATGTCCTTGGTGAAAGGCAGCGTGGCCTTGCAGGCCGGCTCCAGTTCGAGCTTGAAGCCTTGTGCGGCGGCGTCAGCCTTGAGCGTGACGACACAGGTCTTGCTGCGCTCGGTGGTCGAGAGCTCCCACTGCCCGGGCATCTCCTTCTTCAGGGTCGTCGTATCCTGCGCCAATGCAGGGCTCGTCCGAGCAAGGCTGATCGCGGCAATACATGCCGCGATAGCCAGTGCGACGACCCGAAGAACTCTCATCAGCGTCCCTTGAACGGCGTTTCCGCCACCGGCGTCAACGGCGCCTTGCCGCCGAACCAGGCCTTGAGGTTGTCGACCACGAGTTGGTCCATCGCGTTGCGCGTCACCACCGAGGCCGAGCCGATATGCGGCAGCAGCACGACGTTCTGCATGGACTTGAGCTCGTCCGGCACGGTCGGCTCGGCCGCGAACACGTCGAGACCGGCGGCGAGAATGGTGCCGGACTTCAGTGCCTGGACCAGCGCCGCCTCGTCGACCACAGAGCCGCGCGCCACGTTGACCAGCACGCCGCGCGGGCCGAGCGCCTTGAGCACCTCGGCGTTGATCATCTTTTCGGTCGCGGCGCCGCCGGGCACGATCACCATCAGCGTGTCCACCGCCTTCGCCATCTCGATCAAATCGGGGTAGTGCTTGTAGGAGACGTCCTTCGACGGATTGCGGGAGTGATAGACCACCGGCACCAGCGAGGCATCGAGCCGGCGCGCGATGGCCTGGCCGATCCGGCCCATGCCGACGATGCCGACCTTGCGGTCGCGCAGCGAGCCGACGCTGAGCGGATAGTTCTGGGTCTGCCAGAGGCCTGAACGCACGTAACGGTCGGCCTTGATGAACTCGCGCACGGTGGAGATCAGAAGGCCCATCGCAACGTCGGCGACCTCCTCGGTCAGCACGTCGGGCGTGTTGGTGACGATGATGCTGTGCTCGGCCGCGTATTTGGCGTCGATGTGGTCGTAGCCGACACCGAAGCTCGCCACCATCTCGATCTTCGGCAATTGCGACAGCGAATCCTTGTCGGCGCGCACCGTGTGATAGGTCACCGCCACGCCGCGGATCTTTTCGCGGATCGCCGGCGTCAGCCGCTCGAGGTCACCGCGCGTCTCGGCCTTGTGCACGACGAAATGATCGGAAAACCCGTTCTCGAGGATCGGCCGCACCGGCCCATAGATCAAAAGGTCGATCTTTTCGGACGAAATCGAACCGGTGGTCATCAGTTTTCCTTTCCAAGCGCGCTCTCATGCCAGCGCCGTAAAACGAGGTGGGAAACTAGCGCCAGCACCCCATAGATGACAATCCCGGCCAGCGATAACAGCAGCAGCGCCGCGAACATGCGGGGTATGTTCAATCGATAGCCGGATTCGGCGATCCTGTAGGCGAGCCCGGAGCCCGCGCCGGCCGTTCCCGCCGCGATCTCGGCCACGACCGCGCCGATCAGCGACAGGCCGCCGGCAATGCGCAGGCCGCCGAGAATGTAGGGCAGCGCCGCCGGCAGCTTGAGAAAGCGCAGGGTCTGCTGTGGCGAGGCGCCATAGAGCTGGAACAGGCCGGCGAGATTGCGGTCGACCGAATTGAGCCCGAGCGTGGTGTTGGACAGCACCGGGAAGAAGGCGACGATGAAGGCGCAGACGACGACCGCGGTCTGCTGCTCCAGATAAATCAGGAGCAGCGGCGCGATCGCGATCACCGGTGTCACCTGGAGAACAACGGCATAGGGGAATAGCGAATATTCCACCCATTTCGACTGGTTGAACAGCAGCGCCAGCGCGACGCCGCCGATGCTGGCAGCGACGAAACCCTCAAGCGTGGTCAGGAGCGTGGCGCCGAGCGATTGTGACAACACCGCCCAGTCCTTGATCAGCGTCAGGAAGATGATCGAGGGCGCCGGCAGCACGTAAGGCGGGATCTCCTTGATGCGGACCACGAGTTCCCAGGCAAGAAGCCCCGCCGCGAACACCATGACGGGGAGCACGAAGCGGATCGCGCGTCGTGCGCCGGGCGGTTTCGGGGTGACGGTCGCTTGCGCGTTCATAGCACCAGTTGCCCCGAATAGGACGGCGCCAGCGCGGCCGACACCCGCCGGCAATAGTCGGAATAGGCGGCCGAGGTGCGAAATTCCTCGCCGCGCGGCTCGACCGTCTCGATGCGGATGTCGGCCTGGATGCGGCCGGGCCGCATCGTCATGACCACCACGCGCTGCGACAGGTAGACGGATTCGAACACCGAATGGGTCACGAAGATGACGGTCTTGCCAAGGCTGCGCCACAGCGCGAGCAAATCGTTGTTGAGGCGGAAGCGCGTGATCTCGTCGAGCGCGGCGAACGGCTCATCCATCAGCAGGATGTCGGGATCGGTGACGAGCGCGCGCGCCAGCGACACCCGCATCTTCATCCCGCCGGAGAGCTCGCGCGGAAACGCGTCGGCGAAATCGGCAAGCCCGACGCTGGCGAGCGCCACATCGGCACGCGCGCGCGCGTCCGCCTTCGCCACGCCTGCGAGCCTCAGCGGCAATCGCACGTTCTCGCGTACGCTGGTCCAGGGCATCAGGGTCGGTTCCTGAAACACGAAGCCGATGCCGTGGCCCGGCTGCGGTACGCCCTCGTGACGCCCCAGCCTCACGATTCCCGACGACGGCGCGCTGAGCTCCGCGATCAGCCGCAGCGCGGTCGACTTGCCGCAACCGGACGGACCCAGCAGCGAGATGAACTCGCCCTTGCGCACGGCAAGATCGAGCGGGCCGAGCGCCATGATGCCGTTGTCATAGGTCTTGGTCACGCCGCGCAGGCTGACGGCCAGGGCCGTCAGGCCGGTCTCGACCCCCGTCGAAGTCTTGGCTGACGACATCGACCTTGCGCTACGGCTTGCCGGGGCGCAGTTCGGCGCCGACGCCTTTGTTGACGAAGCGCAGCGTATAGGATTTGCGGAAATCGAGGTCCGCCTTCACCACGCCCGCCTTCACCATCTTGTTGAAGAAGGAGGTGTAGCGCTCGTCGCTCATGGCGCCGATGCCGTCCTTCAAGCTGTCGCCGGAATCGACGATGCCGTATTGCTTCATCTTGGCGACGGAATAGGCGAGCAGTTCGTCGGTCATCTCCGGATTGAGCTTCTTGATCATGGCGTTGCCGGCGGAATTGTCGCGGTAGATGTAATTGTACCAGCCGACCATGGAGGCATCGACGAAGCGCTGCACCAGGTCCGGCTTCTTCTCGACCACGTCGCGGCGGGTCTCGATCAGGGTCGAATAGGTGTTGAAGCCGTAATCGGCGAGCAGCAGAACGTTGGGCTTGAAGCCGGCAGCCTTCTCGACCGCGAAGGGCTCGGAGGTGACGTAGCCCTGCATCGCGCTCTTCGGATTGGCAATGAAAGGCTGCGGATTGAAATTATACGGACGGACGTTCTTCTCGCTGAAGCCGTATTCGGACTTCAGCCACTGGAAATAGCTGGTCATGCCTTCCTTGGAGACGAACAGCGTCAGCGGCTTGAGATCCTCGATCTTGGCGACCTTGGCGTCGGGCTGCGTCAGCATCACCTGCGGATCCTTCTGGAAGACCGCGGCGATGGTGACGACCGGGACGTTGTTGGCGACCGCGTCGAACGACATCAGCGTGTTCGCGGCCATGAAGAAATCGATCTTCCCGGCGATCAGCAGCATCCGGTTGTTCTCGTTCGGCCCGCCGGGAACGATGGTGACGTCGAGGCCGTATTTCTTGTAGGTGCCGTCGGCGACCGCCTGGAAGAAGCCGCCATGCTCGGCCTCGGCGACCCAGTTGGTGCCGAAGCTGACCTTGTCCAGGGTCTCGGCGCGCGCCGCGACGATCGAAACCAAAGCGGCCATCAAGCCCGCTGTTAACGCTCGCCGCAGATGAGAGGGGCTCATGATGGGACTCCGTCGATCGTGGCTGGTCGATGTCGAACCAACGCGATAAAACCGCAAGAAGTTCGGGGACGCGAGCCGGCCGGGCCCGCGTCCCCTGATACCCCAAATTACGTGACAAATTCGGGCAAAGAAACCTCCAAGAAAAATTCCAAGGAAAACTTGATGATGCCGTCCCGCGACTGGACCGAGATCCACTGGGCCGATACCGGCCCAGCGGACGCGTCACGCTGGATCGCGGTGCTGCCGCTGGCGGCGACCGAGCAGCACGGCCCGCATCTGCCGCTCGCAACCGACGTGCTGATCGCGGACGCCTATCTGGCGCGCGTGCGCGAGGTTTTGCCCGCGGACGTTCCGGCGACGTTCCTCCCCGTTGAAACGGTCGGGATTTCCACCGAGCATCTCGATTATCCGGGCACGCAGACGCTGCCGACTGACATTGCGCTGAAGAGATGGACGGGGATCGGCGAGGACGTCGCCGGGCGCGGCGTGAAGAAGCTCGTCATCATCACCAGCCATGGCGGCAACAGCGCGGCCATGATGCTGGTCGCGCAGGATCTGCGCGCGCATCACAAACTCTTTGTGGTGACGACGTCGTGGTCGCGGCTGTCGGGAGCTGACACATTGTTCCCGGCTGATGAAGTGCGCCACGGCATCCACGGCGGCGCGGTCGAGACCTCGATCATGCTGGCACGCTATCCCGATCAGGTGCGCATGGATGCGATCGCGGATTTTCCCGCGAGCAGCATCGCGATGGAGCAGCAATATCGCTGGCTGTCGACGCAGCGGCCGGCGCCGTTCGCCTGGCAGGCGCAGGACCTCAACCCAAGCGGCGCGGTCGGCAATGCGACGCTGGCCGTGGCCGCGAAGGGCGAGCAGCTGATCGACCAGGGCGCCCGCGCCTTTTGCGAGCTGCTGGCCGAGGTCGATAACTTCGACGTGAACAGGCTCGCCAAGGGACCCCTCGGCTAGCTCCCATCCTCCTGGAATCGTTCGGGAAAGAGCCGGATTCCACCCCCGCTTTTGCCGGTTTCGAACCGGACGCGAGGAGCCTCCGTCCAACTGGGCACGCGGGCCACAACGGACCGCCTCAACCCGGATGGAGTTTTACATGTCGATCAAGACCAAGATTTTCGCTGTTGCCCTCGCCGCGCTCACCCTGACCGGCAGCGTCGTGGCCACCACCTCGCAGGCGCAAGCCAAGCCGCTCGGCTGGGGTGTCGGTGTCGGCCTGGGCATTGCTACCGCCGCCGTCGTCGGCTCCGCGATCGCCGCCAGCAACGACCCCTATTACTACGGCTATCACCGCTGCGGCTGGGTCGCCCAATACAACGCTTTCGGCCAGTACATCGGCCGCGTTCGCAGCTGCTACTGATTTGAGTACCTGAGGCCGATCTCAAGTGGATCCGCGTCCGACACGGGCGCCTCATCCACCCCGTGTCGTGCCCCCGACCCCGCCCGGATGTCCCCCGGGCGGGGTCATCCGTTTTGGGGCCCGGGAAATTGTTGCAGTCCCGTCACACCGAGGTGCGAACCATCACCTGCGGCAATCCGCACTAGTTGCTATTGCGAATTAATCGCAATAAGGTTCGCAACAAGCTCAGGGGCTTGGAAGAAGTCGGGTCGGATCGAGGTCATCTCGCTCGATCCCGGCAGCAACCGAGGCCTGATGACAGGGCCGCCGCGAATCGGCAGGGATACATCGCGGCGGGTGGGACACATTCGCTTTTGGGGGCGTGCGTTTTGACGTTGAGAAATCACCGACACCGGTATTTGCGGACGGCCGCGGCGATTGCCTCGGGCGTGCTGGCTCTTCCCGCCGCCGGCCGTGCGGCCGACCTGCCGCTGAAGGCACCGGCCTTGAAGGCGGTCTACGATTGGACCGGCCTCTATATCGGCGCGCATTTCGGTGCCACCCGCGGCACGTCCTCGGCGACACTGACCGATCCCACGCTCGCGACCGACAATCACGTGTTCACCGGCGCGACCGGCGGCGTGCAGGCGGGCTATAACTGGCGCCTCAACTCAGGGCTCCTGCTCGGCGTCGAAGGCGACATCTCGTTTCCGAACTATCTGCCGTCCAACCACGTCGTGTCATCGGCGGCGACCGTGCTGTCGAGCACGGAGGAGCGCTGGGACTATGTCGCAAGCCTGCGCGCCCGGCTCGGCTACACCAGCGGCAACTGGCTGTTTTACGCAACCGGCGGCGCGGCCTTCACCGGCGAGCGTTTTCTTTCGACACCGACCGGCGGCAATGAAGAGAAGGTACTGCACACGCGGTTCGGCTGGACTGCCGGGGGCGGAGTCGAATATGCCTTCGCGCCGCACTGGAGCGCGCGGCTCGAATATCTCTACAGCAAGTTCGACAACGCCAACATCACCTTCCCCTCCGGCGCGCAGTATTCGTCGTCGATGGATTTCCAGAGCCTGCGCATCGGCCTCGATCGCAAGATCGATTGGCCGGGCGTGCCGACCTACAACCCGAAGTCGGATGTGACGGACACCGAGTCTAGCCGCTGGGAGATTCACGGCCAGTCGACCGTGCTGGGGCAGGGCTACCCCGCGTTCCACGCGCCCTATACCGGACCGAACAGCCTGCTCCCCTCCCCGGATTTCCAGCAGACATGGAGCAATTCGCTGTATCTGAATGCGCGGCTGTGGGACGGCGGCGAGGTCTATTTCAATCCCGAGCTGCTGCAGGGTTTCGGCTTCAACAACACGACGGGCGCCGCCGGCTTTCCCAACGGCGAAGCGCAAAAATCCGGCTTTCCCTATCCGCACTTCAACGCCTCTCGCCTGTTCGTGCGCCAGACCTTCGGCTTCGGCGGCGAGCAGGAAGAGCTTGCCAGCGGCCAGCTTCAGCTCGCGAGCAAGGTTGACGTGTCGCGCCTGACCTTGCAGGTCGGCAAATTCTCCGTGGTCGACGTATTCGACGGCAATTCCTACGCGCACGACCCGCGCAAGGATTTCATGAACTGGTCGATCTGGGCGTCCGGCGCCTTCGACTATGCCGCCGACAAGCTCGGCCTCGGCTATGGCGCCACGGCCGAATTGAACCAGAAGCAATGGGCGCTGCGCGCCGGCTACTTCCTGATGGACGCCCAGTCCAACTCGAGCAATTTCGACATGAACATCGGCCGCCGCGGCGAATATGTGATGGAGCTGGAGACGCGCTATTCGCTGTTCGGCCTGCCCGGCAAGCTGCGCACGCTCGGCTTCGTCAACAGCGCCTATTCCGGCAGCTATCGCGAGACGCTGGACAATCCCCTGCTCAACCTCGACATCAGCCAGACCCGCCGCGGCCGCCTCAAATACGGCTACGCGCTCAACCTCGAACAGGCGATGACCGACGACATCGGCGTGTTCGGCCGCTGGAGCTGGAACGACGGCCGCAACGAGATCATGGCGTTCACGGACATCGACCGCAGCCTGTCCGGCGGCGTCTCGGTGAAGGGAGCGAAATGGGGCCGGCCCGACGACGTCGTCGCCATTGCCGGCGCCATCAACGGCCTCTCGCAGGACCATCGCGACTTCATCGCCGCCGGCGGTCTCGGTCCGCTGATCGGCGACGGCCAGCTCAACTACCGCCGCGAACGCGTGCTGGAGACCTATTACGCCTACGCACTGAACAAGGCGCTGACCTTCACCGCCGACTACCAGCTCATCGTCAATCCCGCCTACAACGCGGATCGTGGCCCGGTGTCGGTGTTCTCAGGCCGCCTCCACGGCGAGTTCTGATCGCGCCCTTACGCGGCCCGGATCGCGTCGAGAAACTTCCCGACCTCGACCTTGAGGCGGCTGCTCTCGCCAGACAGCGACTTGGCTGACGCAAGCACGTTCGAGGATGCCGATCCGGTCTGGCTCGCGCCGCGCTGCACGTCGACGATGCTGGCGGAGACCTGCTGGGTGCCGCGCGCCGCCTGCTGCACGTTGCGGGAAATCTCCCGCGTCGCCGCGCCCTGCTCCTCGACCGCCGAGGCGATCGCAGACGCGATCTCGGACATGCGGGTGATAGTGTCGCCGATCGCCTTGATCGCGCCGACCGAATCCTCGGTCGCCGTCTGGATTCCCGCGATCTGCTGGCTGATCTCGCCGGTGGCCTTGGCGGTCTGCTCGGCCAGCGCCTTGACCTCGGAGGCGACGACGGCGAAGCCGCGCCCGGCCTCGCCGGCGCGCGCCGCCTCGATGGTGGCGTTCAGCGCCAGAAGATTGGTCTGGCCCGCGATCTGGCTGATGAGCTCGACGACGTCCCCGATCCGGCCGGCGGCCTTGGCGAGCTCGCCGACATGCTCGTTCGTTCGCCCCGCCTGCTGCACCGCCTCGCCGGCGACGCGCGCGGAGTCCTGGACCTGCCGGCTGATCTCGTCGACCGAGGACGCCATTTCCTCCGCGGCAGCGGCAACGGTCTGCACGTTGGTGGAGGCCTGCTCGGACGCGGCGGCGACGGTCGCGGTGACCTTTTCCGATCGATCGGCCGTGCTCGTCAGCGTTCCCGCTGAGGCCTCCAGCTCCGAAGATGCCGACGCGACGGTGTTGATGACGTCCCCGATCATGGCTTCGAAGTCGCGCGCGATCTGGTCCATGCGCTGGCTGCGACGGAGCTTCGCCTCGGCTTCGGCCGCGGCCGCCTCGTCGGCGGCCTTCTTGGCGGAGAGCGAATCCTTGAAGTGCCGGAGCGAGCCCGCCACCTGGCCGATCTCGTCATTGCGCCCCGTCGCGGGGATCTCGACCTCGTGCCGTCCGGCGGCGAGCGTTCCGATCACGTCAGCGAGCCGGCTCAGCGGCGTCACCACGCGGCTGCGCAGCATCATGGTCACCCCACCGAGCGTCCCGAGCAGCGCCAGCACCGCCACGCCCGCAAGCGCGAGCATGGCCAGCGCACCATCGCGCGCGGCCGCGGCGCGCTCGGCAGCTTCGGCCAGCGCGGCGTCGCGCACGGCGTAGAACATCTGGATGGCCGGCACGATGACCTTCGCCAGCTCCTCGGCGTTGATGCCGTACTTGCCGTCGCCACGGGCCGCGGGCATCTCCTTGTCCACGGCAGCAGCCGCTTTGCCGAAATAGGAGTCCGTCGCCGCCTTCAGCGCGGTGGCGATGCGAGGCGGGCTTCCGAGTTGGTCGATGCCGGCCTCGATGCGCTCGCGGTCGGCCTCGACACGCCCCTGCATACGATCCATCAGCGAGAATTCGGCCGCCGTGATCGGGCGGCGTGCGCTCAGCGCCGGCGACAGCGTCGCGGCGCGGCTGCCGGCCGAGACGCGCAGATCCTGCGCCGTTCGCGCCAGGCTCAACAGCGCGGCAAGCGAGGAATCGGCATTGATGACCTTCGCTTCGAGCCTGTTCATGATCGGCTCGATATCGCCGATGACCTCGGCAACGCCCGGAAGGAAGCCCTTGATCACAGCCCCGTCGCGCGACGCCAGCGGAATGCTCATCGCGCGATCTGCCGCGGTGTAGATATCCTTGAGCCGCCGCGCGGCACGGTCCAGGTTCTCGATCATCGCTCCGGCGTCGTCCAGCACCATGATGGCGCGCCGTGCCCCCTCGAATGCGGCATCGGCCGCCTTCGAGGCCTTCGCGGCGGCTTCGATCTGGGCCTGTGTCGCAGGGTTCTCCTGGAAGATCGGGGAGATGTAGGGGGCACGAAGGCCGGCGACCTGCTGGCTGACCATCAGGGTCGCACCAAAAGCATCGACCGTCTTGATCGCGTCGGAGCGGTTCGTGAAGATGCGCGCCTGGGGTATCAGCACCTCGGCGCCGAGGATGACTGCAAATACCGTCACCGTCAGCATCGACAGCGCAAAGAGCTTCCCGATCCGCATCCTGATCCCCGAATACATTCCTGCAAATGTCGAGAACCTAGCGGGTGGCCACTAAGAGCCCGTTAAGCACGGCATGCCTGTAGTTCCGCGGGGGTCGGCGTCGAGTGCCTTCCGGAACAGTTGGGACCCGAGGTTCCCTCGGAGCAAAGGATGCGACAGAATCACCGGCATTTCGTCCCCGGAATAACTATATCAAGGCCTGCGCCGCCATCTGCGCCACACTCCCTTACCTCGGAACGTCAATGCTCTCGGTCGAACTCGTCATCGTCGTCGTCCTGATCGTCATCAACGGCCTTTTGTCCATGTCCGAGCTGGCCGTGGTCTCGTCGCGCCCGGCCCGGCTGTCGATGCTCGCGGCCAAGGGTGTGCGCGGCGCCGAGCGCGCGCTGACGCTGGCGGCCGATCCCGGAAAATTCCTCTCGACGGTGCAAATCGGGATCACGCTGGTCGGCGTGCTCTCGGGCGCGTTCTCCGGCGCGACGCTCGGACAACGGCTGACTCAATCCCTGGTCGAGCTTGGCCTGTCCGCAGGGATAGCCGACATCGTCGGCGTCGGCATCGTCGTCACGCTCATCACTTACGCGACGTTGATCGTCGGCGAGCTGGTGCCGAAGCAGGTGGCGCTGCGCGACCCCGAGAGCGTCGCGGTCATGGTCGCCCCCGCGATGCACGTTCTGGCGCGGATATCGCTGCCACTGGTTTTCCTGCTCGATCTCTCCGGCAAGCTGATCCTCTCGCTGCTCGGCCGCGGTGGCAAGGCCGAGGAGAAGGTGTCCGAGGACGAGATCCATCATCTCGTCAGCGAGGCCGAAAGCGCGGGCGTGCTCGAATCAGGCGAAAAGGAGATGATCGCCGGCGTGATGCGGCTCGGCGACCGTCCGGTCGGCGCGATCATGACGCCGCGCACGGAGGTCAACGAGATCGACCTGAACGATACGCCGGAGGCCATTCACGAGATCATCGTGAAGAGCCCGCATTCGCGCTTTCCGGTCTCCGACGGCGATCGCGACAAGCCGATCGGCGTGCTCCAGGCCAAGGACCTGCTGATCGCTTATATGAACGAACGCACGCCCGACCTGCGCGCGCTCGTGCGCGAGGCGCCCGGCATTCCGGCGTCGGCGGATGCCCGCGACGTGCTGGCCATCCTGAAAGCCGCGCCGGTTCACGTCGGTCTCGTCTACGACGAATACGGCGGCTTCGAAGGCATGGTGACCACTGCCGACATCCTCGAGTCGATCGTCGGCGCGTTCCATTCCGAAGAGGGACCGCCGGAGCCGGCCTATGTCAGGCGTGCCGATGATTCACTTCTGATCTCCGGCTGGATGCCGGTCGACGAATTCGGCGAGCTGCTCGGCGTCGAGCTGCCGCCGCACCGCTACAACACGGTGGCGGGGCTGGTGCTGCAGCAGTTCAACGTGCTGCCCAATGTCGGCGATGCGTTCGACTTCGCCGGCTGGCACATCGAGGTCATCGATCTCGACGGGCGAAGGATCGACAAGATTTTGGCGAGCAGGCGGGGCGAGCAGGCGGCGGCGTGAGCTGGTCTCGTCGACCCGGCGAAGGCCGGACCCATAACCATACAATTGAGTTTGGCGAAGACTGAGAGTTACGCGGTGCTGCTGCCTGCGCATTGGCGATAAGTCACGCGGTATGCGCCCCGGCCTTCGCCGGGACGACCGCGGGAGCAAGGGTCACGAGCTCGCGTCGGACGCAGAGCCCCTATCCAAACCTCACCCCGATCCGCTTTTCCTTGCGCCAGACCACGGTGCAGGACAGATGGGTTCCGCCGGCCTGGACGACCAGGATGAAATGGTCGGGGATGCCAACGGGGCTGGTGACGTCGAGCGCGGCGCCTGTATCGGAGAGGTTGCGGATGGTGCAGTCGATCGCGCCGCCGCCGAACTCGATCGTTCCGGCCTTCAACACGCGATGCCTTGCCTTGTCGCGCCGCTCGTCCATGGGGACAATCTACACCCAAAGTTGAACCAAGCGTTAAACGCAGCCCTGGTCGCGACGCATTCTCGCGTCAGGTGCTGCGGCCTTGCAAGGTGGACCGGCGCCTACAGCGCCGGCTGGAACGTCTCCGCCCGCGCCATCCGCCAGGCGTCGCGGAAGCGCGGGTCCTCGGTACCTTCGAGCAGCTCGCCCGGACGCAGCGCCGGGTAGAGCTGCGCGAAGGACTTCACGTCGGTCGTCGAGGTGCGCTGGCTGAAATGGATCGGGCGCAGCTGCTGGGGGTGCTCGAGGCCGGCCGCGGCGATCAGCTCGGTCAGCGAGTGCAGCGTCGCATGGTGATAATTGTGCACGCGGTCGATCTTGAGCGGCACATAGAGCGCGCGCGCGCGGGTCGGATCCTGGGTCGCGACCCCGGTCGGGCAGCGGTCGGTGTGGCAGCTCAGCGACTGGATGCAGCCGAGCGAGAACATGAAGCCGCGCGCCGAATTGCACCAGTCGGCGCCGATCGCCATCGCCCGCGCCATGTCGAAGGCGGTGGCGATCTTGCCGGACGCGCCGATCTTGATGCGGTCGCGGGCGTTGATGCCGATCAGCGCGTTGTGGACGAAATTGACGCCCTCGCGCATCGGCATGCCCAGATGATCCATGAACTCCAGCGGCGCCGCGCCGGTGCCGCCCTCGTTGCCGTCGACGACGATGAAGTCGGGATAGATTCCGGTCTCGATCATCGCCTTGCAGATCGCCAGGAATTCCCAGGGATGGCCGATGCACAGCTTGAACCCCGCCGGCTTGCCGCCGGAGAGGCGGCGCATCTCGGCGATGAACTGCATCATGCCAACAGGTGTCGAGAAGGCACGGTGCGAGGCCGGCGAGATGCAGTCCTCGCCCATCGAGACTCCGCGGATCTTGGAAATCTCCTCGGAAACCTTCGCCGCCGGCAGCACGCCGCCATGGCCGGGTTTGGCGCCCTGGCTGATCTTCAGCTCGACCATCTTGATCTGGTCGTGGTTTGCGACGCGCGCGAACGCCTCCGGATCGAAGCTGCCGTCGAGATGGCGGCAGCCGAAATAACCCGAGCCGATCTCCCAGATGATGTCGCCGCCCATCTCTGCGTGATAGGGGCTGAAGCCGCCCTCGCCGGTATCGTGTGCGAAGCCGCCCTTCCTGGCGCCGGCATTCAGCGCGCGCACCGCGTTCGGGCTGAGCGCGCCGAAGCTCATCGCGGAGATATTGAAAACCGAGGCCGAATACGGCTTCGTGCACTCCGATCCGCCGATGGTGACGCGGAATTTCTCCTCGGCATGCATCTTCGGCGAGACCGAATGATGCATCCATTCATAGCCGTCGCGGTAGACGTCCTCCTGGGTACCGAACGGACGCTTGTCGAGTTGCATCTTGGCGCGCTGATAGACCAGCGCGCGGATGTCGCGCGAGAACGGCATGCCGTCCTTCTCGCTCTCGAAGAAATACTGCCGCATCTCCGGACGAATCTCTTCGAGCAGGAAGCGGATATGTGCCGAGATCGGATAGTTGCGCAGAACGGCATGGCCCTTCTGCATGAGATCGCGGACGCCGAGCAGCGTCAGCGCGCCGAAGATCAGGGTAGGGATCAGCAGGATGTCGAAGATCTTGCGGTCGGCGATGCCGATGCCGATCAACAGCGCGGTGACGACCGCGCAGATGGTCAGCACGATGAAACGCGGGGAGAATGGCAGCAGCAGGGTTTCCATGATCCCCTCTTCCGCCAGCGGCAGCCGTTTGGGCGCTGCGGCTATCGGAGATTCCTGCGTCTTGTTGTCGTCGGCCACGATTCCCATCCTCTCGCCAGCATGAGGCGGCACGATACGCCCGCGCCTGTCATACGGATATGACGCTGCCCTTGTTTCAGGCTAGCGAATTCGGGCGAGACAAATCAATCAGCCCGATGGGCGGGCTGCTGCGGTGCAATATGAAATGGTTGAGGATGACGTGGCATTAACCGGTCAGGGCGCTTTACCCACAGCCGTCGTCCTGGCGAAAACCGGGACGACACCGAGAGGGCCTACCGCTCGACGAACGCCTTCTCGATCACGAAATGGCCGGGCTTGTTGCCGCTTCCCTCGACGAAGTCGCGGCCCTCGAACATCACCTTCAGCTCTTCCAGCATCGCCGGGCTGCCGCACATCATGATGCGGTCGGTTGCGATGTCGAGCGGGCCCTGTCCGATGTCGTTGAAGATCTGCTCGGAGTTGATCAGGTCGGTGATGCGGCCGCGATTCTTGAACGGCTCGCGCGTCACGGTCGGGTAGTAGACGAGCTTGTCCGCAAGCAGCTCCCCGAACAGCTCGTCTTCGCGCAAGGAAGCGACGAGCTTCTCGCCATAGGCGAGTTCGGAGACCTGGCGGCAGCCGTGCACCAGCACGATGGACTCGAACTGGTCGTAGACCTCGGGGTCCTTGATCAGGCTGGCGAACGGCGCGAGGCCCGTGCCGGTCGAGAGCAGCATCAGCCGCTTGCCGGGAATGAGGTTGTCGGTGATCAGCGTGCCGGTCGCCTTGCGGCCGACCAGGATGGTGTCGCCTTCCTTGATCCTCTGCAGACGCGAGGTCAGCGGACCGTCCTGAACCTTGATCGAGAAGAACTCGAGCTCTTCCTCGTGATTGGCGCTCGCCATGCTGTAAGCGCGCAGCAGCGGACGGCCGTCGATCTCGAGGCCGATCATCGCGAACTGGCCGTTCTGGAAGCGGAAGCCGGTATCGCGCGTGGCGCGGAAGCTGAACAGCGTGTCGGTCCAGTGCTGGACGGAAAGAACCTTCTCTCGGTAAAACGCGCTCATGATTTTCGATATTCCGAATAATTGCGGTTTTAGAGCAAAAGCGTTGCCCGGCCCCTGAAACGGGGCGGACACCATTGCCATGGCGGAGGATTTCGCCTGTGTGATCTACGCCATTGAGACCAATAATCAACCTCGTTCCGGATGCAATTGATGCCGGTCAAACCGGCATTTGCGGCGGAAATGGTCACATCATTAATGGATCTGCTGTCTGGCGCATGCGGAGGGCAATTTCTTTTCCCGCCGGGGCTCGAATACAGCACTTAATTTCCGTGGCGCTCGCGAGAATTTCATTAAGAATAGCTCTGATTTCCACCCCGGTTTGGCGCCGTTTCCCGCATTTTTGCGGCTTTTAGCGCCAGAGCATCTGGAACTGGCGACAAAGACACATGGCGAGCGGAGATCGGATCTTCGTCCAGGCGATCAGGCGCTATTGCGCGAACCACGGCATCAGGCTCGATGTCCGCGCCGATGGCTGGCTGCTCGCGATGCGCCGGGGCGAAACGCGCCATTTCGCCTTCGGCTATGACATCGGCCTCAACAGCGCCATCGCGCACCGCCTCGCCAACGACAAATCGGCCACCGCCGAGGTGCTGGCGCTCGAGGGCGTGCCCTGCATTCCGCATCTCCTCTTCCTGAATCCGAAGCTGGGCCGGAATGTTGTTGGTGCCGCCTGGCGAGAGGCAATGCTGGTGCTGCTTCACGACAATCCGAAAGGCGTGGTCGTCAAGCCGAACGAGGGGACGTCGGGACGATCCGTCTTCAAGGTGACGACGGAGGTGGAGCTCGACCACGCGGTCGGCGAGGTCTTTTCGATGAACGCAGGGCTCGTGATCTCGCCCTATGTCGCGATCGAGAGCGAGGTCCGTGTGGTGCTGCTCGATGATGAGCCCCTCGTCGTCTACAGCAAGCAGCGTGGCTCGGATTGGCGGCACAATCTCGATGCCGGCGCAAAGCCGGTACTCATGGAGGACGGCGAGGTTCACACGGCCTGCGTCAAGCTCGCGGTCGATGCCGCGCGCGCCATCGGCATTGCCTTCGCGTCGATCGACGTGGTGCGCGTGGATGGCGCCTGGCAGGTGCTGGAAATCAACTCCGGCGTGATGATGGAAGCGCTGGCGAAGCTGCATCCGGAGCTGGTTCAGAAGACGTACGATGCGGCGCTGGATCGGGTGTTTGGCGAAGCACGTTGATTGAATTCTTGCCGCGAAATACGCGCCACCTTCTCCCACAAGGGGCCTGTTGCGCTATTGGCTTTTGGAGCTGAAGACGGCAGGGGAGAAGGAAGAAAGCACTAATTATTCGCGCTCGCCGAATCGTCCATCGCCTTGAAGGCTTCCTCGAGCTGCAGCGAGATCGGCACGTTCATCCGTTCGCCGGTGGGAAGCCTTGCGGTGAACCATTTGTTGTAGAGCGGGACGAGGTCGTGGTTGGAGCCTAGCCTGCGGAAGGTTCGCTCGACCACGGCCGACAGTTGCGGCTCGCCCTTGCGGAACATGATGCCGTAGGGATCGTAGGACAGGTAATCGCCGGTGACGCGGAACTTGTCCTGGGCCTTGTGGCGCACGATCAGACCGAAGAGCAGGATGTCGTCGGTCGCGAACGCATCGGCCTTGCCGTCGGCGAGCATCTGGAACGACTGCTCGTGGTCGGCGCCAACAGCGATGTTCAGCCCCAGCGAAAACTTCTTGTCGGCCGCCTGGATCGCCTGCTCGTTTGTGGTGCCCTTCGTCACCACGATGGTCTTGCCCTTCAGATCGGTCAGCGACTGGACGCTCGACGCCTTCGGCACCATCAGCTTGGTGCCGGCGACAAACATCAGCGGCGAAAATGCCACCCGCCTGGCGCGCTCGGCATTGGCAGTGGTCGAGCCGCATTCCAGGTCGATCTTGTTCTGGAGCACGGCGTCGATGCGGTCGTCCGAGGTGACCTTGACGTAGTCGATCTTCAAGTTGGGATCGTCGACCTCGACACCGATCTCCTCGACGATGGCCTCGCAGAGCTCGAGGCTGTAGCCGATCGCGCGATTGGCCTGGTCGAGGAACGAGAACGGCGGCGAGCTCTCGCGATAGCCGAGCCGCACGGTATGCGCGTTCTTGATGGCCAGCAGCGTCGGGCTAAGCCCTTCGCTGCCGCCGGTCTGGCCGGAGGCACCTGTTGCCAGCAGGCACGCTGCCAGCAACAGGCCGCCCGAAATCGCCGTTGAAAGGCGCATGTCGATTTCCCTTCAATGGCCGGCCATCGCGGGTACTTCGCCAGGAACCATGTCTTCGGGCACGGCGTCGCCGGGGCCCATCGCATGCTCCGGCCCGAGCTCGCCTTCCCATTTCGCAACGACCGAGGTCGCGAGCGTGTTGCCGATCACGTTGGTGGCGCTGCGGCCCATGTCGAGGAAGGTGTCGATGCCCATGATCATGAGCAGGCCCGCCTCGGGGATGCCGAACTGCGACAGCGTCGAGGCGATCACCACGAGGGAGGCGCGCGGCACGCCGGCGACGCCCTTCGAGGTGATCATCAGCGTTGCCAGCATCGCGAGCTGCGTGCCGAGCGGCATGTCGATGTGATAGCTCTGCGCGATGAAGACGCTCGCGAAGGTGCAGTACATCATCGTGCCGTCGAGGTTGAAGGAATAGCCGAGCGGCAGCACGAAGCTCGAGATCCGCGACGAGGCGCCGAAGCGGTTGAGGCCCTCCAGCGTCTTTGGATAGGCCGCTTCCGAGCTCGCGGTCGAGAACGCGATCATCAGCGGCTCGCGGATCAGCTTCAACAGATGACTGTAGCGCGGCCCGATCACGATGAAGCCCACGACAACCAGAATGCCCCACAGGATCATCAGCGAGAGATAGAAGCCGCCCATGAAGACGATGAGCTTCCAGAGCACCAGCAGGCCGTTCTTGGCGACGGTCGCGGTGATGGCGGCCCAGACCGCGAACGGCGCGAACAGCATCACATAGCCGGTCACCTTGAGCATGATGTGGCCGATATCGTCGATCAGCGCCAGGATCGGCTTGGAGCGCTCGGGCATCGAGCCCATCGCCACCGAGAAGAACACGGCGAAGATCACGATCTGCAGGATCTCGTTCTGCGCCATCGCGTCCGCGATCGAGGTCGGGATCAGATGGGTGAGGAATTTCTCGATCGAGAAGGCGGACACCGGCAGGCCGGTCGACTGCGCCTTGTCAGGCAGCGTGCCGGGGAAGTTCGCGCCGGGCTGGAGCAGATTGACCATCACGAGGCCGAGCATCAGCGAGACGAAGGAAGCACTGACGAACCAGCCCATGGTCTTGGCGAAGATGCGTCCGAGCTTGGAGCCCGAGCCCATATGAGCGATGCCGCCGACCAGGGTCGCAAACACCAAAGGCGCGATGATCATCTTGATCAGGCGCAGGAAAATCACCGCAATCAGATTGATGGACGAGGCCCAGTCGCCCCGCGTGTCGGGCAGGAAATTGTAGATCGCCGCGCCCATGATGATGCCCAGCACCATCGCCACCAAGATGTATTGCGTAAACCTGTTCGACATAGACGACCCCCGCTACACCGGCCGCTTCATGATGTCGCAGATATGACGATGACGCAACACGCTTGGCGTGCAGGCGCCGGGGCGGATGTTCCCGTTGCGAAGCTGGCGGCCGCGATCTAGCCTTCATGCAGCGCACAACGAATGCGGCCTGCACGTTTTCTTTGCGGCTGCTGCATCAATAATCGTCAACCAAGCGAAGAGGAAACGCCATGAGCGGCAGCGTCAATCGCCAGATTCTTCTGGTGGAAAAGCCCAGCGGCAAGCTCGGCCCCGAGCACTTCAAGATGGTCGAAGGCGCGCTGCCGGAGCCGAAGGACGGCGAGGCCTTGCTGCACGTGCGTTACATCTCGCTCGACGCGGCCAACCGCGCCTGGATGCACGGCGCGACCTATCGCTCGGCGGTCGAAGCCAACAGCGTGATGGCCGGCGGCGCCATCGCCGAAGTGGTCAGCTCGAAGGCGCCGGGCCTTTCAGCAGGCGACATCGTGTTCGGCGACACCGGCTGGCAGGAATATGCCGCAGTGCCGGCCAAGCATCTCACCAAGATGCCGAAGCTCGAGCCGATGACGCATCTGCTCAGCGTGTTCGGCATCGCCGGCCTCACCGCCTATTTCGGCCTGCTGGAAATCGGCAAGCCGCGCGACGGCGAGACGGTCGTGGTCTCGGCAGCCGCGGGCTCGGTCGGCTCGATCGTCGGGCAGATCGCCAGGATCAAGGGATGCCGCGTGATCGGCATCGCCGGCGGCGCCGACAAGTGCAACTGGCTGACCTCCGAACTCGGCTTCGATGCCGCCGTCGATTACAAAGATGGTGCTGTCTTCAAGGCGCTGCGCGCGGCTGCGCCAAAGGGCATCGACGTCTATTTCGACAATGTCGGCGGCGACATTCTGGAAGCCTGCCTGCCGCAGATGAACAATTACGGCCGCATCGCCTGCTGCGGCGCGATCTCGCAATATGACGGCGCACCGTCCGCGCACGGTCCTCGCGGCGTGCCGGGCCTGATCGTGGTGAAGCGGCTGGTCATGCAGGGCTTCATCGTGATGGACTACATGAAGGAGAGCCAGCGCGCGCTCGCCGATCTCCAGGGCTGGGTGAAATCCGGCAAGCTGAAGGTGCAGGAGGACATCATCGACGGCCTCGAGAACACGCCGAAGGCGCTGATCGGATTGCTCGCCGGCGAGAACCGCGGCAAGCGCATGGTCAAGCTCTGACGACGTAGTTACGTCGCATTTGCGCAGGCATAATCTACTTGCGGTAGAGGCCAAAGCGGCCAAAGATACCGCTCGCGAGGCATCACTCGCGACGATTGCGCTTGCATCACATTTGAAAAACGTCGTCGTTACCGGCAGGGCAGGAATTCACTCAGATGTTCAACACGTTGAAACATGCATCAACGCGCACGGCGTTGCTCGCGGCAGCGCTCTTCGCAACTGCAACAGGCGCGTTCGCGCAAGCGCCGACCGACGCGCAGAAGAGCGCGATACGGTCCGCATGTCGCTCGGACTTCATGGCGCACTGCTCGAGCGTTACCCCCGGTGGCGTGGAAGCGTATCAATGTCTGGCGAAGAACATGTCCAGCCTGTCACCCGGATGCCAGACCGCGGTTCGCGCGGTCGAACCCGCTGCAGCTCCGAAGACCGAAGCCGCTCCCGCCAAATCCGAACCGGCAAAGACCGAAGCGGCGCCAGCCGCACCGAAGACGGAGGCTGCACCCAAGGCTGAGTCGGCGCCTGCCGCGCCGAAGGCTGAATCGACCCCCCCGACCAAGCCGGCCGCCGCAGCGGCCGCCAAGCAGCCGAGCAGCGCGCAGGTTGCCGCGGTCAAGAGCGCATGCCGCTCCGACTATCCCAAGGTCTGCGCCAGCGTGCCGCCGGGCGGCGCGCCCGCGCTCGAATGCCTGGAGAAGAACAAGGCAAAAGTTTCTCCCGCCTGTGGGAAGGCCCTCAGCGCCGCGGCCGGCGGCGGCGCGGCAGCAACGGCAGCGCCCGCGGGCGCAGCTCCTGCAGCGGCGGCAACACCGGCGGCCGCGCCAACCGTGATCGTTCTGCGCCCGCTGCGTCCGCGCGAAGAGCTGTTCATCGTCCGCTCGGCCTGCGGCGCCGACATCCGCACGCTGTGCGCCGGCGTCGCGCCCGGCGGCGGCCGCATCGTGCAATGCATCGCCGGCAATGCCGCGTCGCTGTCGCCCGCCTGCAAGGACGTGCTGGCGCCGTTCGCGGCGCGATAGGATCGACACGCGACTGCGCGCACGGAAGCGCGGATAGCGCTTGGCGGCGTGCGTGAAGGAGCTTCGCACGCCTACGACGACAATCGCGGAATTTGCCGACAATCGATTTCGATCACGACAAGATCAGGAGAACAACATGCGTTCATTGCTGCTTATCGCTTCCGCACTCCTCGCCTTCGCGGCAACCGTGACGATCGAGGCCACCGATGCCAACGCGGTGGTGTGCGCGCGCGGCGTCTATCGCGCCGGCTGCGCCGGGCCGAACGCGGCCGTGGTGGTCCGCAAGCCGGTTCCGGTGGTCCGCTGCACCCGGGTGCTGGTGAACGGGGTCTACGTGAAGCGCTGCGTCTGATGCGCGGATAGCCAAGCCGTTGCGGTTTGGCTATGCTCCGAACGTAATGGTTTCGGACACGCGCCAAACGTGTGTTTGGAGCGAGTTTCGGCGCGCCTTGCCTTGCTGATAATTCCGCTGGCGCGGGAAGCCGGAGCCCATTAGTCTACCCCTAGATAGTAAGTATACTGTCAATTAGGGAGGCAGACGTTGCGGATCGCCGTGATTGGCGGGGGGCCCGGTGGGCTCTACTTCGCCTATCTGTGGAAGAAGCGTCACCCCGAGGATCAAGTCGACCTGTTCGAACAGAACCCGGCCGACGCGACCTGGGGGTTTGGCGTCGTGTTCTCCGACCAGGCGCTGGAATTTTTGCGCGCCGACGACCCCGAGACGGTCGACGCGATCGCGCCGCATATGGAGAGCTGGGAGAACATCACTCTGAACCTGAGCGGCGACAGCGTCGCCATCGACGGGGTCGGCTTCTCCTCGATCGGGCGGCTCGAGCTGCTCAGGTTCCTGCAGCAGCGCGCGCTCGATGCAGGCGTCACCCCGCGCTTCGACACCCAGATCCACACGATCGACCAGCTCAACGGGCATGATCTGATCGTCGCCGCGGACGGATTGAACTCGCTGGTGCGCCGCGCCTTCGAGGGCGATTTCGGCACCTCGCTGTCCTACTCCTCCAACAAGTTCGTCTGGTACGGGACCTCGAAGCGCTTTGACACGCTGTCGCAGACATTCGTCAAGACCGACCGCGGCGCTTTCAACGCCCATCACTACCGCTACTCGCCGACCATGAGCACCTTCCTGGTCGAATGCGACCACGCGACATGGCAGGCCTATGGTTTTGCCTACAAGGACGTCGAGCAGTCCAAGGGCGTCTGCGAGGAGGTGTTCGCGGACACGCTCGGCGGCCATTGTCTCGTCTCCAACAAATCGCTCTGGCGCAACTTTCCGTGGGTCTGGAACGAGCATTGGTCGTTCAAGAACATGGTGCTGCTCGGCGACGCCCTGCACTCGGCGCATTTCTCGATCGGCTCGGGCACGCGGCTCGCGATCGAGGACGCCATTGCGCTGGTCAAGGCGCTCGAATCGGACGCGCATCTTTCGACCGCGCTGCATCGCTATCAGGCGGCGCGCAAGCCGGTGGTGCAGAAGCTCGTCAATGCCGCGCGCACCAGCGCGTTCTGGTACGAGCACTTTGCCCAGCACATGCAGCAGGGCCTGATGGACTTCGCCTACAGCTACATCACCCGCTCCGGCCGCATCGACGACTCCCGCCTGCGCGCGATGTCGCCGGCCTTCATGGCGCGCTACGAAGCCGCAAAGAACGGCGGAGACGAGGCATGAGCAACCAGATTCGCGATCAGGTGCCCGCCGACAGTCCGGGCGCGCGCGAGATCGGCTTTTCCGTTCCACAGGTCTACAACGCCAGCCGCGTGCTGTTCGACAATCTCGGCAAGGGCCGCGGCGACAAGCCCGCGCTGATCGGTCCCGCGGGCAGGCGGACCTATGCCGAGCTGTGTGCAGAGGCTTGCCGCTGGGGCAACGGCTTTGCATCGCTCGGCCTGAAGCGCGGCGATCGCGTGCTGCTGTTCCTCGACGATACGCCGGCCTACCCGGCCGCGTTCTTCGGCGCCGTGCGGGCCGGCTTCGTGCCGCTGCTGATCAACACGCTGACGCCGCCGGATCTGCTGCAATTCTATCTCGCCGATTCCGGTGCCGCCGTTGCGGTGGCGGACGCCGAGTTCTGTGCGCGGTTCAACGCGGAAGCCTGCAAGGACACGAATCTGCGCACCCTGATCGTCGTCAACGGCGCGGCGGGCGATCACGCCGCGCCGAGCGCCGTTGCTGCCGCCGGCTGGCTCGCGCAATTTCCGGCCGAGCTGACGGAAGCCGACACGCATCGCGACGAGATGGCGTTCTGGATGTACTCCTCCGGCTCGACCGGTCGGCCCAAGGGCATCGTGCATCTCCAGCACGACATGGCCTACAGCGAGGCGGCCTTTGCGCAGAACGTGTTGAAGCTGGCGCCCGGCGACATCTGCTTCTCGGTGCCGAAGATCTTCTTCGCCTACGGCTTCGGCAACTCCGTCACCTTCCCGTTCTCGGCCGGCGCCGCGACATTGCTGCTGCCGGGCCAGCCGAAGCCCGCGTCGATCTTCTCGGCGATCGAGCAGTACAAGCCGACGGTCTTCTTCGGCCTGCCGACGCTCTACACGTCGCTGACCAAGGCCGAGGGCGCGCACGAGACCGACTTCGCCTCGCTGCGCATCGCGCTCTCTGCCGCCGAGGTGCTCTCGGCCGACGTCTTCAATGGCTGGAAGACGCTCACGGGCCTGGAGATCGTCGAAGGACTCGGCTCGACCGAGGTGCTGCACATCTACCTCTCCAACCGCCCCGAGCGGAAGAAGCTCGGCGCCGCCGGTCTGCGCGTGCCCGGCTACGAGGTCGCGCTGCGCGACAAGGACGGCCGCGACGTCGCCGACGACGAGGAAGGCATCTTGTGGGTCCGCGGCGATTCCAACACGCCGCTGTACTGGAACCGGCCGGACAAATCCGCCGAGACCATCCGTGACGGCGGCTGGATCTACACCGGCGACCGTTTCGTCCGCGATGCCGACGGATTCCACTTCTTCCGCGGCCGTGCCGACGATCTCATCAAGATCTCCGGCCAATGGGTCTACCCGCTCGAGGTCGAGCTCTGCCTCGCCGATCACCCCGACATCCGCGAATGCGCGGTGTTCGCGGCCGAGCTGCCCGACCGTCGCATGACGCTGAAGGCGGTGGTTGTGATGAACAGCCGCGCCGCCGACCAGCGCGAAGCGACGCGGCGGTTGCAGGACTATGTGAAGGGCAAGCTGCTGCCTTACAAATATCCGCGCGAGGTGATCTTCATCGACGAGTTGCCGAAGACGGGGACGGGAAAGATCGACCGGCAGGCGCTGCTGCGGATGTGAGGCGACTGCACAGCCTCACTCACACCGCCCTCACCCCGCCTTTCCCAGATGCTCCAGCGCATCCTCCGCGCGTAGCGGCACGCGTGACGCCTCGTTGTTGAGATCGACGAGCTGGACCAGCAGCCCCATCAGCGCCTTGCGCTCAGCGGGCTTCAGCGGCTCCAGCATCCGCGCCTGCGCGCGTTCGACCGCGGGAATGATCTCGCGCAGGATCGCCGCGCCGGACTTGGTCAGATAGAGCAGCTTGATCCGCTTGTCCTCGGGTGCCGGTTTGCGCTCGACAAAATCCTTGGCCTGAAGCCGCTCGATCACGCTGCCGAGCGTCGAGCGGTCGAAGGCGATCACCGCGGATAGCCGCGTCGCGTCGATGCCGGGATGGGTATGGATCGCGATCAGCGCCGCGTATTGCACCGGCGTGAGATCGAACGCCTTGCACTCCTCCATGAAGATCGAGACCGCGATCTGCTGCATGCGCCGGAACAAATAGCCCGGCGCAGCATAGACCGCGTCTATCGTGATGGGCGGTGCAGGCTTACTCGGCATCGGCCTGCTTTTCCGGCGCGGCGTTGGCGAACGCCGCAAGCGCCTTGGCTGCGGCTTCCGCCCTGAGCAGCCGTGGATAGGCCGAGACGTCGACGCCGAAGCGGCGGGCGTTCGCGAGCTGCGGCACCAGGCAGAGATCGGCGAGCGTCGGGGCTTCACCGAAGCAGAACGGTCCCGGCTCGTCCCTGATCAGCGTCTCGCAGGCCGAGAGCCCCTCGCGGTTGACCCACGCCGCCCACTCCTGGACCTTCTCCTCGGCAAGGCCGAGCTCGCGCAGGCGCGCCAGCACCTTCAAATTCTGCACCGGATGGGTGTCGCAGGCGATCGCCAGCGCGAACGCCCTGACCTTCGCGCGTTGCAGCGCATCCTTCGGCAGCAACGGCGGATTGGGATGGGTCTCGTCGAGCCATTCGATGATCGCGACCGATTGGGTCAGCACAGTACCCGTATCATCCTCCAGCGCCGGCACCAGGCCTTGCGGATTGATGGCCAGATAGGCGGGCGCGCACTGCTCGCCCTTGCGAAGGTGATGCGGCAGATGCTCGGCACCGAGGCCCTTCAGGTTCAGCGCGATCCGTACCCGATAGGCGGCGCTGGAGCGGAAATAGCCGTGCAGCTTCATGGGAAGCCTCCCTGTCATTCTTGTTCGTCAAGTTGACGCTACCTAGATCGTCAGTATACTGTCAATCAACAAAACGAACGGGAGCCGCACCATGGAAGCCGTGACCAAGACGCCCGAACGCGAGGCCTTCTACAAGAAGATCGACGGCGAAAATCTCACCGCGCTGTGGACGGTGATGGGCGATCTGATCACGCCGGAGCCGAAAAGCGCCTGCCGGCCGCATCTGTGGAAATTCGACGTCATCCGGGACTACATGACGGAGGCCGGCAAGCTGATCACCGCCAAGGAGGCCGAGCGGCGCGTGCTGGTGCTCGAGAATCCCGGCCTGCGCGGCCAATCGAAGATCACGACCTCGCTCTATGCCGGCGTGCAGATGGTTGTCCCCGGCGACGTCGCGCCCGCGCACCGCCATAGCCAGTCGGCACTGCGCTTCGTGCTCGAAGGCAAGGGCGCCCACACCGCGGTGGACGGCGAGCGCACCGCGATGGAGCCTGGCGACTTCATCATCACGCCGTCGATGACCTGGCATGATCATTCCAACGAGACCAGCGAGCCGATGTTCTGGCTCGACGGCCTCGATATTCCGCTGGTGCAGTTCTTCGACTGCTCCTTCGCGGAAGGATCGAAGGAAGACCAGCAGAGGATCACCAAGCCCGCCGGCGACAGCTTTGCGCGCTACGGCCACAATCTGCTGCCGGTCGACGTGAAGCGAAGCTCGAAGACCTCGCCGATCTTCAGCTATCCCTATGCCTATACCCGCGAGGCGCTGGAGAAAGCCCGCGCGAGCCAGGAATGGGACGCCTGTCATGGACTGAAGCTGAAGTTCAGCAATCCCGAGACCGGCGATTTCGCGATGCCCACCATCGGCACCTTCATCCAACTGCTGCCAAAGGGCTTCAAGACCGCGCGCTATCGCGCGACCGATGCGACCGTGTTCTGTCCGATCGAGGGACGCGGCCGCAGCCGCATCGGGGACGCTGTTTTCGAATGGGGCCCGCGCGATCTGTTCGTGGTGCCGAGCTGGCAGTGGGTGACGCACGAGGCGGACGATGATGCCGTGCTGTTCAGCTTCTCGGATCGGCCCGTGCAGCAGAAGCTGGATCTGTTTCGCGAGGATCGCGGGAATGCGTGAGGCACCGCTCTCGTAGGGTGGGCAAAGGCCCTCTTGCGCCGTGCCCACCACGCCTTCGCGAGTGATGAGAGGATGGTGGGCACGCTTCGCTTTGCCTACCCTACGGCAGCGGTGATTTTGGCTACCGCCAGTGCAGCAACCTGGTCTCCAGCCAACCGATCACCTTCCCCACCGCCAATCCAAACACCGACAGGATCACCACGCCCGCGAGCAGTTGATCCGTCTGCATCAGATTGCCGGCCTGGAGCACGAATGCGCCGATGCCGTATTGCGCGCCGATCATCTCGGCGCTGACGACGAGCAGCAGCGCCACCGAAGCGGTGATGCGGAAGCCGGCGAGGATCGCGGGCAGCGCGCCGGGCCAGATCACCTTGCGCACGATGGTGGCGAAGGGGACATTGAAGCTCTGCGCCATGCGGATGAGGTTGCGCGGCACGGCATCGACGCCGCTATAGACCGAGATCGCGGTCGAGAAAAAGACCCCGAGCGCAATGGTCGCGATCTTCGGCTCTTCGCCGATGCCGAGCCAGAGGATCAGCAGCGGCAGCAACGCGATCTTCGGGATCGGAAACAGCGCCGAGATGAAGGTGATGCCGACGCTGCGCGCAAGCCGCGACAGGCCGATGGCAAAGCCGACGACCACGCCGGCCGCGGTTCCCAGCAGCCAGCCCACGCCGATCCTCAGCAGTGACGCCGAGAGATGCTGCCAAAGCGCGCCGGAAACGGCGAGTTGGTAGATGGCCCGCGCGATCGCGGATGGCGCCGGCAAGAACAACGGATTGACGAGACCGGTGCTGCCGGCCGCCTGCCAGATCGCGATGACGAGCGCGAGCGCGATCCAGCCGCCAAAACGGCTGCTGGCGGGCACGAAGCCCGCGCCGCGGAACCGGACGCGCCGGGCTGCTTCATCTTTCACAGATGTTCCCGCCGGAGCGCGATCAAGCATGCTGCACCTCGCGCTCGGCATCGATCGCCTCGTTGCGGATCAGCGACCAGATCTGGTTCTGAAGCGCGAGCAGCTTTTCGCGGGCTGCGATTTCACCGCGTTCGGCGCGCGTCATCGGCACGCTCACGACCTCGCGGATGCGGCCGGGACGCCGCGACAGCACCACGATGCGGTCGGCAAGCCGCGCCGCCTCTTCGAGATTATGCGTGACGTAGACCGCGCCCATGCCGCCATCGGCGAGCAGGCGGACGAAATCCTCCATCAGGAGCTCGCGGGTCTGCGAATCCAGCGCCGAGAGCGGCTCGTCCATCAGGAGAATGGCCGGCCTGACCGCGAGCGCGCGCGAAATGCCGACGCGCTGGCGCATGCCGCCGGAGAGCTGCTTTGGATAGGTTTTGCGGAAATCGGTCAGGCCGGTGCGGCGCAGCGCATCCTCGACCAGCGCGCGGCGCTGGGTGGCCGAGAGTGGGGTGTGCAGCAACGAAAATTCGACGTTCTCCTCCACCGTCGCCCAGGGCAGCAGCGCAAAATCCTGAAACACGAAGGTCAGCGGATTGAGACTGTCCGCCGGCGGCGATCCGCGCAGCTCCGGCGCACCGGACGTCGGCTGCAGCAAGCCGCCAAGGATCGACAGCAGCGTGCTCTTGCCGCAGCCCGACGGCCCGACGATCGCCACCACCTCGCCGGCGCTGACCGTGAACGAGACGTCGTCGAGCACGGCGAGATCGCCGAAGCGATGGCTGATGTGGTTGGAGATCAGGTCCATAAGGTACGTTCTACTCTCAATCCGCCTTCACATATTCCTTGGCGATGATCGCATCCGCGTCAAAACCCTTGTCGGCAAAGCCCTGCTCCTGGAGCCATTTGATCTGGTTGTCGACGTTCTTCACGTCGAGCTTGCCGTCGGGATCGATATAGGCGCAATTGCCGACCACCTGCTCGACCGGCAGATTGGTGTACTTTGCGATGATCTCCAGCAGCGGCTTTGTCTTGTCGTTGATCGGCGCCACGCCGTTCTTCATCGCGGCGAGGATGACGTCGTGATATTCGCGATCGGCTTTCGCCAATGCGCCGAGCAGCTTCGTCACCAGAACCTTGTTGGTCAGCGTCTTCGGCGAGGCGAACACCGCGCCCAACTGCCAGGGCGTCTCGTCGCCGACCCAGCCCAGGAATTTCGCGCCGCCGTCGTCGATCAGCTTTCGCGCGGTGGAAATCGGCAGCAGCGCCGCATCGACGGTCTCGCCCTTCAGCGCGGCCGCCGCGTTCGACAGCGATTGCAGCGGCACGATCTTCACGTCGGCGAGCTTGAAGCCGTATTTGTCGGCGAGCAGGCCAAGCGAATAGTGAAAGCTCGATCCGACCTGCGTCATCGCCACGCGCTTGCCCGCGAGATCCTTCGGCGTCTTCAGTCCGGCCGCATAAGCATTGTTGCTGGCGAAATAGCCGATCAGGGGATAGCCGGCCTTCTCGCGGCTCATGCCGCCGATCACCTTCAACGTGCCCTTGCCGGCGAGATTATAGAGACCGGCCGTGAAGGCGGTGACGCCGAAATCGATGTCGCCCGACGTCGTCGCGACCGCGATCGGCTGGGCAGCGTCAAAAAACTTCAGCTCGACGTCGAGGCCGGCCTCGCGGAAATAGCCCTTGTCCTGCGCGATGAACACCGGCGCGGAGGACGACAGGCGGAGCACGCCGATCCTGGCCTTCAGCGCGTCCTCGGCCCGGACCGTGCTCGTCGCCATGATTGCCAAAAGGCCCGCAAGCGCAAGCCGCATCATCCCGATCATCCCGTTTCCTCCAATGGTTCTTTTGGTCGTTCTTGCAGTCCGTTACAGGCCCCCGGGGACGGGCTGGTCCCGTCCGATAAAGGCGCCCTGTTGTTTCAATGTTTCCTGCAATTTTTCAATGGGGATGTCACGGGGTATCCGGTTTCCGGAGAGCGCCAGCGCTGCCGCGGAACCGGCGGCCTCCCCCATCGCGAAACAGGCACCGGAGACCCGGGCCGCCGACTGGCCCTCATGGGTCATCGAGGCGCAGCGGCCGGCGACCAGGAGGTTGTCGACGCCCTCGGGCACCAGCATCCGATAGGGCAGCTCGTTATAGCCGCGCGATTCCGGGATCGGCGGGAAGGTGAAGACGACATCGCCGGGAACATGAGCCTCGATCGGCCAGCCATTGACGCCGATGGAATCCTCGAACGAGGCGCATCCGAGCACGTCCTCGCCGCTGAGCTGGTAGCCGCCCTTGATGCGGCGGGTCTCGCGGATGCCGAGCTGCGGCGGCAAATCGACGATGTAGGACTTTTCAAACCCCGGCACAGTGCTGCGCAGGAATTCGAAGGCGGCGAGTGCCTGCTTGCGGCCCTCGATCTCGCCGCGGGTGAGGTCGTCGGGCTCGATACCGTTGATGGCATGGCCATCCTCGCGCGCGACCTGCGTGAAATTCACCCGCCATTCGATGCCGGATTTCTGCGGTCGCACGATCGCGCTCTTGCGCGGGAATTTGTGCGTGCCCGCGGCAAGCGCCTTCTCCATCAATTGCGGAATGGTCCGCCACGCATCGCCAGCCCTCTCGGGATCGATGCCGTTCAGGCGCAGCATCATCGAGGGGTACATCGGATGGCCGTGCTCGTCGCCGAGTTCGAACGGCGCGCCGGCCCAGACGGCGAGATCACCGTCACCCGAGCAGTCGATGAAGATCTCCGAGCGAACCGCCTGCCGGCCGGCCTTGGTCTCGACCATCAGCGCATCGATGCGGCGGTCGTCGCCCATCACCACGCCGGCACCAAGGGCATGGAAGAGGATGTGCACCTTGTGGCTGGCGAGCAGTTCGTCGGCCGCGATCTTGTAGGCCGCGGTGTCATAGGCCTGGGCGAAAACCTTGCCGAGGATCAGATGTGGCGCGTTCAGCCCGTTCAGGCGATCGATCCGCGCCAGCAACTCGGACGCCATGCCCTGAACCAGCCGATGCGCCTCGCCGTAGACATTGCCGTGCAGGCCGCAAAAATTGGTAACGCCGGCGGCAGTGCCCATGCCGCCGAGGAAGCCGTAACGCTCGATCAGCAGCGTCTTCCGCCCTGCCCGCGCGGCTGACGCCGCTGCCACGATGCCGGCCGGCCCGCCGCCGAGCACGACGACTTCATATTCGCCGTAAAGCGGCACCTGGCGCGCTGGTTCTTCGATCGTCATGGCCCGCATGGCGCGTCCTATCCCTGAAAATCCTTGCTTGGGCCCGACTATGAATTAACGCGGCCCGAGCTACAATCCACCAAAATAGGCGATCAGCTTTCGCGAATCGAGAAAAGTCGACATGGACATCCTCGTGAACCTCCAGGCCTTCCTCGCCACCGCGGATGCGGCCGGCTTCTCCGCCGCCGCGCGAAAGCTCAATGTCTCGACCTCGGTCGTGGCCAAGCGCGTCACGCAGCTGGAGGCACGGATCGGCACGCCGCTGTTTCACCGTTCGACCCGGCAATTGCGGCTGACCGAAGCCGGACAGCGCTACGTCCATCGCGCCCGCGGCGTCGTAACCGACGCCACCGATCTGCTGTCGCGCATGGGCGAGAAGGGCCACGATCTCGTCGATCACCTCCGAATCAAGGCGCCGACCTCGCTGACGGTGGCGCGCCTCGCCGACGCCTTCAGCGCGTTCCAAACCCAGAATCCGCGACTGAAGCTCGAGATCGTGCTGATCGATCGGCCGGTCGATCCCGTCGCCGAGGGTTTCGACATCGCCATCGGCGCCTTCCCGCATTCCTTTGGCGGCGTCATCGACGAGCCGCTCTGCGCGCTGAAGCGGCTGCTCTGCGCTTCGCCGGCCTATCTGAAGAAGCACGGCACACCAAAACATCCGCGCGACCTCGTCGAGCACCGCTGCCTGAGTTTTCTGCCGACCGGCCCGGAATGGATCTTCGACGGACCGCGCGGCCGCATCAGCATCCAGGTCAGCCCGCTGCTCTCCTCCAACGAGGGACACGTGCTGGCGCGCAGCGCCATTGCCGGCAACGGCATCGCGTTGATGTCGCATTACCTCGTCGCCGATGCCTTGCGCGACGGCACGCTCAAGCCCGTGCTGCGCGACTTTCCGATTCCGGAATTGTGGGTCAAGGCAGCAATCCCCGAGCGGCGGCGCAACGCCGCTGCGGTTCAGGCGCTGCTCACCCTGCTGAAAACGTCACTCGCATCGTCGCTGTAGGCCGTGTCGCGGCGGTTTCTCCCGCAGCGCGAACCTGAGAGAAGGGCCGCCATGGATTCGATAGCCGTGAAATTCGCCCTGCCCGTCTTGACCATCCTCGCGCTGTCGGCGACTCCCGCCGCAGCCGTCGAGCAGAACTGCCGCTTCATCCAGGCCAAGGCCGATCGCGAGGCCTGCTACAGACGGCAGGAGCAAGAACTCGCGGCGAAGCGCAAGCCCGCGGCGCCGGCCGGCGAGAGCAAGACGCTCCAGTCGCTGCAGCAGATGCGGCAGGACGACGACGCCGTTTACCGCAGCATCAACAACATCTGCCGCGGCTGCTGACCCTCAGCCTTTTCCGTCGCCCCAATTCGCCGCCCGCTTCTCGGCGAACGACGCCAGTCCCTCGGCCGCCTCCGCGCTCTGGCGCTTGACCGAATGCAGGTGCACGAGCCGCGTATAGGCGGCGTCATCCACCGCCATCCCGCCGAACGAGCTCTCAAGCGCGAGGCGCTTGGTCTCGGCCATCGCCTCCGGTCCGTTGGCGAGCAATTGCTCGACCACCTTGGCCCCGGCGGCCTCGAGATCGGCGAGCGGCACCACCTCATGCACGAGACCGATGCGGCGGGCGTCCTCCGCACCGAAGCGTTCGCCGGTCAGCGCGTAGCGGCGGACTTGCCGCACACCGATGGCATCGCAGAGCTGCGGTATGATGATCGCGGCGGTCAGGCCCCAGCGTACCTCGGTAATGGAGAACAGGGCGTTGTCCGCCGCGATCACGACGTCGCAGGCCGCGATCACGCCGGTGCCGCCGCCAAAGCAGCCGCCCTGCACCAGTGCGACCGTCGGGATCGGCAGCGTGTTGAGCCGCTGCACCGCCTCGAAGGTCGCACGCGACGCCGCCTCGTTGGCATCAGCCGATTGCGGCCGCACGCCGTTGATCCATTTGAGGTCGGCACCGGCCTGGAAATGCTTGCCGTTGCCCCGGAGCACGACGACGCGCAAATTGGGCTTCTTGCCGAGATCGTCCATGGCCGCGAGCACGCCCGCGATCAAAGCGCCGTCATAGGCATTGTTGACCTCCGGCCGGTTCAACGTGACGGTCGCGACCCCACGCTCATCCAGGGTCCACAGGACGGGACTGTCGGTCATCGGTGCTCCTCCGCTCATTTGTTTGGCGCGCACTATGGCCGAGGCTCTACGCGTTGATCCATATCTTTCCGGCGTAGGGCGGCCGCGTCCATCGCATGGCGGCTTGTGTCATGCTGGCGCCGGGCGGTACCGAGAAATCAGGGACGGGACATATATATGCGCATCTGCATTTTCGGCGCGGGCGCCGTCGGCAGCCATATCGCGGTTCGGCTGGCCCGCGCCGGCCACGAGGTCAGTTGCGTGATGCGCGGCGCGCATCTGGAAGCCGTCCGGGCCAATGGCCTGAAGCTCCGCGTCGGCGATTCCGAGGTCAGCGCCAAGGTGAACGCTTCCGGCGATCCGGCCCAACTCGGCCCCCAGGACGTCGTGATCTCGACGCTGAAGGCGACCGCGCTGACCGGGCTGGTCTCCAGCATCAAGCCGCTGCTGCAAGACGACACCGCGATCGTGTTCGCGCAAAACGGCATTCCCTGGTGGTATGGCATCGGCCTGCCGCCGCGGCATCCGACCCCGCCGGACATTTCGTTCCTCGACCCGGGCGGGCGCTTGCGCGCCTGCATCCCGAAGGAGCGGATCATCGGCGGTGTGGTGTTCTCCTCCAACGAGGTGACCGCACCCGGCGTGGTGCATAACCTCACGCCGGACCGCAATCGCCTGCTGATCGGCGAATGCGACGACCGCAATTGCGAGCGTATCACGAAACTCCGCGGCGTCCTGAACGACTCCCGGCTGGACTCGCCGCCGGTCGCCGAGATCCGCGAGGCGATCTGGTCAAAGCTGCTGACCAACATGTCGCTGTCGGTGCTGTGCCTGCTCACCGGCCAGACCGCGCGCGGCGTGCGCGACGATCCCGCCTTCACGGACGTCATTCCGCGCATGCTGAACGAGGCCAACGACATCGCGCAGCATTTCATCCCCGAGGTCAAGCGCGTGACCCGCAGCGGCCCTGCTCCCAACCACAAGCCGTCGCTGCTGCAGGATTACGAGCTCGGCCGCGCCATGGAGATCGACGTGCTCGTCAAGGCGCCTGCCGCCTTCGCGCGCGCCGCCGGCCTGTCGACGCCGACGCTCGACCTGATCGCCGCGCTGGCGATCCAGAAGGCGCGGGACAAGGGGCTCTATTCGGCTTAACTCTGGGCGTGATCTTTTCGGAAAGCCGCTGCACACTTTTCCGGATCATGCTCTAGCCTCAGCCGAGGCCGTCGATCCAGGCCGCAAGCGTGTCGAGCACCTCGGTAAGCGCCTGCTCGTTGCTGCGGCCCGACTTTTTCAGCACCACAAAGGAGTGATCGCCGCCCTCGACCTCATGCAGCGTCGCCTTCGCCCCGAGTGCCGCGATGACGGGCTTGAGGATGCCGAGATCGGCGAGCCCATCGCGCGTGCCTTGCAGGAACAGCATGGGGATTGCGATGCCGGCGAGGTGCTCGGCGCGCTCGGCCGACGGCTTCTTGTCGGCGTGCAGGGGAAAGCCGAGGAACGCGAGCCCTCTTACGCCCGGCAACGCCGCCTTGGACTGCGCCTGCGACGTCATGCGCCCGCCAAAGGACTTTCCGCCGGCGACGAGCTTCAGTCCGGGGCACAGCCGCGCCGCCTCCGCGACCGCCGTGCGGATCGCAGCGTGCGCGACCGCCGGCTGGTCGGGGCGTCCCTGCTTCTTCTCCATGTAGGGAAAATTGAAGCGGAACGTCGCAATGCCGCGGTCTGCGAGACCCGCGGCGACCTTCTCCATGAACGCATGCTGCATGTCGGCACCGGCACCATGCGCCAGCACGTAGCAGGCACGCGCATTGTCTGGCTGCGTCACGATCGCCGAGACCACGCCGATGCGCTCGATGTCGAGCTTGAGCTCTTTGGTTTTGACAGCCACAATCAGCAATCCTGACAGACGCGTCTCCGGCCGCCTTGGTAGCGTCACCGGCGCAGCCTGAAAACACAATAATTGCCGCCAAAAGCTGGCCTACCAAGCCGGAAAGCCGCATCGACCGAGGTGACCATGTCCTACCGCTCCTCCTGGATGACCGAAGATCTCGAAATCTTCCGCGACCAGTTCCGGAAATATCTTGCCAAGGACCTGGCGCCGCATGCCGAAAAATGGCGCGAGCAGAAGATGGTCGATCGCTTTGCCTGGCGCGGGCTCGGCGAGATGGGCGCGCTGCTCGCAAGCGTGCCGGAGGAATATGGCGGCCTGGGTGCGACCTTCGCCTATGACGCCGCGGTGCTCGACGACCTCGAAAGCACGGTGCCGGAGCTGACGACCGGCGTATCCGTGCACAGCGCCATCGTCGCGCACTACATCCTCAACTACGGCTCGGAGGAGCAGAGGAAGCGCTGGCTGCCGAAGATGGCCTCCGGCGAGATGGTCGGCGCCATCGCCATGACCGAGCCCGGCACCGGCTCGGACCTGCAGGCCGTCAAGACCACCGCCAGGAAACAGGGCAATGCCTACGTCATCAACGGCCAGAAGACGTTCATCACCAACGGCCAGGCCGCCGACCTCGTCATCGTGGTCGCGCGCACCGGCGATGTCGGCGCCAAGGGCATTTCGCTGATCGTGGTCGAGACCGCAGGCGCGGACGGCTACAAGCGCGGGCGCAACCTCGACAAGATCGGTCTGCACGCCTCCGACACGTCCGAACTGTTCTTCGACAACGTCGCGGTGCCGCCGGAAAACCTGCTCGGCAATGAGGAAGGGCAAGGCTTCGTGCAGCTGATGCAGCAATTGCCGCAGGAGCGCCTCGCGCTTGCGGTCGGCGCCGTCGCCTCGATGGAGCGAGCGGTCAAGCTCACCACCGAGTACACCAAGGAACGCAAGGCGTTCGGCAAGCCGCTGATGGACTTCCAGAACACCGCGTTCACGCTCGCCGAGCGCAAGACCGAGGCGATGATCGCGCGCGTTTTCGTCGACTGGTGCATCGAGCGCCTGGTCGCAAAAGACCTCGACACCGTCACGGCCTCGATGGCGAAATACTGGTGCTCGGACAAGCAGGTCCAGACCGCCGACGAATGCCTGCAGCTGTTCGGCGGCTACGGCTACATGCAGGAATACCCGATCTCGCGCATCTTCATCGATTCCCGCATCCAGAAGATCTACGGCGGCACCAATGAGATCATGAAGCTGCTGATCGCCAGATCTTTATGAATCGTGTCGTTGTAGCTCAGTTCATCGCGCGCGCCAGTCGCGCGGCCGGCAGCCGAAACGCTGCTTGAAGCGCCGCGTGAAGTGGGACAGGTCCGAGAAGCCCCAGTCGAACGCAATGGTGCCGATCGCACGGCCGCCCAGAGCCGGATCCTTCAGGTCGGCCGCCGCGCCTACGAGGCGGCGGTCCATCACATAGTCCGAAAACGTCGTGCCCGAGCGCTCGAACAGCTTGTGGACGTAGCGCTCGCTGATGCCGACGGCGCCGGCGACCATTGCGACCGTCAGTCCCGGCTCGCACAGCCGCTCGTGAATGGCGCGGCGCAGCGCCAGCGCGGTGGCGTCGGCAAAACTTGCGGCTTCCGCCGTCTGCGCCCGCGAGCGGCGCGACAGGCTGAGCGCAACGAGATCGAGCAGCACGTCGAACAGCCGAACGCCGTCCTCCTGCGCCATCCGCAATGCGCCGGCATTCAGGGAGCGCGCGGTCTCGACGATGAGATGACCGACATGAGGATCGTCGGACACGCGCTCGGCCCTGAAATCGAACGACGGCGGCAGCCGGTCGCGCAGGGCGCGCGACGGCACCCAGAACGAAGCAACCTCCAGGGTCGGACCGCGATCGTGCAGCAGCGTCACCTCGCGGTCGCTGTCGACGATGCCGACCTGACCGCGCGACAGGCTGACCTCGCGGCCGTCCTGGAGCATGCGGCATCGCCCGGCGAGCTTGAAGTTGAGATAGAAGCAGCTCTCGCGCGATGCCGCGATATCGGCACGCGAACGATTGACGGTGTGCTCGGGAAACAGCACCCGGTTGATTGCGCCGGTGCCGAGCCCGATCGTCTCCACCTTGGCCGGGAAGCGCGACGTCGTCGCCGATTCCGGCGTCAGGTTCATGAATGCCTGGCAGATCGCCTCGCGGTAATAGGAAAACTGCTCGTCCGGCCGCGTCTCCGCGGTGTTCCAGATGACGTGCCGCGGCCGGCTTGTGGAATTGACCTGTTCCATCAGTTCGCTCCGAGACCAATCCGGTTCAGCGCCAGACAAGCGCGCGGCATCGCGACCGGTTCAATATGGCGGCACCAACGACCGACGCTCAGTCGGCAAGGCCATCGCCCCGCCGATCTAACCAGCCTTCCGAGGGAGCCACAACATGTCGACCTACGTTCTCGTTCACGGCGCCTGGCACACCGGTGCCGAGCTCGAACCGGTCGCAGCGCCGATCCGGGCCGCCGGCCATCAGGTCTACCTCCCGACGATCAAGGGCAACCGCCCGGGCGATGCCAAGACGACGGGACTGAAGGAGGCGATCCAGTCCATCGCCGACTATCTCGCCGAGAACAATCTGACGGAAGTGATCCTGCTCGGTCACTCCTATGGCGGCATGGTCATCACCGGCGTAGCCGACCTCGTGCCCGAGCGTATCCGCCGGCTGGTCTACTGGAACGCCTTCGTGCCCAACGATGGCGAATCGCTCAACGACATGGTGCCGCCGCACTATGTCGGACTGTTCGACATGATCGCGGCCGAGCGCGGCGACGGCTCGGTGGTGCTGCCCTTCCCGATCTGGCGCGAGGCCTTCATCAACGACGCCGATCTCGAGCTGGCGCAGCGCGCTTATGACATCCTCAATCCGCATCCGCTGAAGACCTTCAGTGACAAGATCGCGCTGAAGACCAATCCGGCCGGGATGCAGCCGGCAAAATCCTACATCAACTGCACGGAAGACACCGCGCTGCCGCACGGCTACCCGTGGCACCCACGCCTGTCGGAGAAGCTCGGCCTGTTCCGCCTGGTGCAGGTGCCGGGCAGCCACGAACTGTGCTTCTCGGATCCGGCGCGCCTCGCCAAGGCGATCATGGAAGCAGGCCGCGACTGAGCCGTTCCAGGCGATTGATCGCGCGGCCGCCGTCGCCACTCACCTCATCCGCCTGTCGGCGGCGACGAAGTCGATGAAAGTCCGCACCTTCGCGGAGAGATATTTGCGGCTGGGATAGACCGCGAAAAGCTTTCCTTCGAAAAGGACCTGCCCGGGCATGACATGCTCGAGGCGGCCAGCGGCAATGTCTTCGGCGACCAGCCATTTCGGCAGGAAGGCGAGGCCCATGCCTTCCAGCGCAGCCATGTGCAGCAGCGTTTCGTTGCCACTGCGCAGCACCGGATTGAGCTTGACGGTCTCGGTGCCGTGCTCGCCTGCAAAGGAAAAGCTTTCGCCCGGGTAAAGTGCATAGTGCAGCAGGGATCGGCCGGCGAGATCGGCCGGCTTGGTCGGGCGCCCCGCGCGATCGAGATAGGCCGGCGCACCGACCATATGGAAGGCCACCTTGGTGATGGGACGCGCGATCAGCGCCTCGTCGGGTGCGCCGGTCGCGCGCAGGGCGAGATCGAATCCCTCCTCGACCAGATTGACCATCCGCCCGCCGAGATCGACGTCGAGCCGCACGTCCGGATAGCGGGCCTGGTAGTTCGCCAGCACGCCCGCGAACATCGCATTCGCCATCCACACCGGCGCGGTCAGCCGCAGCGTACCGTGCGGAACGACGGTCGCATTGCTGACGGCAGCCTCGACCTCGTCGAGCGAGTCGAGCATCTGCCGCGCCTGCTCGAAATAGAGCACCCCGCTCTCGCTCAGGCTGACGCGCCGGCTGGTGCGGTTGAGCAGCCGCGTCCCCAGCCGCTTCTCGAGCTGCATCACATGCTTGCTCGCCATGGCAGGCGAGATGCGCAGGCGCTGTGCCGCGGTCGCGAAGCTCTTCAGCTCGGCGACCAGGCAAAACACCCTCATACTGACGAGAGAATGCATGAGATCATCAACACCACGGAAATGAACCAATCCCGGAGCGCATAATGATCAAATGCGAGGAAACTATCAAATAGTGGCAACCCTCAAATTTTGGAGAACCAACGTGTCCACCACCGCCTTCGAGACTGCCTCACCCGACCGCGCCCTTCGCATCGGCCTCTGGACCGCACAGGGCCTGATCTTCCTGGTCTTCACCTCGGCCGGGCTGGTGAAGCTGCTGACGCCCATTCCCGAGCTTGCCGCGATGATGCCCTGGGCCGGGCAGTATTCCGAAACGTTCGTCCGATGCATCGGGCTGATCGACCTTGCCGGCGGGATCGGCATCCTGCTTCCGGCGCTGACGCGGATCCTGCCGCGGCTGACGGTGCTGGCCGCGCTGGGCTGCACGGTGTTGCAGGTGCTTGCGCTCGCCTTCCACATCTCGCGCGGCGAGGCGCCGGTCACGCCGCTCAACGTCATCCTGCTCGCGCTCAGCCTGTTCGTGCTGTGGGGACGCGGCCGCAAGGCGCCGATCGCGGCTCGACAATTTTGAGCGGCAGGACAGCCCGGCCATGACCTCCGCCAACGGATGGTCCCGCAGAGGCCTGCTCGCCGGCGCGTCGACCCTCACGGCCGGCGGCATCGCCGCGGCCAAGGAGGATCGCCTCATTGAGGGCGTCGTGATCCTGATCGACAGCAACGAGCCCTATGTCATGGGGCATGCGATCAGCTACTCGGCAACCTCGCAAGGCATTTTGCCGACAGGGGTGCGAGACTGCTGATCGAGGTCGTCGCCAACGGAAAGGGCATCGACGTCTTCCGGGCGGACAAGACCCCGCTGGTCGAGCCGCTCGCGACGCTGCGGCAGTCGCTGCCCAACCTCAGCTACAGCATGTGCGCGTCGTCAAAGGCGATCGCGGAAACCAAGGAGCGGGTCTCGATTCCGCTGATATCTGGTGCCAGCCTCGTCCCCTTCGGTATCGGCCGCGTGGTCGATCTGCAACTCGAGGGCTGGGCCTATATCCATGCGTGAGAGGCCTCGTGCACCCGGCATGACACTGTCCAGGCGAACGCTGCTGATGGCGGCGCCGGCGATCCTCGCCCCTCCATGTCCAAGCCGCGCGCAGGGCGACGATCCCGCCTGGCCGCCGGTGTTCGAGGCCGGCCGCAGCCAGTTTACCGTCGTGCGGCCTCGCGCAACGATGCCGCAGCTCAGGCTACAGGACCTGCATGGAAAAGACGTCGTGCTGACGGCGCGGCAGGGGCGGATCACGCTCGTCAATTTCTGGGCCACGTGGTGCGCGGCCTGCCGGCTCGATCTGCCTGTGCTAGCAAGCCTGGCGGGATCGCGGCCGGACCGGCTCGACGTCGTCGCGATCTGCACCGACACGAAGGACCTGCACAAGATCCGCGCGTTCCTCGGCGGTCTCGCCGTGCAAAACCCTGACCTGCTACGTCGATGCGTATGGCACGACGGCGGAAGCCTCAGCCTCGGTCTTCACGCTCGTCGGCATGCCCGTGACCTATCTGGTCGGCGCAAGCAATCACGTCGAGGGTTACATCACCGGCGCCCCCGACTGGCTCTCGCCAGCGGGCGCGCGGCTGCTGCAATTCTATCTCGAGCAAGCCTGATCCGCTCAATTCGGGTGCCACCAGCGGCCGCCGATGACGACGCCCTCGGAGACGATCTTGCGGTCACCGATCAGGTGCTCGCCGACGACGTCCTCATAGTCGAACTGGCCTCGGCTGACCGAGATCAACGTGGCGTCGCCGACGCTGCCCGGCTTGAGGCTGCCGAGCTCGGGACGCCGCAGCGCCATTGCCGCGTTCACCGTCGAGGCGGCGACCACGTCGGACAGCTCCATGCCCATGCACAGGAATTTCGACATGGTCGTCACCTGGTCGAAGGCCGGACCGTCGATGCAGAGCTGATGGATGTCGGACGAGATGGTGTCCGGATAAAAGCCGTTGGCGAGCATGGCGCGCGCGGTCTTGAAGGCGAACGAACCCTTGCCGTGGCCGATGTCGAACAGCACGCCGCGCTCGCGCGCGTCCAGCACCGCACGCTTCACCGTGCCCTGCGCGGTCGCGGGCGTGTTGGGGAAGGGGCGGAACGCATGGGTGAGCACGTCGCCGGGACGCAGGCGCGCCAGCACCTCCTCATAGCTCGGCGGCGGATGGTCGATATGCGCCATCAGCGGCATGCCGACCTCGTTCGCGACTTCCAGTGCGATGTCGAGCGGCACGGCCCCCGACGTGCCCGAGGAATGCAAGCCCACGCGGACCTTGATGCCGACGATGAGGTCGCGATTGGCATCCGCGACCTTGGCCGCCTCGATCGGATTCATCAGCCGCAGCTCCTCGCTCTCGCCAACCATGATCCGGTGCGAGAAGCCGAAGATGCCGGCATGCGAGACGTGCAGGTAAGCGAGGATGCGGACCTGGCTCGGCTCGATCACATGCTTGCGGAAACCGGCGAAATTGCCGGGCCCGGCGCTGCCGGTGTCCACGGCCGTGGTGACGCCGGAGAGACGGCAGAACTCCTCGGCGTCGATTCCGAGCGAGGTGCCGCCCCAATAGACATGGGTGTGAAGATCGATCAGTCCCGGCGTCACGATGAGCTGCGAGACATCGCGCACGTCGGTGCCCGGATCAGCCTTGAGCCCGGCGCCCACGGCAGCCACCTTGCCGCCCGAAAATGCGACATCCGTCACGGCGTCGAGCTTTTGGGACGGGTCGACCACACGGCCGCCGCGCAGGATCAGGTCGAAAGGCATCATGGTCTCCGGATGGGGCAGTGAGGCACGGCCGACAGGTCGGCGAGGCCAGGAAGGAAGTCTGTTGCTTCTAGCAATTCCTGCGCCGGAGGGCCTGCCAAATGGCGGCCATTACCCATGACAAAATGGCGATCCCGGCATGACTCGAACATGCGACCTACGGTTTAGGAAACCGCCATTTGGGCATAACCCTGCCCCACTTAGACGAACAACGCCCAACACCTAAAAGCACAGAAGCCCTCAGTTTTCCTGGCTTTTTTGCCCAAGTTAGGGTAAGTTACAAACATAGGCTAACAGGGTATAACTGGTCCTCTTCGTTACCCAGACGTTACCCATGCTAGGATTGGCAATGGGCAAGACGTTGACGGCAGCAGCCGTAAAGAATCACCGCCCCGGCAAAAAGCGCCGCGAAATACCTGACGGTGGCTGTCCGGGGTTACATCTTGTAGTGCAGCCCAGCGGAGCCAAATCTTGGGCGTTGCGCTATCGCCGACCAGACAAGCGCACAGCAAAATTGGTTCTAGGTTCAGTGTTCGAACGTGACGGTCAGGAGCCGGATACGGAGCCGGTGATAGGCGGCCATCTTACTCTCGCCGCCGCGCACCGCTTGGTAGCAGAGCTACGCCACCAAATAGCCCAGGGTCGTGATCCCGGCGCTACCCACATGGCCGAACGAGAACGCCGTCGCGCTGCGAGTTTCGATCGCGCGACGAATACTTTCAGTACGGCTGCAAGGGATTTCATCGAACAATACGCGAGAAAGAAGATCCGCCGCTGGGAAGAACCAGCGCGGCTCCTCGGTATTCGGCCGCAGGATCTAACTCTTATTTCAAAGGGGCTCGCAGATCGATGGGATAAGAGGCCAATCGCTGAAATCGACGGCCACGATATTTACGCCGTGATTGATGAGACGCGGCGGAGCGGCGCACCCGGCTTAGCGCGGCGAAGCGAAGGACCGACCGAATCGCGCGCGCGTGCAATGTTAAGCTGTTTATCTCGGATGTTCAGGTGGCTCGTACAGCACCGTAGGATCGGCCTAAATCCATGCAATGGCGTCCACCGGCCGGACACGCCGAAGGCGCGAGACCGCGTCCTGATTGATGCCGAAATTGTCAAGTTCTGGTCGGCTGCTAATGCCGAGCGTGTGGAATTTGGCGCACCGCTTAAGCTCCTGCTGCTGACCGGCTGCCGACTCAATGAGGTAGCCGGGATGACATCGGGCGAGCTAAGCGACGATTGCATGACTTGGAACATTCCGGGCACGCGCACCAAAAACGGGCGAGCGCATTTGGTTCCTCTTGCACCACTTGCGCGGGAGATTCTGGCAGGCGTCAGAGAGACTGCAGCGAGAGAAGGTTACATTTTTTCGACCACAGATGGAGTATCTCCGGTGGGGGGCTGGTCAAAGATCAAACTCCGACTGGACCGCACAATGAAGATTCCGCATTGGCGGCTTCATGATCTGAGGCGCACCGCAGCCACCGGAATGGCCGAAATTGGTATCGCTCCACACATCGTCGAGGCTGCGTTGAACCACGTCTCCGGAGCAAAGGCCGGGGTTGCTGGCACGTACAATCGCGCGACTTACGCGCAGGAGAAACGCGCGGCTCTGGAGCGTTGGGCGAAGCACGTGCAAGGCTTGGTAGGCGACAAGCCAAGCAATGTTGTGGTTATTCCGATCAAGAAGCGGAAGCGGCCATGAACAAACGAGTAAACAAGACTGATGGTCTATCCTTAAAGGATGTAGTTGATTTAAAAAGTATTGCAATTGAACGGGAGCGGCAGGATACGATGTTCTGGGCTCAAAACAGCGAGCTCATGCCCGACTTCAAGATCAAGCGAACCGAAAAGAAAGCACCTTCCCCAAAAAGGGCGGAGATGGAATCAATCTTCCGCGAGCGCGCACCAGCAACACAGTTTTGGGGCGAAATCATCCATGTGCCCGGCATCACGGTAGAGGAAAAAGCCGCTGCTCTTAAGGCGCAGCGAGGCCGCAAGCTGCCACAGAACGTGTGGCGCAAACTGTTGCTTGATCTAGTAGTTGATATCACCCCCCGGGACAAACCAGTGCCCGAAACGTTGATCGCGTTGCTGCGTGACGAACTTGAACTGCCAAAAAATCACGACGTAGGCGGTTGGCCATTGACCGCCGGAATGCGTCGCGACAGTGGCGGGTCGGATCACGGGGCGCGGGAATGCGCCTCTCTCATTGACTGTAAGTACATCGATGCAATGCTCACGCACAAGGACGAAACTACACGCCTTAAGGCCGTTCCCATGCCGCTCAATGAGTTGCGGCGGAAAGTGAAAGCCAAGTTGGGGCGCGCGCCGGCCACGAAGACCTTACGCGAGTGGCGCCAAAATTTGGATTATTGGGACTTAACGCAACAACACTGGCAGGCGCAGTTCGGGGGCGGGGACAAATAAATTTCTTGCCCTCTGCGGGGGCATAAGAATCATATGCCCCCGGCTACCAAAGGCGCCGTGCGTGGGCAACGTTGCTAACAACGTTTACACGCACAGGAGCCACACCATGCCAAACACACCGCCGCGCCAAATTCCGGAAGCGCAGCCCGCTCTGGACCAGCTAGTGCCAGACCCCCTCGTCGCTAAGGAGTTTGGTGGCGTCAGCCTCATGACGTTGTACCGCTGGACCAATGATCCAAAGCTGGGGTTTCCGCCACCAGTAAAGATTCGAACAAAAAATTTTCGGTCGCGCCTCGCCATCGAGGAATTCAAGGCCAGGATGATGCACAGCGCCGTCAGCCAGCGCGTATTGACTAAGTGAAACCTCATGGCACGCAAAAGCAACGACCCCGCTGCGAACGGGGTCGAGGGCATTGCTGTATTTTCTGAGAATACCGCAGGTATAGCCCATAATCGGCCTGCCGCCAAGGCCCCCGTAATCACCGGCATTCGGCGTAGGGCGGGTGGTAAGGCCGACTGGTTGGTATCGATCAAGGACGTCTGTACTGACGTCCCCATCAGGGATCGGAAACTGCGTAGATATCGAAGGTTCTGCGCCGCCGTCAGTTACAGGTTTGGCGTCACCTTCGATCCGATGGCACAAGCTGATTGGACGATCATCGTCGAGGCGGCGATCGCTGCCGAAGGCGGTATGTCATGAGCGCAGGCACCTCGTCCGCTCTCAGCGTCGCGCTCGATTACATTAAGCGAGAATGGGCTGTCGTTCCGATCGACCATAAGCAAAAAGCGCCGAAAATTAAAGCATGGGAAAAACTGTTTATCACGGCGGAGAATGCCGCCGAGTTTTTCAACGGCGCTAAGCAGAATATCGGCGTTCAGCTAGGGGCCAAGTCAAAAGGCTTGGCCGACGTCGATCTGGACTGTGCCGAGGCCGTCAAACTGGCCCCCTACTTTTTGCCGCCGACCGACGCGGTGTTCGGCAGAGCGAGCAAACCGTCGTCACATTATCTGTACATTATCGACGATGCGCCGGGAAAGGGGACCGAGCAACTCAAAGACGAGAATAAGAAAACCATCATTGAATTACGCATGGGCGGTGGGGGCGCAGCCGCGCAGACGGTCTTTCCGGGGAGCACACACCCGAGCGGAGAAACGATCCAGTGGGATAAAAACGGGGCACAGGCTAAGTCAAACTACCAGATGCTAAAGCAGGCAATGACGAAGATAGCGATTGGCGCGATTCTAATGCGTCAATGGCCAAAGGGTAGTGGCCACGAGGCCGCGCAAACGGTCGGCGGCGTTCTAGCACGCTGCGGCTGGGATGCGGAGGACATCGGTGACTTCGTTGGCATCCTAACACGCGTGGCTGGCGAACTACCGACCGAAGACGACAACAAACGAACAGCAAAAAACGCCGCTGAGGCTCACAGCAACGGGCAGCATTCATTCGGGTTTCCTAAGCTCGCCGAGGACTGGGGCGAGAAGTCGGCCAAGGCAATCGCAAAGATTCTCGGATACAAGAGGGAGAACTCCGCGCACGTAAGAGCTTCGATCGGTAGTATTGCGTGGCGCGAAAGGCGGGTCGACGGCTTGCCGCGGCCAAGCATGCACAGCGCGCGTTTGGCCATAACGGCGCTCGGTATCGAGTGTCGGCACGATATTTTCCATCACAAGATTCTTTTTGGTTTCCGCGGCGACAACATGCAGCATGAGATGCAGTCGCTAGTCGGAGAGGTCACGGACGATAGCATTATCATGCTTCGCCAGCTCTTGTCGGATCACTTCGGAGTCGATTTCCTTAAAAACCCAACCATCGATGCGGTGATCTCGCTGGCGAACCAGCATCGCTTTGATCCGGTTCTGGACATGCTGGCGAAGGCAGAGGCCGAGTGGGATGGTAAACCACGTCTCGACCGCATGGCTGTCGATTACTTCAACACTGACGACACGCTATTTAATACGACCGCACTCCGCATCACCATGATTGCCGCCGCGCGTCGTGCGCGCCACCCTGGATGCAAGTTCGACGAGATTACGGTAACGGAATCTCCGGAAGGCTACGGTAAGAGCGGTGCGTGGCGCGTACTGGCTGGCGAGGATAACTTTAGTGACCAGAGCATTCTAGGCAAAAACGGTCGAGAGGTGCAGGAGCAGCTTTCATCGATCTGGATACATGAGAATGCTGAACTCGCCGGTTTGGGCAAGACGGAAATCGAATCCGTTAAGGCCTTCGCCAGCCGTCAAGAGGATATCGCTCGCCCTGCATATGGTCGCTTTATCTACAAGCAGCCACGGCACAGCATCGAGGTTGGCACCACTAACGACGACGAGTATTTGCAGTCGCAGACGGGCAACCGTCGGTTCTGGACACTCAGAATACGCAGGGCAATCGACCTAGATAAGTTGCGGCAGGACCGCTTGCTGTTGTGGGGCGAGGCCGCAAGACGCGAGGCACTCGGAGAAAGTATCCGGCTCGACCAGAAGCTTTGGGCCGTCGCCAGCATGGAGCAGGAAAATCGCCGCATCAAGGATGGCTGGGAGGATATCCTGGCGAATATTCCGGAGGAAGTTCCGCTGCCTTTCGCGAGGGACAGCGAACCTAACACGTGCCAGATCATTCACTTCTCCACCAACCAGGAGAAGGTAAGAAGCGCGGACATCTTGACACACGTGCTAAAAATTCCAGCCGAGCGACATAGCTCAGCATACGCAATGCGCGTCGCGAGGATCATGAAGCGGCACGGCTGGCAGCGCACCTCGAACGGCAAGGTCAGCATAAACAGCGAGCAGGTTCGCGGATGCTTTCGCCAGCGCGACGGGGTCTTGCCACTGCCAGAGACCCAGTAATGGCCCAAGGGTTAGTATGCAAATAACCGCCCCTAGCCGCCCAGCCGGGGGGTTATATAGTGCTGGCGACGCCGATGAGCGTGCCGGCGGGGCACCACAACGTTTTCACCCACCCAACCCAACAAGTCTCACCAAAGGGTGGCTGGGGTGGCTAGGGCGGCTATTTGCTTGCGGCCAGTGGATAAATCGCAATTGTGGCGGGCTGGCGAGGGTGGCTATTAAGCCCTGGGCAGAGACCAGCGCTGCACCCTCTACTCGCCCCGCGGTTGCCAAAACCGCCGGCCTACGACAGTTTCTTTAGCAACCCCAAGTGCTTATGTTGCTTTAACGGACTGGTCCCGCTCTACGGGTAGCATGCGGGTAGCAAAACCGTTGGCCAGGCTGAAGGCCGCCCGGACTTCCCTAGTGCTTCAAACTTGGGAGCCCTACTTGGGTTGGGCCAACCACGAAGCAAGCGCTCAGCGGGGCTCTCAAAGCCTCCCATGGTCAACGCGGCCCCGACTACAAAAGTGCCCCTTCGAGCCCGGCGTTGCCTTATCCTGGGTAGGCGTTATTTCGGCGGCCGAGGTAGTAATGGTGCCCCTCGCGGTGTCGTACGGGATGAAGCGAACGTCCCCCCTCGGCAGTGACACTCGCCGTACTTCCATGGGAGCTGCCGGCCTACATGGGACCTGCTGGCCCCTGATTTCGCGGCAGCAAACCTGGATTAAGTAAATCAAAGATACGCCAAGCCAAAACGCTGAAAACCAATGCTCTGAGTCATTAAGCGATCCATTGGATTCGCCCAAGAGGGGATCAAATCAAACCTTCGCGTCGATTGTAGAAGGACGATGAAATTGAGCTAATCAAGGGAAAGAGCGGGCTGAGTAGCTCGTGATCGATCGCAGATCCCACACGCGTATTCGTGGGGAGGTGCATTCCAGGCTGCGGCGTCGAACTGCGGGCCCGGCTCGGGTGGCTGACGCGCTTTGATTGCTCAACGAGGATCGTGACCGAAAGATGCAGTTGGAGGGGCATCGATCCACACAAACGAAAACGCCGCCTCGGTTTCCCGAAGCGGCGTTTTCGTATTCGAACAT
>NZ_JALJRE010000001.1:168001-867356 GCF_024519855.1 Bradyrhizobium sp. Bra78 | reverse complement strand
CGCAAGAGCTTGACCGTAGCAACGACGGCCAGGACCACACGGTTTTGCCGTACGCACGGTTCGCCATTTCGCCGCAGTTTTTCCAGCCCTGTCGACGGAGCCGGAAACTTACAGACGAGACGAACCTGACAGCGCCGCTCGTCCGCACGAAGTTTTTGGGCTCACGGAGAGCAATCCGCCCTGCCCTTGACCTCGCGCACGACGCTGCCGCGTCCACCGCAAGCCCGGCTCGCGAACATGACGACCACAAGATCGCCCCTCAAGGATGAGCCGGGATGGGCGACACATACGCCAAAACCGAATTTCGGTAAAGTGGAATCTTTTATCCAGGCGGCTTGACACCGGCGCAAGCCGGAGGTGCCAGGGTGTTTTGCCCGACGGGCAGCCCACGGGGGCCGAGATGCAGGGCAACATCTGTTTACATCCAGCAACAATCCGTCTGCCGAAAGGCCATGATCGCCCGGCTAATCAGCCCTGCCTCGCCTTCGACGCGGTCGGCCTCCGGGCCGCGAGCGCCGCCGCTCCCTGGCGAGACCACTGGATTTCAGCCGATTTGATGCCGTCACATTCGTTCGTCGTAAGCCCCGTGTCGCCCGCAAAGGTGGATCATCACCCGACGCCAGACCCGTTGCATGCCGCCCTGTCGCGCGCCGGATCAATCTGCGTTGCGCTGATGGTGGGCGGCGCGCTGGCCGGCTGCGCGGTCGGCCCGGACTATATTGGCCCGCCCAAGCTCGACCTGCCTTCGCACTGGAGCACCGGGACCGCTTCGCATCGGGACGCGGGCAGGCTCGACCGCTGGTGGCTCCGCCTGCGCGATCCCCTGCTCAACCGGCTCATCGAAGAGGCAGTTCAAGCCAACCCTGATGTCGCGAAAGCGAAAGCGGTCGTACGCGAGGCGCGCGCCACCCTGCAGCAGACCACGGCAGGCCTGTTTCCGTCCGTGAGCGGCACCGCCTCGACGACCAACAACAAGACCAGCGCCGCCTCCTCTTCGGTTCTCGTCGACAGCGCGCCTTACACGCTGCACCAGGCGAGCTTCGATTCGAGCTGGGAGCTCGACCTGTTCGGCGGCACGCAGCGGAGCATCGAAACGGCGGTGCGCGGGGCAGAATCGGCCGAGGAGGATCTGCGCGACAGCCTGGTCACGTTGATCGGCGATGTCGCAGCCTATTACGTCGAGGCGCGGGGCTATCAGGCCCGGATCGCGCTGGCGCAGCGGACCGCGGTCTCGCAGCGCGACACCGAAAAGCTCACACGCGGCAAATACGATGCCGGCAGCGGCAACGCCGTCGACCTCGCCAAGGCGACCGCGCAAGCCGCGAGCACGGAAGCCAATGTTCCGACCTATCAGGCTGCGCTCGCGGCCGATATTCATCGGCTCGGGATCCTGCTCGGGCGACCGCCGGACGGCGTCGCCTCGCTGATGGCGCGGTCCGCACCCGTGCCGGCACCGCGTATGCCGTTGCCCGCCGGACTGCCCGCCGATCTCCTCACGAGCCGACCCGACGTCGCCAGCGCCGAGCGCAAGCTGGCGCAGGCAACCGCCAAGATCGGCCAGGCCGAGGCCGACCGCTACCCGGCGGTGTCGTTGACCGGCTCGGTCGGCACCTCGGCGCTGCGCGCCGGCGATCTCGCAAAATATTCCAGCGTGAGCTGGTCGGTCGGGCCTTCCGTCACGGTGCCGGTGTTCGATGCCGGCAAGCGCCAGGCTACGGTCCGAATAGCGGAAGCGCAACGGGACCAGGCGTTCGCCACCTTCCATTCGACCCTGCTCACCGCGCTCGAGGAGGTCGAGAACGCCCTGGTCTCGCTGTCACGCGAACGCGTGCGCGCCTCCAAGCTGACGGAGGCGGCGACGAACTACCGCGAGGCGGCGCGGCTGTCGCGATCGCTGTACGAAACCGGCAGTGCCAGCTTCATCGACGTGCTGGATGCCGAACGTTCGCTCTATTCGGCCGAAGATTCGCTGATCCAGAGCAAGGTGTCGGCCGCCAAGGACTACATTTCGCTCGCGAAGGCGCTCGGCGGCGGCTGGGCCGACCCGGTCGACGTGTCGACGCCGATCATCGTGGACGCCAACACGGGGCCTCACATGCGGGAAACGGTCAAGTGACTGATATCATCACCGCCAAGCGCGTGAAGATCGCCGCCGCCGTGGTTGCCGTCGTGGCGACCGGTGTCGTCGCGGCCACACGCTTCCCGGGGACATCGAGCAAGGCGCAGTCCTACATCACCGCGCCCGTCACCGTCAGCGATCTGCGCGAGGAGGTGCTCGCCAGCGGCACGCTCAAGCCGGCACGATTGACGGCCGTCGGCGCCCAGGTGTCGGGCCGGATCACGGCGCTCAACGTGCGCGTCGGCGATACCGTCAAGGCCGGCGACGTCATCGCCCAGATCGACCCCGTGACCAAGCAGAACGATTTGCGAAGCTCGGAGGCTTCGCTGAAGAACTACCGCGCGCAGAAGGACGAGAAGGAGGCCGCACTGGCGCTGGCGGAAGCCAACCTCGCGCGCCAGCAGGCGACACTGGCGCAGCGTGCGACATCGCGCAGCGATTTCGACAGCGCGGATTCGACGGTGCGCCAGACCCGCGCCCAGATCGCAGCCCTGGACGCCCTGATCGTCGGCGCCGAAGCCAGCCTGGAGACCGCGCGGGTGAACCTCGAATACACCCGCATCACCGCGCCGATCGACGGCACGGTGCTCGCAACCGTCGCGCAGGAGGGACAGACGGTCAACGCGGTCCAGTCGGCGCCGACCATCGTCGTGCTCGGCCAACTCGAGACGATGACCGTGCGGGCAGAGATTTCCGAGGCCGACATCGTCAAGGTCAAGCCGGGCCAATCGCTCTACTTCACCATCCTCGGCGACCAGGACCATCGCTACGAGGCCAGGCTCGAGCAGATCGAGCCTGCGCCCGAGTCGATCAAGAGCGACGCCAGCTTCTCCTCGACCACCACGACGTCGACATCGAGCACGAGCTCCTCGAGCTCGACCAGCACCGCGATCTACTACATCGGCGTCTTCAACGTCCCCAACAAGGAATATGCGCTGCGGACCTACATGACCGCGGAGGTGCACATCATCACCGGAGAGGCCAAGCGCGTGAAGGTCATTCCGGCACTGGCGGTGATGCGGAAGTCGGACGGGCGCAGCACGGTGCGCACCCTGAGCCCATCGGGCGACGTGGCCGAGCGCGACGTCAAGACAGGCCTCAACGATCGCACCACCGTCGAGATCAAATCCGGCCTCGTCGAAGGCGAGCGTGTCGTCACCGGAGAGGCCAACGAGCAGACCGCTTCGCACGGCACGTCGGGCGGCGGCCCGCCGGGAGGCCCCTGACATGGCCGATCCGATCATCGCCCTTCACAACGTCCGGCGCGAATTCACGGCAGGCGATACGCGCGTGGTCGCGCTCGACGACTTCTCGCTCAGCATCCAGCCCGGCGAGATGGTCGCGATCATCGGCTCGTCCGGGTCGGGCAAGTCGACGCTGCTCAACATTCTCGGCTGTCTCGATCGGCCGACATCGGGCACCTATCGCGTCGCCGGCAAGAATGTCGCCGAGCTCGACGCCGATGCGCTTGCAGCGCTGCGCCGCGAGCATTTCGGCTTCATTTTCCAGCGCTATCATCTGCTCGGCGACCTCTCTGCCGGCGAAAACGTGGAGATCCCCGCGATCTATGCCGGAATGAAGGCCCGAGAGCGCCACACGCGCGCAGAGACGCTTCTCGCACGGCTCGGGGTGAACGACCGGCGTGGTCACCGCCCGAACCAGCTTTCGGGCGGCCAGCAGCAGCGTGTCTCGATCGCGCGGGCGCTGATCAACGGCGCCGAGGTCGTCCTGGCGGACGAACCGACCGGCGCGCTCGACCGGCGCAGCGGCGAGGAAGTCCTCAAGATCCTGAAGGAGCTGAACCGCGAGGGGCGGACGATCATCATCGTCACCCACGATGCCGACGTCGCCGCCAGGGCCGAGCGCGTCATCGAGCTGCGCGACGGCAAGATCGTGGCAGACCGCCGCACGGCGACCGCGGAGCCATCGCAGCTGCCTGCTCCAGTGGCCCGGACCGGCTGGGACAGTGCGCCAGGCTGGTCCGGCGCCTTGCGGCGCCTGCGCGAGGCGTCGCGGATGGCGCTGGTGTCGATGGCCGCGCATCGGCTGCGCGCCTTCCTGACGATGCTCGGCATCATCATCGGCATCGCGGCGGTGTCGTCCGTCGTGGCGCTCGGCAACGCCTCTCAGCGCAAGGTGCTGTCCGACATCGCAAGCCTCGGCACCAACACGATCGAGGTGTTTCCGGGCAAGGATTTCGGCGATGCCCGCGCCGGCAAGATCAAGACGCTGGTCGTCGACGACGCCCGCGCGCTCGACCGGCAGAGCTTCATCGCCGGCGTGACGCCGACGGTTTCGACCAGCACGACCGTGCGGTACCGTGGCAACGAATCCAATGTGCTGGTGAACGGCGTCGGCGAGAGCTATTTCCAGGTCAAGGGCGCCAAGCTCGCGAAGGGACGCCTGTTCGATACCGAGGCGGTCCGCAACATCGAGCGGCAGGCCGTCATCGACGACAACACCCGCAAGACCTTCTTCGCCGACGACCAGACCTCCGGCATCGGACGCGTCATCTGGCTCGGGAAGGTCCCCTGCATTATCGTGGGCGTCATCGCCCAGCAGCAGGGCGGGTTCGGCTCGAACCAGAATCTCTCGGTCTACCTGCCCTACACCACGGTGCAGGCCCAGTTCACGGGCGACCGCGCGCTTCGCAGCGTCCTGCTGCGGATCAGCGACGAGGTCTCGACCGCGCTGGCGCAGGATGCGGTCACCACGCTGCTGACGCAGCGGCACAATGTCAGGGATTTCGTCATCCTCAACACCGACGACATCCGCCGCACCATCACGAGCACGACGCGGACCCTGGCTTTCCTCGTGGCCGCGATCGCGGTCATCTCGCTGGTCGTCGGCGGCATCGGCGTCATGAACATCATGCTGGTGTCCGTCTCTGAGCGGATCAGCGAAATCGGCGTGCGCATGGCGGTCGGCGCCAGGCGCAGCGACATTCTCCAGCAATTCCTGGTCGAGGCGACCCTGATCTCGTCCATCGGCGGCATCGCCGGCATTCTCATCGCGATCCTGCTCGGCGTTGCCATCAACATCGCCGCGCCGGGATTCGAGGTCAGCTATTCGATGTTCTCGATCGGCGCGGCGTTCCTGACCTCGACCGGGATCGGCGTCGCCTTCGGGTTCTTCCCCGCCCGCCGCGCAGCATTCCTCGACCCCGTGGTGGCGCTGAGCCGTGACTGACCTTAGGATTGCACCATGACCGTAGTTCTTCGGGCGAGACATTCGTCCGCAAATCGATCAACGATCGGCAACCCCGATGCGATCGCAACCATGACAAGCGGCACGCAGAACATCCTGATCGTCGAGGACGACCAACAGACCCGCGACCTCATCGCGCGCTATCTGCGCGATCAAAAATTCTCGGTCGACACGGTCGCCAACGGCAAGGAGATGGACCGCTATCTCTCGCGGAACCGGGCCGACCTGATCGTGCTCGACCTGATGCTGCCCGGCGAGGACGGCTTGAGCCTCTGCCGCCGCGTGCGCATGGAGTCCATGACGCCGATCATCATTCTCACCGCCAAGGGCGAGGATCTCGACCGGATCCTCGGCCTCGAGATGGGAGCCGACGATTATCTGCCAAAGCCGTTCAACCCGCGCGAGCTTCTCGCCAGGATCAACGCCGTCCTGCGCCGCCATATGAGCGGGCTGGCCGCCGGCTCCACGGCGACGCGCCTCAAATTCGAGGGCTGGACCATCGATCTGCGCCTGCGGGATTTGCGCAACCCCGAAGGCGCGCAGGTGCCGCTGACCAGCGCCGAGTTCGATCTGCTGCAGGCCTTCTGCGAACGCGCCGGCCGCATCCTGGCCCGCGACAACCTCCTGAGCATGACGCGTGGCCGTCCCGGGGGAAGCTTCGGCCGCAGCATCGACGTCCTCGTCAGCCGGCTGCGCCGCAAGCTCGACCGGACCGAAGGGACCTCGATGATCAGAACCGTCCGCACCGGCGGCTACGTCTTCACCCCGGTGGTGGAGGAAGCATGAGCCGCATCGCCGACACCGTCGCGCTGTTCAGCTTCAGGCGGATCAGCGGCCAGATCGCAGCCCTGATCCTGGGATCGCTGATCCTGATCCACGTCCTGATCGCCGGGTATTTCCTGCTCAGCCGGCCGAAGCCGCTGGCGGACACGCCCATCGAGCAGTTCGAGCTGATCGCAAGGATCATCGCCAATACACCGCAGGCAGAGCGCGGTCTCGTCCTGGAAAGCATCAGCCGAAGCTTTCCGGTGCTCAGGCTCCGATTGAGAGAAGGCGTTTCCGCCTCCACGGCGCCGTTGCCCGAGCGGACGGCCCTGAACATCCCGCTGTCGCTGGACGGCCGCGCCGATCTCCTTCGGGGCGACGCGCCGGAGGACAATCGCATCTGGTTCTATCTGGCGAACGACGAGGTGCTCGAGGCCACGATCGGATCATTCAAGATGCCGCCATTCGTGAGCGGTCTCTGGACCAGCACGCTACTGTTCCTGGTGGCGAGCGTGACGCTGCTCGGCGTCTGGGCCGGCCGCGCGCTCAGTTCGCCGCTGTCGGCTTTCGCGCGGGCGGCGGAGGACTTCAGCCTGAACCGGTCGTCGGCGCCGCTGCCAGAGAACGGACCGGAGGAGATCAAGTCCGCAGCGAGGGCGCTCAACCGGATGCGCGAGCGCATCACCACGCTGATGAACGACCGGACCCGCATGCTGGCGGCCATCAGCCACGATCTGCGCACGCCGATCACGCGCCTGCGGCTGCGCTCGGAATATATCGAGGACCCGGCACAGCGCACGCAGACCGTACGCGACCTCGACCAGATGCAGTCCATGCTCGAATCGGTGCTTTCGCTGCTGCGCAGTGAAAGTCCCGTCCAGCCGACGCTGGTGGACGTCGCAGCGCTGCTTCAGATGGTCTGCGAGCAATTTTCCGATTCCGGATTTGCCGTGACCTATTCCGGCCCGGACAGGGCCGCCTTCATCCTGCGCCCGGATGAGATCATCCGCGCGGTCACCAACCTCGTCCAGAACGCAACGCGCTTCGGAACCGAAGTCGACGTCGCGCTGTTGACGGCCGGGGATCATCTCGTCATCGACGTTGCCGACGACGGACCCGGCATTCCCGATCAAAGGAAGGCCGCGATGCTGGAGCCCTTCGTACGCGGAGAGGAAGCCCGCACCATGGACGAGACATCGGGATTTGGCCTCGGCCTCTCCATCGCGCAGGCGATCGTGACCGCGCATGATGGAACGCTTCAGCTGCTCGACAACGAGCCGAAGGGCCTGCGTGTCCGCTTGCGGCTGTCGAACGCCGCCTGCGACAATTCGAGCACGCCCCGGACATAAAGGCGCGACAATCCCGGGGTTTGTCGATCGCCCTGCCCTGCTTCCTCCGGAGTTCCCATGTCATCTGCCGACCGGCCGGCGACGCGCCTTGCGACCAGGCTTGCCTTTCTCGTCGCGGGCTTCGGCATCGCGTGCTGGGCGCCGCTGGTGCCGTTCGCGAAGACACGGCTCGGCGTCGATGACGGTGTGCTCGGGTTGCTCCTGCTCAGCCTCGGCATCGGCTCGGTCGTCGCAATGCTTTTGACCGGCGTCCTGAGCGCGCGCTACGGCTCCAGGCCGATCATTATTGCGGGCGGGCTCGGTCTCGCTTTGGTCCTGCCTGTGCTGGCGGTCGCGAGCTCGCCCGCGACGCTGGCGCTGGCGCTCCTCGCCTTCGGCGCCGCGCTCGGCTCCATCGACGTCGCCATGAACATCCACGCGGTGGAGGTGGAGCGCGCAGCGCCACGTCCGCTGATGTCCGGCTTCCACGCGCTGTTCAGCATCGGCGGCTTTGCCGGATCCGCGCTGATGACCGTATTGCTTTCGCTGCAACTTGGCGTGCTCGCCTGCACGCTGATCTGCTCCGTCCTGATGCTGATCGCGATGCTGGTGGCCTGGCCGCGCCTGTTGCGTTCCACGAAGGTGCAGGACGGACCGCTGTTCGTGCTGCCGCACGGCTCCGTGCTTCTGCTCGCGCTGCTCGGCGCCATCACCTTCCTCGTCGAAGGCGCGATGCTCGATTGGGGTGCGCTGCTCGTCATCGGCGCAGGCCTCGTCGCGGATGCGCAAGGCGGCATCGGCTATATCGTGTTCTCGATCGCGATGACCGTCGGACGGCTCGGCGGCGACGCCGTCGTCGCCCGCATCGGCGACCGTGCGACATTGTTCTGGGGCAGCCTCATTGCCATCGCGGGCTTCGTGGTCCTGCTCACGGCTGGCGTCGCGGCGGTCGCCGTCGGCGGCTTCATGCTGATCGGCCTCGGCGCATCGAACCTCGTGCCGGTGCTGTTCCGCCGGGCGGCGAGGCAGACGGTGATGCCCACGGGGCTCGCCGTCGCGGCGATTACGACGGCGGGCTACGCCGGCATCCTCGTCGGTCCCGCCGGCGTCGGCTTCGTGGCACGCATTGGCGGATTGCCGATGGCGTTCTGGCTTCTGGCCGCATTGATGGGGCTCGTCACGTTGTCCGCGCGCATTGTCACCGCGGAGCGGCGCCAGACATCGCGCGTCGATGCGTGAGCGACCTCACAATTTGCGCAGCCCGATCGATTTGATCACCGGCGCCAGGCTTGCCGTCGTCGCCTCGACGATGCGCTGGAATTTGTCCGGGCTTGAATCGCTGTCCGGCTCCAGGCCCTGGGCGCGGTAGCTCGCGAGCAGTGCGGGATCGGACATGGCCAGTCGCGTTGCCTGCGCGATCCGGCCGATGATGGCATCGTCGGTGCGCCTGGGTGCAAAGATGCCGAACCATCCCTCATAGCGAAGATCCGGCATGCCGGATTCGACGGCGGTCGGAATCTCCGGCGCGCCGCTCAAACGCTTTTCCGTGGTGACCGCCAGCAGCCTGACCTTCCCGGCCTCGCTCAGCTCCTTCAACTGGACGGACATCACGCCAATGATGAGCGAGATCTGACCACTGACGAGGTCGTTGGCCGCCTGCGACATCCCCCGATAAGGCACATGGACAATGTCCAGTGCGCCAGCCTGCTGTTTGAAGGATTCTCCGACCAGATGGTTTCCGGTGGCGATGCCGGGCGTCCCATAGGACAGCTTTCCCGGATTGGCCTTTGCGTAGGCGATCAGTTCGCGCAGGTTTGCGGCGGGCAGCGACGGATGAACGGCGAAAACCAACGCACTGCTGATCAGGCGGTAGATCGCGCGGAAATCGTCAACGGAATAGCCGGGATTTGCCGAGGTCAGGGGAATGATGACCTGCGTGCTGCCGTTGCCGAGCAGCAGCGAATAGCCGTCGGGCTCCTCGCGCGCGACGGCGGCGGTCCCGATCGCGCCGCCTGCACCGCCGATATAGTCGATGAAGGTCGGCCCGAGCAGCGATGACATCTTGTCGACCCAGGGACGCCCGATCTGGTCCCCCGCTCCGCCGGCTCCGTACGGATGCACGAGGCGAATGGGGCGGGAGGGATAATCGGCGGCCTGTCCGCTGCGCGGAATGGCGGCAAGGGCCGCTGCGCCCGATAACGCATGGACGAAGTGTCGGCGCGAAAAGGACGGCATGGTCGAATTCCGGAAGTCGGTGGTCACTGTCGAGGCGGGACCGGCTCCCAAGCCATCCCATCGCAGCAATCTTCCACCGCCGTCAATGCTCCGTCCGGACTAGCTCCCGCCGCCATGGACACGGTCATGCCGACCTAAGCCATTCCTTTTAAAGCAATATTCCCGAGGCCCACGGACCCAAGCCGTCTGCGCAGAGCTGTCAGCCCTGCCCACTGCTTTCGGCCAGTTTACTGTACGCCTCGTTCTGATAGACCAGAAAGTAATACCTTTTGACTCCCGTTGCGGGGGCAATGGCGCGTGCCAGATCGTACCGAAGACTCGGCCATTTCCTTTGGGCCATTTCGACTGTTTCCGAAGTCCCGGCTCTTGGAGAAGGAGGGCTCGCCGCTTCATGTCGGCGGCCGTGCACTCGATATTCTCATCTTCCTGGCCGAGCGCCCCGGTGAAGTCGTCGACAAGAGAGAGCTGGTCAAGCGCATCTGGGCCGACGTCAATGTCGACGAAGGCAGCCTCCGCTTCCATGTCGCGGTGCTGCGCAAGGCGCTCGGGGATACCGGCAAGTCGGCCCGTTATGTCGTCAACGTGCCCGGCCGCGGCTATTGCTTCGTCGCCTCGTTCGCTCAACCGGCCCCGCCCGCCGCCCAGCCTCTCGCCGAGATCATACCCCCCCGCTCGCTTCCCGCGCCGCTCTCGAAGATGGTCGGACGGGAGGAGATCGTCGAGAAGATATCGAGCGGGCTTTCGCTGCATCGCTTCATGACCGTCGTCGGCCCGGGCGGCATCGGCAAGACCGCGGTCGCCGTCACGGTCGGTCATCGCCGTTCCCAGGATTTCGGCGGACGCGTCTTCTTCGTCGACTTCGGTCCGCTGCGGGATGCCAGCCACATCGCGACCACCATTGCTTCGGCGCTCGGACTGACCATCAGCGCGGAGGATCCGACGCCGGCCGTGCTGACATTTCTGAAGACCGGCCCGGCCCTGCTGATCTTCGACGGTTGCGAACATGTGCTGGATAATCTGGCGCCGCTCGTCGAGAGCATCGTTCGCGAGGCGCCGCAGCTTCGTGTTCTCGCGACCAGCCGCGAGAGTTTCCGCAGCGAAGGCGAGCGGATATTCCGGCTGTTCCCGCTGGATTGTCCGCCCGAGCGCGAAGGGCTCGATGCCGCCGCGGTCCTTGCCTACCCCGCGGCTCAGCTCTTCGTGGAGCGCATCGCGCAGAGCTCGGGCCCGTTCCAGCTCAGCGCGGAAGAGGCGCCGCTCGTCGCCAGCATCTGCCGGCGCCTCGACGGCATCGCGCTGGCGATCGAGCTCGCGGCAGGCCGCGTCAATGCCTACGGCATCGCCGGCACCGCATCGCTGCTCGACAGCCGCTTTTCGCTGCAGTGGCGGGGGCGGCGCACCGCCGTGCCGCGGCACCAGACCCTCGCCGCGGCCCTCGACTGGAGCTACGATCTGCTGCCTGCCGCGGAGAGCGCCACCTTGAGACGCCTGTCGGTCTTCGCCGGGCCTTTCGCGCCGGAGGCGGCTGCCGCGGTCGCCTCCGGTGACGGCTTCAACGCATCCGAGACTCTCGAAGCGATCGACAGCCTCGTCACCAAGTCGCTGATCTCGCCGTCCGGCGTACGGACGCTGCGCTATCGTCTGCTCGACACCACGCGCACCTATGCGCACGGGAAGCTCAGCGAACTCGGCGAAACCAGTCAGTTCGCGCGCCGCCACGCCGAGCATTTTCGCGATTTTTTCGCGCGCGCGGAGGCCGACACGTCGACGCCGCTCCCGGAATGGCTGAGCATCTATGGCGCCGAGCTGGACAATGCACGCGCGGCGTTGAACTGGGCCTTCGGACCCGAGGGCGATGCGACGCTCGGCATCGCGCTGACGGCGGCCGCGGTCACGCTGTGGGTGCGCCTTTCGCTGTTCGCCGAATGTCGCGAGCGCACCAGAACGGCGCTCGCCGCGCTCGGCGACAACGGCGACCACGACCGTATCCGCATGCAGCTGCTGTCGGCGCTCGGCTGGTCGCTGATGTATGGCGAGGGCCGCGCGCGCGAGGCGCGGCCGATCCTCGAGACGACCCTCGAGCTGGCTGACAGGCTCGACGACAAGGATTTCCGGCTGCGCGCGCTCTGGGGCCTGTGCATCGACCAGTTCAACAACGGACAGTTCGGCAAGGCCCGCGCGCTCGCCGATCGCTTCGCGAATGCAGCGGCGAACTCGCCCGACAAGACCGATCCCATGCTGGGCGACCGGTTGATGGCCGTCGCGCTGCATTATCTCGGGGACCAGAACGAGGCACGGCTGCGCATCGACCGGGTCAATGCGTCGCTGCATGTGCTGGCGGAGAAACCGAAGATCTTTCCGCTCGACCTGCGATTATCCACGCAATATTTCCGCGCCCGCATCCTGTGGCTCCAGGGCTTCGCCGATCAGGCCCAGGCGCTCGCCGCCAGGAACATCGAGGAAGGTCGCGCCAATGGCCATGCCCTGACCTTCTGCAGTGTATTGGGCCAAGCCACCTGCCCGATCGCCTTCTGGTCCGGCGATTTCGATGCCGCCGAGCGCCACGGCACCGAGCTGCTCGAACACACCGAGCGCCACGCCATCCGGCTATGGGGCTTGTGGGCGCGGGCCTTCAACGCCGCGGTCATCGTAAAGCGCGGCGACGTCGCGACCGGCCTGCCCCTGCTGCGCGAGGAGCTCAATCGTGCCGGCGATGCGCGCTTCCTGCCGCGCTTTCTTCCTTTGCTCGGCGAGCTCGCGGCGTGCTTTCTGGAGACCGACCAGGTCGACCGCGGCCTCGACGTGATCGAGGACGGCCTGACCCGCTGCAACGACCGTCAGGAGCTCTGGTATCTGCCGGAGCTGATCCGCATCAAGGGTGAGTTGATGCTCAGGAGCGCGCGGCATTCCGGGGATGCCGAGGCGCGCTTTCGAGAGGCCATGGACATTTCCGTCCGGCAGGGCGCAAGATTCTGGGAGCTGCGCTGTGCGATTAGCCTCGCGCGCTACATGATGGCGACTGGCCAGAATGCAGAGGCTCTCGCGGTCCTCGACAATGTCTGCGCGGCGTTTGCCGAAGGCGCAGACATCGCCGACATGCGCGCTGCCCGCGGCCTGATCGCTCAGATGCGAGCCTGACGCCGCGTCAGCGCAACCTCGCCAGCAGTCGCTCGGCGGCCGCGAGATCGGCTGTCTCGAACCCCTCGGTAAAGCGCAGGAACACGGGTTCAAGAAGCATTCGGCCACGCTGCGGTTGCCCTTGGCTGGCGAACAATTCGGCGAGGTCGATGGCGGTCCGCAGCTCCCACGCCAAGGTGCCCTGGCGCCGGCTCAACTCAAGTGATTGCAGCAGGCAGGATTCCGCCGCAGCAACATCGGCCTCCGGCTTCGAAAGATGCACGCGCCCGCTCAATCGCAACAGCTCCGGCTTGGAAAACGTGTCGCCGGCGGCGTCGACCCGATCGATCGCCTGCTGGATCAACGTCATCGCTTCCGTGAACTGACCGATGGCCATCAGGCCGCGGGCCAGCGAAATGTTGAACTCCGTGACCAGGAGGCCGTGACGGGCGGCGTGCACTCTCGCCATGGAGCCACGCAACGTTTCGACCCCCGTTTCTGCATCACCCTGGTAGATGGCCAATTGTGCTCGCAAGCCCCGTCCAACCGCAGCATTGGGGCCGAGCGAATGAGCTTCGGCATGGGCCAGGAACCAGTCGATATGCGCTTCGGCACTCGCGAGGTCGCCGGTCCAGAAGAATACCCCGATTGCAAACGTCAAGGCGCCTGTCAGTGCGACCGGATGATCGGTCACCTCCTTGAGCGTATTGTGCACCCGCTCCACCGACTGGGCCGGATAGCCCTGCAACCAAAGCGTTCTCGCGAGCTGGATGCCCGGCCGGTAGTGCCGATCGGCCGCCAGATAGATCGGACTGATTTGTTCAGGATTTGGCTGATGCCTCACCGCCGCCTCCAACTCGAGACGTGCATTGGCGACATCGCCCTCGAAGAGAAATGCTCTCCCCAGCAAACTGTGGGCAAACGCCTTTGCCGTCGCGTCGTCGATCCCGGCGGCGACGGCGGACGCCTGCTTCGCATATTGAAATGCGGTCTTGAAATCTCCGCCGCGCACGTGAAGCACGTGCAATATTCCAAGCAGTCCCGTTTGCGCAAGGCTATCGCCGAGTTCCTCGGCGATAGCGAGGCTCCTGTGAAAGGCCTCTTTCGCGTCGTCGGTTTTCCCGTCGACGTTCATGAACGAGGTCGCAAGGCCCGCCTGAAGATGCATTTCCTCGAGGCTGCCTCTGCTCGTTTCGTCAAGGGCCTGGATGGCACGGAGCGACCAACGATGGCATTCGGGAAGCAGCGACATTGCCCAGAACACCGGCGCGGCAGCGGCCGCAAGCCTCACGCCAAGATCAGCATCGCCGCCGGCGCCAAAACACCATTCCAGGCCCGCACGAACGTTGTTGAGCGCAATGAAGTGGGGCGCACGCTCCGCGGCAGTAGCAAGGATCGGCCATTTGAGCCCTGTCGTCTCCAGCCATTGCCGGTAGTAGTTGGCGTGGCGAGAGTGAAGATCGGCGAAATCGGCCGCTTCGAGGTTATTCTGCCGCGCATAGGCCCGCGTCGTGTCCAGAAGCTGATACCGCATCAGCGTTCCGGCAGGGCGAACCGCGATCATGGACTTCGCGACCAGCCCGTCGATGGCACCAAGAACAAGCGAACGATCTACGGTCGCGGTCGTGGCGACCCAAAGTGCCGCGTCGATCGTGAAGCTTCCGACAAAGACGGCGAGTCTACGCAGCACGACCCGCTCGATTTCGGACAGCAATCTATAGCTCCAATCCAGCGTCGCCTGGAGGGTCTTCTGCCGCGCCGGTGCACCGCGCAACCCGCTCCATGAGAGCGTCAGGCGCTGATCGAGCAGTGCCGCCGTCTGATGCACGCCATAGGCCTCGATACGCCGTGCCGTAAGCTCGATCGCCAGAGCGACGCCGTCGAGCTTGCGGCACATCTCAGCGACGGTCGCCGCTTCCGCATCGCTGAAATCGAGCTGCGCGCCGCTCGCCAGCGCGCGATCGAGGAACAATTGCGTAGCCGGAAAAGTCTTGACGACCTCCGCAGAGAGTTCGCCGTCTGGTGGACACGCGAGCGGCTCGAGCCGGTAAACGTGTTCGCCCTGGGCCTGAAGCGTCTCGCGGCTGGTTGCCAGGATGTGGATCTGCGGCGCGGATGCGAAGATCAGTGAAGCAAGTACGGCCACGGCTTCGATCAGATGCTCGCAGGTGTCGAGTATCAGCAGGATCCGCTTGTCGCGCAGATATGCGACCAGGCTGGACGTTGCGTCATGGGACTGCACGGACAGTCCAAGCAGCGAAGCGATGACCGTTGCCACCAGATCGGAATCGTTGAGCATGCTGAGATCGACGAAGAGTACCGCGCCGGTGAAGCGATCAATCAACTGATGCCCGACCACGACCGCGACGGTCGTCTTGCCGACACCGCCGGAGCCAACGATGGTGACGAAGCGCTCCCGGTCGACCAACACCGAAAGGCTTTCAAGGTCCTCCTCCCGATCAATCATCCGAGACAGGCGGACCGGCAGGTTGGCATGCTGAAAGCCGGGCTCGGACGCTTTGAGCAGGGGCGTCTGCTCGACCGATCGCAACACCGGCGCGACGAAGCCATAGCCCAGTCCCGCCGACGTCGTGATGTAGCGGACACCGTCCTTGCCGTCACCGAGAGCCTTGCGCAGGCTGGCGACGTGAAATCGCAGGCTGACCTCTTCGACGGTGACGCCCGGCCAGACTCGCGCCATCAGATCGTGCTTGCTGATGATTTCGGCCGGGCGCGACAGCAGCGCGATCAAAATATCGAACGCCCGGGCACCAAGCTCCACAGCGACGCCGTCCTTCGTCAGCAACCTTTCGCTTGCTGTGACGCGAAACGGGCCGAACGACAGTATCTCGTTGCGTAGCACCACCGGCGTCTTCATCGGCCCCGTGTTCTTATTCAGTGCGCGCGAGGCCGATCCGTTTCTCTCGGCCCAAATCCAGACCGCCCAGGATAGCAGACCGTCGTTCGGGCCAGCAACCAACCGGCGCGAAGCTCTCGCTTGCGACCATATTCGCGGCCTCACGCAAGCTTGAGTTGAAATGGCACATCTCACGGTTGATGTGAAGCGACGCGAAAGGCGATCTCGCCATGGGTAAGGTCCATCAGTCCCTTCCGATCCCTCCGAAAAAACAGTCACAGTTTCTGCCGCCGGCGACGATTATCTGGGCGCGTCACGAGACAGCCACGACGGAGATTTCTTCACTTTGCCGCCGCTGCGACCATCCTTCCAATCCTGCCCCGCATCGCCCGAACGCTGGACTATCCGGCGCGACCGACAATCGGGAGATCAATGCCGCGATGGCGGAGCCGGATCTGAGGACTCAGGCCACGAACATGGGCGGAACGATTCTTGCGGGATCGCCGGGCGACTTCGGCAAGCTCATCGCAGATGAAACCGGGAAATGGAGGAAAGTCGTGAAACTTTCCGGTGCCAGGGCCGGAATAGCGACCCCGAGCGCGGGGTCGCGGTTGCTCGGCTCAATTCAAGTAGCCCGGGGAATAAATCCGGGCACGCCGGTCTCGACCACCGGGTTGAACCGGACATTCGTCGTGATCCTGTCCCGCATCTGGCGCATAGCGTCTTCAGGCAACGTCGAGATATCGAAATTCTCCTGGATGCGCCTGGGATTGGTCGAGGTCGTCAGGAAAGCCGTGCCGCGCTGGACAGCCCATGCCAGGGCAACCTGGGCCGGCGTCTTGTGCATGCGCTCCGCGATGGCGGTGATCACCGGGTCGGCCAAAAGGTTTGGCTCCATGGCGTGTCCCAGCGCCGCAAACGCCTGCAGGACAATTCCATGCTCGCGGCAGAACTCGAGCAGCTCCCATTCGGGGAGATACGGATGCGATTCGACCTGCACCATGGCCGGCCTGATCCGCGCGACGGCAACGATCTCGCGCAGCTTCTCCAGGGTAATGTCCGACAGGCCGATCGACTTGCAGTGCCCCTCGTCGACGAGGCGCTCCAGCGCGTGCCATGTCTCCGCCAACGTTACGCCTGAATCATAGATGACGCGGCCGCTCGCGTCCCTCGGATCCTGCTCGTCACCGGGCTGAAAGGCGAAGGGCGTATGGATGATGTAGCAGTCGATATCGTCGAGTTGCAGCCGCCGGCGGCTGGCGTCGAAGGCAGGCTTGATCCGCTCCGGCCGATGATTGGTGTTCCATAGCTTCGTCGTCACGAACAGGTCCTGGCGCCGAAGCGTGCCCGCCCTGAACGCGTCCTGTATCGCATCGCCGACGGCCGCTTCGTTGCGATAGCGCTCGGCACAATCGAGATGTCGAAATCCGGCCTCCAATGCGGCCCTGGTGGCCTGCCTGGTCACGAGCGGATCCGGAATGAGCGTGCCAAATCCCACCGCGGGAATCGTGCCGGACCCACGTGTGGGAATCTTTGTGTAGCGAAGTGAATCGGAGATCGTCATGGTAGGCTCCTTTGCTTGTCTGCGTCCCCGGCACCAGCGGGGCACGAAGTGATCGAAATTGCCGATGCGATGTCATTCACGACTCCCCGGCGTTAACCGGCGGGACGCGGCTTACGGAGAAAGAATACGAGCGGGATCACGACGAGCATGGCGAACATCAGGATCTCGAACTGATCGATGACCGCGACCGTTGCCGCCTGACGCGTGACCATTCCGTTGAGCGCGACAAGGGCCGGCTTCCCGATCGGGCCCGCAACGTTCGCCGCGACACGGAAAGGCGTGAGGTGTTTGGCAAGCGCTATGTGCACGGCCTGGGTGTTGGCATAGAAGAAGAGCTGGACCACCGCGATGCCGATGGTGCTGCCATAGAGGCGCGACAGGTTGATCATCGCGCTGCCCTCCGGCCGGAGCTTCGGATCGAGCGTGCCGAACGCAGCCCTCGCGAGCGCCGGCAACAACATGCCGAGACCTGCGCCCTGGAGGAAACCGGCTTCGACGACCGGCCGCCAATCCATCGCGGGCGAGTAGCCGAGCATCAGCCAATTGGCATAGATCACCAACGTCATTCCACCCATGAGGAACGGCCTGTAGTCGACCTGTCCCGGAACCAGGCTCGTCAGCACCAGCGCGCCCATCAGCGCCACGCCGCGCGGAATGGTCATGTAGCCGGTGGTGTCGACGGGGTAATTGAGCAACTCCTCCAGCATCGGGGACGTCAACGCCAATGTCGGCAGCAGGACGAAGCCAAGCGCGAAGGAGATCACCGTCGAGAGGACGAGATTGCGATCCCTGAATAGCGCCGTGCGGAGAAAATGTTCCTTCTTCGTCAGAACGTGCACGATGAAGAGATAGAAACCCAGCACCGAGGCGATCGCTTCGCCCCATATCTCCGTCGATGCGAACCATTCGAGGCGCTCGCCGCGGTCCAGCAGCATCTGTAGTCCGATCATGCCGACGGAGAAGGTCGTGAGGCCAAAGAAGTCGAAGGGCTGGCTTCGCTCGACCCGCTTCTCGCTCAGCAGCAAGGCCATCGTCAGGAAGATGAAGGCCGTCATCGGCAGGCTGAAATGGAAGATCGACGGCCAGCCGTAATATTCACTGAGCCAGCCGCCAATGGCGGGGCCGGTGCTGATGCCGAGCAGGGAGCAGACGGTGGACACCAGGCCCATCCGCGCGTGCCGCGCCGGTGGCGTCACCTCGAGCAGGATCGCCAAGGAGAGCGTCGCGAGCGGCCCGCTCGCCGCGCCCTGGAGGATCCGCGCCAGCACGAACTGGATCGACGTCGTTGCCAGCGTGTCGAGGACAAGACCGAGCGTGAAGATGGCGAGGGCAGCCTGATAGACCGCCTTGCGGCCATAGCGCCCCGCGAGCCACTGCGTGACCGACATGGTCACGGCACTTGCCGCGATATACGAGGAGAACACCCAGCCGACCTCGTCGTTCGCCATCGAGAGCGTCGCCTGAATATGCGGCAACGCCGCGTTCGGTATCGAGATGTTGACGGCCTGCATGTAGGTCGCCATGAGCGCCGCCGCGGAGATCGCGTGGTGACCGCCGGTCGCCGCGGTCGATGGGAGGGGCGTACTCATTTGACCTCCGTCGCAAGCGCGCCTTGGAGCAAATGCGGCCAGCTTCGGCGATGGCCGGTGTCGACCCGCGCCGTCACGCTGATGCCCGAGAACAGCGGCCGCGTCGGATCGAGATCGTCGAGCTCGAGGCGCACCGGCAGCCGCTGGACGACCTTGACCCAGTTTCCGGTCGCATTCTCGGGCGGCAGGATCGAGAAGTCCGAGCCGGTGCCGGGGCTCATACTGACGATATGCGCCCTGAACTTGCGATCCGGATAGGCGTCGACGTCGATCGTCGCCTCCTGGCCCGGACGCATGTGGGTCAAGCCGGTCTCGCGAAAATTCGCCTCGATCCAGATGTTCCGGCTCGACATCAGCGAGAACGTCGGCGCCCCCGCGTTGACGAAGCCGCCGATCTGCAAGTCGTCGACCTTCGTCACGATACCGTCGTCGGGCGCAATCACCGTGGCGTAGGAGAGATCGAGCCGCGCACGGTCAAGCTGGGCTCTTGCCGCGCGAACTGTCGGATGACGATCGGCATCGATATCGGGATCGCCGTTAAGCGCGACGACCGTGTTGGCGATCTGCTGCTCGATCGATGCCATGCGATGGCGGGCGACCTTGAGATCGGTCTCGGCCCGTTCATAGACCGCGCGCGGCGTAAAGTCGGAGGCGACCAGCATCTTCTTGCGATCGAACTCACGTTCGTCGAAGGAAGCCGATTCCTTCGCCGATTGCAGTTCCGCCTGCTGCTGGCGGTAGGTCGCCTTGAGGGAGGCGATCTGGAGCCGCGCACTGCCGAGCCGCGCCTCGGCCTGATCGACTGCAATCTGATAGGGCTCCGGGTCGATTCTAAACAGGACCTGGCCCCGTCGCACGCGCTCGTTATCGCGCACGGCGATCTCGACCGCCTGGCCTGACACCCGCGCGTTGATGGTCACCTTGGCAGAACGCAGGAACGCGTCGTCGGTCGAGACATATTGTTCCTGCGCCAGATACATGACGGCGCCGAACACGGCGGCCGCAGTCGGCAGCGCGAGCATCAGGGGCCGGCGCAGCCGCCTGCCAAGGTCCGCTCCGAACAATGGCGCAGCAGCCTCGCTCCCGCGGAAGCTCCTGCGATCGCCCAACCAGCCGGCGATTGGCGCAAAATTCAAGCGCATCGTAAGGCCCTCGTCTTATCCTCTTCACTAACGATCGTTACAAATATTGTACTCCGGTGCGCCGATCAAGGTGCGCGGCCATTGATTTTTATAACGATCCATACAAATATATGTGTGAAACATCGCAACCAGGATTTTGGCGATATGGCACGGAAGAAGAGCGAAACGGGCCCGGCGCGCCGCGGACGGCCGCCCGCCTACGATGCAGAGACGGCCCTCAAGCGGGCCACGGAGACGTTCTGGCGGACCGGCTATTCCGGCACATCACTGGACAAGGTCGCCGCCGCGACCGGCATGAGTCCACCGAGCCTCTACGCCGTGTTCGGCAACAAGCACGCGCTCTATCTCGAAGCGCTCGCGCGCTATTGGGAGATGAGCCTTGCCGCAACGCGTGAGGCCCTCGCCGGGGACCTTCCCTTGGACGAAGCCTTGATGCTGGCCTATGACGCTGCGCTGTCGATCTATTTTTCCGGCAAGGGAACCGCGCGCGGCTGCTTCGTGGTGGGAACCGCGGTGACCGAAGTGGCAGAGGATGCAGCAATCCGGAACAGCGTAGCGGCGGGACTCCGCGCGATCGATGCCGATTTCGAGGCCCGCTTCCGCCTTGCCCAGGACAAGGGCGAACTGAAGCGTGATGCGGATCCCGCTGCGCTTGCAATCCTCGCCTCAGCCACGATGCATACCATCGCCATTCGCGCCCGCGCCGGCGCTCGCCGCGCCGAGTTGAGGGAGCTTGCCCGGAAGGCCGTGGACGTGATCTGCGATTGCCGGACAGAGGTGCGCTGAGCAGCGAGGCGTTCTCGGCTCGCGAGCCGGTGACGGTCGGGAGCGATTCTTCCGCGCAATGAGATGACTTCAACCGGCACACTTGCATTCCTCGTCAACAAATGGCCGCCGTCGCGAGCGGTTCGCAAGCCGGACCCAGCCGGGCTCTCCCCGGCAATTTGTAACGGTGCGATCTAGCCTCCCGCCGCCGCCGCCCGACGCGGCAGCTTCCAGCCGGGCCGGATGAAGTGACAGGTGTAGCCGTCCGGATAGCGCTCGAGATAATCCTGGTGCTCAGGCTCGGCCTCCCAGAACTCGCCGGCGGGCGTGACCTCGGTCACTACTTTACCAGGCCACAGTTGCGAGGTCTCGACATCGGCGATCGTGTCTTCCGCGATCCGCTTCTGCTCGTCGCTCGTCGTGAAGATCGCCGAGCGATAGCTCGTACCCCAGTCGTTGCCCTGACGGTTGAGCGTGGTGGGATCGTGGATCTGGAAGAAGAACTCCAGCATCGTTCGGTAGCTCGTTTTCGCCGGGTCGAAGATGATCTCGATCGCCTCGGCGTGGCCCTCGTGATGGCGATAGGTCGCGTTCTTGACCTCTCCGCCGGTGTAGCCGACGCGAGTCGAAATCACACCGGGCTGCTTGCGGATCAGATCCTGCATGCCCCAGAAGCATCCTCCGGCCAGAACCGCGCGCTCTGTCGTCATTTGATCCTCCATTCGTTCAGCCGATATCCCCGGCGCTCTACCTGGCAACTGCATGGAGGCGCGGGTCATCATCGTCGTCGTGATATTCGAGGCCCAATGGGCCGATGGCGTAGACCTGTGTGACATATTCACCGGACTTCGCCCAATGGAAATGCCAGGTTTCGCCGGGCAGCACGATCACGCTACCGGGCGGGTAGGCCTTGACATCGTCGCCGTCGAAACGCTCGCCGAGTCCGATATAGAACACACCCGACATGACCGTGTAGACGCGGTCCTCCGGATGCTTGTGTGGCATCAGTCTGGTACCGCCGGGCACCTTCACCCGGACCACGTAGGGTCCGGGTTCATTGGGATGACCGACGATCACGGCCAGCCGCGCCCCGGATGGAAACGCCGGGAACGGCAGCCATGCGATATCCTCGGGCAGTATCGCCCGAAACCTGTCTTCGTCCGGCTGATGTTGACGGGACGGATCTTGACGAAGCATGGCGCCGCTCCCTGTGTTGCCTAGGTCAATTTGGCATCGAGCGTGATCGCGGCGTTGAGAACCTTCGACACCGGACAGTTCTTCTCGGCCTCGCCGGCGATCCTGGCGAAGCCTGCGTCATCGAGGTTCGGCACCTTGGCGCGCAGGGTCAGCGCGGACTTGCTGATCTTGAAGCCCTTGCCTTCCGGCTCCAGCGTGACGGCGGCCTCCGTCGAGAGTTCGTCCGGCGTGAAGCCGGCGAGCTGAAGGCCGAACGCCAGCGCCATGGTGAAGCAGCCGGCATGGGCCGCCGCGATCAACTCCTCGGGATTGGTGCCCTTCTCGTTCTCGAAGCGGGTCTTGAACGAATAAGGCGTTGCGGCGAGCACGCCGGATTCGCTCGATAGCTGACCGGTGCCGTCGCGACCGGTCCCCTTCCAGACTGCTGTTGCCTTGCGGATCATCTCAATTCTCCTTGTTGATTTTCAGCACCGGCGTCCGTACCGGAGGAAAGCGACATTGGCACGACCGCCTGTCGCCATTCCAACCGGCCAAGCGCCGCGGCGGTTCCGTCAGGCCCCAATCTGGCCGACGTGGAAACCCAGGCGATTCTCCAAGTCGCCGGCGCGGTGGAAGCCACGTGCCATCAACGCCTTGATGCGGGTCTGGCTCGCGGGGCGGCCGAGCGCGGCCAGGAACGCGTCCCATTCCGGCTTGATCTCGACATCCGGCGGCAGGCTCGCGACGTCGACGAGACGCTTGGTCTCGGCAATGGCGTCCTTGTCGAACGACGCGATGCGCATCGCGAGCGCCTCGACGAAACCGTCGAGCTCGGCATCGGGCAACGACCGGTTCACATAGCCGTAGCGCTCGGCGAGATCGCCGTGGATGTCGTCGGCGCCGAGCAGCACTTCGAGCGCGCGGCCGCGGCCCATCAGGCGCGGCAGCCGCGCCATCGGGCCGCCGCCGGGCACCAGGCCCGCACCAACTTCCCATTGCGACAGGATCGCCTTCTCGCGACTGGCAAAGCGCATGTCGCTGGCGAGCGCGAGCTCGCTGCCGACGCCGGTGGCGCGGCCCCGGATGGACGCAATGGAAACGACCGGCGCGCGACTGAGGCGAACCAGCGCGTCGGGCAGCGCCTGCAATCCGGTCGGTCCGGGCGGGATACGAAGCGAATCCTCCAGCGGCGCGAGGAAGTCGTAATGCGTGATGAAGAAGCCTGCGACGGCGCTGTCGAAAACGACGACTTTCACCTCCGGATCGGTCTCGACCGCCGTGACGATGTCGTCGAGTAGCGGAAGATGCTTCGGGCCGAATATGTTCACCGGCGGCATGTCGAAGGTGACGCGCCAGTAGGACGGCAGACGGCGTTCCAGACGAATGTCTCCGGTCGTGAAATTGCGTTCGGGACGGTTCATGATTGTAACTCCTGATGTCGGGGCGGTCGGGGACGTGCGGGATTGCGTGTCCCTGCTCGTTCTCAGATCGACTGGCGCAGCGGGCGGAACGCGGTGCGCATTTCCGCAGCGAACAGCGCGGGCTGCTCCCAGGCGGCGAAATGCCCACCCTTGTCGAGTCGGTTGTAGTGCATCAGCTTAGGATAGGCCTTCTCGGTCCAGCTGCGGGGCGCGGCGTAGATCTCGTCCGGGAAGACGCTGACGGCGACCGGGATCTTGATGTGCTTGGGCTCGAAGAACACCAGCTTGTTCTCCCAGTAGAGCCGCGCCGACGACACTGCAGTGTTGGTGAGCCAATAGAGCGTGATGTTGTCGATCACATCGTCCCGCGACAACCCTTCCGTCCTGCCGTCGAACACCCGCGCGATCATGGCAGCGCTGCGCGCATCGTGATCGAGCATCCAGGATGCGAGACCTGCCGGCGAATCCACGAGGCCATAGAGTGTCTGGGGTCGGTTCGACATCTCGATCGCGTAGCCCAGTCCGTGCTTGTAGAAATCGTCGAGCTGGTCGTAGGCATGGCGTTCGTCGGCCGAGAGATTAGCCGGCCGCGACCCGCCGGGCTGTAGCGCCTTGGCGATATCGTCGGGAACGGTGGCAGGCATGTTGGTGTGGATGCCGAGCAGTTCCGGCGGCGCGATCAACGCCATCTGCTCCGTCACGGCATTGCCCCAATCGCCGCCTTGCGCAACGTAGCGGCCGTATCCGAGCCGCTTCATCAGCACGATCCAGGCGCGCGCGACGCGCTGGGGGTCCCAGCCGAGTGCCGTTGGCTTGCCGGAGAAGCCGTGGCCGGGCAGCGAGGGGATGACGAGATCAAAGGCGTCGGCCGCCTTTGCACCGTGCGCGGTCGGATCGGTGAGCGGGCCGACGATCTTCATCTGCTCGATGATCGAGCCGGGCCAGCCATGCGTGACGATCATCGGCAGCGCGTTCTCGTGACGAGAGCGGACGTGAATGAAGTGGATGTCGACGCCGTCGATCTCGGTGACGAATTGCGGCAAGGCATTCAGCCGCGCCTCGATCTTGCGCCAGTCGTAGTCGTTCTGCCAGTGGCGCACGAGCTGCTGCACCGTCGCCAGCTGCACGCCCTGCGATCGATCGGCGACGATCTCACGATCCGGCCAGCGCGTCGCTGCGAGGCGACGACGGAGATCGAGCAGATCCTCCTCCGGCACGCTGACGTGGAACGGGCGGACGGCGCCGCTTGCAGCGGCCTTCGCCGGATGCAGCGGCAGCAGGCTCGATACGCTGGCGGCAACCGCCGTCATCGCGGCCTGGGTCAGCAATTGACGGCGGTCGGGGTTGAGGATGTCGGCTCGTGCTTGCGTGGTCATGTTGGCTCTCCCTGGCTTGATCGGTGACGCCGATCGAATTCGAAATCGACGCGTCGGCTCGTCATGGGCAGAGAGTGACGCAGACAACTGCAATTGGCTCGTTATGCATTGTTAGACTGCGTTAGCCGTTGCGAGCCGGCGGGGCACATCGCCGATCGCGCAATCCCCGCGGCAAAAAGCAACGCGGCGCGCGATGACCTCGGTCATCGCGCGCCGCGTCGGCTTTCGTCGGTTGAAGCGTTCGTGCCGCCCAGCTCAGGATGGCAGAGGCTGGCCCGCCTGCTCACGGACGATGTAGTCGGCGTACCAATCGGCCCAGTTCTCGTCGTGCCCGCCGGTCCGCTTTTCGTGTTCGCCATGGGCCGCCGCCGCACGGCGCAATGCCGCGGCCAGCTCGGCCTGCGAAGCGAACGTCGTGCCGCCGCCCGCGATGCGTCCTGGCAGTCGCGTGGTGACTTCCTGGAACAGCCAGCCATTGCCGTCGGGATCGCTGAACGAGGCAAATGAGCTGTAGCTGCCGCGCTTCGGGTCAGCACCGCCGACTCGCGCGCGGCCGAACAGATATGGTTCGTCCGATCCGGAATGAACGTCGCCGGCACCGTGGAACGGAGCGCTGACCTCGATGCCACGGTCGAGCAGATCCTTTCGGGCCGCCTCCAGATCGGACACGATCAGGTACAGGCCCCGCGCCGACCCGGGCGCCGCCGCCGTCACGTTGCTGCCGAAGATCACCGAGCAGGCCGAGCCCGGCGGCGTGAACTGGATCACACGCCAGTCGTCGTCCGAGGCAAAATCGGCGTCGAGCCGCCAGCCGAGACGGGTGTAGAACGCCTTGGCGCGGTCGACGTCGGACACGGGGATCACGACCACCTCGAGCCTCAGATCAACGCCAGGCGACGTCGAAGGCTTGCTTGCAGACGTCTCCGAAGATTTGACCGCGGCATCACGGTCGATGTCGAGTGTGGCCATGTCGAACTCCCTGAGTTGGATTTGAAACGAGCCTCAGGCGGCTTCGATCGGCATCACGATGGTCACCCGTGTGCCGCCCTCTCCCGCCTCGCCGTGCAGCCGCGCGCGAATGCCGCGTGCGAGTCCTTCGAGAAGCCGGCTGCCGGTGCCCTGAAGCGGCTTGGTCGCGCCGATCCCGTTGTCGGCCACCGTGCAGAACCAGGCGCCGTCACGCTTGGCCATGTCGATGCGGATCAGCGCACCATTCCTGTTCGGGAAGGCATGCTTTGCCGCATTCGTCACCAGCTCCGTCAGCATCAATGCGAGTCGATGGCATTGCCATGCCGGCAGCGTGCCGCCTTCGATGGCCGCTTCGCAGCGGATGCCCGACGGCTCCAGCACGGCCTCGGAAATCGCCGCGCACAGGCTTTCGAAGAAGCCTGCAACGAAGATCGCCGAATGGTCGTCATTGTCAGACAGGAGTTGGTAGAGCCTGCCGAAGGCGACGATGCGCCGCTCGAACCGATCCACCGCAAGCGACACGTCCCTGGTGCCGGCCCGCGTGAAGTCGCGACGGACCGACGCGCCGAGCAGCGTCAGCGTGTTCTTCATGCGATGATGGGACTCCCGCAGCACGAGTTCCCAATCACGCGACTGGTCGTCGAGGCTGGCGACAAATTGAGCACGAACGGAGCTACCGTTCGGCATGGACCCGATAGCGGACATCATAGCCTCCCTGTTGAAATAGGATCTAACTCGGAAGCCATACTGGATGCATCGCGCGTGTTTTGCCCGTTAGACGTTGCAAGTTTTTGTTATGATCGGCGGCATCACGATCTGGCAGTGGCGACTGCCGCCGCGACGGTCAGGCCCACTGACGAATTGTCGCGGTCGCGTCGTAAACCGTTCGCGTTTAAGCAAATTTGCGGCTGAGATTCCGCCTGCGGTCGGTCATCGCCACGCGATTTTGCCACTTTCGGCCAGTTTACTGATGACCTCGTTCTGGTAGATCAAAGCGCAGACACCAGCCTTTTCACTGGAATCACTAGCCCGTGCCGGACACCAACGACCAGGATTCGGCCATTGCCTTCGGACCGTTCCGGCTGTTCGCAAAGTCGCGGCTGCTCGAGAAGGACGGCGCTCCCGTTCACCTTGGCGGTCGTGCGCTCGACCTCCTCGTTTTTCTCGCCGAGCGCGCCGGCGAGGTTGTGGACAAGCGTGAGTTGATCAAGCGCGTCTGGGCCGACGTGAACGTCGACGAAGGCAGCCTTCGCTTTCACATCACGACGCTCCGCAAGGCCTTGGGCGATGCCGGGGAAGCCTCCCGCTACGTCGTCAACGTCCCAGGGCGCGGCTATTGCTTCGCGGCTCCGCTGCTGCAGCCTGCTTCGGAGAACCGGTCCGGCCTGCCCGCGGCTTCGCCCCGCTCGCTGCCCTCGCCACTCGCGAAGATGATCGGGCGGGACGATGCGATCGAGAAGATTTCGGCCGAGCTTGCCCTGCATCGCTTCGTCACGATCGTCGGCCCCGGCGGGATCGGCAAGACCTCGGTCGCACTGGCCGTCGCGCACGCCGAGCTCCAGGCCTTCGAGGGCCAGGTGTGCTTCGTCGATTTCGGCGCGCTGACGGAGCCTCGGCTCGTTACCGGAACGATCGCAGCCGCCCTCGGCCTGACCGTCAATTCCGAGGACCCGATGCCGGGGCTGCTGACGCACCTGCGCAGCCGGCGGATGCTGCTGGTCTTCGACAGTTGCGAGCACATCCTCGACGACCTCGCCCCCCTGGCCGAGCGCATCGTCCGGGAGGCGGGCAAGCTGCATATTCTGGCCACCAGCCGCGAATCCTTCCGCTCGGAAGGGGAGCGCGTCCATCGGTTGTTTCCGCTGGATTGCCCGCCGGAGCGCGACGGGCTCGGCCTCGCCGACATCCTTGCCTATCCCGCAAGTCAGCTCTTCGTGGAACGCATTGCCGAAAGCCTCGGAGAATTCGAGCTCAGCGAAGAGGATGCGCCGCTCGTCGCCGAGATCTGCCGGCGGCTGGACGGCATCGCGCTCGCGATCGAGCTCGCGGCCGGGCGCGTGAACGCCTATGGCATAGCCGGAACCGCCTCGCTGCTGGACAGCCGCTTCTCGCTGCTGTGGCGGGGGGGGCGCACCGCGATCCCGCGGCACCAGACCCTCAGCGCGGCGCTCGCCTGGAGCTACGATCTGCTGCCGGCAGCCGAGAGCGCAACGCTGCGCGGATTGTCGGTGTTCGTCGGGCCTTTCACGCTGGAAGCCGCGCTTGCGGTCGCCTCCTGCCAGGGCATCGGCGAGCCCGAAGCGGTCGAGGCGATCTCGAACCTGCTGTCGAAATCGCTGATCGCGACCTCGCCTGCGGAGCGGCGGCTGCGCTATCGCCTGCTCGACACGACACGCGCCTTCGTCGCGGACAAGCTCGTCGAGAACGGGGAAGCGCCCCGCGTCGCGCGCGCCCACGCCGAATATTTCCGCGATTTCCTGCGCGACATCGCACTGAAATCCACTGGTATGCAGAGCGCGGGCGGCTTCCTTCCCTATGCCGATCATCTGCCCAATGTCCGGGCCGCGCTGACCTTCAGCTTTTCGGACGGCGGCGACCGGACCATCGGCGTGGATCTGGCGGCCGCGGCGGCCCAGTTCTTCCTCGAGCTGACCTTGCTGACGGAATGCTCCCGCTGGACCCAGCAGGCGCTGGCGTTGCTCGATGCGAGCGCGGCCGACAGCCGCACGGAGATGACGCTGCAAGCCGCGCTCGGCGTCTCCGCGATGTTCACGCAGGGCAATACCGAAGCAGTCCACTCGGCGTTCACGCGCAGCCTCCAGCTTGCCCGGGAGCTCGAGGATCTGCACTGGCAGCTCTGGCTGCTGCGCGGATTGCACATCTACCTGACCCGGGTCGGAGATTTTCACGGCGCGCTCGGGACCGGCGAACAGGGCGAAAGCGTTGCGCGGAAGCTGAACGATCCCGCCAGCACGCTGAACGTGGAATGGATGCTGGGCGTCGCGCATCATTTGATCGGCAACCAGGACAAGGCGGTGCAGTTCTGCGAGAGCGCGATGGTGCATAATCCCGGCTCGCAGCGGCTCAATATCGGCCATCTCGGTTATGACGACCGCATCGTCGCGCTGGTGGCGCTGGCGCGCGGGCTCTGGCTCACCGGCAGGCCCGATCATGCGATCGAGGCGGCGAGATACACGGTGCGCGAGGCCGAGCTGCTCGAGCAGCCGCTCACGCTCGGTATTTCCCTGATCTGGACGATCTACGTGTTCCTCTGGGTCGGCGACTGGGCCAATGCCGAAAGCCTGATCGAGCGCCTGATCGATCACTCCGCCCGGCACTTCCTCGGCCCCTATCACGCGGTCGGCATCGGCCAGAAGGGCGAGTTGCTGCTGCGCCGCGGCGAGGTCGCCGCCGGCATCGAACTCCTGCGCCGCAGCCAGGCCACGCTGTACGCGACCCGGCACCGGATCATGACGACGGTGTTCGCGACGGCACTCGCGGAGGGTCTCGCCGCCCAGAACCAGGCCGAGGAGGCCTTGCAGACGATCAATGAGGCCATCGCCCAGATTCCCGATAACGGCGAGTCCTTCGACATGCCGGAGATGCTCAGGATCAAGGGCGACATCCTTGCGCGGTCGGGTCACTCAGCGGAAGCCGAGAACTACGTCCGCAAATCGCTCGATCTGTCACGCCGGCAATGCGCGCTTGGCTGGGAGCTCCGCGGAGCGATCAGTCTCGGCCGCATCTGGGAGCGGGCCGGCAAATCCGCCGACACGCGGGCCCTGCTCACCCCACTCGTGGCGCGATACAGGGAAGGCCTCCAGACTTGCGATCTGGTCGCCGCAAGGGAGCTCCTGGGCAGCCTGAATTGATAGTATCTTCAAGGAGATACCACCATGCTGCGCGCTCGCAACTCCTAACAACTTCTAACACGCCAAGCCGCATACACCCCGCCATGGTGGTGGCACTTCACGGTGGATATGGCGGGACATGGCCCTTCTTGACGACGTCATCGATGCCAGCGGTGGTTTGGCCCGCTGGAACAGCTTGAACCGGTTCACCCTCCACCTGTCCGTCGGCGGAACGCTGTTCTCCAGCGCCGGACATGCCAGGGAATTCAAGGATGTGACTGCGGAAGGCTCGACCAAGACACAATCGGTCCGCTTCACAGGCATCACCGGGGGCGAACACTCCGGCTCCTTCCAGCCCGATGCGATCACGATCGAGAGCCTGGATGGCGAGGTCCTGCGGTCCTGGCGCAACCCGAGCCTTGCATTTCCCGAGGTCGGCTCGCCTGCGCTCGCGGACGAACTGCACCTCGTCTTCTTCTGCGGCGTCGCAATCTGGAATTACCTGACCAGCCCATTCCTCCTTGCCCATCCCGATGTCGTCACGGAGGAGCTGGCGCCATGGCGCGAGGGCGCCGAGACCTGGCGGCGGCTGCGGGCGCAATTTCCCGCGCATTTGATCACGCTCGCGCCCGAGCAGATCTTCTACTTCGACGAGAGCGCCCTGCAACGGCGGACGGATCACGATCTGTTCGGGATGAAGGTCGCAAATTATTCCTGGGCCCATGACAGCTTCGGCGGCATCGTGGTGCCGACGCTTCGACGTGCGCAGACGCTGCGGCCCGACGGAACCGTGATCGCCAAGCCGGTGCTGATGGACGTCGAGATATTCGACGCCGTGTTCGAGTAACCGCGCGCGCAGGCCCGGCAACGGACCACCGCTCTCAACGTCTAACAATACATAACGAGCCAACAGCGCGCCTCGAGTGCAGATTGCGCTTGCGAGCATCGAACGACGTGCTCGAACGAGACGCAGGCGGCCCATCTCCATCGGGTTGGAACGCATCATTTCAGTGAACACACTCAAGGGAAACAGTCATGAAAGTACTGATGGTTCTCACGTCACACGATCAACTCGGCAACACCGGGCGCAAGACGGGCTTCTGGCTCGAGGAGCTGGCCGCCCCCTATTACGTGTTCAAGGATTCGGGCGCGGAGATCACGCTCGTCTCGCCCAAGGGCGGCCGTCCGCCGCTCGACCCCAAGAGCAACGAGCCCGAGTTCCGCACCGACCTAACGCTGCGCTTTGAAGCGGATGCCGCCGCGGAAGCACAGCTCGACAAGACGCTTCGCCTCGACAGCGTCAGGCAGGAGGATTTCGACACGCTGTTCTATCCCGGCGGCCACGGCCCGATGTGGGACCTTGCCGAAGACCCGGACTCGGTCAAGCTGATCGAGTCGTTCTTTGCCGCCGGCAAGCATGTCGCGATCGTATGCCATTCCCCGGCGGCGCTGCGCCACGTCAAGACGCCGGACGGCAAGCCACTGGTGCGGGGCAGGGAAGTGACCGGTTTCACCAATGGCGAGGAGGAAGCCGTCGGCCTCACCAAGGTGGTGCCGTTCCTGGTCGAGGACGAGATGCTGCGCCTCGGCGCCACCTTCTCGAAGAAGGCCAACTGGACGCCTCACGTCGTCAGCGACGGCCTGCTGATCACGGGACAGAACCCGCATTCGTCCAGGCCGGCCGCGCAGGCGCTGCTCGCCGCCCTCAAGGGCAAACCGTTGGCGCGCGCTTCGTAAAGCCGGGATGCGGCCACATCTCGGGAGGGGCCCGTGACGGCGCCTCCCGACATCGCAGTCGCAAGCGCATGACCCGCTTTCGACAGATCTTCACCCGACATACCGGACCGGAGCGATGACATGAACATCCCAGCCGCACTCGTCCTCTCGGCCGCGATGGTCGGCGCGACCGTGACAGCGTCGGCGCAAGAGTTGCGGTCGAGCCGACGCTCGATCAGCTATCACACCGTCGAGATCGAGGGCCTCAAGGTCTTCTACCGCGAGGCCGGCCCCACCGACGCCCCGGCCGTTTTGCTGCTGCACGGCTTTCCCTCGTCGTCGCGGATGTGGGAGCCCCTGCTGTCGCTGCTCGCCGACAAATATCATGTCATCGCTCCGGACTATCCCGGCTTCGGCAACAGCAGCGCGCCGCCGCCGTCAGATTTCACCTATACGTTCGACAACATCGCCGCCGTGATCGGCGAGCTCACGACAAAGCTCGGACTTGCCGGCTACGTCCTGTTCATGCAGGACTACGGAGGTCCTGTCGGCTTCCGCATTGCCCTGGCGCAGCCCGAACGTATCAGCGCCATCATCGTTCAGAACGCGGTTTCGCACGAGCAGGGGCTGGGTCCGCTCTGGAGTGCGCGCAGGAAGTACTGGGCCGATCCCGCACACGAGCTCGAGGCGCTCAAGGCCAACTTCACGTCCCTGGAAGCGACCCGTCAGCGGCATCTCGGCTCGAGCCCGCACCCCGAACGCTACGACCCCGACACCTGGACCGACGAATACGCGTTCCTGACGCGTCCCGGCCAGGCCGAGATCCAGACCACGCTGTTCCTCGATTACCGGACCAACGTCGCCTCATATCCCAAATGGCAGGACTGGCTGCGCAAGACGCGGCCACCGACGCTGGTGGTCTGGGGCAAATACGATCCGTCCTTCACCGTCGCAGGCGCCGAGGCCTATCGCGACGACGTGCCGGATGCCGAGATTCACATCCTCGAAGCCGGCCACTTCGCGCTGGATGAAGCCACCGACGAGATCGCCGCGCTCGTCCGCGACTTCCTGGCGCGGCTGGACGGACAGAAGAGATGACCGCCGATGGACGCGCCCAGGACAGGCCTTAGGAGAGGCCTTAGGAGAGGCCTTGACGGCCGGTTGCTGCGACGTGTTCAGGCCGCCGGCCCGTTCAGCATGCGCCGCGCCGCAATGAGATCGGCGGTCTCGAATCCTTCGGAGAAGCGGGCGTAGGTTTCGGCGAGCCGTTCCAGCGGAGCCTGCACACCCTGCCGAACACGAAGCTGCGCCAGCGACGTCTCGGCCCGCAGCCGCCAGGACAATGCGCCCTGCTGCTCGGCAAGGGTGATCGACGCGACAAGATCTGCTTCGGCCGCCTCGAGATTGCCGCCACGAGCCTCGAGTTCTCCCCGCAGACGGAGCAGTTCGGGCATGTCGAAGGCCCCGCCTTCCTGCACGACCCGGTCGATGGTTTCGTGCAGGACCTGGGCGCCTTCCGTCAATCGTCCCAAAGAGACCAATCCCCGGCACAGGTCCGAGGCGAACGCCGATGCATAGAGCTCGTAGCGATCGGCATGCAGGCGTGGAAGCGCGCTCCGCAACAAGTCGATGCCGCCGGTGACCTCGCCGCGGCCGATCATGGCCTGGGCTCGAAAGCCGGTCGCGACGGCTTCGTAGGGTACGAGTCCGTGCATGCCCGCATGCGCCGACAAGCGACCGGTCATGGTCTCGACGGACGACCAGTCGCCAACCCACCCGAACACGGAGGCGGACCAGCACAGCGCGATACAATGCATCACCGCGTCGCGCGGCGCTGAAGCGCCGACAAGCGGCCGGACGCATTCGAGCGCACGATCGGGAAAGCCGCGCAGCCACAGCACGCGCGCGAGCGGAATTTGCGGCGTGCGCGAATAGGCGAAATGTCCGGGTTGCGTTCCGCGTAGCGCAGCGTCGTCGCGTACGCCCTGGTCGAGATGGGCCTCCGCCGCGACCTGATCTCCGGCGAGGTGATAGGAAACGCCGAGCAGCGCCTTACTGCCGGCAATCCCCGCGATGTCGCCGATCAGGCGGGCAATCCGCTCGGCGTGAAGCGCGGTCGGCACCAGATGCCGATAGCCACCGGTGCGGCGGTAGAACATGTTGAGCCGCGACAGCAGCCTGAACGTGTTGGCGTGATCGGAAAGCGCCTCCGCAAGCTCCAGCCCGCGCCGGAGCGCCGCTTCCGCCTGCTCGCTGTTGCGCTCGGTGAACATGAGGGCGTGACCGAGCGTGGACTGGAGCTCGAGCTCCCATCTGCCGCCCCGGTCGGCATTGTCGAGCGTTGCGAGTGCGCGATCGGACCAGATGCGGGCCTCGCTGAGCAGATTGAGCTCGACGAACAGCCTTGTGCAGCCGGCCGCCAGCGGCACGCGCAAGCCGGCGCCGTCGTCGTTGGCATAACTCCATTGCAGCGCCGCGCGAGCGTCGGCGAGCAGGCTCACGCGCTCCTGCACAAGGGATGCATGATCGGTGCCCCCATGATCCCTCATGCCTGCTTCGAGCGCGCGTTGAACATATAGCGCGTGACGGCGCGCGATCTCGTTTGCCTGATCGCCATCCGCCAGCTTCTGCATGGCATAGGCGCGCGTGGCATCCAGCAGGCGATAGCGCCGCGACGCTCCGTCCGGCAGCGCGGACACCAGCGACTTGGCCACGAGCTGCTCCAGTGCGTGGACGACGCCTTCTTCCGGCGCCTCCCCGGCCGCGACCGCTATCGCGCCTTTCAACGTGAAGTTGCCCGCGAAGACGGCGAGCCGCTGGAACACGATCCGCTCGCTCTCGCCGATCAGGCCGAAGCTCCAATCGAGCGTTGCACTGAGGGTCTGCTGCCGCGGCGGCGCCGTTCGCCGCCCGCGCCATTCGAGCTGCAGCCGGCTGTCGAGCAGATCCGCCATCTCGCGCAGCCCGTAGAGACCGACGCGTGCGGCAGCCAGCTCGATCGCGAGCGCGATGCCATCGAGCTTGCCGCAAATCCGGGACAGGATCTCCGCATCGGCGTCGGTGATGTCGTCGCGATGCCCCGCAGCGACCGCGCGATCGACGAACAGACGCGCAGCGGGATAAGCCAGCACCTCGCCGGCATTGAGGCGGGTTCCCTGCGGGGGGCCGGGCAGCGAAACGAGCTCGAAAATCTGCTCGCCTTCCACCAGCAGCGACTCGCGACTGGTGGCGAGAATGACGATGCCGGGCGCCTCCCGGTAGATGTTTTCCGCAAGGCGCGCGACCTCGTCGATCACGTGCTCGCAGCTGTCGAGAACGAGAAGCAGCCGCCGCCCGCGCAGGAAATTGACGATGCTGCCCGAGGGATCATCGTGGTGAACGACGAGGCCCAATGCGGCGGCAACCGTGCTCGCAACCAGCGCCGCGTCCTTCAGGGGACCGAATTCGAGAAAATGGACGTTGCCGTCGAAGGTATCGCACATGTCATGCGCGATCGCGGTCGCGACGGTGGTCTTGCCGATGCCGCCCGGCCCACGTAGCGTGACGAAGCGATCGCGGAGCAAGCGCGCCGTCAACTCGGCCACGGCGTCCTCCCGCCCGACCATCCGGTCCAGTCGATGCGGCAGAGACGGCGGTGGCGCCGCCTTTTGAGGTGCCCGCGACGCCAACGCAGACACCTCTGCGCGCTCGACGCGCCGCACGGGCGCGACGAAGCAATAGCCCCGGCCAGGGATGGTGGTGATGTAGCGGGCGCCACTTTTTCCGTCGCCCAGCACCTTGCGCAGCTCCGCGACATGGACGCGAAGGCTGATCTCCTCGACAGAGAGTCCGGACCACGCATAGCCGAGAATCTCGTCCTTCGGGACCACTTCGCCGGCGCGGCTGACGAGCAGGCGCAAGATATCCATCGCGCGGCTGCCGAGCCTGACCGGCAGGCCATCCTTCTCCAGCAGCCGCGACCGAAGCGAAAATGGACCGAACGAGACGGCCTCGAAATCGAGCATCGTTGCGGCGCCGCTGCCACGGGGGCCATGACCTGCCGAGAGCTCGGTCACTTCTGACTCATCTTGACAGCCGCTCCATCGAAATGCGGCGCGACTATACCCGGCACCGGTGCGAGGTCCAGCGAGGGCATCGTACGAAACCCACGCCGCTGCATGGATAGCCGCGTGATAGCCCGCGCTCTCCCGAGTCGGATCGGGCTGCGCAAACAGTTGATAAAACGCGCAAAAACGTCCCCTTCTGCGACGAGCTGCCGCACGTGACGCGCCCCACAAAAACTAACAGATCCTAATCACCACTAACGGGCTTCCTGGCCAGAGCACGCCTATCCTCTCAACATCGAAAGCATGGGTTTGCGCGTTTGCCGATTGCAAGCAGCCGCAAAGCCTGGAGAGGACCAACGATGTTGACCAATTCGCAGGGAGCGCCTGCCTGGACTGATTTTCCGGCCGGCCAGCGGGGTCACGAGATCCCCCAATCGACACAGGCGATCATTCGGGAGCGCCAATGGCGCCAGATCGATTGCGGCCCCGAGGCCGTCGAGGACATCACGGTTTCGCGATGGGAAGACCCGCGGAGCACGTCCTCGCACGAAGCGACGACGCCCGAGGATCGCTATTTCGTCGGCATCGCGTTGAAGACCACGCGCCTAAAACTGAGCCGGGACCGCCAGATCATTTTCGACGGCACGATGCCCGCCGGCACCCTCTATCTCACCGCGCCGTCGAAACCTCTCGCCGTGCAATTCCAGTCGCCCTGCGCCTTCCTGCACGTCCACATCGCCACGGAGCATTTTCCGGCGCAATTCGCCGCGACCGAAGGACTGAATGACCTCGTGCTGTTGCGCGACCCGCTCGCCGCCGAACTTGCCAAGGCGCTGATCGAACATGGCGACGCCGTGGACCACAAGTTTACGTGCTGCATCGGCCAGACCCTTGCGATGCATCTTGCGCGCGTGGAATTGCCGCGCGCCAGGGTCAATGCGTTGCCGAAATGGCGGCTGCGGCGCATCGAGCAATATGTCGCCGATCATTTCGACCGGTGCATCAGCCTGTCCGAGCTCGCCAACGTCGCCGGCCTGTCCAGAATGCACTTTGCGGCGCAATTCCGCACCGCGACCGGTTATCGCCCCCGGGAGTATCTGCTCAATTACCGGATCGAGCAGGCCAAGGCGCTGCTGGCGACGACCGAGCGGCCTCTGGCGGAGATCGCGCTTGCGGTCGGCTTCAGCACGCAGGCGCATTTTTCCACCGTCTTCAAGCGCATCAGCGGTCAATCACCGGCACGCTGGCGCCTCGCCAGCAAGGGCGAGCGGCCCGAGGTGAAGGCGCTTCCGCCGCGTCGTGGTTCTGCACAGAGGGAATGGATCAGCGCGGCCGCCTAAGCATTCAGCTCGCGCCCTCCTCCTCCCGGGCCCGCGAGCCTCTCGGGGCCGTCCCTGCACCCAACAGGGCGGCCTCGCTTTTTTCTACACCGGATCGAAAGCCCGGATCGGCGGGAGATTGCCGGTGAACTTCTCGACCTCGACCGTCGTGAGCTGGCCGGTGCAGCCTTGGGCGAACGATGAAGTGCCAATGTCGCGGGTGAGCACGTTCGGATTGCCGTGAACGCAGAGCGGCGCTTCGTCTTCGGGATCCATCGGATCGTACCAGGCGCCGGTCGGAAGCTGCACGACGCCCGGCGCGACGCCGTCGGTGACATGGACTGCGGCAAGGCACGCGCCGCGCGCGTTGAACAGGCGGATGATGTCGCCGTCCCCGATGCCGCGCGCGCCCGCATCGCGCGGATTCATGCGCGCGACCTCGCGGCCGCGATGCTTTGCCGCCAGCGAATGTCCGCCGAAATCGAGCTGGCTGTGCAGACGCGTCGCCGGCTGGTTGGCGACGAGGAAGCAGGGCGCGCCGGGCTTGGGCATGTCGGTCTTGTCGAGCCAGACCGGATGGCCGGGACAATCCGCGTCGCCATGGCCCGCAATCTTGGCGGAGAATATTTCGATGCGGCCGCTCGGCGTCGGCAGCGGATGATTGACAGGATCGTCGCGGAAACTGCGCAGCCGGCCGCCGTCATCGGGTTGCTGCGGCACGACCAGGCTGCCGCGCTGCCAGAAGTCCTCGAAGGCCGGGGCCTCAAGGCCGCGCGCTTCCAGCGATGCGCGGGTCGGCTCGTAAAGATGTTCTAGCCATTCTCGCGACGTGCGTCCCTCCGTGAAAGGCTCGCGCGCGCCGAGACGTTCGGCGAGATCGGCAAAAATCTCGTAATCGTCGCGCGCAAGGCCAAACGGCTCGGCGATCCGGTGCATGGCGACCATCAGCGGATCGTTGCTGGAATAGCCGATGTCCTCGCGCTCGAGCGTCATCGTCGAGGGCAGCACGATGTCGGCATGCCGGGCCGTGGCGGTCCATGCGAGCTCGTGCACGACCAGCGTGTCGACTTTCGCAAACGCCTTGCGCAGGCGGTTGATGTCCTGGTGGTGATGAAAGGGATTGCCGCCGGCCCAGTAGACGAGACGGATGTCCGGATAGGTGCGCGTCTCGCCGTTGTAGCGATAGGTGCTGCCGGGGTTGAGCAGCATGTCGGCGATGCGCGCCACCGGAATGAAATCACGGACGGCATTGCGGCCCTGCCCCAGCGTCGGCCCCGGCACGTCGTTGACGCGGCGGCCGTAATAACCGATCGCACCCAACGAATAGGCGTAGCCACCGCCGGGAAGGCCGATCTGGCCAAGGGCTGCCGCCAGCACCATGCCCATCCACACCGGCTGCTCGCCATGCTCGGCGCGCTGGAGCGAATGGGAGACGGTGATCAGCGCGCGCTTTCCGGCCAGGCGACGCGCCAGCCGGCGGATCGTGTCCGCGCCGACGCCGCAGATCGCGGCGGCCCACTCGGCGCTCTTCGGCTGGCCATCGGTTTCGCCGGTGAGATAGCGCAGGAAGACCGGCCACCCCTCCGTGTAGCGATCGAGGAAAGCCTGGTCGTGCAGGCCTTCGCTCGCCAGCGTGTGGACGATTCCGAGCATCAGCGCGGTGTCGGTGCCGGGCACGCATGTCATCCATTCGGCACCGGCCTCGACGGGCAGGTCTTCACGCAGCGGGCTGAAGAGGATGAACTCGCAGCCGCGCCGGCGCGCAGCTGCCATCGCGCCGCGCTCGACATGCTTGCTGATCGAGCCGCCGGCGACCATCGAGTTCTTCAACGCCATGCCGCCGAACGCCAGCACGATGTCGGTTTCGGCCGCGATCTGCTCCCAGGTGACGTTGCGCTTGGTGATGTCCTCGTAGCCGCAGAGGATCTGCGGCAGCAGCACCGAGGACGCGCCCGAGGAATAGGAATTCACAGAGCGTACATAGCCGCCCAGGGCGATGTTGAGGAAACGGTGCACCTGGCTCTGGGCGTGATGGAAGCGGCCCGCGCTCGACCAGCCATAGGAGCCGCCGAACACGGCACCGGGCCCGCGCGTGTCACGGATGCGACCGAGCTCGTCGCCGAGGAGATCGAGCGCCTTCTCCCAGCTGACGGAGACGAACTCGTCGCGGCCGCGGCGATCGTCCGGGCCCGGGCCACGCTCGAGCCAGCCGCGGCGGATCGCCGGCTGGCCAATACGCGCCTGGTGTCGCAGCGCACCGGGGAAATTGTCGATGATGCCGTTCGGATCGGGATCGCCCGCATACGCCCTGACCTCGAGCCCGGCCGCGCTTTGACGCGCCGAGAACACGCCCCAATGGGAGGTGTGCGGCTTGAAGCCGTCGGACAGGTCGAGGCCGGGGTCGGGGAAGCCAATCGTATCGTCCATCGTCTGATCCTTGTTCCGGGCACGGCATGGTCCGGCAGCCCCGCGTCATTCGGGTGCCAGTATACCGATCCACTTTCCGATGTCGTCAGGGTCAAGGCCTGCGGAAATGCCGGGCCCTCGTGCGCAATGAGAGGCTGGTGACCTTCGCCAGAGCGATGACGACGATTCGCAGGTCAATTTGTTCCTTTATTTTCAATACTTTATCTGACCACGATCGGAGTGGCCCTTTCGCAGGCGTACGCCATCTCTTGCAACGACACCGACATTGAAATGTGCGATATGCCGCCGGTCCTCACAGCAACATCGGTTTCGTCATGATCAAGCGCGTCTTGCCTTACGAGGGTCTGCTCCACGAAGTGGTCGAGCATAACGGCGTGCTTTACATCGGTGGCATCGTCCCCGAGGACACGAGTCTCGATATGTCGGGCCAGGCATACGACGTCCTCGGACAATTGGCCCACCTGCTGAAGACCCTCGGGTCCGATCTCGCCAACGTCTTGCAGGTCACCATCTACATGGCCGACCTCAAGGAGAAGGCAGAGTTCAATGCGGCCTGGAAGGCGCACTTCGCAGAAGCTCATCTGCCGGCGCGCGCCGCAATCGGCGTGGCCGATCTCGGTCCGGGCGTCAAACTCGAGATGACCGCAATCGCTGCCCGACAATAGCTTCAGATCAGTTTCTGCCGCGCGAGAAATTCGAGCTCGTGATCTGAAAGCCCAGTCAATTACGCCCCGTCATCGGAGCAGTGGCGTTGCGAGCGAAAAGGCGTCAGGGGGCGCTGGATGTGAGGTCCCCATTTCGCCGCTGCACGCTCACCTCAGGGAGATCATGATCGAGCTGAGGTTGGCGGCGAACTCCAGCCCGGCCTTTGGTCCCTGCAGCACCATCGTGACACCTCTGTCGTTGCGCAACTGAACGCCGTTGATGCCGCCGATCAGGGCGGCTCCGCCGCCGACCGAGCTGTACGTACCGGCAAAATCGCCGACCTCTCGAATTCCTGAAGCCCGGCCCTCGAGCCGTCCAACCGTGGCGCCGGCGGTGAAACCCAAGCTCAACCCGGTGACACGGAATGGATAATGGCGGCCCCGATAAGTCAGCACCCCGCTGCCGGCGCCCCCACCCAAGAGCAGCCCCGCCTTGACGATCTTGACGCGGACCTGGGCGGACGCCTGCGCGAACGAGGGGGTCATCGAGGCGAGGAGCGCGAGCAACACGAGTGGTGCGAGACGCCCAAGCAGCCGGCGCGATATCTCCGTGCGTCGCTCAGGGTTTTGCAGCATCGACCTTCTTCCAGGTCTGGTCCGGATCGAACTCGGTCATGCGGGGAGCGAGGACCTTGGTCCGAGTCCCCAGATCCTTCTGATAGACGATGCCCGCATGGTTGACCAGGAAGGTCATCACTCCGGAATTGCCGTACTCGGCAGGCCAGGCGATCAGCGCAAAGCCCCCGATCATCTTGCCTTTGACGACATAGTTGAGCACGCCGCCCGGCGCGTTTGCGCCCTGCCCCTTCAGGATGCGGAAATAGTAGCCGTGATAGGGCGCCGGCCCCTCCTCGGCCTTGTAGCCCTCGGTCGAAGCCTGTGCCGCCAGTGCGCCGAGCGGGCTCGGGTCACTGTCGTCGCGCCAGAACAACCCATCCTTCTTGCCCGCACTGCTGACGATGCGCTGTGCGTACACGCCGGCTCCCTCGCCGCGATCCTTATCGGCGTACTCGTTCTCCGCATCGACAAAGGCGAGGCTGGTCTGGATCGCGTCGAGCTCGTTGCGGCCGATACGGCGATACAGGATCTCGATGCGGCCTTCGGCGGTGTCGAACTCCCAGCCGGTCTTGGTGTTGACGAGCGGGATCGGGAACGGGAAGTCGTCCGGCCCCAGCATCAGCGTCGCTTTCTTGTTACCCTCCGCCTTGATCGAATGTTTCGCATCGTACATCGAGGTGAAGCGTTTCCGGATGTCGACGTCGGCCACCTCGTCGCCGGACGAGACGATGTCGTCGGCGGCGCTGCCGAGCACTTTCAGGATGGCCCTGTCCGGCCCGCTCTTGACGGCGGTGGCGAGCGCCGCCGCTGCTTCCTCCGGTGTCGGATAGGACTGCTGCGCGAGCGACGGCGAACCCATGAGCGCCAGTGCCATGATGGCCGGCACAACCGCACGATGAACCGTATTCAAGCCCATCATGGCGTCACCTCCGCAGGAATCTTCGCGCCGCCGGCGAGCCAATCGCGGTAGGTGCGGAATTTAAGACCGAGCTTTTCGTAATAGACCCGGAGATAACCGTCCGCTCCGCGGGTGACAGCTTTCGGCATCACCTCCTCGACCTCCTGCGCGATGACGCCGACATAGGCCTTGTCGCTGCCGATATAGTTGAAGCGATAATAGCCGAGTCCGTTTGCGAGATGGCCAAGCAAGACGACATCGTGCTTCAGCGAGATGTCGGAACGGCGCCCGCCGCCACCACCGCCGCGGCCACCTCCACCGCCACCACCGCGGCCGGCGAAGCTGGCGCCGCCACCGCCGCCACGCGGCCCCGCGCTCGCCATGCTGGCGTGACCGCGGGCCGACGCCGCCGCCGCCGAGCGGCCCGACGATACGTTCAGCGCACTTCCGCCGCGTGAGCTGCCGCCACCACGGTTCGCAGCCGCAGCACCGCCCTTGCCACCGCCTGCTTTGTTGCCGGCGCTCTTGGCACCGGCATTTTTGGCACCGGCATTCTTGGCACCACCCTTGGCCGCACGATCACCTCCGCCCTTGGCGCGATCCCCCGCACCCTGGCCACCTCGATCGCCGGCGCGGTCTCCTGCACGATCTCCCGCACGATCTCCAGAACCTGCCCGGTCCTGTCCCGGCTTCAATACTTGCTGTCCGTCGCGTCCGCGGAAATCCATCCGGTCGGAGGCACCGGCCTTCAGGTTGCTATTGCCGAAGCGCTGCTGAACATTTGCGTTGTTGTAGCGAACGCCCTGGCGATGCGACGGATTGTGTTGCCAGCCATTTCCAACGTTGGTGGTTCGGTGATTGATGTAGACGTTGCGGTTGCCCCAGTTGCAGCCACCGCCCCAATAATTGCCCCAGCGGCCAATGGCCCAGGCCGTGCCGAAGGCGAGACCCGCCGCGACGACGCCCGCACCAATGTAGGACGGGTAACCGAAGTAATACGGCGGATACTCCGCGTAGGGCCACTCGCCGTAGACCGTCGCCGGCTCGTAATACGGCACGTACATCGTATCTGATACGGCCGGTTCGATCACGATCACCTGCCTGCTCTCCTGGGTCTGGACGCTGACCTTCTGCTGCTTGGTGGTGACCAGCTTCTTGTTGTCAAAGGCCTTGGAACGGAGCCGCTGGACCGCATCCATCGCGTCCGGCTGCTGCGCCAGCACGGCGTCGCCGAGCGCCTTGGTCCAGTCGAGCTTGTCACTCATCATCGTGAGGACGTCGGCGGTCGAGGCCAGTGCCTTGACGCTGTCGTCCCAGGATTGCTTCTCGACCTCGGTCTTCAGCGCATCGCCCTTCAGGGTCTTGCGCTCTTTCAGCCAGCGATCGGCCTGCACGACTTCCAGAGGATAGGTGGATGCCGCCAGCACATTGGCGAGCAGTTCGTCGGGATAGAGCGCGATCGGCGCCACCAGTGCCTCGAGCTGCTCGGGCTTGAGCAACTCGACAGTCGGCGGCGGCTGGCTTGACGGTTGTGCCTGACCGCCCGGGGCAGTCGGGGTGCCAGCCGTTTGAGCGACCGCAGCGACCGGGATCGCCAGCAGCAGCGCCATCGCGATCAAGGTCTTGCCGCAACGAAACATCACATCCTCCCTCGGGCCTCGCAGCGCGAGCATCCTGGAAGGTCAACAGCCTTCATTGATCAAGATCAAAGGAACGCGCATCCGGCGCGGGGAGGAAACCTGCTGCGACGCCAGAGCGATACGGCGGTATCAAGCCGATTTCGCGCTGCCGCGACCGATCGGAAGCCTAACGGTGAAGAGCGCGCCCCCCGATGGCTGATTTTCAGCGGCGATACGCCCTTGATGCGCCTCGACAATGGTGCGGACGATGGCCAGCCCCATGCCCATGCCTTGCGGCTTGGTGGAGAAAAACGGATCGAAGATCGTATTCAGGTCGCCGGGCGCAATGCCCTGCCCGTTGTCGGCGACCTTGATCTCGGCATGGCTGCCGGCGTGGACCGCCGTGACGCTGATTTCGCGCTTCCTCGGGTCCGCGTCGGACACCGCGTCGATTGCGTTCATGATGAGATTGAGCATGACCTGTTGCAGTTGAACAGGGTCCCCCTTGACGTGCAGCTCGGTCGGGGGCGGAACATAATTCAACACCACACCCTGTCCACGCGCCAGATCGCCCACAAATCCCATCGCCTCGCGCACCGTCTGATTGAGGTCGATGTCCCTGATCTCGAATGGCGTCTTCTTCAGCACGCTGCGAAGCCGGCGTATCACTTCACTGGCGCGCTGGTCGTCCCGCTTGATGTCGGCGAGAATATCGGCGATTTCCCGGAGGTTCGGCGAGGTGCTCCTCAGCATGAGCTCCGCAGTCTCCGCATTGGTGAGGATGGCGCCCAGCGGCTGGTTGAGTTCGTGCGCGACCGACGTCGTGAGCTCGCCGGCGGCCGCGTAGCGGTTGACATGGGCGAGCTCCACCATCCGCTGGCGCGCCTCGACCTCGGCCAGGCGGCGGCGGCGGTGCTCATGGAGCAATCCGCTGATCAACGCCCCCTGGATCAGGATCACGCTGGCAAGCAGCACCAGCTGCCAGCGATATCTGTCCCAAATGGTTGCCTCGCGAAACAGGATATCGTTGCCCTCGGGCAGATTGCTCTCGCTGATGCCCCAGCGCTGCAACTCGCGCCAATCGTATCTCGGCGACGCGAACCGAAGCGGCTCGATCTTGATCGCGTTGGGCTTCTCGCCGCCGAGAAGGCGGATCGCAACGTTGACGGTTGCCTGGCTCGCTCCCGCGATCGAATGCATCGGGCCGCCGACGGTGTCGTGACCGAAGAACGCCTCCTGGTAGGAAAAAATCGGCGCGTTGGCGACCGCATGCAGGCTGCGCAGCGCGAGATCACCTTCGTGTGCGATACCGGCGCCATCGACGGACATCAGATGCCAGAACAGCACCGTATGCGGCGGAAGCGCCGACGCCCGATGAAGAATCTGTTCAAATGCCAAGTCTGCATACCAGACGAATGCGACCCGGTTTTCGAACGGCTTCGCTTCCCTCTTGATCTCCTCGAGCCAGAACTTCTCAAGCGGCGAAGAGCCGATGACGACGGCAATCGTCTCGGTCTCCGGCATGACTTGAAGAATACTGCCGAAGAACGCCGGGAAGTCGTTGTGAACGGCGACGACAACGTCGTTGTCGGTCAGTTCGATGCGGTTCACCAGCCGTTGTTCGACCGCCGTCAGCACCATGGGCGTGTCGCGGAATAGCTGGTCACGATGTTTCTGGACAAACCTTGCCGCCGGCGCCCCAATGCTCATCACGATGTCGGGCGGGTTGTCGCGATAAAGCGAGCGGAGATAGGCGACGAACGGTGCCTCCGGACCCGGATCGTTGAACCGCGCCGTCAGGAGCGTGTGCTCCTGCAGGTCGATTGGCCACGGCGATTGCTGCTGGAGGTCGGCCCGGATGGTGCGGGCATATTCGCTCCATGGTCTGAAGTCGCGTCCGAAGGAGTGGAGCATGAGGACGCGCTTGGGCTGGCCACGCGGCTCGCTGCTCGCGGCGGCCGGCAGCATGGCCCAAACCAGCAGGCAGACGACGACACGCGCAGCTACCCCGGGCCAGACCATGTTGACCGCGCCGATGGGAATGCGCCCGTTCATTCTATTCCCCGGCAGCCTCAAAAGTCTAAACGGCGGCTATTACAGCACAACTCTTGCGCTAACGCACTGCGCCTCTATCGCCCTTCGGCCGCGCCGCTCAAGCGCTCGAGTCCGGCAGCGCCGACAGCAGAATCCGGCGGTCGTGGATCAGGCTCTGAAGGCGATGCGCGGCAACGTTCAGGGTCGTGACATCGAGCGCGTTCTCGTCTCCCGCCGCCGTCTTGGTCCGCTGCGCCTGGAGAACCCGGTCAATCTCGGCCTCGATCTCGGACAGTTCGGTTTCCGCGCCGGTCGTGCGTATCCGCGCACCCAGCGCATAAAGCGAATCCAGGTCGTGCTCATCCTTCGAAGGATCGCCCGCCCGAAGGAATTTCCACGCGGCCGCCAGCACCGACACAAGCCCGCCCAGGATCATCGGCGCGAGGAAGATCGCGTTTCCCCATTCGTCCAGAAAGCTCTGCTGTGTGCCGTTGTAGAACGCGGCGGCGCCGGGATGGACCGGGAGGAAGGCGTCCGAATCCGTGCTCGGCGCTGTCATTTGCGAGAGGACCGGCAATTCGCCGAGCAGGTCCCTGCGCGCCTTCATCAGCGCGTCAGCCAGGCCGCCGGCCACCTTTGCGCTGAGCTGCTTTTGCGCGACCACATAGAACGAGACCCGCAGCGTGGTGATATCCTCGCTCGGGACAGGAGGCGAACCGCGCAACGTGCCCTTCGGGACATCGAAGCTTTCAAATGCGCGCTGCTTCGCGGCGATGGCACCGGCGGCATCGATGGGAAGCAGAACCGGCGCGGTCTTCGGCGTCTGCAAAAACAGGCCGCGCAACAGAGCGAGGTATTTTTCGGCGAGAGGAACGACGATCAGAATCGCCCGGACCTCCTTGGTGTCCAGCGCGCGCCGCGCGTCTGGCGGCTGGAGATTGCGGAACGTCACGTTGGCGCGGGCCAGGCCATATTCGTCGCTCAGGACGTTGACGATCTTGCGATTGATCTCGCCGCCGATCACGCCGACGCTGGTGCGCTTCAAGCCGGCGATGTCGGTGATGGACGATCCCGGCGGAGTCGCCAGCAGAACGACGGCATGGGCGAGCACCACGACGGCCTGGGCCTGCGACAGATCGCCGACGTCGCCGCGCACGACGGCGAGATCGACCTTCTCGGCCGCAAACAAATCGGCCGCGTCAACAGCGCTGGTCGTCTCGACCAGCTTGAGGCGCACCGGAGCATTGACCGCAGCGAGCCGGCTCGCCAGCGCCGCTACCAGCCGTGTGGCCTCCCGGTCCAGGGATCCGACCGCGATAGTCAGCACCGTCGGGCGGGAATACCAGCGATAGCCGAACAGGCCAGCCCCGAGAACCAGCACGACCAAGCCGGCGACGATGACGAAACGAAACCATATCGGCATTCTCGCTGAGACCATGCGGCTCTCGCAGAACAGATGACGTTCGCAGGCCGGACGGGCTAATCTCACTCCGCCTGGAGCAATTTGCCCGCTCGATTTGGTAGCGCGTCGAACCCGATCAGTGTCCGCTGAGCACCAGCGTCTTGATCGGCAGCAGCAGCGCCTGAATGCGCAGCAGCATCGCATGCACCAGCCCGACGCCGTCGACGACATGCAAGGCAATGGCGCGGACGGTGCTGGTCTCCTTCGCCGAGATCTCCTCGTGATTGCTGGTGTAGGCGTTGACGATGCAGCTGCTCCCCGGAGTGACGCCTTCAAGGCCGCCTTTGTAGAGCGGCTCCAGGAAGGCGAGTATCGAACCCGGCTTCCGTGCATTCTGAAGTTCAATCAATTCCTGGCCAGCCTGGACCTGGCCGGCGGCGATGTAATCCTGCACATCGGTGACAATGAGCGGAATGATCACCCACGGCTTGGAGATGCAGGTCGCTTCCGCGACCATCCCTACCTTCATCACCCCCGCTTCAATCTGTCCAAACCCGGCCTGCAGCCCACCCTTGCCGGATTCTGTCGGTATCAAAACACCGGCTGGTCGCATGATCTGTGCAACAAGATCGCCGGGCCGAACGAAGAACTGTTCGACCCGCCCATCGACGCCGGCGCGAACGAAGGTCTTGTCGAGATCGACCTGTGCCTGCGCCATCGCGGCGGAGGCGCTGGCTCTCTCCGCGGGCAGCAGCGTGGAGACTCGCAAGGACGCGGATTCCCGTGTGGCATTCGCGGCGTCGATACCGGCTTGCCGTCCGTTGACCACCACTTGCAACTTCTCGATGTCACGCTGCGGCACGATGCCGGGATTGCGACGCTGCAGCTCGGATTTCACATCCAGTTCGTCCTTGGCCTGCTGAAAGGAGGATTTCGCCTCCTCCAGCTGAGCCTCGGCCTTGACGACGTCGGCGCGCGCCGAAATCAGCGAAGCATCGACTTCGGCAACCTTGCTCCTGGCCGTTTCCAGAGCGGCCTGCTGTTTCGAACTGTCCAGCGTGAACAGGACGTCGCCTTGCTTCACCGACTGGCTGTATCTGACCTTGACCTCGGCGACGCGCCCCGAACCCTCGGGAAGAATCGGCACGGTCCGGAAGTAGATTGCCGCCGAGTTGGTCGCCGGATGAAAGTAGAAGATCATGGTGATCAGCGACACCGTGAGCATCAGGCAGCCGGTGATGCCCCAGCGCAGCTCGTACCAGATGGAAAAGAACGTGATCTCCTTGCCGAAGCGCTTGCCCTGGGCATAGCGGCGGTAGAGATAGTCCGGCAGGATGGTCAGAAGGGAGCAGAACATGAGCTCAAACATGGCTGCGCTCCTTCTCCTTCGGGACTGACGTCTCTATCGGCGCGGGGCTCGGCTGGTCGGGCTCGCGCGCCTCGCCCGGCGCCGCGTCAGCGATCCTCTCGACGGAGCCGGCAATGCTGCGTAGCGGCGTGCCGAAATCGGGCAGGTCGATCATCGCGAGCAGCAGACCCGCCACCCAGAAAATGTGCAAGTGCGTAAAGAGCGAGATGATGCCCAGCACCGCCACGATCTCGAACTGCAGCTTCTGCGATTTGTGCGCCATCCGCTCGGGTAGGCTGTGCAGCTTCCAGTAGAGCGTGCCCACCCAGAGCACGGTACCGACCAGGAAGATCCCCATCACCACCATCAGCACGTCGGTCCCGCTTCCCGGCGCGAGATAGAACGGCAAATGATGAGGGGCCAGCGGATGAAGTTGCTCGCTCAATGCTCTTCTCCACGGAAGGGACCAGGGCGGCTTATGCACCGCACGGCCACCGTGGCCACGCAGGTGAGAAATTGCTTGATATGAATCAAAGGTCGAGACGGCGCGAAACCTAGACTAGTCCTGACTCTGCCCCAACAGCAAGCCAGGAACGCATCAATCATGCCCGGCATCGATGATCTCATTCCCAACGCACTGCAAATCCGCAAGGAAGCCGCGCTCGAGGAAGCCAGAAAGGCCGAGGAATATGTTCGCCTCGCCGCGGCGGCCGAAGCCGAGAAACGCGACTTGATCGAACGGCTGAGCAAACCGTCCGGCAAGTCCGAGGAGGAGAAGATCAAGCTCGCCTCGACCATCATCCAGCGCGCGGTACGCAACGGCCTGACCGAAGTACAAGTCTATCGCTTCCCGAATACGCTGTGCACCGACAAGGGCCGCGCCATCAACCAGATGGAGGCAGGCTGGGAGAAAACGCTGACGGGAATTCCAAAGGAGATCTTCGAGCTCTGGACCGAATACCTCAAGCCGCGCGGCTATCGGATCGGCTATCAGGTCATCGACTTTCCCGGCGGCGTGCCCGGCGACATCGGGGTGACCATTTCCTGGGGGGACTGATCGCGGTTTGGCCGCATTGACGCAATGGAACGCGAAGCATGGCAAAGGCCGGGGCGACGGAACGGATGAAGCGCAAGGATTACGAGAAGGAGCTCGAAAAGCTCCAGGTCGAACTTTGCCATCTCCAGGACTATGTCAGGGAAAACAAGCTTCGGGTCATCGTGCTGTTCGAGGGGCGGGACGCAGCCGGCAAAGGTGGCACGATCAAGGCGATCACGGAAAAGGTCAGTCCGCGCGTGTTCCGCGTGGTTGCGCTGCCGGCGCCGTCGGACCGCGAGAAGTCGCAGCTGTTCTTTCAGCGCTACATGAAGCATTTTCCAGCCGGCGGCGAGGTCGTGATCTTCGACCGCAGCTGGTACAACCGCGCCGGCGTCGAATACGTCATGGGCTTCTGCTCGCCCGCCGAGCACGACCGCTTTCTCTCGCTCTGTCCGCAGATGGAAAAGTACGTCATCGACGGCGGCATCATCCTGATCAAGGTCTGGCTCGAGGTCGGAATGGAGGAGCAGGAGCGCCGCTTCACGGCTCGCATCGACGACCCGGTGCGGCAGTGGAAGCTCAGCCCGATGGATCTGGAATCCTTCAAGCGCTGGTACGATTACTCACGCGCACGCGACCTGATGCTCAAGAAGACGAGCACGAAGCATGCGCCATGGTACATCATCCGCTCCGACGACAAGCGGCGGGCGCGGCTGAACTGCATCGCGCATCTGCTCAGGGCGATCCCCTACAAGCGGATCAGGAAGACCAAGGTCAAGCTGCCCAAGCGTTCCGACAAGGGACGCTACAACGACCAGGCCACCCTGCGCGGGATGAACTTCGTCACCGAACGATATTGACGAGACGATCAGGCCGCGCCTGGACGCGGCCCGATCGTTGGTCTACTTCAACCGTATCGTCACACCGCCGACGGCGGCCGACACTTCCGCGCCGACCTTCGGTCCGCTGAGCTGGAGGATCACGCCGTTGCCGTTCTGCAACTGAACGGCTCCGGCGCCCGCGGCAACGGCGCCGCCCGCGCCGCCCGCCGCGTAGGAGCCTTCGATGGACTCCGGTCCCCTCAGATTGAGGGCGCGGCCGACCAGCTTGGTGGTCGAGGCGCCGATCGTGAAGCCGACGCTCATGCCGGAGACCGTGAAGGGATATTTCTTGCCGCGATAAAGCAGAACCCCCTCGCCGCCACCGACGCCGACGATGAATCCGCCCTTGGTGAAGACCACGGCAACCTGGCCGGTCTCGGCACGCGATGGCGTGCTGAAACCGGCGATGCTTGCAAGCGCGGTGGCCAGGACGGCGCAGATGGCGACTTTTCTCATGACTTTCGTTTCCCTTTGGTTGTGATGCCGAGCTATTGGGCAAGGAGCATTGCGAAGTAGCCGAACACGGTGAGCAGGATGCCCGACACGGCGTAGCCGACCGGGAATCCGATCCAGGGCACGGAGCTCTGGATTTCCACCGCCGCTTCGCGGCACGGACCGGAGTGCGACCGCGCGCCGGCAACGCCGCCCATCAGCACCGCGGGGTTGATCTTGAAGACGTGGTAGCCGATCGCCCAGACGACGAAAGGCGGGATCGTGCAGGCGATAAAGCCGGCGACGAATATCTTCAAGGCAACCGCACCCGTGAGCTGCGCCAGCAATCCGGCGCCGGCATTGACGCCGACGATGGCGACGAAGACGACGAGGCCGAGATCCTCCAGCACGTTGCGCGCCGCGTTCGGCGTGTTGCCGAAGAAGCGCAGCCGCGAAACCAGCGACGAGACGATCACGCCCGATAGCAATAGACCGCCGGCGTTTCCGAGGCCGATCTTGGCACCGAAGGCCGGAAACTCGATCATGCCGATCAGGAAGCCGATGATCATGCCCGCGGCGAGCGTGAGAAGATCGGTCGAGGTGTTGGTCCGCGCAATGCGCCCCCACATCTCGCCGAGCTCGTTGACGGCCGATTTGAGACCGACAACGGAGATGATATCCATCCGCTGCAACTCGGTCTTGAGACCGGCGGCAAGCGGCACACCACCACGCTCGACCTTGGTGACCTGCAACTGGCCCGCCAACGCTGTCTCGCGGAACGATTCGAAGGTGCGTCCGACCATCTCCTTGTTGGTGACGAGGATGTCCGCCTGGTCCATGGGAATACCGAGCGCCTTGGCATCGGCAACCTCGGGGCCGATCAGGCCCATCTTGTCGGTCAGATGCTCGGTCGCGCCACCGAGCGCGACGACGTCTCCCTTTTGCAGCACGATTTCGGGATCGGCTCCCAACGGTTGACCGCCCCGCACCACGTTGACGATGCGGTATTCCGGGTTGATCGTGCGGAATTTGGCGATGCTCATGCCGACCTGGGCCGGATTGTCGAGCCGGTAGGCGCGCAGACCGAACTGCCGATAGCCGGTCAGGCCGCCGCCCTCGAGATCCTTGACGCCGAACTCCTTCTCATACTGCGTGGCAGCCGCCTTGGCGTCGACACCCCACCAACGCGGCAGGTACTTGCAGATCAAAATGATGCCGACGGTACCCCAGATATAGGTGATGCCGTAGGACAGCGCGATCATGCCGGTCGCGTCCTCAGGCTTCATCCCTTCGGGAAGCTTCACGACACCCGAGGTGATTGCCTGCTCGGCCGAACCGATCGCGGCCGACATGGTCTGCGACCCCGCCAGCATGCCGCCGGCGGCGCCGATCGGCAGCGCGAAGAGCTTTGAAAGAATGACGACGAGCGCCAGACCGAGCACACTCGACACCACCGCCAGGAGCACGAATTTGATGCCGTCCCCCCTCAGGCTGTTGATGAAGGACGGCCCGACGCGCAAGCCGACGCCGTACATGAAGAGGTAGTAGAACAGGCTCTTGGCGAAGTTATTCAGCTCGAGCTTCACGCCGTAGCTCGAAGCCCAGACGGCCAGGCCGGCGCCGACCACGATGGCGCCAGCGACCATGCCGAGGCCGTAACCCTTGATGCTGGCCCGGCCGATCCAGACGGCGAGCCCGACGACGAAGAACAGCAACAGAAACGGATTCTGCTGCAAGAACGTGAAAAACCCTAGCATGGTCGTCCCCTATCTATGATGCGGCCTTCAGCTTCGGCGTCGCACCGGGCTTGGGCCGGCCAATCTTCGCCAGGGCTTCGGCACGTACGAGCTTCAGCCCTTCCTTGGCGTCGTAGCCGTGGATTTCCTTCACATCGAGCTTGCGCATGAAGTCAATGGTTTCCTGGGTGATGACCTGTCCCGGCACCATGATCGGGAAGCCCGGCGGGTACGGGATCACGAAACTGGCAGACACGAGATCGGGACCGGCCTTCAGACGACGGTCGATCTCGGGATCGGCCAGCCGGATATATTCGCACCCCGCCGCGTCATAGGCCGAGTAGAAACCGCTGCGGATGTCGCCTTCGTTGGTCTTGGTGCCGGCATCGCCACGGAAACTCTGGTGGAAATGCGAAAAGTTCGGCAAGTCCGGCACGTCCGTCATCAGGCTCTTGACCCGCGCCTCGAAGGTCTTCTTCGCATTGACGCCGCCCTGAACCAGCCCGCGATCGACCTCGCCCGCGATCTCGGCCAGCACTCTCACCAGATGCGCAACGTCGCTGCGCGTGTTGTTGATGTTGGACTGGAACAACACCGAGTTGCGTGACGTCTTGTTGATCTGGATATCGTACTCGTTGGCCAGGATTCCCTTGAACTGCGTGCCGTCGTAGCCGGCGGTGCCGCACACCAGGGTCATGCGGGTCGGATCGAGGCAGAACTCGTCGTCGTCCAGGCTCTTCAAGGCGTTCGCCCAGTTCATGCCGGGGGCCAGATAGTCGGTAAAGCCGCTCTGGCGGTATTGCGCCGGCACCATCGCGTCCGCGCCGAGAATCCGGAAGTATTTGGAGATCAGCGGATTGTTGTTGACCGCCTGGCGGATCGCGAAAGCGATTTCGATCGCATTGGACACCAGACCATAGCCCTCGAGTTCCATCTGGCGCCGCGATACGTCGAGGCTCGCGATGATCTGCTGGTTCGGGCTGGTCGATGCATGCGTGAAGACCGCCTCCTTGAACTGCTGCTCGACGGTGTGGAATTCGACGTCCTTGACGGACAGCATCGAGCCCTGCCGGATCGCCGACATCGACTTGTGGGTCGAGTTGGTCTGGTAGACGCGCAAGCGGATCTGACGCGGATCCGGGATCAGCCTGGTCTTGAGCAGCACCTCGTCCGAGGGGGTCTTGCCGAGCTCGGCCTGTTGCTTCTCGTAAGCCGCGACCGATTTCGGATCGTGCATCCAGGCCTCGATCTCATTGGCGGCGCCCATCGCGGTCCGTCGCCGCAGGAACGGCGAGAATCGCGCAAACCCGAACCAGGCTTCGTCCCAGAGGAAGATCAGGTCGGGCTTGATGGCGAGGCATTCCTCCATCACCCGCCGGGTGTTGTAGATGTGGCCGTCAAAGGTGCAGTTGGTCAGGTCAAGCATTTTGACACGGTCCAGCCGGCCATCGGCCCTGGCATTCAGCAGGGCCTGCTTGATGGTCTTCAGCGGCACCGCGCCGTACATCGAGTATTCCGTCATCGGAAACGCTTCGACGTAGATCGGCTGGGCGCCGGCCAGCACCATCCCGTAGTGGTGCGACTTGTGGCAGTTGCGATCGACGATCGCGATGTCGCCCGGCCCAAGCAGCGCCTGCACCGCCATCTTGTTCGAGGTCGAGGTGCCGTTGGTCACGAAGAAAACGCGGTCCGCACCGAGCGCGCGCGCCGCCTTGTCCTGCGCCTTCTTGATGTTGCCGGTCGGCTCTAGCAGGCTGTCGAGACCGCCGGTGGTGGCGCTGCTCTCGGCAAGGAACAGGTTCAAGCCGTAGAATTCGCCCATGTCGCGGATCCAGTCCGACTTGAACACGGATTTTCCGCGCGCGATCGGCAGCGCGTGGAACGTCCCGATCGGGCGTTGTGCGTATTTCTTGAGATTGTCGAAGAACGGTGTGTCGAATCGATCCTGGATACCCTCGAGGATGGAGAGATGGAGTTCGAGGAGCTCTTCGATCGAGTAGAATATCCGCCGAACCACGTTGGCGTCGGGATCTCCCGCCATCTTCTCGACGTCGCGATTCGACATCAGATAGAGGTCAAGCTCGGGACGTACCCGCTTGATGATGTGTGCAAGCCGGAGTGCGGACGCGTCGGTCTCGTCATTGATGCCCGCCGTCGCGGTCATGGTACGCAGGATCGGTGCGTTGTGACGCGAGCGCAGGCCAAACCCTTCGTTGATGATTACGGCCGCGATGGTGGGATTGAGCATCGTCGCACAAAAGGCGTCTTCAAGACTGCCGACGATCACCGGCTCATAGACGAAGGAATCCACCGGACGTCGCAGCTTGCGCCATTCGGCAGCGAGCGCCGGCCATTTGTCGGACGAGAGGCCGGTGACGATCAGCGTTTCAAAATAGGGCCGATGGCCCTCATGCGACCCGAAACTCGAGGGCACGAGCTCGGGCGCATCGCCGTTGCCGTCATCCCTGGCATTCCAGTCGCCGGCATGTTGGCGGAAGGATCTCGTCATCAGGGCCTGCGTGATGCGCGTCGCAAGGCTCAGTGACCCCGCCGCATCGCCCGCCGAGGCCGCCTCCCGCAACGCCGCCATCAATTGCAGCCCGGGATAGCCGTGAAACTCCTCTATGACGGAAAGATCGGCCAGCGCCGCATCATACTTCGCGCGGTCGCCGCCGCGCGCCCATGCCTTGGCTGCCTCGACCAGATCGCGCCAGTCGTCCGCTCGCCCGCCGGGCCCGGAAATGAACTGATCGATGCGCTTTTCTGCTGGCTTGGCGTCCTTGGACATGTCTCTCTCCGGATCTTTTGCAAAGTCCCGGCCGCATCGTGGTGCCCGCTCACCTCGGTCCATTGATCCAAGTCAACGGTCGCGCATCTTGAACAGGCCTGGAACACTTCGCGATGCAATATCGTCCGGGCGGCTGCCGCGCGAAGGACGGCGAGCGATCAATGGGACAGGTCAGAGCCGGCCGGCCAACAAGTCCGCCGGATCCTCCGGTTTGGGATCCGGCGATTGCCCGGCTTTGCCCTCTCCCAGCACGCTGTCGAGCGAGCGGAGCCACGCTCCGCTGTCGGTCTTTTCCGCCAGACCCTCAGCCCTCAACAGATCGCGCAACTGTGCATGCGCGCCAACGATCGCGAATGCGATCTTCCGGGAGGCGAGTTCGTCATAGAGATCGTGCAACATACGCGCCCCGGCCAGATCGATATAGGGCGAGGCCGAGAGATCGCAGACGACCAGCCTGATATCGACCGACCTCAGCAAGGTGTCCAACACCGCTTCCAGGATCGTTTCGGCATTGATATAGAGCAGCGAGGCTTCGGGTCGAAAGGCGATGATTCCGACCAGCGGCTCGACGCCTTCATGTCTCGCATTGTCGGAGTAACGGCCGGTCCCTTGCAGGCGACCAAGGAAAGCGACATTCGGGCGTGAGGCCCGCGCCAAAAGCAGAACGATCGATGCAATGGCCGCCAGCAGGACCCCCTGTAATATCCCGAGGAGCAACACTGCCAGCAGCGCAATGGCCGCGGCAAAAAAGTCGATGCGGCTGACTTGCCACATCCGCAACAGCGCGCGTATGTCCACCAGTCTGTAGACGGCGGCAAAGACGATCGCCGCAAGCACTGCCTTGGGCAGATTCGTCAACAGGCCCGTGAAGAACAGCAGGCATAGCGCAAGCGTCGCCGAACAGATCATCAGCGCCAGCGGCGTGCGCGCCCCTGCGTTGTCGTTGACCGCAGATTGTGACAGCCCTCCGGCCACGGGATAGCCGTGGCCGAATGCCGCTACGAGGTTCGCCGCGCCGAGCCCCAAAAATTCCTGCCGGACATCAAGCGCATAGCCATGCTTGGCAGCGAAGCTGCGGGCGGCGGACACGCCTTCTATGTAGGCCAGCAGCACGCAACCCGCAGCCAGCGGGAAGAGCTCGTCGGGCTCCAACAGACCGAACCTGGGCAAGCCGATTGACGGCAATCCCTCGGGAATCTTGCCGGTGACCGGCACGCCAAGCGACGGAAGCCCGAGCAACGTCGCAACGACGATCGACAGCGCCATGATCGTGAGCCCGACTGGCCTCCCGGGCAGCCGCCGTTCTCCCACCAGCAGGAACAAGAGCGCGATGGCTCCGATCGCGAGAACCAGCCAATTTATGCCGCCGAGCTGTCCGGCAAGCTTGATGGCGCGATCGAAGAAATTGTGACCGCCGCCAGCGACGCCGAACAGGCTCGGCAACTGGCTCATCATGATGGTGAGTCCGGCGCCGGCCTTGAATCCGACCAGGATGCTGTCACTCACCAGGCGGACGAGAACGCTGAGCTTGAACAGCCAGGAGATCAGACAGAGCAGCGCCACCGCGCATGCCGCCAGGCTGGCGATCTCGGCGTATTTTGTCGCGTCTCCGCCCGCCAACGCTCCGACGGAGGCCGCAATCATCAACGAGATCGCGGAGGTCGGACCAACTGCAAGCTGACGCGACGACCCGAGCAGCGCATAGCCGATGCCGCCAAGCATGTAACCGTAGATTCCGATCTGGGGCGGCAGGCCCGCCAGCGCGGCATAGGCGAGCGACACGGGAATGGCGTAGGCCGCGAGGGTGATGCCGGCGACGGCGTCCGGGCGCAGCCAGGCGCTGCGGTAGTGCGCAAGCCATGTCGCCGGCGGAAACAGGAAAGTCCAGCGCGCTCTCCGCTCGGAAGTCGTCATAGGCTGGCCTCGTCGCGCGGGGCTTCGCAGAGCAACAGCACGCCCAGCAGTGCGATCACGGGCGAACCGAGCGCCAGATTCGGGATTTGCTTGGTCGCGAAGGCGCCGAGGGCGGCCCCGAGGCCAAAAGTGAGGCACAAGGTAGCGAAAATACCTGGAGGGCGCAGCGATCCATCGCCGGACGCTGCAGCGAACGCACCTTCAATCGCCTGCCGCATATTGCCCGTGATCATCACCGAACTGAAGACAACGCCCTCGACCCGGGTGAAGACGGCGCTCTGTATGGCGGCGACGAATGAAATGCCGAGCGTTCCGGCGAGATCCGGCAGGCGGTTGTGCAGGACGGCGATGACGACCAAAAGCACGATCTCGACCAGCGTGCTGATCACCCTGGCGCGCTCGCCGGTTGCGCGGCGCAGCCATGCCGCGATCACGATACCGGCCGCGAACGCGAGGATCGGTGGAACGAAGTGGAGCGCTTTCGTCCAGTCGCCGATCGACCCATAGACCCAAAGCAGAACGAGATTGGCGGTCTGCGCGTTGGCCATCACGCCGTGGACGATCCAGGTATAGGCGTCGAGATAGCCGCCGGCGAAGGCCAGCAGCAGCGCGATTGGCACCGTTTCGTCGCGGCCTATCGACGACACAGGGGCGATATCCATCGTGCTCATGTCCGAACGCCGGGTCTTGGGTGCTGTAGAGCCTGAACAGGGAGCGGCTTAGCCCTCGGCAGGGGTTGATCTGGATCAAGCATCGCCGGGTTTCACGAACCAGATTTGGCGCAAATCGCTGGAGGGCATGCGTCATGAGCACGGTCAGATGGATCATCTCCGCCGCTCCGGAAATCTTCCTGCTGCTGTCGGTCGCACTCGGCACCATTCTTGGCCGCGTCCGGATCCACGGCTTTTCGATCGGCACCACGGCGTGCACGCTCATCATCGCCGTCCTCATCGGGCAGCTCGGCACATTCACGTTTCCCTCCCTGCTCAGGGTCATTCTCTTCAGCCTTTTCGTGTTCACGATCGGTTACCGGTCCGGACCCGAGTTCTTTGCCTCGCTGAGCATCCGGACCCTGGCGCAGGTCGCGCTCGCGCTCGTGCTCGGTGGGACCGGCCTCGTCATCGTTCTCATATTTGCCCATGTGTTCGCGCTCGGTCCCGGCACCGCTTCCGGTCTTGCTGCAGGAGCCCTGACACAGTCCTCGGTCATCGGCACCGCATCTGGCGCACTGGCCCAGCTCGGACTCGCCAAAGAGGTGCTGGAGCAGCAGGACGCCAATATTGCCGCCGGCTACGCCGTCACCTACGTGCTCGGCTATATCCTCACGCTCCTGTACGTGCCGTTTGTCGCGCCGAAATTGATGCGGATCGATTTGAAAGCGGAAGCCGCAAAGCTCGAGGCGGAGCTTTCGGGTGGCAACCCGCCACAAACTGAAAACCTGCACTATCGAAAATTCCAGGCCCGCGCCTATCGGGTGTCGGTCGCGGCAGGACGGACCGTCGGCGCCGTCGAAGGCGAGATTGGCAGTCGTAGCGTGGTCGAGCGGATCGTGCGTCAGGGCGCCGACGTCGAGCCGCATCTCGACACCGTTCTTGAAGCAGGCGACGACATCGTCATCGCAGGACGGACCGCGGCCCTTGTTGCAGCAAAGCCGATCATTGGCACCGAGATCGATGCCGACGAGATTCTGAGGGCGATTCCCGGCAACGTGGTCGATGTCCTCATCGACAACCGCAAACTCCATGGCCGCTCTGTCAAGGACGTCGCCGAACGCGTCGGCGACAACGCGCGTGGCGTTTTCCTGCGCACATTGACGCGGATGGGACGCGAGGTCCCGTTGAGCGCGGACACCCGCGTCTATGTCGGCGATGTCATGACGCTGGTCGGCAGCACCCGCAATATCGAGCGCGCCGCCGCGAAGGTCGGCCAGATTCTGCGCTCGGGCGACCGCACCGACATCGCGTTCCTTGCCGCGGGCATCGCCGTGGGCCTGCTCGCCGGTCTCGCGAGCGTCAAGATCGGCTCAGTCCCGCTCACGCTGGGCGGTGGCGGCGGCGCCCTGATCGCCGGGCTGTTCTGTGGCTGGCTGCGCTCGAGGCGGCCCACGATAGGCGCAATGCCGCCCGCGGCACAGCAGACGCTCAGCGATCTCGGGCTCGGCGGCTTCATCGCAGCGATCGGGCTCGGCAACGGCCATGCGGCATGGGTTGCGATCCAGTCGCACGGCATGCTGCTGGTCGGCATGGGCCTGGTCGTCACGCTGGTGCCGCTCGTTGTTACAACCCTGTTCGCCCATCGTGTGCTGCGGATGAACCCGGTCATTATTTGCGGCGCGCTGGCCGGAGCCATGACGGTCGACGCCGCCGTAACCGGTGCCTGCGATGTTGCCGAAAGCCAGACGCCGGTGCTCGGGGTCGCCGTGCCTTACGCGGTCGGCAATGTCGTCCTGACCGTGCTCGGCCCGATTATCGTGGCCAGCACATTCGCCGGTTGAGCGAGGCGCGTATGAATCTCCTGCATGCCCCAGCCCTAAAGTCGATGGCGGCGGCATTGGCCCTCCTGATCTGCCTGTTCGCCCCGGCGCGGGCCGCAGACGGCGGCCCCATCCAGGAGGAAATCTGGGCGCTGCAGCTCCCGCTCCCGATGCTCGCCTACGTGGTACGCCCCGTCGGTGACGGCCCCTTTCCTCTCGCGATCATGAACCATGGCGTGTCGCTCAAGCCGGTCGACCGGAGCTTCTTTCCGCTGGTGGAATTCCGCGACGCCGCGAAGTGGTTCGCAGAACACGGCTATTTCGTCGTGGCGCCGGTCGGCACCGGATATGGCGCGGCCGCCATTGACATTCCCGAGCGCGGACTCTACGGGCCCTTCTTCGCCAAAATCGGCAACTGCAGCAATCCAAATTTCAAGGATGCCGGACGCGCGTTGGCACAGGTCGACCTCTGGATCATCGACTACATGGTCGCCGAGAAACGCGTGCTCGCGAAGGACGTCATCGTCATCGGGCAGTCCGCCGGTGGCTGGGGTTCGATCGCGCTGTCGAGCGTGAACCCGTCGCAGGTCAAGGCGATCATCACCTTTGCAGCCGGTCGCGGCGGACGCGTCGACGGCAAGCCCAACAACAACTGCGCACCGGACAGGCTGGTCGAAGCGACCGCGGATTTCGGCCGGACCTCGCGGGTGCCGATGCTGTGGTTCTACATCGAAAACGACACGTTCTTCGGCCCGGCCCTGTCGAAACGCATGCATGACGCCTTCACCGCCGCCGGCGGCAGGGCCGAGTATCATCTGATGCCGCCCTTCGGCAATGAGGGTCATTTCTTCGTCGGCTCGCCCGATGCGATCCCGATGTGGTCGCCGCTCGTCGAAAAATTCCTCGATGCACAGAAGTAGCCGCAAGCGCGGCGCCTGGAGACACTGTCATGATCGACACAGCTTCAACACCGTGGCCCAGGCCTGCACGCGCCTGCCTGTCGATTCTGTTCGCTGCCGCTATCACCGGACCAGCTTCGGTTCTGAGCGCCGCTGCAGCGCAACAGCAGGCGCGCCAGGCGAAACCCGCCGAAATCGCGCCCCGCGGACAGCGCGAAGCCAAGGACATCACTTTCGGCGACTGGCAGAAGCTCTGCTTCAAGCCGGGCGGTGCGCGTGCGCTGTGCCGGACGTCGATCACGGGCAAGTTTCCGACCGGGCAAACGGCGGTACGCGTGGACCTGATCGAGCGTGACGGCGACCGCGCCGCGCGGCTGCAAGTGTTCGTTCCGGTCGGCATGTATCTAAAACAGCCAGCCAAGCTGACGGTCGATCAGGGCAGCGAGCAGCTGCTCCCCTACAACTGGTGCCTGACCAACGCCTGCATCGCCGCCGACGTCGTGGATCGCAGCTTCGTCACAGCGATGGAGTCCGGAAAGGCACTGGTACTCGTGGTGGTTGATTCCAGCCTTCTGGCCGTGACGACTTCACTGCCGCTCACCCAGTTCGCCTCCGTCCACAAGGGCGCGGCGGCAAAGACATTTGAACAGGACATCGACGAATGAACGAGCGCGATCGGGTTAGACGCTTCCGGTGCAGGCACGTTCCACCGACTCGATGAATGCATCCGCGGCAAACGGCTTCGTCAGATAGGCAACACATCCCGACTCGATCGCCGCCGCCTGGTTCGCGTGGCTGTCGTTGCCGGTGATGTAGATGACCGGCACGGTAGCGCCCTCCTGCGCGATCCTGCGGCGGAGAACGATGCCGGATTCGCCGTTCAGGTTGATATCCAGAACGATGCAACAGGCTTCGTCGAAACGGCCATGACGCAGCAGTGCGCTGGCCGAGTCGAACGGGATCACATCGAAGCCACGCTCGCGAAGCAGACGCTCTATGCTTCGGCGCACGGAAGAATTATCATCCACGACGAAAATGGATCTGCGTGCGGACAAGAGATCTCTTTCTGAGTCCGGAGAAGTTGCGGCGATATCGCTATTGATCCGGTCGTTTGATAATTCCGCGCCGCTCTCGACGAGAAAACACTACGCAGCTTCTGCCGGATTCTGTCAACAAAGTTTCATATTGTCCCTTCGTACAGGACGCATGAGAACAACAGCGACGGGCTCATGTACCGACCGGTTAGTTACATCTTCCCGGGATCGAGCAGACCCAAGCGCTCGGCGATTGAAACCAGCTCGGCGAACGAAGGCACCCGCATTTTCTCCATCACCTGATGGCGATGCGCCTTCACCGTACGTTCAGTGGTCCCAAGCTCGTGGGCGATCTGCTTGTTTATCTTGCCGCGCACGATCAGGTCGAACACCTGCCGTTCGCGCGGCGTCAGCGACGCCAAAAGAGCACGCAGCGCGTCAAGCTTGCTCTGTCGGCCGCGCGAGGCTTCCCAGCGAGCCAATGCCCGTTCGATCGCATCGATCAATTGTTCCGATGAAACCGGCTTGGTCAGAAAATCCTCCGCCCCGGCCTTGATGGTGCGGACGGTGATTGCGGTATCGGCATGACCGGTGAGAAACACGATCGGCAGCATCGAACCCAGTTCGATGAGCCGTGCTTGCAACTCGGGTCCACTCAGCCCGGGGATCTGCACGTCGAGCAGGATGCATCCGGGTCTTGAAGCATCCGGCATGTGATCAAGCAGCTCCTGCGCCGATGAATGCGTCACGACCTCATAGCCGCCAACCTTGAGCCGGCGCTCGATTGCCACTCGAAACGATTCGTCGTCGTCCACGACATAAACGAGGCCTGGCAATGTCCCCTCTCGAGCCACTCACAGAACCGTGGGCAAGCCACGAAATCGCGAAGTGCTAATCAAAAGCCACCCGAAGGAAGCCACCGTCCGTCCGAAGTCACGGCATAATCGAACAGCAACATTATGCCGAAATATCTCGATCGCACCATACTCCCCAGAGATCGGGCAGGCCCCATGCCAATCATCTCATTTAGCGCACCGTTCGCTGCGCTGTCCTTTGGTACAATGAACCTAGAGACAATGGCTGAATATGCGGTTTTAGTCGTAAGCCACCCATGCGGGAATGGGGGTATCGGCGGCTCCTTCCCCTCAACGCTGGCGGGCTATCACATCATCATCAGTTCGGGAGTTGGCCATGTTCATCCGTAGCGCCATCGATACCTCCCCTCGCCCCAACTCGCTGCGCGAACTCGGAATGACCAGTGATTCGAATCCGATCATCAGTTTAAACGAATTTGCCTACAAGAAGGGTACCGAGATCTACGGCGAGAAGGAGCCCGCGGACTACGTCTACCAGGTCAAGCTGGGCGCGGTCCGAAGCTACAAGTTGCTGTCCGACGGCCGCCGCCAGATCGGCGCGTTTCACCTGGCCGGCGACATATTCGGGTTGGAGAACGGCAGCGAACACAGATTCACGGCGGAGGCCGTCGTCGACACCGCGGTTCGCCTGGTCAGGCGGCAAAGCCTCGAGCTCGTTGCGGAAAGCGACGCCATGGTCGCTCGAAATCTGCTCAGCATGACCACCAGCAATCTTCAGCATGCCGAAGACCACATGCTGCTGCTGGGCCGCAAGACATCGCTGGAGCGGGTCGCGGCCTTCCTGATCGAAATGGACAAGCGGCTGACGGCCGCGGGCATCCTGGCGCTCCCGATGTCGCGGCGCGACATCGCGGACTATCTCGGACTGACCCTGGAGACCGTGTCCCGCGCGCTGTCGCGACTGCATGAGCTCGGCATCCTCGGCTTCATCGGCAGCAACCAGCGCCAGATCGTGCTGCTGGATCGGCCGCAGCTCGCTAGCCTCGATCTGCAGAACTAGACCCGGCGGCCGCAATAGCGGCGAGATGTTCGAGCGTCTTGCGCAGCACCTCGAACAAGACGGCGGTGGACCAGCCGAACATCAGGATTCCGTTCATCGCGGTCATCGGTCCGATTAGGCGCCACCCCTCCACGGGAGTAATATCGCCATAGCCGAGCGTGGTGTAGTTCACGAAGGCAAAATACAGCAGATCGCTTCCGGCAGGCGCTGCGCCAACCACGGCATAGGCCAGCGCCCAGACCAGCACCTCAACCGTATGCGCGACCATCAAAATGACAGCCGTCGTGACCATCACGGCCATCAGATGCGATCGAGGCCGCGACGTATGCTGCAATCCCGCAGCGCGAGCGACGTCGATCGCTGCAACGGTCACCAGCGCGTGGATCATGATGTCGATCACGCTGACGAAGGTGCCGAGCAGGAACTGAACCGCCATCGCGCGCCCCAGGCAACCGCACTGCTCACGCCTTCGGCGTAAAGGCCCCTGCCGCCGCCTTCATTGCGGACTCGCCCATGCTCCTGGTCTGATCGGTGAGCAAACGCATCTGCTCCTGGAAGAAATCGGACTGGATCTTGAGCGCGTCCTGCATGTCCTTGGCCTGAATGATCTTGTCGCCGAGATCAAATGTCGCAGCGACGTTGCGCTGCATGTAGCTGCAGAATTCCTTGGCCTGGTTGGCAATCGGCAGCGGCGAGGCGCTCAGGCCCTTCTCCAGCTGCTCGAAATATTCAGCATTGGCCTTGCGCAGACGGCCGAGCGTCTCGGTTAGCATCGTACGAATGCCCTCGGCAGATGGATTGATGTCGGCCATGGTGTCGTTCCTCCTGGTTATGCTGCAAGTCCTATGCTGCAAGCCCGCCGAACCACGCACCGAAATAGCCGGCGTAGAGTGCGGGCAGTTCGAGATTCATTGAATGTCCGACCCGGGGCACCACGACGAGCCGGCAATCCGGCATCGCCTCGGCCATCCTGCGAAGATCGGCCGGCGGAATCCAGCCGTCCCACTCGCCCCAGAGCACCAGATGCGAATGCCCGATATCCGGCATCCGGAGCTCCAGCTCGCGGCTCTCCTTCTCGCGGGTGAGATTGACGGGCGTGCCGATCCAGATGCCCTCGGAGACACCAAAGGTCTGTTCGATGATCCGGTCGAACAGCGCCTGGATGTCCGGGATCCCTGGACGGAATTGCGGGATCATATTCGGCGCCATGCTTTCCGGCACGAACAAAGATGACGCTGCGGTCGCCATCACCGACCGGGTCAACTCCTTGCTCGCCATCATCGCGCGGAACAGCCCGATCTGGTCGGCATTGAATGCCATGCCGAGCGGGGTGACCGGATCAAGCGCAAACACCCGTCCGAACCGGCGTGGCTGCATCAACAGCATGCGGGCCGCAATGATGCCGCCGGTCGAATGCGTTGCAAGATGGCAGTAATTGATACCCAGCGTATCCAGTGCAGCCAGCATGTCCTGCGCGTGCTGCTGCATCGTATAGTTGGTATAATCGACCGTGGGCTTCGGCCGATCGCTGTCGCCGCAGCCGCGCCAGTCGATCCCGATCACACGGAGGCCGGAGGGAAAAAGCGGCGCAGCGAGCTCGATCCAGTCCTTGCTGGCGAGATTGCCGTGGATGAAGACGACGGTGATGTCGCCGTGTCCCCACTCTCGCCAGCCCAGCTGAATTTCACCCGCCTGCACCCTCGGCATGAACCGGTCCTACTTGTTCAGGCCGGCAGTGGGCGCCGCGCCTGGCGGCGTCGGTGCCACCGGCAGGGCCGAAACCACCGAGCCCTTGATCATCCGATCGGTCCCGAGCGGCGATGACGTGTCGACGCTTTCCCTCGTCACGAAATCCACGACGTCGGCCGGATACTCGACCGGGTTGTCGGTATGGATGAAGTGCCCGGTCTCCGGATAGATCTTGAGGATCGGCCGGTTACCCGCATTGGTCATGCGCGTCATGAACGGTGTGATGGCGTCGCGTCCGAGATCCGTCAGCCCGTTGAAGGCGGGCGTCGGGATGAACGGCTCCTTGTCGCCAAAGGCGAGAAAGATCGGTGCCTTGATCTGCGTGAGTCGCTCATAGAGGTTCTTCGGATCATCCTGCTGGAGCTCCGCACCGATCGTGTAGACGTCATAGATGAACACGTTGCACCACTGCTCGAGCTCCTTCGGATTACCTTTGGTCAGCCCGACGCGCTGCTCGGTGTGGAGGCGGGCATATTCGCTGTCGCTGAAGAAATAGCCGCTCTTCGCCGCAGACACCGCGCCGGTCTCAGGGTCGCGCTTCTTGAAGTAGAAGAAGTCGCGGATGTTCTGCTCGTCACGCGCCTTCTCCGCGGCCAGAATGCCGGTTTGGTCCCAGGTCGCCTTCCACTTGTCGAAGTCATGATCGAAGGCCGGGTCGAACAATCGCGCCTTCTTGCCCTTGGCGATGGTGATGTCGCGCGGATATTCCTCGAGCCCCGACGGAGCCTCCAGTGCGAGGCCCTGCACCGCATCCGGCCAGGTCAGGGCGTAACCCATCACGAACTGCCCGCCGAGCGAATGGCCGAGATAGTACGCTTTCTTGACGCCGAGCTGGTTGACGACGAGGTCGTAGATGACCTCGCGCATGTCCTGCATGGTGCGCGCCAGACTCTTGTCGAGATTGCCGGGCCCGGACATGCCGTAATGCGGCAGGTCGGGCACAATCACGCGCAGGCCGCTGCGTAGCGCATACTGCATGATGTTGCCGTAGTGGCCGCCGAAAGCGCCCTTGCCATGGATGACGACGAGGACCTTCGGATCCTTGTCGGTGCCGGCATATTCATCCATGTAGCCGATCTGCCAGGTATTGCCGCTCTTGTCCTTGGCGTTGGCGTATTTGACCGGATAGGGGTAGGTCACGAACTCCTTCCAGAAAGACTTCTTCGGATCGATATTCCCGGCGACGCCGGGCACGCGATAGTTCTTGTCGACGAACTTCTGCGCGCGATCGAGGCTTGCGACATCGTCCATGAAGGCGACGAACTTCGGGTCGTTCTTCCGCTGGTTGATGATCGGAAACACGCCATAATGGGCGACCGGGCTTTCTTGAGCGATAAGGTCCGCACCGGGCACGCGGTCGACCGCCTGTTGTGCCAGCTTGAAGTTCAGCCAAAGGTCGTTCGTGATGTGCATCACCAGCGTGCGCGCCTGGATGCGGCCGAGATAAGCGTTGATGTTGTGCGTTTCGCCGACCCGGTTGCGCCAGACGAGGTCGACCGCGTCGTAAAGCTTGGCACGGTTGACGACGTTCAGCGCCGCCTTTTCGTTCGGTGGGTCCCAATAGAAGATTTCGGGCTGGACGGCCCCCCAGTTCTGGGACGTACGGAAGGCAAAGTCATAGCCCGTCATGCCGAGGATCGACCAGCCGAATGCCACGCCCGGCATCGGATGCTTCTCCTTGGGCAGCTTGTAATAATCGCCCTTCGTCGCCTGCCACACCGGATCGGATTCGATCGCTGCGGTCATCATCTGGAACGTCCAGTTGCCGACGGGATCCTCGCCATCCGACTGCGTCGTGCCACCGATCGGCATCAGCGCGCCGATATATTCCGGATGCATCACGCCCCAGACATAGGTCTGGGTGCCGCCCATCGAGACGCCCGACACGAGGGCCACGCGCGCGACCTTCAGCTCGTCGCGCAGCAGCCGGTAATTGGCCTGGACCATGTCATAGTAGCTGTACTGCGGAAACTTGATGCCAAGCCCGTCGGACGGCTTGCTCGCGCCCCAGGTCCCGAGCGGGTCGACCATGATGACGTAATAGCGGTCGGTATCGATCGGCCGGCCCGGACCGATGATGGGCACGGTGCCGGACAAGGCGGCGCCCTTGACCCACTGCTCATACATGTCGGTGGAATCGCCGGAATAGTATGAGTTGATGACGACGGCATTGGTGATCTCGCCGGCGGCATTGCGCCGCGGCGTGCCGACCGCGATATAGGCCGTGTGCAGTTTCCCGGCGCCAAGCGATTCCAGCGTGACGCCGCCCTCGCCGCCATTCTCCCATTTCGAGGGATCGGCGAGATCGTACTTTCCGCCGAGGCGGAAGTTGGCGATCTCGTAGGTCTTCTTCAACCCGTCGTGCTGCACCTGCGACGAGCGGCGCGAGAACGGCTGCGCGACCGCAAGCGATGTCCCGATCAACAGCAACAGCAGGCTGATGAGATATCGCCGCATGACATGTCTCACGATCATGGCGAATTCCTCCGGCAGGCTACATTTTTTCAAACGCTATGAGCGGCGGCGGCGCGACCCTTGATCTAGCGCAAGGGAATTCGCACTGCGCGCGCGAGAATTTCCACGACGAATTTCCCGCCGGGGCGCCGCGATGCCTTTCCTCAGCCACAGCTCCTACCGGATCCGGTACGAGCTCGACGGTCCTGCCAAGGCGCCGGCCTATGTGCTGGTCAACGGACTGACACAATATTCCGAACTGTGGACCCCCTATCGCGACGCGCTGATCGCGCGTGGGTTTCGCGTTGCGACCTTCGATCTGCTCGGTCAGGGCGCCTCCGACAAGCCCGCGCTCTTCATCAATCAGGACGACCAGGTCCTGGCGCTGCATCGCCTGATCGGCGAGCTCGGCGATGAGCCGATCTTCCTCAGCGGTATCAGCTTCGGCGGCTTGATCGCGCTTCGCTACGCCATCGAGCATGGCAAGCGCCTTTCGGGCCTGGTGCCGATGAGCTGCTTTGCCGAGCTTTCGCCCCAGCTTCTCTTGATCGGCAATGCCCTGCGCACCGGACTGATCCTGGGCGGCACCGGCTATCTCCAGGATCTGCTGCTGCCGATGAACCTGTCCGATGAATGGCTCAAGCCGCTGCTGAACAAGCTCGACAGCGTGAAGCGGCAGGGCTGGCTGGTCAACGATGTCTACGCGCTTCAGAACCTGATGGAGTCGTTTCTCGACTTTCAGCCGCTGACGCCGCAGCTTTCGTCGATCGCCGTGCCGACCATGATCCTGAACGGCGAGTTCGACTTCCTGACGCCGCGCGCGCTGCACGAGACCTTGCGGGTCGAAATCCCCGACAGCGCGCTCGTGATCATCCCGCGTGCCTATCACGCCTTTACGCTCGAGAAGGGTGCGCTCACAGCTGACCTGCTCGCGCGCTTCGCCGATGACGTGCTGGCCGGACGCTGGCGGGGCAACAAGGCGGTCTGGATTGCGCCGGAAGATCCCGGCGGTGAGCTCACCCCGTTTCCCGCCGGCTACGATCATCTGCGCGCGATCCCCGTGCAGGGGACGTCAACATGAGCGGATTCTTTGGACCTCTCGATCCCGAAGGTCGCGTACCACCGCACCAGCAGACGCGCGCCGCCGCTTTCCTGATCTCCGCCCATGGCGCCCTGGCGCGGCAGTTCGCGTTCACCCTGCCCCTCAAGCTTCAGTCCGCCTGGCAGAGCGAGTTGAACGCGCAGTTCTACCGCGAGACCGAGATCGTCTCGCTTCTGATGCGCGCAACCACGTGGGTGCCTGACCTTGCCCTGTGCTACATGGCCACGTCCTGGGAGACAGCATGGTTCCCGACGCCGATCAAAGGCATCAGCGATAGCTCACTTGCGCAAGCGGTGCACCTGACCACGCTTGCCCATGCCGTTCATGCCGGAATACGACCGGCGGCCTTGCTGCCGATCGAGGCGAATGCGAACGATCCCTTCGCGGTGGCGCTGCGCCGGATCGAATTCGAGAGCGGCCGGCTGTTGCAGGCTCAAATCATGTTCCTGAAGGGGCCGGACCTGGTGCCTTTCAGAGATGTCGTCGGCGCGGCGCTCGAACGCCGACACACCGAGTTGCGCAAGCTCTGGAGCGACGCGCTCGAAAGCGTGGGAATCGCAGTCGCGAATAATGCGGGGGCTTGACGCAGATCAAGGGCGCGCGGCCGGCGCCCCCCAACATTCAACAACCGTCGCTTCTGTGCCCCGACCGGAGTTGTCGTCATGAAGGTCGTTTCCGTCGAAGAAGCCGTCGCAATGATCCCGACCGGCGCCAGCGTCATGGTCGGCGGGTTCATGGGCGTCGGGACACCGGAGCGACTGCTCGACGAGATCGTGCGCCAGAAGAAGACCGGCCTGTCGTTGATCTGCAACGACGCTGCGACCCCCGGCAAAGGCGTCGGCAAGCTGTTCGACGCTGCGCTGGTGTCGCGGTTGACCGCAACGCATATCGGTCTCAATGCGAAGGCGCAGCAGCAGATGCTGGCTAGCACGATCGCCGTCGATCTCATACCGCAGGGAACATTTGCCGAGCGCATTCGCGCCGGCGGATGCGGCCTGGGCGGCGTCCTGACGTCGACCGGTGTCGGCACGCTGGTTGCGGAAGGCAAGCGCCAGATCGAAGTCGAGGGTAAGCCGTACCTGCTGGAGACGGCCCTGCGTGCGCAGTTCGCGCTGGTGCACGCCTTTCTCGCGGATTACCTCGGCAACCTGACCTACGCGCTGACGGCGCGCAACTTCAACCCGATCATGGCGATGGCGGCCGACACGGTGATCGTGACGGCCGAGAACATCGTGCCCGTCGGTGTGATCGCTCCCGACCACGTCGTGACGCCGGCACCGCTCGTCGACTACCTCATTGCGAACGGGTGACCCATGGATCCGCAGATTGTCATCGCCCGGCGCGTCGCCAAGGAGCTGAAGAGCGGCGACCTCGTCAATCTCGGCATCGGCATTCCGACGCTGGTTGCGAACTACGTTCCGGCGGATCTGAAAGTATTCTTCCAGTCGGAGAACGGACTGATCGGCACCGGGCCCATCCCCGAGCAAGGTCTGGCGCATCCGACGCTGACGGACGCAGGCGGACGCCCGATCAGTGCGCTGCCCGGCGCCAGCACCTTCGACAGCGCGATGTCGTTCGGATTGATCCGCGGCGGCCACGTCGATGTCACCGTGCTCGGCGGTCTTCAGGTCGATGCGCACGGCCATCTCGCCAATTGGATGATCCCTGGCAAGATGGTGCCCGGCATGGGCGGCGCGATGGACCTCGTCAGCGGCGCCAAGCGCGTCATCGTCGCCATGCAGCATGCCGCAAAGGGCAAGTCGAAGATCGTCGGCAAGTGCACGTTGCCGCTAACCTCCGCGCGGCCCGTCCATCTCGTCGTCACCGACATGGCGGTGATCGGCTTCCCGGACGGCAAGGCCACGCTGCTGGAGACCGCGCCGGGCATCAGCGTCGGTGAAGTCATGGCGGTGACGGAGGCCGACCTCGTCGTCCCCGATCACGTCCCGGAAATGAAGATCTGACGAGGTGACGGACATGCGGATATTCGGCGATTTCGACGAGATCAGATCCGCGGTCGGCACCGAAATCGGCGCCAGTGACTGGATCGAGGTGACGCAGGATCGGATCAACAGGTTTGCGGAAGCGACGTGCGACGAGCAGTGGATCCATGTCGACCAGGAGCGTGCGAGGAAGGAACTGCCCGGCGGCACCACCATCGCCCACGGACTGTTGTCGCTGGCGCTGGCGCCGATGTTTATCCGATCGGTCATGGGGCTGAAGGGCCTGCGCAACACCCTGAACTACGGCGCGGACAGGATCCGGTACCTTGCGCCGGTCCCGGCGGGCTCAAAGCTGCGCGGCCGCGTCACCGTTGCCGAGACGGAGGACGTGCCTCCCGACGGCCTGCGCGTGAACTACCATCTCGTGATCGAGGTCGAAGGGGGCAAACGCCCGGCCTGCGTCGCCGAGTTGATCGCCCTGCACTATCGCTAGCCGGCGCGCGGGACGCCCGCCGGGCTCGTCGTTCAATCGATGATGTGATAGCCACCGTCGATATAAAGCACGCCGCCAGTGATCAGCTTGGCGCCGTCAAGGGCGAGGAAGGCCGTGGCGTTGCCGACGTCCTCGATGCTGACGAGGCTGCGCGCCGGCGCCTTGGATTGCGCCTTGTCCATCAACTCGTCGAATTCCGGGATGCCTGACGCCGCGCGCGTGGCGAGCGGGCCGGGCGAGATCGCGTGCACGCGGATACCCTTCGGCCCCAGTTCGGCGGCAATGTAGCGGACGGATGCTTCAAGCGCCGCCTTGGCCACACCCATCACGTTGTAGTTCTCGACCACCATCTGGCTGCCGTAATAGGTCATGGTGAACATCGTGCCGCCGTTCTTCATCAGCGGTTCGGCCAGATGAGCCATGCGCATGAATGACCAGCAGGAGACGTCCATCGTCTTCAGGAAGCCGTCGCGGCCGACGTCCACCACGCGTCCGTGCAAGGCTTCCTTTGGCGAGAAGGCGATCGAGTGCAGCAGGAAATCGAGCTGCCCCCATTCCTTCTCGACCCGGGCGAACACCTCCTCCGTCTGTCCTTCCACCATGACGTCCAGCGGCATGAAGATCGGCGCCTCAAGCGCCTGCGCGAGCGGCTCGACATGCTTTTTGGCGCGTTCATTGAGGTAGGTCACCGCGAGATCCGCTCCGAGCGCGCGGAAGGCCCTGGCGCATCCCCATGCGATCGACTGGTCGTTGGCGATGCCGACGACAAGTCCCTTCTTGCCCTTGAGGGCGACCTTGGTTTCCGGAAATGCGGGAATCATGACGCTTTCTCATGTCTGGGGGTGGACGATGGCGAGTTCATCAGCAGCGACAGCGTGTGTTGCGCGATCATCAGTTCTTCGTCGGTCGACACGACGTAGACGGGAACGAGGCTGTGCGAGCGCGATATCAGCCGGGCATGACGGGCGTTTTCCGCCTGGTCGATGCCGACGCCGAGCCATGCGAGTTGATCGCAGATGCGCGCGCGAATGGTCGCGGAGTTCTCGCCAATGCCGGCCGTGAAGACGAAGGCATCCAGCCCTTGCAATGCCGCCGCGAGCATGCCGGCGTTGAGCCCGATCCGGTAGACGAAATAGTCGATCGCCAGCTTGGCGTTGAAGCTGTCGCTGGCTTCAAGCTCGCGCATGTCGTTGCTGATGCCGGACAATCCCTTGAGGCCGCAATCGCGATAGAGGAAATCCTGGACGTTCGGCGCGGACATTCCCTTCTCGGAGATGAGGTAGAGCACGACGCCCGGATCGATCTGACCGGGGCGCGTCCCCATCGGGAGCCCGTCGAGGGCCGTGAAACCCATGGTGCTCTCGACGCTGCGTCCGCCTCTGATCGCGCACATCGAGGCTCCGCTCCCGAGATGCGCGACGATCACCCGCCCATTCGCAATTTTCGGCGCGATCTTCGGCAAGGACTTCGCAATGTATTCGTAGGAGAGACCGTGAAAGCCGTAGCGGCGCACGCCCTCGGCATGAAGCTGGTGCGGGATCGCATAATGATCAGCGACCGCGCTATGCGTGCGATGAAATGCGGTATCGAAACAGGCGACCTGCGGAAGCGCCGGAAAATTGGCGAGAATCGAGCGGATCGGCGCCAGATTGTGCGGCTGATGCAGCGGCGCCAGCGCGATGAACCGTTCCAGCCGGGTCACGACGCCATGGTCGATCCGGATCGGGCGATCATAGTCGGGTCCGCCGTGAACGACGCGGTGGCCGACGGCAATGGGCTGGATGCGAAGCTCGTCCCGCAGCCAGGCGCCGGCGATGTCCATCGCGGCGGGAACGTCCGGCACCGTCTCGATCGGATAAGCGCGATCGGCAAGTGGATCGCCACTGGCGCCGCTCGCGCGCAGGCGCGGACGGCTTCCAATGCCGTCGATCTGCCCCTTGAGCTGCTGTCGTAGCGCTCCTTCACCCTCGATCGAATAGATCTGGAACTTGACGCTGGAAGAGCCGGCATTGACGACAAGGATAGTGTCCATGGCGCTCACGCGGCAATCGTCGGAGCATGCTGGCGCCGCGCGTGGGCGTACAGCGCTGCCACCGCGCAGGAAGCCATCCTCGCGCGCGCCGAGTCCGCGCGCGAGGTCAGGACAACGGGCACCCGGGCTCCGAGCACGATGCCGGCGCCGTCCGCCTTGGCGAAATAGGCGAGATTCTTCGCGAGCATATTGCCGGCCTCGAGGTCTGGAACGACCAGGATCTGCGCCCGGCCGGCGACCTCCGATTTGATTCCCTTGATCCGCGCTGCCTCCATATCGATGGCATTGTCGAACGCCAGCGGGCCGTCGAGCAGCCCGCCGGTGATCTGGCCGCGATCGGCCATCTTGCAGAGCGCGGCCGCCTCGATCGTGGACGGAATCTTCGAGGTCACCGTTTCGACGGCCGACAGGATCGCCACCCGCGGCGACGTGCCGAAGCCCGCCTGATTATAGAGATCGATCGCGTTCTGAATGATGTCCCGCTTGGCGTCGAGATCGGGAAAGATGTTGATGGCCGCATCCGTCACGAAGATGGTCTCGGCATAAGCCGGCACGTCCATCACGAAGACATGGCTGATGCGTCGGTCGGTGCGCAGGCCGCCGACCTTGGCGGTGACGGCGCGCATCAGTTCGTCGGTGTGCAGACTGCCCTTCATCAGCAGCTCACCTTTGCCGACATGGATCAGTTCGACCCCGCGGGCGGCAGATTCGTCGCTGTGCGCGGCATCGACAATCTCGAAGGGAGCAATGTCGAGGCCGTGTTTGGCGGCCGTCTCCCGGATCTTCTTTTCAGGCCCGACCAGGATTGGCCGGATGATGCCGGCCTGTGCACTTTCGACGGCACCGCGCAGAGATGTCTCGTCGCAGGGATGCACGACGACGGTCGGGGTCGGCGGCACCGCCCTCGCGGCGGCGATCAGGCGGTCGTATTTGCTCGGGGTCTGCGTCGCGTCGGCTGACATGAGGCCGCTCCTTCCAACCAGTGTTACGACGCCTTCGCCTTGGGATCGAAAGGGGCAACGTTCGACGCCCTCCCCGACGTCTCGCCGGCGTCGAGACCGAACAGCGTTGCGACACGCTGCAGGCGGCTGGCGCGCTCGCCCGTGATATCCTCACTGGCCGACAGCACCTCGTTCATCGTCGTAAAGGCAGCTCGGCGTTGATTGACGTCGTCGGGGAGCAACTTCGGAATCGCAGCCAGCGCCGCCTCGCGATCGAGCAGCAGCATGAAGAATTGCTCGCGGACCAGCATCTTGAACTCTGGAAGCGTCAACTTCGCTCCGCTGTCGTCGCGACGAGCCTGCCGCAACGCCTCGATGCTGCGCTCGTCCACCATTCCTCTCGCCGAGCCGACATAGAGCAGGGCACGAATGGCAGCTTCGCGCAGTCCGCCCTCCCCAATCCTGGATTTGAGCTCGGCGGTCCGTTTCTCGAGCATGGCGCGGTGTTCGGCGGGCATCTCCCGCCGGTGCGACGGGTCGGCCTTCGGATCGATCCCGACGGCCGCCTGGAGCGCTGGCGAGCCATACACGTTGAGGAAGATCGCTTCGCTCAGCGCTTCCTGCGAATCGCGCCAGGCGTCCAGGACATGAACGATCTGCTTGGAGACCTGCTCCTGAAACGCCAGGAAAGGATTGTCCTTCGAAACCGGCTTGCGGTTCTCTTCCAAGCCATCCGCCGCCGACTTCACCGCCGTCATCCACGGATTCTGACTGCTGAACGCCTCATACTGCGTCCGCAACGGATGCAGATTGCGCATCAACTCCGCCGTTTGGGGCGCCACCATGCTCTTGATCCATGGCTGCACGAACTTCCGATAGGCGGCGAGGTTGAGCTCCGAGACTCGCTTGGCGGCGGCGAAGCGGCGCTCGTCCTCGGGCGAATTGCCGCCCATGGCCCGGATGTCGTCGAGCGTCCGCGCCTCGCAGCGCATCACCCACTCGCCGCTGGTGAGGTCCGCATGCGTGGTGTCGGCGCCCTTGGCCTCGAAGGTCGCCTCGTAAAGTCCGGGCGGCAGCACGTCGATCAGGTCGATATTGCTGGAGAATTCCGCGTGCTCCTTCTTGGCCACGCCGCCGGAGACGAAGATGCCGAGATGGCCGACGCTCTCGTGAACGGTGTAGACAATGGTCTGCCCATAGGACCTGATATCGTCGACGTCGGCATAGCAATCGAGAATCCAGCCCAGCGCCTGCTGCGGCGGCGTGATGTTGTCGCCTTTCGAGCAGAACACCACGATCGGCGACCTGATATTGCGCAAGTCCACCTGCTGGCCGTCGGACATCTTGATGTTGCCGGCGGCCAGATTGTTGCCGACGAAGAGCTCATCGACAATGAACTGGATTTCCTCGGCGTTGAGGTTGACGTGTCCGCCCCACCACCGCTCGAACTCGAGGTAACGCTCGGCCTCGGTGTCGACTTTCGAATAGACGTTATACTGCTTGGTCCAGAGCGTGTTCGAAGGATTCTGGCTCTCGAAATTCTGTACCAGCCAGGCGCCGTCGAATTTGCCTGCGCCGAGATCACCGACAAGTGCGGTCAGCCAGCTTCCGCCCAGCAGGCCGCCGGAATAGCGCATTGGATTCTTGCCGTGCACGCCCGCCCAATAAGCGAGCGGCGCACCGGCGATGATCAGCGGTCCGAACAGTTCAGGCCGCAGCGACGCCAGGATCATGACGGCCCAGCCGGCTTGACAATTGCCGATCACGCAGGGCTTGCCGTCGGCTTCCGGATGGCGGCTGATGACCTTCTCGATGAACAGCGCCTCGGCGTGCGCAATCCGTTCAATGGTCTGTCCCGGCATCGGTTCCGGCAGGAAGCCGATGAAGTAGCAGGGATGACCCGCTTTCATCGCGACACCGATCTCGCTGTCGGCCTTGAATCCGCCGATACCCGGGCCGTGCCCGGCGCGCGGATCGATCACGATGAACGGGCGGCGTGCAGGATCGATCTCGACATCCTTGGGCGGGATGATGCGGACCAGCGCATAGTTCACGGGTTCATCCAGCTTGCGACCGTCGATGATCAATTCGGCGGCATATTGCAGGACGTGCGGCGCCGTCTGGGCGACGTGCTCCCGATACTGGTCGCCGCGCCGGCGCATCACGTCGAGAAACAGGATACTTCGCTGTCCGGCATCGACCATGTATTCGACCGCCGAAGCGACAAGTCCGGACATCGCGCCACCGGGTAACGCAGGCATTTCCATCGACATGGTTCGACCTCATCGTCGTGTCGATTTCATTCAAAGGCCTGCGCATCCGCCAGTGTTGATTTAGGTCAACGCTCGGCCGCCAGCTTCGCCGGCGGAACACGTTTCGCGTGAATCCAGGCAACCGTCAGCTCCCAGGCCACCGACAGAATGATCGGTCCGATGAAGAGGCCGATGATGCCGTGGACAAGGGTTCCGCCGATCACCCCGATCAGGATGACGAGTGCGGGCGTGGTCAGGCCGCGCCCCATCAGCAGCGGTTTCAGGATGTTGTCGAGCACCGATACGACCACGAGAAACACCGTCAGCAGGAGCGCAATCGGAAATTCCTTGTCGGCCCAGATCCAGATGATGACCGGCAGGATGACGATCGCGCCGCCGATCTGCACGATCGACAGCAACAGCACCACGAATGCCAGAAGTCCCGCGGCACCGATGCCGGCCAGCTTGAATCCAATACCGGCCAGCAAGGATTGGACGATCGCAACGCCGATCACACCCTGGGCTACCGCACGGATGGTGCTACCGGCGAGGTCGAGGAAGTGCTCGCTCTGTTCAGGAACGATCCGCGACAGAAAGTCGCGACTCGCGGCGACGAGTTGCGGGCCGTACGGAAACAGGACACCGGCCACGACAACGGACAGCAGGAACTTGACCGTCCCCACACCGGCATTGCCGGCAAATCCAAGCAACGTCGTCGCGAAAGGCTTGAGATAAGGCACCACTTGGCGCAGCAGGGAACGAAGATTGGTCGAGGCTTGATCCCAGAGATCAAAGAGTTGAGGTCCGACGAGGGGCCATTCCTTGAGCGACTGAGGCGGCGTCGGAACCAGCACCTCACCCGCCGTCAGTTGCCCGGCAAGATCCCTGATCCCATCGACTGCGCCCATGCCGAGCCAGGTCGCGGGACCGATGACAATGGCGAGACTGACGAGGGTGAGAATTCCTGCCGCAAGCTTCGGCCGGCCGCCGAGAATTTTGGCGAGCCGCTGAAACACCGGGTTGAGCGCGACGGCGAGCACGACGCTCCAGGCCAGGATCGGCACGAACGGACGGATCAGGAGCAGCGTCCAGACGATCAGGACCGCGAGCAACCCCAGCCGGATCGCAAGCTGGACGATCTCGTCTCCGGAGAATATCTGGCGAAGTGTTCTCACGGACGTGCCCTCATCCACGCAGGTTGCAGGCGACGCTAATCTCCGCACTCGCGCGGCGATCTTGATCCAGATCAAGCGGCGATGGGTCTTCTAGGGCTGAGGTCCGGACAGGTTGAGTTCACGCTCGGCCCTGAATACGTTGCCGTAGAGACTCGCTATCCATTGCCGACCGCGCGAGGTCACGTTGAGGTAGCGTATCGCCGGCTGGATCTGGGGAGCTACGTTGCTCCAATAGAATTGCGGATATTTGTAGACGACGTCCGCCGGCGTTGCGTAGCCCAAGGTCTTGTTGAGTCCAATCTCTTCAAACTCGTAGAACAGTGCGTTCGACTTCTTCAGATAATTGGGATCGCCGAGCTGACCGATGAGATCAGCTGCGCGCAGCAACAATCCCTCCTCCTCCATGAGGCTATCATTGGAGGGCATCGTATAAGGAAACCGGGTATACTCGATCGCACGAGCGACCCGCTCTGCGTCCAGCTGTTCGACAGAATCCAACCGCTCCAGCACGAACAGCTTCGAGCGATCGACATGGTATGGCGCGAGAGCCGCGTCAGACGATCCTCGCGGCAGACGAACAGTGCCGCCGTTCACGTCGGCGATGAACAGCTCGTCCTCATCGCCTTGAACGACGCCGCGCACGTATCCGATGTCATGGGCAAGGCACGCCAGAATGAAATTCGCATAGTCGTTCGCCGTGGTGGGACGCAGCAGCGAACGACCAGTCAGAATATCGTGCCCGGCAAGGGTCACGAGCAACGTATGCTCGATGTTATGATAGAGGGCATCGCTATTGCCGATGCACTCCATGGTGAGCTTTGCCGCGAACGGAAGCAATTCGGTCAGACCGGAATGCGAGGCGCCGAACCGGTCCTTGGTTTCTGTGGTCAGAAATGCGCCCAGAGCTTGCGACACCAGTTCCGGAACTGTGATCATCAGGCCGCTCCACGATGGTAGATGGGGACGATATTTTAGATCTGGCTCACCACTCTCCGCGCCCCATGAGTCAAGCGCCGCGAACGAACAAGTACGGCGGCCGATATCGCGCCGGCCCTTGACACAGATCAAGCCCGCAGCCAACCGGGTTGGTCATGGACGAGGCTCCGGTAGTTGCATTGGCAAGCTCCTGAGACAAGACCGCGCATGTCGAACACCGCCACATACAGCGCAACAGAGCACCTGCGGGACGGCAGCCCGGTCGAGATCCGCGCGCTTCGGCCGGAGGATGAGGCCGAAATGCTCGCCGCACTGGACCAGACGAGCCCGCAGTCGCTGCAGCGCCGGTTCTTTGCCATGAAGCGTCATTTCTCCGACAAGGAGCGGGCCTTCTTCATGGAGGTCGATTTCAGTAATCACGTCGCGCTGGTGGTGCTGGCCGCGCAGGCCGGCCGGGACATCATCGTCGGAGGCGGTCGATACGTTGTCTTCGAGCCCGGACGGGCCGAGATGGCCTTCGTCGTCGTCGATGCCTGGCAGGGACGCGGCGTCGGCTCTATCCTGATGGATCATCTCGGCAGGATTGCCGTCAATTCGGGATTGCACGAGCTCACGGCAGAAGTCCTGCCCGAGAACAAGGCGATGCTGGCCGTGTTCGGCAAGTTCGGTTTCAAGCCGGACGCGCGCAGCGACCCGCATACGATCCATCTGGCGCGGCGCCTCGGACAAGCGAGCCGGTGACCGGCCGGCGCCGCTTAGGGGCGTCCATCTCCGCTCGTTTGATTCAAATCAAGGCCGGTTCCGCAGCGACCGCAAACATTTCATCTGCACGGTGATGCCGCCCGCGCGACGGAGCCCTTCCCTCGCCGGTCTGTCGATATTTCAACCCAGACGGAGGACGTTATGACGTTCACGAAGGCAGCATTTACGACGATTCTTACTGTCGCCGGCACGTTCATTTTTGTACCCGGAAGCCAAGCCGCGCCGTTGCCGACCCATGTCGGCGCGATGAAAGCCGTGCTCGACAACGATGTCGTGCAGGCACGCTATGGCGGCTGGGGCTATCGCGGCGGATGGGGCGGAGGCTACCGCGGAGGAGGATGGGGTTATCGTGGCCTGGGTTATCGCAGCGCCGGATATGGCTATAGAGGTTATGGATATAGAGGTTATGGCTATCGCGGATGGGGAGCCGGCGCCGTCGTAGCAGGCGCCCTCGTCGGCGGCGCGATCGCAAGCTCCGGCTACTATGGCGGAAGCCCCTACTACGGAGGAGGATACTCCTATTACGGCGGCGGATACGGCTCCGATTATTGTCCGCCCAGCGCTTATGGCGCCTACGGCAGTTATGGCGGTTATGGCGGCTACTACGCGAGGCGGAGCTATTACTCCGGCTGGTGAATCCTGGCTCGGGACTTAATGAGCACGCGCTTTTGCTACCGTCACTCTGCGCTCTGCGTCTTGCTGGCGCGGGCGCTACACTTTCGTTGATCTGGATCAACTCGCACGCAGAGCGCAGGCATCGACTACGGCTCCAATCCAGAGGAGGCCGGAAATGAAGCCATCAATCGGATTAGCCGTCGCGTTGGTGATGATCGGATACGTCTTCGCGAGTTCTGAAAGCGCCAATGCCGTGGTGTACTGCCAATATGTCGACTATCCACCCAGCTGTGTCGCGCGGGCGGGCGTCGTGCTGCGGCCCAGACCCGTCGCGGGCGCAGTTGCACGCGAGGCAGTGCGGCCCGGCACTCCGGCCAATCGCGGCGGTCCAGTCGATCGCGTTGGCAGGCGCTGATCGGCCTGCTGCGATAGCCCCGGAAAAATCAGGGCCGGCACTGCTGCCGGCCCCCTGAAGACCTCAGACCGGGAGAGCTCAGTACCTCGCGACGACCGGGTTGCCATAGCTACCGAAGCGGTAGTTGAAGCGCACGGTGACCATATCGACGTCCTGGGTGACCCGGTCGTTGACAAAGGCGGCAAGTCGCGGATCAGCGATCGTGAACGAATTATTCCGGTGTCCCATGAACAAATGGTCGTATTCGAGACCCACCGACCAGTTCGGCGTGAAGCCATACTCGAACCCAACACCAATGACGCCACCCCAGCGGGTTGCGCTTTGCGCGACCAGCTCGGTGCCGGAGGGCGTGTCAAGAATGCTGAGGCGGTTGTCGGTGACCGCCGCGCCGCCCTTCACATAGAGCAGCGACGCATTCCAGGCGTAACCGATCTGGCCGGTGAAGAGGCCGATGGCACTGGTCTTGGAGCGCGTGGACAGCGTCGCATCGATCAGGCTGACGCGCTGGTTGCTGAGATCCGCCCAATCGCCTTGAGCTTCCAGACCAAACACCCACTGGCTGGCTTGCCAGCGATAACCGAGCTGGCCACCGATGACGCCACCGGACCGATCGCGGCAGCCGGAAGCGACGGCTACGCCGGCCGCGTCAAGGAAATCAACGCAGTTGTGGTTCTGCGCCCAGCCACCATTGCCGCCGATATAGAAGCCGGTCCAATTGTAGATCGGAATAATCGGTGCCGGTGGCGGAGCCTTTACGGCCATATCGGCAGCCATGGCGGTCCCCCCCGCGCACAGCGCCACCAGACCAACGGTTGTCAGCAGAAGCCTTCTCATTGTGTGCTCTCCTTGCCGGCCGTCTCTGATTGCTCGAAACGGCGGGTTGTTGCAATGCAATCATCCCCCAACTTCCGGCTGAAACTCTACGGGCGAGCGTTCGATCTCCCCGTGCCATAATGGCAACACTCAAGACTTTTCGAACTCGGCACTGAAACTCGACCCTAATCTGTCTCGCCGGCCGGCACGAACGACCTGTCCGCTGATGACTTGACCGTTGATGACTTGGTCCGAATGACGGAAAGCAGCCTGCCCGCCAGGGTTCGCTTCTCGTGACAGGCAAGGATCGGATGCGATTGCGTCGACTATCTTTCCAGGTCGCGCTTGGCCCCGGAGACCTCCTCGTCTTGCTCGATCCAGGACGGGATGTCGCTCGAGGGGATCAGCCGTCGCGGCAAAGAGGGATTGAGCGTGCCTGCGAACACGATCAATCCTTCATTGAACTTCTCTCGCGCAAAAGCCCGCGCTTCTTCTTCGTTCTCGAATGTGCGGGTCTCCCGGGGACTTCGCCGCTTCGGCAAGGTCCCACGCCTGTGCACTTCGAAGGTAACGTACCAGATCTGCGGCATCCGCCAGCTCCCGTATCGCGATCAAGCGGATATCTGTCGACCCAAAATGACCAGTGAGATCATGTCGTCGTCCTGGTTGCGCCGCTCTTCGCGACGCTCGGTGCGTCTCGTGCGCCGCTCATGACGTGCTTCCCCGTCTCTCCTGGCGTCGTTCCATGCCGACCGTCTGCGCCAGCGCTTGTATTCCGAACAGGAACGTGCCGGATGGCGCCAATCCGAGCGCCGCGGCCAATCCCGGCAGCGAAAGAGCCTCTCGGCGAGCGACTGGTTCACACCTTGAAGTTTCACGCATGTCTGCGATCTCCCGATCTCGAGGACGTTTCAGTCGTCAATTGCTCGACGTGCATTGATCGTCGTCAGCGATCAGCGTCGTTGCCATGGCCGCTCAGACCCAGCGATCGGACCGGCCATGCTCACCACAACTGGGACCCGAACCAGCCAAATTGCGGCGGTCGCGCAACGAGCCGGATGCGTCTTTCGATGTGCCTTCTTGCAATTTTGCTTTGACGCTGCGGCTTCGCTTCAGGCTTTGTCGACTGACGCGATTGCAGTCGTTCTGCATCGAGCGGTCGAAGCTGGGCAAATGCCTCCTGCGCGCGTATCTCTCGGGAGTCGGCGCCGGGCGGGGCAGCAAGCTCCGCCTTCGCGATGTCCGTCGGCACGATCGTGGGCTGGCTGGTGTCGAGAACGACTCGCTCCGGCAATTTCAAATTGGAATGGATGCGGATGGCGACCGAAGCACCGGGCCCGCCGCGCATGGCGGGCCGATCCAGAAGAAAGGCATCCGCAATGAAGAGCAGCGCCAGCAACGCACCGCCGACATAGACCAGGTATGACGAGACGGGCATTGTCGGCGCCATCATTGCCGCGGTTTTTCGTCCGGAAAGCAACGGCCGGCGGCGGCAACATTGGCGAAACAACGCAACCTGCATGGGCGTGGTTGCCTAAATCGAACCGCCGTTGCATCTGCCGCGGCGTATCCCTGGCGAAGCACTTGCCGAGGCTTGCGGGGCGTTCGCGCACGCATGCTTCAGCAGGCTGATGTTCATCGCATTGCCGCCCGGCTTCGCTTGAGCCAGATCAACGAATCGGGTTTTAGCGACGTTGCCTCGCGCGACGCTGCACAGCTTGGTCAGCTCCGGTGACATGCACTTTGGTACAATGACCACGAGAGCAATTGGACGGGCGCGGCTCGCAGCGTAGGACTCTCGTGGTGTACATCGAGCTTCTGGCAGGGAGGGCCGATGATGAGTCAGTTCGAGCTGAGTTCGCGCGCAGCACTTTGCCGGCAGCTTGCGAGCCGGGATCCGGAAAACCGATCCGCGTGGATGGCCGAGGCAAGAAGCTGGTCACGCCTGGCGGACGAGACGCTTCATGATGAGCACGGATTGAGAAGTGGTGTCGTTGCCAGATTTTGCTTCGCATTCGGCAAATTTGTCGCGGCGCAACACGGGCCAACGGACCAAACGACAGAGATGATGAAGCGCAGATCGAGTAGCGCCATGCCGCCTCGGAGCCTGTCACCGACCGCTTGGGACATTTCTCCGAGTTCCTTGACCTTGATCAATGGTCGGAGCACCAGTCCATGGATCGATCCAAATTCACTCTCACAGAATGGAGACCATCATGAAGCGTGGCATGCTCGGAAAGCTCCTACTCGCTGTTGCCGTGATCGCCCTCGGAGTATCTGGTTCGCTTGGCTGGTCAGCTGACGAAGGCCTTTCGCTATCGCTGGGCGAGGCCCAGGCACGCGTCGGACGGCCCCTCACGCCAGTGTCGGTGGCCGGCGTTGCACGCCGCACGACCAGGCGCGCGGTGGTTGGCGGTGCGGCCGTCGGCGCGGCCGCGGTCGGCACGGCATGCGTCCGCGTGCTGGTCAACGGGGCTTATGTCTGCCGCTGACGGCCGCCATTTCCGGCTCTGAACGCCGCATCCTGCAGGATGACGTCCCCGCAGGATGCGCCAGCTGCGCATCCGATTCTCGATGGCAACATCAATGGGATTGGCTCATTCAGCCATACTGAGGCGTGTACGAGTTGCCTCGGCTCAGCGCACTTTCCGCAACACCGTTCTGCGGCCAGTACATCGGGCAAATGTACGGTTCGGCATCGACTGGGAAACGAGCGATGCCTTCACGCGACAGTCCGAGCCACGTGCCGAGATCGACGACTTTGAGCCCGAAGTTGACCGCGGATTGATTGACGCGGGCGCAATGACGATCAAGGTCGAACGCCTTCGAAGGTGCGCGCGCCATCGAACGCGATCGAGGGGAGCCAGAGCCCATGGGTGCGTGGCCCCAAGATCGGCACGTTACCCTCGTGCCACTGGCCCGGAAGAATTTCAGTGTCCGCGAATGACTGACGGAGCTGTTGCCGGGATCCATGACGAATCTCCAATTTGGGACGACTGAACTATGGTCCGTAAATCACCAGTTCGGAATCCGATAGATCGGCAAGCCGGGGGCAATGAGGACCCTTGAAGTATTTGCAGCCGATCTGCTTCCTGTAGATGCCGACGAGGGCAACTACGGGGCCGTTGGCGTCGAGTGCAATCGATATCCTGCCGCGCCGCAGCAAGAAGCGGCCGATAGCGCCGGCGCACGCGACATAATCGGCCACATCGGGGCAATAGATCATCTGCATCGCCGGCAGCCTGATGCGACCGACGCGCATCGGCTGCAGGACAAACGGAAAGGCGGGGCCATCGGCGGCGCGGCATACCAGGCTGAGGCAGCCGTAAGCTGCGTGACGTGCTAGCAGCGCGCCGTCGGCTTCGGACAAGCCGTCGACCGTCTGTGCGTCCGGCCCGACGACTTCGACGCGCATAGCCTTGACCGGACGCGACACCGCCGGAAAAGAGAAAAATAACCCGCCGCAATAGCGCCGGAATCCCTGCGCTTCGATGGCGCGCCAGGTCCATTGCGCCGGACTGATATTGACGTAGGTGACGTCCTTGTTGCGCTGCGCGACCTTGGTCAGCATCGGCGCATAGCTGCGAAAAGCAGGTTCCAGGTACCAGCTGGAGAGATTGCAGCGAATGGAGGCACAGCCGTCATCATTCCGTGCGGTGTGGATCAACAGAAGAGCGCCGACGGGCCTGCGGTCATGCTCGAGCATGTAGCCGAAGCGCGGGAAATTGTCGGGCGTCTCCCGCACAGACAGGCGCCGGAGTCCGTCGATCCAGTAGTTGCGCGAGCGGATCGGAAATCCGCGTGTCAGAAGATCGGCGATGGCGTCAAGATCGGCTGCTCCTATCTCGCGGCATCGGATCATGGCCCGAACTCTCACTCATAATATCCCAGCTTCTTTCTGGTCATCAGGTTTGGCGAGCGCGCCAGATGAGCAGATCGAGCGACGACCAACTTGCGTCCATGACGACGCGCCGGAATCCCGGTTGCGGAGAGAACAGCTTCTCGCGCCCCCAGCGGCTTTGTGCGTCCAGCTCGCTGCGACACCATGTACAGCAACCAGTTGCGGTATATGCGCTTGGCTGGCTGATGCCAGACGTTGCTCAGATCCTTCGCCGTCTGATCGGCTGGAAAGTCGGCGAAAAGCTCCGGGCGTCTGCCGGAAAGGGCTTTCTGTCGAAAAGCGATCAGCATCTCTTTCGCTTCCTCGTCCAAATAACCCCTCGGTATCGTCGGACAGACTTCATTCTCTCCGCGGAGGAAGCGTCCCATATCTCTCCTGTATTCGCCCAATAGGGTCCGGGTTTCGTATTCCGGATGGCCCTGGAAATGGACGAAAAGGCTCTTCTTCTGCTGCTTGACGAAGCAGTCGACCCCAGCCTCCGCCGACCAAGTGAGAACCGAATATCCGCAGTTCGAGAGATCCTCCTCCTGCACCTCGTTCCACCGGGCGTGCGGTATTCGGAAGGTCCTCGGCACATCGTGCATCAAGGGATGATGTCTCGTCTTTGTTTGAGCGAAGACGCCGAAGCATTTGGTAGGCAGCTTGTGGCGCGCAATGCCGTCCATATGCAGGACGGCCCCATGGACGGCCAGACAGGAAAACACCGACGACACGGTATTCTCCCTGGCCCAGTCGGCGATCTCGGCGAAGGTGGTCCAATATGGCTCTTCCGTCAGACTGGCAGCTCTCGGCTCGGCACCGGTCACGATCACTCCATCCAGGCTTCCTTTCAGCAGATCGTCGATGCCGCGATAGTATCGACGCACGTAGTCGCGTCCCCATTCGGAACGGGGAGTCGCCTCCATCGTATAGAAATGCAGCCTGACGCTAAGTCGTCCGGCCGCCGCATCGAGCAGGTCGAAGATCTGGCGCTCGGTCGACATCAAGGCAGCATCCGACATGTTGTTGATGAGCCCGATGTCGAGGCAATCCACCCGATTTCCGGGTGACGCCGTCGCACAAGCACCTCTGTTCGATACTCTCGAGAAGAGGTGGTGCTCGTACGAATCTATGTCGATTAGGACAGTCATCCGAATGCCTTCATGCTTTACGAAACATCAATTCGCGGCACAGAGAGCCTGATCGAGATCCGCGACGATGTCGTCGATGTGCTCGATTCCGACGCTCAGTCTGATCATCTCGGGCCGCACGCCGGCTTTGTCCTGTTCTTCGGGCGACATCTGCCGGTGCGTTGTCGATGCGGGATGGCAGGCGAGCGTTTTCGCGTCGCCAATATTGACCAGCCGCTTACAGAGCTTCAGCGCGTCGTAGAACCGCTTGCCCGCCTCGAAGCCTCCAGCCACGCCAAAAGTCAGCAGCGAACACGCCCGACCACCTAGATACTTCTGCATCAACTCGTAATAGGGGCCGCCGTGAAAGCCCGCATAATTCACCCACCCGACACGGCGGTCATTGCGCAAGAACTGTGCGACCTTTTCGCCATTCTCGACGTGCCGCTCGATCCGGAGCGCGACGGTCTCAATGCCCTGGAGTAGCAGAAACGCGTTCATCGGCGCCAGGACGGCGCCGGTGGTCCTCTGGGAGACGGCACGGCAACGGGCAATGTAAGCGGCGGCCCCGTAGCGCTCGGTAAAGACCAGCCCGTGGTACGATTTCTCCGGCTCATTCATCATCGGGAAGCGCCGGCGATGCTCCGCCCACGGGAACCTGCCGCTGTCGACGATAATTCCACCGAGCGTGGTCCCATGCCCGCCCATGAATTTCGTGAGCGACTCCACCACGATGTCTGCGCCGTATTCGATCGGCCTGAGCAGGATCGGTGTCGGCACCGTGTTGTCGACGATCAGCGGAACGCCGTGCCTGTGCGCGACGTCGGCCATTGCTTCGATGTCGCAGACGTTTCCGGCCGGATTTCCGACGCTCTCACAGAACACCGCCCGCGTATCATCGTCGATCAGTTTTTCGACGCTCGCCGACCGGTCGTCTTCCGAAAACCGGACCGTGATGCCCTGCCTCGGCAGGATGTATGCGAACAGCGTATGCGTCGTGCCGTAGAGCTGCGGAACCGAGACGATGTTGCTGCCCATCTCCGTGATGTTGACCACCGCATAGTTCACCGCGGCCTGACCACAGGCCACGCTGAGCGCCTCGATGCCTCCTTCCAGGGCGGCGACGCGCTTCTCCAGCACCGCGTTGGTCGGATTGCCGATCCGGGTATAGCGGAAGCCGTCCACTTCAAGGTTGAAGAGCGCGGCTCCATGGTCGGCGCTGTCGAATGCGTACGAGGCCGTCTGGTAGATCGGCACGGCAACGGCTTTCGTTGCGGGATCGCTTTCGAAGCCGCCGTGGACGGCGAGAGTCTCTCTCTTCATGGAGGCTGGCCTTCGGCTCTTCGATCCCGGGCTAGCTCCCGACTTCCTTGGCGCATCGGACCCCCTCTAATACTGACGGCGCCCGGCGATCGGTCTGCGCGAAGCCCAGCAGATTCCGCACTGCGCTCGGCCACAAGGTGACGTCATTGCCGTGGGTGTGGAACATGGCGACGGCGAGACGGTCCATCCCAAAGGCCACGCAGGCGGTGTGGGCCGGCTCGGAGGCAGCATCGACGAGGCCCCAGGCAGTGCCGAAATGATCCCGATGGTAGTTGAAGCTCATGCAGGCGGTCGGCCGCTCCTCGGAGCGAAGAGGCACCAGCAGTTCGAACTTCAGCGACTGCTGCTTTTGGCTCACCGCCATCATCTGACCGACCCGGCCGAAGAACGGGTCGTTGGCATAGTCGACCCTGAAGGTTAGCCCGAGATCTCGGGCGATCTTCTGGGCGCGTATGATCCAGCGCTCCCGAAACGCCGAGACGTGATCGGCGCTACCGATGCAGACGAATTCGCGCATCCTGAAGGACTGCAGCCGGTCGAGGTGGCGCGAGGGCTCGCGACGGAAGCACTCGGCGGCCACATCGAAGCTCCAACCGCCTGCCGGCACGGGACCTCGGCTCGCCGCGATCGGATAGACCGGATAGCAGGCGGCCGGCGACAGAACAAGATCGGCCGGCGATAACGACGCGGTCCAGTCAACGCCGGCATCGAAGCGGCTGACCGCCGCGTCGATCTCGCTTTCCGTGCCGTGCAAGCCACAGACGCAACCGAGGAGGTTGGGAAAGCTCTTCAGATAGCCCGACCTCTCAAGCTGGGCGCGGCTCATGACCGGCGGGAAGCGCATCACCTCAGTGTTCAGTTCGCGATTCCGTGAGATCACCGCCGCAATTCGCTCCACGACGTCCTCATAGAGCGCCGTGCGGCCATAGACGCCGGGAGAGCCCATCTCGTGGAACAGCGCATCGGCGAGATGGTCCAACGGATCGGCCGGAGACAGAGTGGAGTCAGCCGGTTCTTTAACAATGGCCACGTTCATCAGGCCTATTCCTTTTGAGAGAAAGTCAATCGTATAGAGAGTCCGGAACGGTGCTCATCAGCGTGGAGGTACCGATGCTGGCGAGGATGCGATCGTTGTTGATCATGATCGGAGCGGAAAGCACGTCGCGCAGGTGGCGGCCAATACTTACATCGGTGTCGTTGCGATAACCGGACAGGCCGCAGGCGCGCATCGCGTGCATGACGGCTGCCACCGCGAGTTCGGAGGCTTCCACCTTGAGAAGATTGATCGAGGACTGGAAGTCGACGGACGACAGCGCGCGCTCGTCCCGTTCGCGAACTTCATAGAACTGAAGATTCGCGGCGATGATGGCGCGCAGTTTCGTCAGCGTCATTTTGGCGGCGGTGAAGTGCGCCGCGCCGGGAGGCATATTGCCGCCCGACCCACGCGCGGCCTTGCGGATGAAGAGCTGCGCCCGATCCACAGCGGCTGCCGCGATCCCTGCCCATACCGAGGACCAGCACAGGTGGGCGACGGGCGTCATCGTCTGCGCATGAATCTTTTCGTATGCCACGGGGAATATCTGGTCCGCAGCACCCCTGAAATTCAGTTTGAACCCGGCGCTGCAGGTCCCACGCATGCCAAGCGTCTCCCACGCGAGAGTGGGCTCCAGCGTATATTCGTCACGGGTGATGGCCAGTAGCACCTGATCGGATCCGGCAGCGGAGTCGGAGCGACGGGCGATGGTGATGATGCCGTCGGCCTCGGCTCCGTACGAAATCACCGTCGCGTCGCGCACCAGAGAAATCTCGGTGCCAGCGCTCTCCACTGCGGCCGAACTGAAGCGTATGTTCCCGCCGTTTTGGCCTTCCGTGGTCGAAGATGCCAGCAGCAGCTGCTCGGCAGCCACGCGACGCATGAGACTTTCGTGCCAGCCGCTGCCCGCTCCGTGGCGGACCAGGCATGCGACCTTGGTCTGATGCATCGCGAAGATCATCCCGGCCGAGGCGCAGGCGCGGCCGAGTGCGTAGCACATATCGGCCACCTCGGAGATAGACGCTCCGCCTCCACCGAACTCGATCGGGATCTGAGCGCCCAGGAGTCTCTCCTTGCGCGCCGCGTCGATCGCCTTCCGCGGGAAGCGTGCCTCACGATCGACCGCCTCGGCTTCCGCCGCAGCGACCTCCGCGACAACCGCTGCCCGCTGCCGGAACGAGGGGCCGTCGGGAGAGAATGCTATTCGGCCGATGCCCGTGGCGATGTTGCGGAACTGGACCTCCTGCACACTCATGGGCCAAAGCCTCCTATTTCATCGTTGTCATGGTTGGACGACGCGTGCCCGGTCGAGATGGATTCCGCTCAAAATTCACAGCTAGCCCACTTCCCTTGCTGCGTCGTTGGCGCAGAAGTGGGTGTCAAGGAGCTACCACTCCCGGGCGAGGTACCTCCGAAGCAGAGCTATTGGCCCGAGGAGTAGTTGGGTATCGTCGTCCCGATTGTGATCACGCCCGGCTGCGGTGAGGGGGCCAGTGAAATGCACGACTTTGTCGTCAACGTTCAGGACCGTGTTCTCTCCGTCGTCAGGAACGTCATCCGGCAGAACGCGATCACCGCCGATGTCCACCCGGAGTCCCGGCTGGTGGATATCGGGTTGAGCTCGATGGGCATGGTCGAGCTAATGCTCAAGATTGAAGCGGAATTTGATCTCATCCTTCCCCAACTCGAAATCACGCCCGAAAATTTCCAATCGGTGAAGGCGATGGAGCGAATGATCCTCAACCAACTCGGACCCGGGTCGGGATGACGCCGGATGAACGGAGATTCCGCTTCGACAACCTGGCGAGCGGCATCGACAAGGATTGCGAGGTCGTTAGGGCTGCAACCTCGCCGCCCAGCGAGCAGGCGAGCACGGGCGTCGATACGGTCGTGAAGGCAGCTGTGATGCAGCGGACCACCAGACGCGGCGCTCCGCGGCGCCGACGCTCCGCCGCCAGGACCTGGCTGCAAGCCATCGCACTAACGGCGCGGGTCGACGCCCATCCGCATCGGTTGTTCGCCGACGTCGTGGAAGAATGGGCACAGCATCAGCCAAGGCGACCCGCTTTGCTCTCGGACGGCCAATCTTTCACGTATGGAGAACTCACCGCCCGGATCAACCGGTATGCGCGCTGGGCGCGGAGCCTCGGCCTTCATGCGGGCCGCACCGTCTGTCTGATGATGCCGAACCGGCCGGACTACCTCGCCTGCTGGCTCGGCATCAGCAGCGTCGGCGGGACAGTGGCACTGATCAATACCAGGCTGGTCGGCCGGTCCCTCGCCCATTGCATCGACGTAGCGCACGCGGATCACCTCATCCTCGCTGCCGATTGCGTGGATGCGTTCGAGAGCGCACGTCCGCACCTGCACCGCGTGCCGCAGACTTCGCCCCTCGGCACCGGCGACCCAAGCGACGATCTGGATGCGGCGCTCGCCGCCTTCGAGCCAAGTCCGCTGTCCTCCACCGAACGTGGCGACGTCACGATCGATGGACGCGCACTCCTTATCTACACCTCGGGCACCACGGGGCTACCGAAGGCCGCGAACGTCAGTCATCGCCGCATTCTCACCTGGGGCGCGTGGTTTGCCGGACTTACGGACGCGTCCACCGACGATCGTCTCTACGATTGCCTGCCGCTCCATCATTCCGTGGGCGGCGTCGCTGCCCCCTGCAGCATGCTCTACGCGGGCGGATCGGTCGTGATTGCGGAGAAGTTTTCCGCTGGCAGCTTTTGGGACGACATCGAACGTTTCAACTGTACTGTTTTCCAATATATTGGCGAGCTCTGCCGCTATTTGCTGAAGGCGCCGGCGTCTGAACAAAAGGCGCGACACGGGCTGCGGCTGGCTGTCGGCAACGGATTGCGGGGCGACATCTGGGAGATGTTCGCCAGCCGGTTCGCGATTCCGCAAATCCTCGAATTCTATGCCGCAACGGAAGGCAATTTCTCGCTGTACAACGTCGAAGGAAAACCCGGTGCGATCGGCCGGATCCCGCCGGTTCTGGCACATCGCTTTCCCGCCTCGATCGTCAAGATCGATGCCGACAGCAGCAGCCCGGTCCGGAGCGTCGCAGGGCTCTGCATCGCCTGCGCACCTGGCGAGATCGGCGAGGCCGTTGGACGTATCAGTGATGGCGATCGTGACGGCCGGCCTTTCGAAGGCTACACGGATCCCGAGGAGACCGAGAAGAAGATTCTGCGTGACGTCTTCGCCGAGGGCGACGCGTGGTTCCGCACCGGTGATCTGATGCTGCGCGACGAGCAGGGCTACTTGCACTTCGTCGACCGCGTCGGCGACACCTTCCGCTGGAAGGGCGAGAACGTCGCGACCAGCGAAGTGAACGACGCAATAAGGGACTGCCCCGGCGTTCTGGACGCCTCGACCTATGGGGTTGCCGTTTCCGGGGCCGATGGCCGAGTCGGCATGGCGGCCCTGGTGGTCGACGGAGGATTCGATTTCGGGATATTCAGCGAACACCTTTTGTATCGGCTTCCGCGCTATGCAGTTCCGGCATTCGTCAGATTGTGCCGGGCGCTCGAGGCGACCGACACTTTTAAGCAGAATAATCAGCGGCTGATCCGCGAGGGATTTGATCCTTCGGTGGTAGACGATCCGCTGTTCCTGCGCGATCCGGTGACCGGCGACTATCGTTCGATCGACCGGGCGGTCTACGCGCGCATCGTTGCGGGCGAAATCAGGCTCTAACATCGGCTCGGAAAGCCGAAATGTGAGGTGTATCATGTCGGTCAAGTCGAAGATTTTCTCTGCGATGAAGCAGATCGCCGAGGAACAAAAGGTCACGCTTCCGCCGCTTGAGGACGATCTGTCTCTGAACGAAACCGGGTTCGATTCGCTGGCATTCGCAATCCTGGTTGCGCGGCTCGAGGACGAAGTCGGTGTCGATCCATTCACTGTCGCCGAGGACGCAGCCTTCCCGTCAACCCTCGGCGAGTTTGTCAGAGCCTACGAGAATGTCCCAGCCTGACATCGTCGCGTTGCGCGAGTATCTCGGCCCGGAGCTGAAGGACCGCACGATTTCTGATGCCCGGCACACTGTATCGTTGACCGACATAATCCAATACAGCTGCTTGACCGGTAGATCCTGCGATCTGTCCGGCCGCTCCGTGCTGCTTGCGACGTCTGGACAGTTGCTGTCCGCACTCGCAATGATCGAGCTAGACGGCATCGCCCGCCGCCTGCTTCTATGCCCGCCCGACCTCGATTGGGATCGCCTGCAAGTCCTGCTCGAGCAGGCCGATATCGACACCATCGTCACCGATCGGCCGTTACATCGAAGTAGTGCTGGCAAGTACATCGTTATCGGCGTCGACCTGCCTGAGCGGCCGGCCATGGGATCGGAGGTCGATCGCGCGACCGAGTGGCTGATGCTGACCTCGGGGACATCTGGGCTGCCGAAGATTGTCCGGCATACGCTTGATGGGCTCGCTGGCGCGATCATCGCCGAGGGGCCCGCGCGCAACCGGAACGCAACCTGGGCGACGTTCTACGACATCCGCCGCTACGGCGGCCTGCAAATTTTCCTGCGAGCCGTGATCGGCGGCGGATCGATGGTGCTTTCGGAGCCAGGGGAAGCCGTCGCTGCCCATGTGGCGCGGCTGCGCGCGGGCGGCGTCACCCACATCTCAGGGACGCCATCGCACTGGCGCAAGCTCCTGATGAGCGGCGCGTCCGCCAATTTCTCGCCGGACTATGTCCGTCTGTCGGGCGAAATCGCTGACCAGGCAGTGCTGGACGGCCTGGCCGGGGCATTTCCGCGTGCGTCTATCGGGCATGCCTATGCCTCGACCGAGGCGGGCGTCGTTTTCAGCGTGGACGATGGGCGCGAGGGTTTTCCTGCCCACCTGATCGGGCAGAGTCACACCGGCGTTGAGATGAAGGTGGTCGACGGCTCACTGCGGATCCGTTCCCGGCGCACCGCGCGCTCCTATGTCGGCACCGATGCTCCGCCGCTCGCCGACACCGAGGGCTTCGTCGATACCGGCGATATGGTCGAACTGCGCGGCGAACGATACCATTTCGTGGGCCGGCGAGGCGGCATCATCAACATCGGCGGGCTGAAGGTGCATCCGGAGGAGGTGGAAGCCGTGATCAACCGGCATGCCTCCGTCCAGATGTCGCGCGCGCGATCGCGCAGGAGCCCGATCACCGGCGCCATTGTGGTCGCCGACGTCATTCTCGCCAACGGCACCGATGCCGAGCGCCACGAGACGATTCGCACGGAGATTCTCGGCCGCTGCAAAGATTGCCTGGCTGCATGGAAGGTGCCTGCGGTGATCCGCTTCGTCGAGCGACTCGACGTCACGGCAGCCGGGAAACTGGCGCGCGCCGATGCGTAACGTCATCGTCACCGGCGGCAGCCGCGGTATCGGTCTTGCCATTGCGCGCAGGCTCGCCGCATGCGGCGACTACAATGTGGTCGCGGTGGCGCGCCGCGAGAGCGGACAGCTTGCGGCTGCAGCCGGCGAAGCACAACGGCGACTGCATTTCCGCGCCTGCGACCTTGGGCTCACCGAAACGATTCCGGTCTTCGCAAAATCAGTGCGCGACGAATTCGGCGCGATCTACGGCCTCGTCAACAACGCCGGAATCGGTACCGATGGGCTGCTGGCCACCATGCACAATTCCGAAATTGAGGCCTTGATTCGCCTAAACGTACTGTCGCCGATCATCCTGACTAAATACGTGGCACGCCATATGATGGCCAACGGCGCCGGGCGGATCGTCAACATTTCCTCTATTGTCGCCTCGACGGGTTACAGCGGCCTGTCCGTGTACGCCGCGTCCAAGGCCGCCATTGCCGGCTTCACCCATTCGCTGGCCCGAGAAGTCGGCAGGGTCGGCATCACCGTGAACGCGGTCGCGCCCGGCTTCGTCGACACGGAGTTGACCAGGTCCTTGGACGAAAAAGGCCGCCAACGCATCGCTAGCCGCAGCGCATTGCGCCACCGCCCCGAAGCCGACGACGTCGCTTCCGTGGTCGAATATCTTCTCGGCGAAGGCGGCCGGAACATCACCGGCACCGTGGTGACGGTCGACGCCGGTAGCACTGCCTGACCGCTGAGAATCGGATCCCCGTCGCGGGTGACCTCTCCTCTTGGCTAAATTACTCGAATGTCGACCTAGCCTGACCGCAGGCTGGACATGTCATTTCGGCGACAGCCCCTTCGGATGCTCAAGCATCATGTTGCAGGCCTTCTCCGCCTCCGCGAAGGTTGAAATCGCGGAACCGCCAATCCGCGCACTCGCTTTCAGCTCAACCCAAGAATTTCAGTTCTCTTGGCAGGCCGACTACAGAGAAGCGGCCCTGACCGCTGGGGGCAGGGCAGGAAGGGCCAGGGCCGCCGCTCCCGATGTACCGATATCCAGTCAGCACACCGCTACACCTCTGCGATCGCATCTGGAGCCGATCTGTTGCCCGCGACTTCGCTTTACCTGACAACGGACAAATCGCGATCGACCCAGAGCTGCAGATGACGAATGATTACACTTCCCTCCCGCTACCTGGGCTGCGATTTCGGATCAGCCGCAAGTCCCGACGGACTACCCCATTTAGCTTCCCGGACACTAACCGCCAGTCAAGCAGCGCTTGAAATCAGTCTCCAGCCCTCAAGACTGTTCGTTCAAGCTGATCCGCTGTGCTGCCGGGGCGTCGCCGTGACAACATGCTTACATCACTGGCCGCGCCGATGCTGACCCAAAGTTACGACTCCCAGCGCTCGTCACTCGTCGGATTCAATCCGGCATGCGGCGCCTTCTCCCCGGAGGTGGTCGTACGATCATGTTGCAAGATGGCAATGGCCGCGAGCACCGTCCGATTGCTGATTTCAAGCTTCTGAAAGATGTTGTGAAGATGCTGTTTGATAGTGCCATCGGCAATGTTCAACCGCCGCCCGATTTCCTTGTTCGACAATCCTCTCGAGACCAGATGCACGATTTGACGCTCGCGGTACGTGAGGGTTGCCAGCATGTGTTCCGCATTCGTCCCCATTCCCTGCGGTGCCACGGGATCGGACGACGTCGGTGGCAACAAGCTGTGGCCATTAGCGATGCGCCGCAAGAACTCAACCAGCGCCTCAGGCTCCGTGTCCTTCAGGACAATGCTGCAGGTTGCGGGTGCGGCTTCCAGCACCATGGCGCAATCTTCACTTGAGCCAAGAAAGACCACATGTGTCGAACGACTTTCCAACGAACGATTTTCTGAAGTAGGGGTCGAAAGAACCATTAGTGCGGCGAACTCGGTCATTGCGGGATCGACGATCGCGATATCGGGAGCGAAGTTACGAATCGCTTCGACGCAGCTTGCAGCGTTCTTACAAGATGCAACGATTTCAAAATCGGCCAGGGCATCGAGCACGATACTCAGGCCCACCAAGACGATCGGATGCCGGTGTGCAATGACTACGCTGCTACGTCGCATTGGGCACTCCTCCGCCGAGGCCCCCCAATCTTAACGCGCCAAACCTGTTCCTATTTCTAACCCATAAAGGCAGGATCAGTTCAAATATCTCCCGAGACGACGGCATATTGCGACGCAACATCAGAGCAGGACGCCCCGGCTTTTCGTCCCAATATGCGCTGGAATGCCTCAAACCGTCTCGCGACCAGTCTGCAATGGCCCGAGATGAACCACGGCGCAATTGCGCAACGTGGGCACAGCCCTAAATCTCTTCCGCGCCAGGCCAGTATGACTACCGGCCAAGCCAACCGCCGCTATGGCCGGCGATGTTCCGTTTTGGCTTCACCTGCAACATGCAAAAACCTTGCCCTAGGACTCGGCAATGCCACTTGGCCCCGGCATCATCAACATGGCCACGGAGAAGCTCTGCGCAGCGCCGCCGAACCGCTTCCAGCCCACTGGCGTTGTTAGCCGATGGACCTGGCCACGATCCCAAAGCACCTTGGCCCAAGCTGAACGGCACGCCGCCGAAGGAAGGCGCCTTGTCGCTCGCCAAGAGACGCTGGGTTACGGACCTACATCAGCGCGGCCATGACGCCACGGACGCCCTCAAGATTTTAGGCACGCTGAGGGATACGCAGGCCATCCACGAACAGGACGTTCGGCGTCTTCGCGACGAACTAAACGCCGCTAGCCAGCCGTTGGCGTAGGCTGTTGCCCGTTATTTGGCAGCGAGCCTTAGCCGAGACGATCAAGTACCGCGAGCATCGCGTTTTCAGAGAATGCCCCACCTTCGGGATCAGTGAAAATCAGTTCGCCTTGACGGCCGTCTCGAAAACAACGGTCTTCAGAAGGAAGACGACAGACGCGATGCAAACAGTGAGGCTGCCCCAAGGTGAGCAATTTTGCTCAGATCTGGTCTGCCATGCATGACAAGAATGTCGGTGGCCGGAACGACATCAGAGGCTATGGATGATAAGCATCACACAGTGCCAAGAAGCTGCTGACCACTACTCTACACTTTTCCGTGAGGTTACCCCTTCTGAGGATCGCGCCGCCGTCCTCAAAAACATCGCCCGAACCTTGCGGGGTTTAGCCGGTCAGTTAGATAGACTGGCGTGCCTCGAGAGGAACAAGGAAGTCATAGCTGACAGATCAGCATCAGCGAAGCCTGGACCTCACGAGGCAAAGTCGATTGCGGCAGGCATCACTACGGCGAACGCCATGTAACCCAAAATAATCATGCCGTCGTAACTGCGAACCAAGGACGGCATAGGTGCTGAGTGTTGTGCAATAGCCATGACCAAATTCCCTATTCGAATTGCGCGCGCTCGATCGCGCCACATCTTGGGTTTGGTCTGAGAAAGCGCCGTGAAGCAATTCACAGCATCGGCGCACAAATTCCCGTCATTTCTTGTTAGTTGCATTCCATCAAATTGGTCCGCAGACAACCGCCCCCGGCTAAAATGCAGGGACGGCGCCTAACGCGCAGTTCAATTCCAGGCAGGTTCAAGCTCGCAACGTGCCGTGCCACCCAGAGACGGCGCGCGAAACGAGTTCCGCGAGGCCCGTCGGCCTGGACCTACCCCCGCGTCTATAACGAACGGCATATAGGCGATTGGAAATTCAACTAACATTATTAAAAGCCTAAAGAATACAAGATCGGTGGATTTGCCGATGGCGTTCGGGAAGGCTCGGAGTACTCAAGATAGCTAGAAGCTAGAACGGCCAACCATCAACAATGGCTGGTCATCCCTCGCCAGACTTAATTGATTTGCGTTTCTGTTGTGTCATTGCGTTGGCTGGAGGACCAAATGAGGAGGCATCAATCTCATGAGGTAGTTCTTATCGGAAAGAGCGTTTTAATTCGAGAAGGAATTGCCAGAATTTTGCACGCGGCGACTTTTCGCATCCCGATATCGGTCTCTCGCCCAGAGGAATTGCCAAGCTCACTTCAAGTAGAGAAACTGATGTTCCTCATCGTCCATACCGGCGATGGCTTCAGCGTGGCGATAGAACAAATCGGATTTGTGAAAGATCGGTACCCGGACGCGCGCATCGCGATCGTGTCCGACAATTATCGGCCAGTCGACCTTGCCTCCGCATTTCGAGCAGGGGCGAACGGCTACTTCGTGAACGTTAATTCGTGCGACGCATTCATCAAATCCGTCGAGCTCGTGACGATGGGCGAGACCGTCTTCCCGCCTGCATTCCTGTCATTCGCCCTTGATTCCAATCGCGCACGCGAAACGGCGGAGCCAAGCGAATGCGAACAAGCCATCCTCGCCGCTGCAGAGGACGCGATCCTTCCGCAGCTCTCTCCGCGAGAAAAGGCAATTCTATCCTGCCTTATCGAGGGTGATTCCAACAAGTGCGTCGCCAGAAAGATCAATATCGCCGAGGCCACCGTGAAAGTTCACGTCAAGGCGATCCTGCGCAAGATCCGGGTCCAGAACCGGACACAAGCGGCCATCTGGGGGATGAACCATGGGTCGCTGGTACGGCCGGCAAACGGTCGCGCCCCCTCAGCAGTCGATGCGGGCAGAGGGATCGCGAAGCCTATCGAGGCGATCTCCGAAATGGAGCCGGCTCCACTAGTTCCCGTCGTGGCACCCCCTATCGACGGCTTACTCCGCCAGGGCGTGGACCGGGGGAATCCCGCCGCGGTACGGTTCTACAAGTAGACGCAGGGGCTCGGAAACGAACTGCCGTCGCGCAAACGGTCATGCGGAGTAAAGGCTTAAGCCGCGACCCTTTCGTCGGCTTCGCGACGTCTAGACGCCGGCAGCGTGTTCCCCGCTGCTCCGGCATGAATGGTACTCGAGATCGCGCGGATACGCTCCTCGGGCTGACGACGCGGAGCGCACAGGCTGCGGGAGCCGGCCCTTTATCGCTCCCGCAGCGCCTCCTGCTTGTATCTCGCCAGCGGCGAGAGAAGGTAGCTGATGATCCTGCGCGTGCCCGTCTTGATCTCGACCGTCACCGCCATGCCGGGACCGAGCTTGACGAGCTTATCCTCCACCTGCATGTGCGTGCGGTCGAGTGAAATGCGCGCCGCATACTCTAGCTCCTGGCCTTTCGGCTCGCTGCTGCCTTGCGCCGTGCCGGGCGCGCGGTCGTTCGATCCGCCCTGCCTGTCCCGCGTGATCGCGTCGGTCGACACGCTGAGTACGTCCCCATGCAGGAGCCCATAGCGCGTGAAGTTGAACGTATCGATCTTGATCTCCGCCTTCTGTCCGGGATGCACGAAGCCGATGTCGCGATTGGACAGCATGGCCTCGATCTCAAGCTGACTCTCACTTGGAACCACGATGGCCAGCGCCTGTGCCGGCGTCACCACACCTCCCACCGTGTGAACCGCGAGCTGTTGCACGACGCCGTTGACCGGCGCGGTCAAATGCTGAAGCTTCGTGCGCCGGTCCGCCTTGACCACTTCCTGCGCGGCGCTCGCTGCCTTCTGCTCAGCTTTCGCGAGTGCGTCATAGGTGGCACGCCGATACTCCGCGGCGGTCCTTTCTTTCGTTTCCTTCAACAAGGCGATGGCAGCGTCGGCTTCGCGGAGCCGGCTCTGCTGGAGCACCAGATCCTGCTGAAGGCCGACCAGCTCCTGATACTCGGAGAGATAGACAACCTTCGAGGCCAAGGCCTTGTCGACGAGATTCTTGCGAATGTCGACTCGCTCCTGGAGCACCGGTATCGTCGCCTGGAGCTTCGCCGCGCTCGCCGACGTGGTCGCCCTCTCCGCTTCCTTCTGACCTTGCTGGCGCTCGATCTCGGCGAGCTTGGCGCTCTGCTCAGCGCGCTGGCTGATCAGAAACTGGCGATGCATCTCGATCTCCGCGGCACTTGCGCCCGGCGGTGATCGGAAAGCGCCAAGCGGATCGTCGCTGAGCGCTGCGCGCAGCCGCGCAACGTCGAGTTCGGCTGCGACGAGATCGCTTCTCTGGCGCTCCTGATCGGCCTCCGTCATCGTTGGGTCAAGCTCGATCAGAACGTCGCCGGCTTTGACGCTCTGTCCGTCTCGGACGTGGATGGCGCGGACAACACCCGTCTCGAACGGCTGGATCAGCTTTGTACGGCCACCAGGCACGATCTTGCCCGTCGCAGTGGCGACGATATCGACGCTGCCGAATGATGCCCACAACAGCGCGACGCAAAAGACTGCGATGATGCTCGCCCCGATCGCGCGACCGATCGGCGATGGCGGCGATTCGGTGATCTCGAGCGCCGCGGGCAGAAATGCGATCTCGTGCTCACGCCGTCGAATCTCGGCTCTCGGAAACGGAACGACATTTCGGCTAGCGGACGTCATGGATACCGGCCTGCAGATAATGAAGGTTTGCGTAACGCCCATTCGAGCGGATCAGCTCATCATGGCTTCCGTCCTCGACGATGCGGCCATGCTCGAGAGTGACGATCCGGTTCGCATTGCGCACGGTCGAGAGCCGATGAGCGATGACGAATACAGTCCGACCGGCGGCAATCCGTTTCATGTTCTGCTGGATGGCGCGCTCGCTTTCGTAATCGAGCGCGCTGGTCGCCTCGTCGAGGATAAGAATGCGGGGGTTGGTAATGAGTGCGCGAGCGATCGCGACACGCTGGCGCTGCCCGCCGGATAAACTGCTTCCGCGTTCACCCACGATGGTGTCGTAGCCCTCGGGCAGCTCCAGGATGAAGTCGTGAGCGCCGGCGAGCGCCGCCGCCTCGATGACGCGCTCCATGGGCATGGCCGGGTCGGCGAGCGCAATGTTCTCGCGGATCGAGCAATTGAAGAGCACGTTCTCCTGCAAAACCACGCCGATCTGGCGCCGAAGCCAGGTCAGGTCGACCGTCGCGAGGTCAACGCCGTCGACCAGCACGCGTCCGCTCTCCGGCACGTAGAGACGCTGGATCAACTTGCCGATGGTGCTCTTGCCCGAGCCCGAAGAGCCAACGATACCGACGACCTGGCCGGGCTCGACGCCGAAGGACACATCGTGCAGCACTTCGGGGCCGTCGACGCGGTAGCGGAAGGTTACGTGCTCGAATGTGACCTTGCCGCGGATCGCCGGCAGCGCGGCGCGGGCCGAACTGAAGCTTGGCTCTGGCATGGTGTTGAGGATGTCGCCCAGACGATCGACCGACAAACGGGCCTGATGGAAATCCTGCCAGATCTGCGCGAGCCGAAGTACCGGCATGCTCACCCGCGCCGCCAGCATATTGAACGCGACCAGTTCGCCGACGGTCAGGTCACCGCCGATCACGAGCCTGGCGCCGAAGTAGAGCGTTGCGACGGTGACCAGCTTGTTGATCATCTGAACCGCTTGGCTCGCCGTATTGTTCAGGCTGAGCACGCGGAAGCTCGCACCTACATAGCCGGCGAGTTGCTCTTCCCAGCGGCGTTGCATCTGCGGTTCGACCGCCATCGCCTTCAGCGTCTCGATGCCCGTGACGCTCTCGACCAGGAAGGCCTGGTTCTCCGAGCCGCGATTGAACTTCTCATCGAGGCGTCGGCGAAACAGCGGCGCGGCGCTGGCGGAAATTCCGATGTAGAAGGGGAACGAGGCCAGAACGATCAGCGTCAACGGCGTCGAATAGTAGAACATCACCGCAAGGAAGACGACGGTGAACAGGAGATCGACGACGAGTGTGAGCGCCGAGCTCGTCAGGAACTGGCGGATGTTCTCGAGCTCGCGAACGCGTGCGACCGAATCGCCAACACGGCGTGTCTGGAAGTATGCGATCGGCAACGCCATCAGGTGACGAAACAATCGAGCGCCGAGCTCTACATCGATGCGGTTCGTCGTGTGCGCGAAGAGATAGACGCGCAACGTGCCGAGAACAGTCTCGAACAACGTCAACGCAACGAGGCCCGCGACCAGAACATCGAGCGTGCTGATGCTTCGATGCACGAGCACCTTGTCGATGACGACCTGGAAAAACAACGGCGCGACGAGGGCAAAGACCTGAAGGAAGAAAGACGCGATCAGAACTTCGCCGAGAAGACGGCGATACTTGTGGACCGCACCGAGAAACCAGCTGATATCGAATCGCCGGGAGAGATCCGTCAGGGCGGCGCGTCGGGTCATCAGGATGATGTCGCCGTCCCAGACGGCCTCGAGTTCGGCCTGAGTCACGGATTCGGGTCGTGGAGACAATGGGCGTTGAACAAGAAGCTTGTCGTCGATGACCTTGCCCAGGATCAGGAAGCTGCCGTCGCGCAGCACGGCAATTGCCGGCAGCGGCGTGACGGCAAGCCTGTTCCAGCCCGACCGCTGTGCTTGAGCCTTGAGCCCGAACTCCCTCGTACTGCGCAGGATTTCGGTCACACCGACCCGAGACGTGCCCATGCGATGCCGAATCTGCTCCGGGTCGGCCGCGATGCCATGGCAACGCAGCAGTATCGCCACCGCGATGAGCCCAGACTCATCGCCATCCGCAGGCTCAGGAACCGGCTCATGGACGGGCATATCGCGACGAAGGGCGGAAAAGGCATGCGTCAGGACGTCACCGGCACGGCCAACCACATCACGCCCGAGCGCAATCAGACCGGCAAAGGCATGATGCGCCCGACCGGCGAGGCTTTGAGATCCGGTCAGGATCAAGCGGCCGTCCCAGATCTCTTCAAATTCCGCACGCGGCATCAACGTCGGATGTGTCGAGGTCGGATGCAACACGAGCGCCGCATCGTCCTCGACCTTCCCGAGCAGCAGAAATCCGCCATCACGCAGCGCTGCGATTCCGGGCAAGCTGATGCCTGCGAGCTCTTTCCAATGTGTCGTGCGCGAACCGACCTTCAGTCCGAAATCGCGGGCGCAGCGAAGCATCGCACGGATGCCGATTTCACTCTCCCCGCAACGGTAGCGGATCTGGTCGGATTCGGCATTCACGCCATGAAGGCGCAAGAACAGAGCCAGGGATCGAAGCCCGAGATCTGCGGCATGGGCATTTCCATTCTGGATCGCCATTTTTTACTCAACCCTTCGCGGCTACCGGCCGCGTACGATGTTCCTTCTCATGCATTCACAAACATAGACGGAGCCGCACCCCAGGCGTTGAGCCTGGGTGCGGCGGAGCACTAATGTTGCGGTCGGGCCAGCAACGGTTCGTGACCCCAGCCGATCGCTTGCGAGACAGCCGCCACGATTTGGCCGGAATCCACCTGGCCGGTGTGAGCGGCCAGATACTGGTTCAGCAGCGCAAAACTCTGGCTTGCCATGGACGCCGTCGTCGTGCCGCTCGCAGCCGGATGATCTGCCACAGTGATCGGCTGCGGCGCGGTCGTTGCCAGGGTGTTGGTGGCCGGGTCCACATGTTGCTGGAGCAGTGCAGAGGCCCGGCTTGCCAAGACCACCGTGCTTGCAGTGGTCGGCTGCGGATGATTCGCAAAGTCGACCGTCTGCGGCGCCATCGGAGCCACGGCCGTCGCGGTGGCAGCAGGCTGATGATCCGTCGCGGTGTGTTGGTGGTGCGACGACGTTGTGGTCGTGACGTCTGCGGGTCGAGGATCCGTCACCGTGATGGTCTGCGGCGAAGCCGTCGAAACCGCGCCGGTTGACGGATCCGTTGCACTTGCCGTCAGCGAAAGTGTCGCAACCGGCTGACCCCCGCCCCGATATTGCGAGGTCAGTGTCAGTCCGCTGTCGACCTGCGCGGCCGTCAGGGTGATGTTTTTCCCCGTGAAGGTCCGACCATCCAGCTTGTCGGTAATCGACTCATATCTCGGCAACCCCGTGATGTTCACGGTCACGAGATCGTTGGCGTCGGTCGTCGTTACCTTGGCCCCGAGATCGACGGTACCACCTCTCCCGGCCACCCAGAGCGAGTTATCCGCGATAGTGAGGACTGGCGTGGTCGCCGATGGGGTCGACGGCGACGTTGGCGTCGATGACGTCGGGTCGACCTGCAGACCGGAGAACGTCTTCACGGCGCCAGCGAGATTCGCAGCGACACCGCTCGCGTCCTTGATGGTCGCACCGCTCGGAAGATTGACCCCGATGATGGCGAGCGCCGAGGTGCTGGTGTTGGTCGAGGCGACCGTGGTCTTGAAGGTGAGCGTGCCCGTGCCCGAACCACCGGCATAAGTGGCCGTGCCGCCGTCATTGAGCGACAGCGTGGGCGTACCCGTCACGGTCACGGCCTCGTTGAAGCCGAGCGACAGCGTAATCGTGTCTCCCACGTGCTCGGTGCCGGTTGTCGGAGAAGCCGTAGCCTGTGTCACCGCCGGCAAGATTGGATCGATCTGGAGACCGGTGAACGTCTTCACGGCGCCAGCGAGGTTCGCAGCGACGCCGCTCGCGTCCTTGATGGTCGCACCACTCGGAAGATTGACGCCGGTGATGGCGAGCGCCGAGGTATCCTTGTCGGTGGACGCAACTGTGGAGCGGAAAGTGAGCGTACCTGTGCCCGAACCACCCACATAGGTGGCGGTATTGCCGTCATTGAGCGACAGCGTCGGCGTACCCGTCACCGTCACGGCCTCGTTGAAGGCGAGCGACAGAGTGATGGTATCGCCGGCATGCTCGATGCCCGTTGCGGGAGAAGCCGTGGCCTGCGTCACCGCCGGCTGGACCGTCGGCTGCGTCGTGGCCGTGACGTTCGCACCCGTGACGGTTTCGCCACTCCCTGCTTTTTGATAGAGCTGGATCGCGTCGATCTGCATCGGCATCGAGGAAGGGGTCGAGCTGTCAAGAGCCGTATGCCATCCGGTCGTGTTGGAATTAGCGACCTGATTGTCCATGATCAATTCCATCGGCTCATTCGGGATCGGCACCTGCGCGCTGGTCACCTGTGCGATCTGCTTCCCATCGAGGTACCAGGTGATCGATTTCCCGGGCTGCCAGTCGATGGCATAGGTGTGGAAGGCCGCCGTCAGGTCGACGCCGGTGTCGACGGTGCCGCCGACGGTCCCGGAGGGCGTATGAAGATGCCAACTGAAGGCCTGGTTTGCAGGGCCGGAGCCGGTATATCCACCCTCCTGGATATCGATTTCGAAATTATCGCCACTGCTGCCCGCGCCTTTGCCCGGCATCAGCCAGAGGCCCGGCCACGCACCATCGCCGCTCGGCGCCTTCATGCTGATCTGAAGATAGCCGCCATTGAATTCGAAGTTGCCGTAGCTGCTGACCGTGCCAGACGTGATCGGGAATGTCTGTTGCGTCCCCTGGTTCATGCCGGACACCGACTGCCGGATCGCCGTGAGATCCAATACTCCATTGTTCACGGTCACCTGGCTCGGCATGAAGTAGTCGGCGTCATACGGACCGCCGACCCCGCTACCGCCTGATCCGTAGCTGTTCCACGGCCAGCCGTTGGCGGCGTTGCTGGTGATGTAATTGTGCCAGTAGCTGTCGAGCGTCGTGCCGGAGAAGTCTTCCTGGAAGATGAGATCGCTCGAAGTATAGCCCGCAGGTGCGGAAAGGGTCATTCCGGTATCCTCTTGACGTTGATAACAGGGAATTCCACTGCCGCTGCGTGAACGCGCGCGACATACCGCATGCTCGCAAGCTCTGCTTGGCGAACAGATTTCAGTGCAGTGGGTTTTTGAAAGCGCCCCCCCGACTGCTGGGAGGGTAGGTATTAATGAAACATGGCGAAAAAAGTTTCGAAATGTGATTTCTAAACGCGGATACAGGCATACGTTGGTATGCCGTGCAGGCCATTCTAGACCGGATTACCGGCGACCGCTTTCGGCCCGCGTGATCGTGCGTCCATTTCCCACGCGCGAGCCGCTGTTTCCGGATTTGATGACATCGCGGTCGAAGCGCCCCAAACTGTCAAAGATGCGCGAAACAAACGCACACGCGCCAATCGATCCTAGTGCATTGGTGCGCGGACACTCCGCCGCCGCTTGGGTCGATGCTGCGGATCGTCAAATTTGAGCTCAGCGACCAGTCGCCAAAGCTGAACCTCATGACCGTCCGCTAACTGCCCGGCCCGCTTGGTTGCGGACGCGTCGTCTGGGCAGTAAAGGTTGACCACGCCCCCCAACCGGCCGTGTTCGTCCAGAACGTATGCACGATAGTGTGGCATCGCAAATTCCCATACGCGACGGCATCTTACCTGCAGGCTTGCTCTGCGGCGTGGAGATTTCGGGTCATTGCGAGCTACCTCTGATGGGCGGTTTACTTGCGGCGGCGGCTCGCCTCGAACTCCACTCTTGCTGTCAGGCCCTCGGTGCTCGCCAACCACCTCGGGCGTGCGAGTTCAGCCATGACGGCGGAGATGCCTGGACCGCTCCCGAACCTTCGGAAGCTCGCTACGCTGATAGCCGTTGGGGTTCTGCAATTGCCAACGCCAATGGTCCTCACACATTTGCTGCAACGACCGCGTCGATGTCCAGCCCAGCGCGTCCTTCGCAAAGGTAGGGTCGGCATAGCAGACGGCGACATCACCGGCCCGGCGCGGCCCGATTTCATAGGGGACCGATCGCCCACTCGCTGCCTCAAATGTGCGAATGACCTCCAGAACGCTGCTGCCGCAACCCGTTCCAAGATTGACCGTGAGCACACCGGGCTGTGTGAGGTGGCGCAAGGCACTCAAATGTCCGGATGCGAGATCGACCACATGAATGAAGTCGCGGATTCCAGTCCCATCGGGCGTGTCATAGTCGTTTCCCCAGATCTGCAGCTTCTCCCGCCGTCCAATCGCTACCTGCGCCACGAACGGTAGCAGGTTGCTGGGAACGCCCAGTGGGTCTTCTCCGACGAGCCCGCTTTCGTCCGCGCCAACCGGATTGAAGTAGCGCAGATTGCCGATCCGCCAACCGTCGTCGGACCTGCAGAGATCCTTCAGCATTTCTTCGATGACGAGCTTTGTGCGGCCGTACGGATTGGTCGGACCGAGGGGATGCTTCTCGTCGAGCGGCAAGTATCTCGGCAACCCGTAAACGGTCGCAGACGAGCTGAAGACGAGAGTCTTTACATGCGCCCTCCTCATGGCCGACACCAGCCGCATCGTTCCCAGGACGTTGTTTTCGTAATACATCATGGGCCGTACGTTGGAATCGCCCACCGCCTTCAGCCCTGCGAGGTGAATGACCGCAGTCACTCTGCAGGCATGGAGGATGTCGCGGAGTACCTCTTCATTCCGGATATCGGCGTGCCGAAAAACGAGCGAACGTCCGCAGATGGATTGCACGCGCTCGAGCGAGGCCTTGTTGCTGTTGGAGAGATTGTCGACCGCGACGACGTCGAACCCGGCGTCCAGCAACGCGATACAGACGTGGGATCCGATATAGCCGGCACCTCCGGTCACCAAGATCATCTCGGACACCTTCCGCATTCGCTAACCGGGCCTCAGTACGACGCCAGCTATGCTCTCCAGACCCAGACCCGCGATAACACCTGCTGCGACAACGCTTCCGCGGCTCCGCCTAGGCGGGTCGTGGCGTAGGCGAACGCGGTAAGAGCGAAGCCCGCGACAATCGCTCCGGCCCGACGCGCGGCGCCGACCTTGCCGCGCATGGCTGCCCTCAAATCGCTTGCGACCGCGCGCGGCAACACGTCCCTGACGTAGCGGCCTTCCGCTCCGAGGCCATCTTTGGACCCTGCGAGACCCGTCAAGACCGCCTTGGCGGTGCCCTCCACCAAACAGCGGTGGACGAAGTATTTCCATGTCGTACGCTGGGCAGGCACCGCGTGATGCACCCGTGCACCGAGCCGATAAGCCCAGTAGCCTCCAGGGTGAAGGCGGGTAGCCCGGATGCAGAACTCCGTCTCTTCGCAGCTTTCGGCCTTGCCGCCGATCCTCGCGCGGCCGCTGACGGAAAATCCGAGCTTGCGGCGTCCGAGCTCCGACGTGAAGCCACCTGCGCGCCGCAGCACGTCGGCACGCACCGACATGTTGGCGCCGATCGGATTGCGGATACGGCCGTCCTGCACATGCATGCCCGTGTAGGTGCAGCCGACGACCCAGCGGAATTCACCCGGAAACCAGGGGGGCGGTGGCGCCTGCCACAGTGGCTCGACCGGGCCGCCTGCTCCGAGCGCGGCTGGATCCTTGTAGGCCTCCAGCAGTTCCTCCAGCCAGTGCGGATCGGCGGCGGCATCGTCGTCAAGAAAGGCGATCACAGGCGCCGTGATGTATTCCGCCCCAGTCATGCGTCCGCCCGACAAGCCCGCTTGCTTGGCATTGGCTAGGACGGTCACACCGGCAAGCTCTCGTGCTGCGCGCTCTCGCAAGGCATCGTTGTTGTCCACCACGACGACGATTTCGCGCGGGGCACGCGTTTGGTTGCGGACAGATTGGACGGCGCGTGTCAGCTCGTCCCAGCGGTCGAGCGTATGCGCGCAGATCACGACGGAAGCTTCGATCATCGGATGCTCCCGGTGGTCTCCCGGATCCGCGCCGTCCGCTCCGCTGCTTTGAATATGTTCCAGATCGTGCTTCCATCGTTACGGATATCGAACTGGTCGTGCTCGTCGACGGGATAGCGTCCGCTGTCCTGCCGCGACACCAGCCGCCACACCATCCAGCCGGCGCAGTTTGGATCGCGCGCAAGCGTGTCAAGCCACATCGCGTAAGCCTCGGCCGAGCCGGGGTTGGAGCGGGCATAGCCGAATTCCTCCAGTAGGACCGGCTTCTTCGCACGCGCTGCCAGCTGGCAAAACTCGGTAATCGTGTCGTTGAATTGCTTGACGGTCAGCTTGTAGAAGAGCGGGTAGCCGTGCCAGGTCCCGAAATCGAGAGTCGGAATCGTCAGATCGGATAGCTTCGCGTCGACGTTCGCGTGCCCCGAGCTGACGAGGTGATTGGGATCGAGCGACTTTACGTAGGCCGACATCTCGGCAGTCCAGGCCAAACGCAAGGCCTCTGGCTGCGCATTGCCCTCGTTCATCAGCTCCCAGCCCATGATGGTCGGATCATCCCGGTAGGCGAGCCCTGTGAGCGGGTTGACCCGCTGCACGACATGGCTGACCCAGCTCTTGTAGTCGCGCTTCGTGCGAGGATCCTTGAAGAAAAATCCGGACTTGTCCTGGCTCCCATACCAAGCCCGCATCTGCTGGGCGCCGCCCGTGTAAGCCCAGAAATCCAGGAAGGCGATGACTAGCCTCAGGCGTCGCTTGCCCGCTTCGGCAATGAGGAAGTCAACCTTCTGCATACCGTTCGCGCCGTCATTGATCGCCATCTCACCAGCGCGAGCGTCCCAGTAGAGTAGGTACGTACCCCTGACCGCGAGATCATTGGCATCGCCATCAGCCTTCCAGTTCCAGATCGTTGCGTTTCTTCCATCGAGCGACCCAACTACCGGCTGGAGGAACGTACGGACTACATTGGCGCCCATGGCCACCGCGTCGTCGAGAACACGCGTCACCTCGTTCCGCGAGCCGAAGGTCAGATAATGGTTGTTGACGCCGACAACGAAGAACTGCCGGCCGTCGACCGTGAAATCCGTTCCGGAAGTTTTGACGAAGGACGTTGCCGACATATCGTGCGCGACGCTCACGGATTCCGGGGCAAACAGCAACGCGAGCACCAGCACACGCATTCCGGCGTCGCGCAGCCCGTCTCTCGCCCGTTGCCAGTCGACAATCATATCTCCACGTGACCTTCGCCCGAGGCCGAACGCAACCGCCCCGAAGGATTACCTCCACTGGCGTCGCACGATCCGTCGCCGATGAGGCATAGTGGCGCTTTGCCGGTTCCGGTCGTTTCGGTAGAGCCCAGCGGTGTCAATAACCAACCAAATGTCCGGCTCGTCGGAGCGGCGCGTCCCCGCTGTCGTAATCGGTGGCGAGCTGAACGGCCTCGGAGTGTGCCGCAGCCTTGCGGTGGGCGGGATGCCCATCTGGGTGGTCGACTGCAAGCGCTCGAACCCGGCGCTGTGGTCACGCTACGCCCATCAGGTCCTCACGGACACCCTGCACGGTCCAGGCTTCATTGACTTTCTGCGTGATCTACAACGCCGGCTCGGTAAGCCGCCCTTCCTGGTCGTCACGGACGAGTTGGCACTGCTCACGATTTCGGAACATCGTAAAGAGCTCGAGAGACTCTATCGTTTCCGATTGCCGGCTCACGGGACGGTTCTCATGCTGCACGACAAAGCCAGGTTTCACGAGAGCGCCGGCCTGCACGGCTGGCCGATACCGAACGGCGTGGTCGTGCGGGCTCTCACGGACGTCCAGAAAATCGCGACACTCCGCCTGCCGATGATTCTGAAGCCGGCTGACAAGCGCCACGTCCATGAAGGACACGCTCCCCGCCTGCTCACTGCGCACAGTCACGCCGACGCAATCGCGACGGCCGAGAGGTTGCTGGCTCAGGCCGGCGAGGTCCTGGTGCAGGAAACCATCGAGGGACCGGACGACAACATCTACTTCTGCCTGTTCTACCGGGGCCGCGACCGTGAGACGCTCGGCCTGTTCACCGGACAAAAGCTCGCCAGCACACCGCCGGGCAGCGGCAGCACGGCCTTCTGTACGGCTTCGACCAACGAGGAGCTGGAGCGCACGACGAAAGGCATTCTCGATCAGGTGAACTACTTCGGATTTGGTGGCATCGAATACAAGCGGGATGCCAGGAGCGAACGCTTCCTGATCATCGAGCCGACGGTCGGGCGCACCGACTGGCAGGAGGAGGCGGCGACGCTCGCCGGGGTCAACATCCCGCTGATAGCTTATCGGCACGAGCTCGGCCTGCCGCCCCTTCCTGACGGCCCGATCGACGGCCGAATGGTGTGGCAGAGTTCCTGGATCGAGCGGATCCGCCTGGGTGCGACACCGATCCCGCCTCGGTCCGTTGTGGTGGATGGCTACTGGCGCCGCGACGATCCGCTGCCAGCACTCGCGCACTATCCGCGCAACGCGGCACACGGCGTAGCCTTGCATCTGCAACCTTGGATTGCGGAGTCGCAGCGGAAACTTGGCGCCGCCACGTGCCGGCGTCCTTCGGAGGCGTGAGACCAACAATGCGCATCTGCCTGTATCTCGATCCGTCTCGACTTTTTCGCTGGCATCAGTGGCTGGCGGAGGCGCTTGCCGGGACGCCCGGCAACGAGGTCTCCTGCGCGTTCGCAACCACCCGACGCCCGCTCCCGTCGATGTGCCGTCTTCTGATCGACCTCGAACGGCTGATCCATGGCTTTGGCGCGAACCGCGCCACCGATCCCGTCGAAACGGCGCTGCGGTCCCTGCCGACGGCTCCGGCCGGGGATGTCGATGTGGTGATCAATTTCAGCGGAGAGGAGCCGCTCACGGGAGGAGGACGTCTGCTGACGCCACTCTTCAACGGCGTACCCGGCGAGATCGGCGTCATGACCGCGCTCGCCAATGACCAGGACCTCCTCATCGACCTACACGACACGGCTTTCCCCTCGGGCTCATGGACGGCGCGACCGGCCCGTTTGGACCGCGACGTGTTCGCAGCAGGCCTCGACAGCGCGCTCTCCTGCGCTGTGGTGCTGATCCTCAAGGCCTTGCGCGAGGAAGCCGGTGGGACCGCGTCCGATGTCCGCGCCGCCCTGACAACCACCCGGTGCCTTGGCGCGTTTTCGGCCCTCGCATTTGCGACCAGCACCGTGGCATCGAAGGCAATCAGGTTCCTGGATGTCCTGGCGCGGGGCGGCAAGACGTGGGGAATCGGCTGGCGCTTCGACGAAAACGCCAGCCTGCTCGACAAGGGTAACGCAGGCTTTCGTGTCCTCACTTCGCACGCCAATGGCTATCTTGCCGACCCGTTCCCGTTTCGACATCAGGGTCGGGATTACATCTTTGTCGAACAGTATCTCAACACCAAGAGCCGGGGATGCATTGCGGTCGTGACAGCGGACCGGAATGGAACCACCACCCCACCACAGATCGTCGTCGAGGAACCGCATCATCTGTCCTACCCATTCGTATTCGAGCAGGACGGACAGATCTGGATGATTCCGGAATCAGGGGCGGCCAGGAGTGTGAGCCTCTACAGGGCCGTGGAATTCCCACATCGATGGACGCGCGAAGCCTGCCTCGTCGAAGGCATCGAGTGTTACGACACCACACCGCTGCAGCATGCGGGCGCCTTCTGGTTCTTCGTCAGTCGAAGGGTGTGGGGATCGACGTCCTGGGATGTCCTCAGCATCTACCGTGCCGAGAGCCTGACAGGAGTATGGACGCCCCAGGCAGAAGACCCAGTGCTGATCGATGCAACACTTAGCCGTCCCGCAGGCGCCTTCATCCGGCAAGGCGGGCGCACGCTACGCCCGGTCCAGGATTGCTCGCGCTACTATGGCGGCGCGGTGACATTTTGCCAGATCGATGCGCTCGACCGGTCGAAGTTTGTGCAGACTCCGGTCGGCCGCATCACGTCCGGAGCGTTCGGGTGCCACACGTACAACCGCCAGTCCGGCCTGGAGGTTGTCGACCTGTTCGGTCACGTCGGCGGCCTACGGGAAGTTACAGTCACCTATGGTCCGCTCTCATCCCGCCCATCGATCGCCTATGACCAAACTCCTGCACCGGTCGATTCGGATTTTGCGACGTTGCGAAAGTAGTTGCACGGCAACCCCGAGTTCCGCGGCCGAGGGAAGCTGACCGTGGTACGGCCGAGACCGACCTGAACGCATAACCACAATGAGCTAACCATCTATCGTGCTTCCATCGCACCATCGCATCGGGGATGCTCCAGTCAAGTCAGGTCAGAGGGCCCCAGAACCTTCCTCTCCAAGGATCTATCATCTGATCTTCATTGCCCCCTGTACGGAGTCTGCATAATGGCGAGGTCAAGCACGTCCGTAGATGTGGCGGTCATTGGAGCCGGCCCCTACGGATTGTCGCTGGCCGCGCACCTGCGCGCACGCGGCGTGGAGCACCGGATTTTCGGAGAGCCCATGGGGCCCTGGAAAACCAACATGCCCCGCGGCATGCTGCTCAAATCCTATCCTTGGGCCACGAGCCTCTCAGACCCGAAGTCGGAATTCGGCCTGAAGAGCTTCTGCAACGAACGTGCCCTGCCCTATCATGACGAGTTGATGCCGCTGCCGCTCAGCCGGTTCATCGACTACGGCGAAGCTTTCCAGGCGCGTTACGTACCCGCCGTTGAGCGCAAGACTTTGATCGCCCTGGAGCCCGGCCCGGGCATTCTTCGCGCCACTTTCGACGACGGCGAAACGGTCCATGCGCGCCGCGTCGTGGTGTCGATCGGCCTGAATCCCTTCAAGTGCCTGCCGCAGGAGGTTGCGCATCTGCCGGTCGAGCTGTGCTCGCACAGCGGCGAGTACGGTTCGCTGGAGGCCCTCAACGGCAGAGAGGTCATCGTGGTCGGATCCGGATCATCGGCGTCTGATCTGGCGGCGCTGCTCCATGAGCGAGGGATTGCGGTTTCGCTCGTTGCGCGCCGGCCAAAGCTGAATTTCGCCGACGGCCCCCGGCACCGCTCCTTGTTCGCGCGCACCACGGCTCCGATGAGCGGCATCGGCCATGGCTGGGCGTTGGCGACCTGCGCCAAATATCCGCAACTGATCCGGCTTTTGTCGAAGGACTTGCGAGTCCGGCTCGCCGACCACGGGGCGCTGGGCCCGCTGGGCGGCGCTTTCGTGAAGGACCGCGTTCTCGGACAAGTGCCGGTGTGGCTCGGTCAGGCCATTCGTGGCATCGAGACGCACGATGGTAAAGTCATGCTCGATCTCGTCGACTTCGCTGGTGCGCCGCGTTCGATGCGGGCTGACCACGTCATCTTTGCAACCGGCTACAAGGTCGACGTGAGCCGGCTGGGCTTCCTGAACGAAACGCTGTTGCGTCGAATGCAGCTGATCGATGGAGCGCCGCAACTCTCGGCGCATTACGAGACGACCGTGCCGGGCCTGCATTTCATTGGTCCGGCCGCGGCAAACAGCTTTGGTCCGGTGTGTCGCTTCGTCTACGGCACATATCACCCGGCCCGTCATCTAGCCCGCCACCTGTCGGCTGTCCTGGTACGCTACCGGCCCGCGTTCCAGCTTCGGCCGCTCGACCGTACGGTGTCGCCATGAACGCCCCTGTCCCCAGCATTCTCGCCCATGTCGGGGGCGCTCCGGCGCCCGCCCCGATCAATATCGCTATGGGGCGGTCGCTGATTCTGCCTCGCGTGAGCTTCATCGTCCCGACACTCAACGAAGCCAAGAACCTCCCCTGGCTTCTGCCGCGCATCCCGAACTGGGCACATGAGATCATTATCGTGGACGGTCGTTCGACGGACGATACCGTCGTGGTGGCGCGCCGCCTGCGTGACGTCAAGGTTGTCATGGAACCCCGACGAGGCAAAGGCGCGGCACTGCGAGCGGGATTCCGGGCAGCCTCCGGCGACATCATCGTCATGATCGACGCCGACGGCTCCATGATCCCGGAAGAGGCCGTCGTCTTCGTGAGTGCGTTGATGGCCGGCGCTGATCTGGTCAAGGGCTCGCGTTTCCTCCAGGGAGCCGGTACCGACGACATGTCACCGTTCCGCATGCTCGGCAACTGGGGGCTGACCCAGACCGTGCGGCTGCTCTATGGCGGCGTGTTCTCCGATCTCTGCTACGGATACATAGCGTTCTGGACCAAGCACGTCGCCACGCTCGACTGCGATTGCGACGGATTCGAGATCGAGACCCTCATCAGCGTGCGGGCCTTGAAGAACCACCTCAACATAGTCGAGGTCGCGAGTTTCGAGGCTCCGCGCATCAGTGGTGAGAGCAATCTACGCGCGATCCCGGACGGCTGGCGCGTCCTCAAGACGATCCTGCGCGAGCGCGTGCTGTCGCCGGTCTCGCTGGTAGCCTATGGATATCCGTGAAGGGCTGGGACGATCGAGAAATCGTCTGGTGAAGGGATAGCCCGATGCAAATCCTGATGGTTGCTGCTCGCTGCTACCCCTTCACGGGAGGCATCGAAACCCACATCCATGAGGTCGGCCCCCGCCTCGTGGAGCGTGGCCATGTGGTCGACGTGCTCACCACCGACCCCTCGGGAGAACTGCCGGTTGAGGAGTATATGCGTGGCATGCGCGTGCAGCGGGTGCCGGCTTGGCCGAGGGAACGGGACCTTTATGTGTCGCCCGGCATCTACACTGCGATCCGGAGCGGTGTCTGGGATCTCATCCATTTCCAGGGCTACAACACCTTCGTGGCGCCGATCGGGCTGCTCGCGGCCATCCGCGGCGATATACCATTCGTCATGACCTTCCACAGTGGCGGACATTCCTCGCGGCTGCGCAATGCAGTGCGCGGGACGCAGCACGCGCTGCTCCGGCCGCTCGTGGCCCGAGCCGCGCGGCTGATCGGCGTCTCCGAATTCGAAGCCAGGTTCTTCAGCGCCAGGATGGGCGTGCCGCGCGAACGCTTCGTCGTCATTCCAAACGGCGCGGCGATGCCGGCTGCGAGTCCCGGTGTCAAGGTCGATCCCCACCTGATCGTCTCCAGCGGCAGGCTCGAGCGCTACAAGGGCCATCACCGGGCGATTGCAGCTATGCCCGAACTGATCCGCCGGGTACCAGACGTCCGACTGCATGTCGTCGGATCGGGCCCATATGAGGGAGAATTGCGGCGCCTCGTCGCGACGCTTGGCCTTGAAAATCGGGTCAGCATCTCAACCCTTCCCGGATCCGAGCGACAGAAGATGGCCGACCTCCTGGCGAGCGCCGGGCTGTTTGTACTGTTCAGCGAATACGAAGCCCATCCGGTCGCCGTGATGGAAGCCTTGTCGTTGCGGCGCCCGGTCCTCGTGAGTGACACGTCCGGGCTTGGAGAGCTTGCGTCCAAAGGTCTGTGCCGGGCGATTGCGCGCGACGCAAACCCGATCGCGCTAGCTGCCGCTATGGCCGAGGGACTAAAGGCCCAGCGGGAGGTCCCGGATTGGGCGTTGCCGGACTGGGATGACTGCGCACAAGCGCTGAGCGAAGTTTACAACGATGTCTGCAACGACATTTTGAGCAGCCGGTCCAGGGGGCGCCTACCGCTCGGCGGCATCCCCTCGTGGCCTTCTGCGACGAAGGCACCACGCCGATGACGCGGGCTCATCTAACCGCAGCAACCGGGACAAACCCGCTCCAGACCGGAGTCCAATTCGTCTCGGCGGTCATCGGCCCCGATCTTCACGGCGGCAGCTCCGACGCCCCGACGCGACCGGTGAGTTGCGAATGGATCGCGGCCTTGTGCCTGACGGCGGCTATGGCCTTGCTACTCGTGGTGGCGGGGCACGCCGCCGGGCGCCGGTCCAACGACGTGGCGCCACTGCTTTTCTGGTCTGGCGTGGTCCTGCTGGTCGTCCCAATCAGCCTTCGCACCGGCTGGCCCAGGGTCGCCCGGGGCGAACGACTCTTCCTGCTGTTCCTGCTTGCCGAAGCCCTGTTCTACTGCAAGGCTGTCTATTCTCCGACGAGCTTCATCGGTCACGACGAATTCCTGCACTGGGTCGCTGCCGACGATCTCTTGACGGCACGCCGGCTATTCCTGTCCAACCCGCTTCTGCCGATCGGCCCGGCGTATCCCGCACTGGAAATTCTGACGACTGCGATCGTCGATCTCACCGGACTGTCGTTGTTTGCGGCGGGGACGCTGCTGTTGGTCATCCTGAAGGGCACCTTCGTCGCCGGTCTGTTCCTGTTCTACGAAAAGCTCTCCGGATCACCGCGCACCTCGGCCATCGCCTGTCTCGTCTATATGGGCTGCACAACCTTCGCAGTGTTCGAGGCAATGTTCTCCTACGAGAGCCTTGGCGTCGTACTGTGCGTGCTGGCCATCGCGGTCGAAGTAGCATCCAGGGATCTCGATGGGCGACCGCGGCTGCGAGCGCTTGGGTTGATCGCCTTGCTATTGGGGGCCCTTGCGGTCACGCATCACCTCTCGGCCGCCTTCGCGGCCATCTATTTCGGAGCACTGGCCGGCTTCGAAGCCTTGCGGCGCGGCCCCATGCAGATCGAGGCAAGATTTGCCATGGGCGCCACGGCTCTCCTCGCCATCGCCCTGCCGTTCCTGTGGATGGAAGCCCACGGTAACCTTCTCACGGGTTATCTTGGCCCGGTCATCGAAGGCGGCTTTAGGACGTTGCTGGGGAAGATCATGGGCGCACCCACCCCACGGTCGGAGCATCTCGGCCCCCCGGCCCAGCCCCTCGGCATGCGGCTGACAACCATGGTGGCGATCCTGCTGTTGGCACTGGGACTGGCGACAGGATTCTTCAGGTCGCTGGCGACGACAGCACCGAGCAGCGCGCGCGCAGGCTGGCGTCCGATCCAGGACATTCTGAGGCGTCGCTGGCGCGACGGCCGCATCTTGCTCCTCACCCTATTGGCCTTCGGATTCCCGATCTCGGTGGCGTTCCGGCTGACCAGCGCCGGATGGGAAATCGGCAACCGCATGGGAACGTTCGTGTTCATCGCCGTCGGGCTGGTCGTCGCGGTGAGCATCGTGCATTTCTGGCAAGGCCGCGAGCCCCGTGGGTGGCGCCTCATTGGGCCGGCAATCGCGCTCTCCGTTATTGTCATGGGCGGCGTCACGAGCTCTGCGCTCGATCCGATCCGTGGACCGTACAGGGTGGCAGCCGACCAGCAATCGGTCGAGCCCATGGGAATCGAAACTGCACTCTGGACCAAGCAGTGGCTCGCGGCCGGCAATCGCTTCACCGCCGACCGCGTCAATCGCCTGCTGCTTGCCAGCTACGGGCGACAGGACGTGAGGGTCAAGATCGCCGCAGGCGTTGATACCGCGCGCTTGTTCGAAGCCGAAACGTTGGGGCCCGATGACTTCTGGGCGTTGGCCAGGAGCGACATCGACTTCCTGCTGGTGGATCTGCGTTTGTGCACGGCCCCGCCGGTGCTCGGCTTCTACTTCGAGCCGTGGCAGGTGCAGCAAGGAAAGCCGCTTTCAAGCGACATGTTGCTCAAGTTCGACGACATCAAGGGCATCACGCGCATCTACGACAACGGCTGGATCGTCATCTACGACGTGAGAGGATTGCATGGGAATTCCTAGCAGCCGGGACCTTCTGGCCACCTGCGTCTGGGCGGCCGTCACGCTGGCTGCGGTGGCCGTCAGCGATAGTTTGTTCCTGCGCACCATCCTGGGCGCACCCATCGTTTTCCTCGTCTCTGGTCACGCCGTGCTGCGGGCGATCGGCATCAGGACCACCTCCGTATCCGAGCATCTCGCCTACGCGGTCGGCACGAGCCTCGCCATCGGCATCGCCGGCGGCTTTGCCTTGAACGCCGCAGGTTTCCTGGGGCCGCTCGGCTGGGCGATCTGGTTTTGCGCCATCACCATCGGCGCTGCGCTCGTGGCCGACAGTCGCAGCGACGCTCCCGATCTGCCTCCCTGGCCAGGTCCGGTGCGGGTCCGCTTCTGGCAGGGCGCAGCGATCGTACTCGCGTTGCTCTTGGCGACCGGCGCTTATGCGCTGGCTGTCCGCGACGAAACGACTTACCGACAATTCAGCTACACGGAGTTGTGGATGTTGCCACCGGCCGGCGATCGCCCGGGCCGGCTCACCGTCGGCCTCCGCAGCGCCGAGACCCAGACTCACCGTTTCGACGTGGAAATCACCATCGACGGGCGACTGTCCGCGGTTTTCCGCTCGCTTACCATCGCGCCGGGCGAGACCTGGGCGCGACAGATCCCGGTACCCGTCTCGGCCACCTCCCAAAGGGCCGAAGCCCGGCTCTACAGGCCGGACGACCATCGACTCTATCGCAGCGTCTCGACGCTGGTGCCGCGCACCTGAAACGAGGCCGATCATGCGCATCCTGCTGCTGTCGCAATTCTATCCTCCGGTGATCGGAGGCGAGGAGCGACACGTCCGTAACCTCGGCAGGGCACTGGCGCAGCGCGGCCATAGTGTAAGCGTCGGGACCTTCATGCATCCCGGATCACCAGAGACTGAGTTCGACGGCGCAGTCCGCGTGCGTCGCCTGCGCGGCACAGTCCAGCGCCTGTCAAATCTCCACGCCGATTCCGAGCGCCGCCACGCCCCACCCTTCCCCGATCCCGGATTGCTGCTGGCGCTGAAGCGGCTAGTCGCAGAGGAGAGGCCGGACATCGTCCACGCCCATAACTGGATCTACGCCTCCTTTCTGCCGCTCAGGCTTCTCGGTGGCGCGCCCCTCGTGGTGACGCTCCATGATTACGGCCTCGTCTGCGCCAGGAAGAACTTCATGCACCTGGGCACGCATCTGTGCGATGGCCCGCGACTCGCGAAGTGCCTGCCCTGCGCCACCGCTCACTACGGCGCCGTGAAAGCCACCGCGACGACGCTTGGCAACTGGGCATCAAGTTTCGTCGCGCGGCGCGTGGTCGACCGCTTCATCGCGGTGAGCCACGCGGTGGCGCGACACACCGGTCTCACCGGAGGCCGCACGCCCTACGAGGTCATCCCAAACTTCGTGCCCGATGATGTCGGCGTACTTGGCTCGGAAGATCCCTGCCTGCGGGAGCTGCCGAAAAATGGATTCATCCTGTTCGTCGGTGACATGATGCGGCTCAAGGGCATCGACGTTCTCCTGAAGGCCTATGCCCGGCTCGAGCGGGCGCCGCCGCTGATCCTGATCGGACGCCGGGTCGCCGATACGCCAACCGCGTTTCCGCCGAACGTTCGCGTTTTCAACAACTGGCCACATTCCGCCATCATGCATGCATGGCACAGATCGCTGTTCGGCGTGCTGCCCTCGGTCGGGCCGGAAGCTTGCGCGACCGTCATCATGGAAGCAATGGCGTCCGGCAAAGCCGTCGTCGCGACAGACGTCGGTGGTATGCCGGATCTCGTCGATCACGGCGAAACGGGCCTTCTCGTGCCGCCGGGCGACCCGCAAGCCTTGGCCCGCGCGATGCAATCACTTCTGGACGACCGCACCTTGCTGGCCCACCTCGAGTCGAAAAGTCTCGCCCGGGTGGGGCGTCTCAAGGCCGGTGCGGTCGTGACCCGGATCGAGCAGGTCTACCGCGACGTGCTGCGCCCGGCCGCCAGCAGGGTCGAGCCGCCGGCAAAGCAATGTTCGGGAGAGCCATCATGCTAGCGCTCGCATGGACGTTCATCGCGCGCCTACCCAGGACGCTTCGAAAGAGCGCGATTCTCTTCACGAATTCGGGCGCACTGGCGATCGGAACGATAGCGTCGGCGGGTCTTGGATTTGTCTATTGGTGGCTCGCCGCGCGGATGTTCCCGCCGGAGGTGATCGGCAACGCCTCCGGCCTTCTGTCCGTGATGGGCCTCATTGCTCTCCTGGGGGAGGCCGGAGTCGGGACCTTGCTGATCGGCGAAATCGTCCGGCATCCCGGCCAAGGGGCCGGGCTTGCGGCCGCGGCGGCATGTATCGCGGCGACGCTGGCGCTCGGCCTGGCCTTGTTGTTTGTCATCGCCGAAGGACAACTCAGCTCGGCCAGCCCGATCGGCGGCTGGTCCGAGGCCTGCCTGTTCGTCCTTGGCTGTAGCCTGACCGCACTCAGCTTCGTGCTCGAGCAGGCGCTGGTAGGCAGTCTGCGCAGCGGCGCCAGGATGGTCCGGCAAGTGCTGTTCTCGACGCTCAAGCTGATGCTGATCGCCGCTGCCGCCACCGCCGGACTTGCCTCCAATGCCGCGATTCTTCTCACCTGGGTGGTCGGCCTGCTCGCATCCTGGATCGGTCTCGATCTCTTGACTCGAGGTGGTGCGCGTAGCCTCGTCGGAGCGCCCGATTTCGGGCTGCTCCATGCTCTTCGCGGCAAGGTGCTCGGCCATTACGCGCTTGATGTCTCCGTCCAGGCTCCCGCCATCATCATGCCATACCTTGTGCTGGTCCTCCTGTCCCCGACCATCAACGCCGCCTTCGCAACCTTGTGGATGCTGGTCTCGATGGCCGCGCTGATTCCGGCAGCCTTGGCCACAGTCCTGTTCCCCGTGGTCAGAGCAAACTCCAGACAATTCGGTCACGACCTGCTGGTGTCGCTGACCGCGTCACTGCTCTTCTCCCTGGTCTGCGCCGTCGTTGTCTTCGCCTATTCGCGGCAACTCCTTGCGCTCTTCAATCCGGCCTATCCGGAGATCGCCGGTTCGAGCATGCGCTTGCTCGGATTCAGCCTTCTGGGACTTACGCTCAAGTTTCATGGCTGCACGCTGGCGCGGCTTGGCGACAAGATGCGCAAGGCGTCTGTCTGGTTCGCGCTTGGCGGATTGCTGGATCTCGGCTTCGCGGTCGCTGGCGCAAAACTTGGCGGACTGCAAGGCCTGGTCCTGGGCTGGATACTCGCCGTCAGCATCGAGGGGACGTGTGCGGCCCTCGTGTTGGCCCTCGCAACGAAGCTGGATTCTGCCGCCGGCTCAGTGCGCGAAGGCATGGCCCGCCCCAAGAAAACTCCGATCACGGTGTAGGGGCATCATCCGCAAAATTGGATGCCTGCGGACCATCGTGATCGGCGCCGCCGGAGGCTTGTTCTGAGTCTCGCGCGATTATTTGGTTGCAATTGCCGTGATGCCCATCAGGACGCCGGCCAATTGATTGCGCCGCAAACGCGCCGGGAGGCGTTGCAGAGCCCATTCGACGCCGCGCATCAGGCGATAGGGTGGCGTGGCGAGCCGATATCCGGCGGTCACCAGGGGGAACTCGACCCGGCGGAAGCCGGCCCTGAGCATCAGGGCGCGCAGCGAACGGTAGTCATATTCGCGCATGTGCATGCCCGTCGCCACATCGTCGACGAGCGCAGAAATGTCGTGCGGCCCCGTAACGATGCTCGGCGTCGTACACACATAACGCCCGCCACGCCTGAGCACACGGTGGATCTCCCGGAGCTGGTCCTTGGCGTCCTCGACATGCAGATGCTCCATGAGCTGATCCGAATTCGCCAGATCGACGGAGTTGTCCGCGAGCGGAATGTCGACCCCATCGGTCTTCACGAATCGGAAATTCGCCGGAGCGGCGGGGAAATTCACAAGAGCATCCGTGACATCCAAGCCGAGCACCTCACGGGCGACGCTGGACAGCGCGTAGGGCAGCAGGGCGTCACCGGCGCCGATCTCCAGATACACGCCGCCGCGCTCCATCAGAGGCTTGAGCAGCCTGACTTGTCTCGCAACCCGGTCCGGCCGCGAGCTGACGGCGGCTTTTTGCGGATGGTCCGGCAGGCTGTTGAACAGTTCCGAATAGACTTCGGTGTAGAGACGGGAGCGCTCGTCGCGGGTGGCGGCCCGCAGACGATCCGCGAGCCGGCGCTCGAGTTCGTAGTGCGCGATCAGGCGCTCGGGCGATCGAGTGTCCTTCAAGCGCCGCTGGATCGCCCTATAGTCGGGCTTCAGCTTCGTCGACACAGGCGCTTCCGATCCGATTTGGCTGCCAGCAGGCCCATCACCTTTGCGGTTCAATCTCCCGAACGCCATCACTTCGGACCGGCCCTCTTGTCCGCGACAGCGCGACCGGTCGTATCGGCACGATCGGCCGGACGCCCGGCCGGCAGTCTCTCGCCCGCCGGCGAGGTCGCGACCGGCGCGCCGGCCCGCTCTTTTGTCTCGCTTTCGCCCGTGATGATGTTGACGAGGTCACCAGGTAGCAACACGCTCATCCCCGCGGAGGCGATGGCGACCGGTCCGGCTGCAGTCTGCCGCACGACCTCGTAGGTCACCCGGTTCGCCTCCTTCGCAAACTGGGCACGGGTCGCCGGCAATGTGCTAAGCACGCCTTCGCTGATGTTGAACTCGCGCTCATTGTCCGCAATCTGGCGCTCGATCGTCTCGATCTCGACCTCCAGATCGTTCTTGACATCGGCCTGGACCTTCATTGCCTCGGCCTCCATGGAAGCGAGGCGCTGCTTGGCCATCCCGTACTGATTGAGGGCATCCCGCCGACGTTGCTCGGCGTCGGTCAACTCGCTCTGGACCTGATTAAGTACCGTCATGCTGAGAACGTTGCGGTCCACGAGCGTCCGCATGCTGCTGACGCGATCCTGGCGCAGCTTGACGAGCTCGTCGAGCGCCTCCGTGCGCCCGTATACAGCAACATCCTGCTTGGCCGAATCCAATGCGGTCAAGATGGCGTGCTCGCGGTTCTTGCGGGCCGTAGCGACGGCCTTGCGTCGGTCGCTCTGCTCATTGACGAGATTGGCGGCCTCGGTCGAGCCGACCAATTCCAGCAGCCGGAGCGGAATCTTTGGTTCGGTCCCTTCGCGCTCGGCCTTCAGCACCGCCGCACGCGCCAATAACTTCAGCATGGCATCGACCGCCGCACTGCGCCTCTGGATTTCCCGCACAGCTTCGATCTTTTGCCATGGCTCATTGGTACCCCGATCAAGCCCCCCGGCCAGCGCGATCGCATGAAGGACCGTCATGCCGGGCACGTATTTGAACGAGCCCGCATTCTTGACCGGTCCCAGCACGTAAATAGGCGAGCGCTCCACCGACAGAATGTTGATCATTCCTTTGCGGCCCAGCAGCTGATCGAATCGCTCCAGCAGCTCGGTTTGCACCTGTTGCGCTGACCGATCGACGACCGGAATGGAGCCGAGCAAGGGCACAGAAATCTTGCCGTCCTCCTCGACGGCGTATTCCCCGCTCAGTTCCGGGCGCTGCAGGATGCCGCGTAGAGCCGACGCGGACGATGAGCGCCCCCACTTGTCTTCCTCGACGTCAACGCGCTCGTAGAACGCGAGCTTGAGCCGGTCGCCGACGACGAAAAGGCCAGCCGCCGGCGCGTCCAGCGGCATGCCGACCGTTCTCGGGCGCTCAGTCATGGTGGGGACGGCAAGGACGGCGCTCCGTTCGATCAGCGCTGCGCCCGGCGCCTGAGCTCCGAGCACGCCGGCGGATTCAGCCATGGCCTGACCCGGCTGGTCTTGCTGTGTACCGATTGCAGCGGACACCTTCTGCACGAGGGCTCCGGAGGCAACCTCGACCGCCTCCCAATTCCTGGCCGCTCCGGCCCCCAGAAGCGCGAGCCCGGAGACGGCCCCCAGGAACAACAGCAGGGGTTTCTTTGCCCTGCGCAAAGCTACGTTGGGCAGTCGAATGACGGGCTCGGATTTTCCCTTGGCATCCATGGTGAATGGTTCTCGATTTCGATGGCAGCAATCCCGCCGCATCCGTCACTGGGTGCAAACGTGGACAACAAGTACGATAACGCTGCCCATCGTGGCCTCTGAAGATCACAGGCACAACGACCCTTTGTGGGCATCCCTGGAGGTACCTCTTCTGAGCAGGGAAAGGGGGAAGCGAGGGTCCTCCATGCGAGTAATAGGAATCACGGATAGGCGGCGCGCATAATGATGCACCTGTAACGAACCGCACCATCATGCGACGGGTCACTGCAAATGGGTCGCACGGCCATTCTTCATTTGAACACCACCTGCGACGTCGCAGCTACGTCGCGCCGTGCTTGCGACGAGACGCTGTTCGCGCCGGAGACGGCAAGACACCTGTCCGGGCTGGGATGGTTCGCGCCCCTGTGGCTGGCGGCGGCTATGCTCGTGATCACGTCCATGCCGGACGCGCAGGCGTCCGCCGATCACGCGCGATACGTCGTGGATGCACGACAGGCGAGTGTTTCCGACCATCGCGACTCAATGCGGCTCGCGCAAGCGGCAACAACCGAAAGAGGAGAGCCGCAGCAGTCTCCGGAACTGGAGCCGCGCGGGCCTGACGCGCTGTCCTGCGAACTCGGCAATGCGAAACACGATATCGAGCTCCTGCAAGGTCTCGCACACGAGCACGATCGAGCCGAACAGCTGGAGCAGGCGTTGACGGCGGCGCGACGCGACGTCGATGCTCAGACAGCACTTGCGGCAAAGACGAGCGACGAGGTTGTCCAGCTGAAGCAGGCGGCGGAAGGTGGCCGCGTGGAATTACAGGAATCCCTGCAACAGCAGCGCGACCGGGCCGGCCGGCTCGAGCAGGCGCTTGCAGTCGCGCATCGAGACGTCGATACTCAGACAGCACTCGCGACAAAGGCGAGCGACGAGGCCGCCCAGCTGAAGCAGGCAGCGGAAGGTGGCTTGGCGGAGTTGCAGCAATCCCTGCAACAGGAGCGGGATCGGAACGGTCAGCTGGAGCAGGTGATCGCAGCCGCGCGACGCGATATCGATGTGCAAACGGCGCGAGCGGCAGCGGCGAGCGACGAGGTCGCCAGGCTGACGCAAGCTGAAAAAGCTGGCGCCGCGGAACAGAGACGATCGATGCAGAAGGAGCGCGAGAGAGCCGATGCGCTGGCGCAGGATCTCTCGATGGCACGCAGCAAGGTCTACGCCTACGAAGCTCAAGCCGCCAAAGCCAGCGAGGAAGCGGCACAGCTCAAACAGGCGGAGGCGAGCGATACCGCCTCGCTGGGGCAATCGCAGCAACGGGAGCGCGAGCGGGTCGAGCAGCTGGCTCGGGATCTTGCTAAAGCAGGCCGCGAGCTCGACGCGCAGACCGAGCGGGCGTCCAAGGCGAGCGACGAAGTCGTGTGGATCAAGCAGGCCAGAGAGCGCGACTCGGCCGAGTTGCGCAGCTTGTTGCAGCGTGAGCGCGAGCGGGCCGAGGGACTGGAAAGAACTCTTGCATTGGCGCGTCACGACGACAACGGCGCACTTGTGGCGAAAGGTCTCACCGCTGCGTCTCAGTTCGCTACCACCGGCCAGGCCGCGCGCGAGGCGCCGGCACGGCCACTCCAGGACCGGCCTGCCCAAGATGAGCCAGTCCAAGACCAGGCTATGGTGGCGCGCAGCCCAGACGATGCGCAGGTCAATCCTGACGAAGGGATGCAAGTAGCGAGGCTGATCGCGCGCGCAAGCTTGCTGCTTGAACGGGGCGACATCGGCGCGGCGCGAATCGTGCTGGAGCACGTCGCCCGAATGGGCAGTGCGCAGGCAGTGTTCGTGCTCGCGGAAACCTACGATCCGCTGACGCTTCCCAGTTTTGGAACTTATGGAACCCACAGCGACGCGAGCAAGGCGCGTGATCTCTATGCGCGGGCCGAAGCCGGAGGAGTCGAGGAGGCGAAGGCGCGATTCGAAGCGTTGGGTCGATAGCGCGGTCCCGTGCGGCCATTTTTCCAAACGACCACGCGCTATCGAGATCCGAAAGCGCTGACGCGCATGAGGCATGTGTAGAGGACCTTGCGCAATGAAAAGGCTTACTGGATTGCATCGGCTGATCTTGCTCGCGGCGTTTGCACCATTCCTCCTGGCCCTCCCGCCTTGGGCGGATGCCCGGCCGCAGAATAATCGGCCTCACAAGGTTCGTCTGGCGCGGCCCGAGCCGCCGCAGCCAAGGCCTGAGGCGATCTCTATGAACGCCTGGACGATCGGCCTGGCTGGAGGCCTGCTTGAGGGCGCCCCGATCCGCCTGGCGGCGGAGATCGCCCGTGTGGTCGACGACGGAGACAACATGCATGTTCTGCCGGTCGTCACTCGCGGAGCCACTGAAAATCTGAATTCCCTGCTCTATTTGCGCGGCATCGATGCGGCCATCATCAACTCCGACGCGCTCGAGGAATACAAGAGCCAGGTGCCGGACATCCAGCGACGGATTGCGTATGTCCTGAATCTGTTCCCGTCCGAGCTGCACATCTTCGTTCGACCCGAGATTCGGAGCTTGAGTGATCTCGCCGGCAAGAAGGTCAACTTCAATACGCAGGGCACAGCCGCGGCCTATTCGGGGCCGCTGATCTTCAGCCGGCTCAATCTCGAGGTGGAAAAGACGTTCATTCCGCATCAAATCGCGCTCGAACAGATGCGCAAGGGCGAGATGGCAGCCGTCGTCTTCATTACCTCGAAGCCGGTGGATGCCTTTGTGCGCGGCCGCTGGGAGCCGGGTTTCAAGTTCCTGCCCCTCACATACGACAGCAAGTTCGAGGACTATTATCTTCCTGCCGCCCTCGATGGGGCTGACTATCCCAATCTGATCAAACCGGGCGAACGGGTTTCAACGATCGCGGTGCCGACCGCTCTGGTCGCCTTCAATTGGCCGGCCAACTCGAAGCGCTCCGAGCGCGTCGCGCGCTTCATCGACCACCTGTTCTCCCGGATCGACAGATTACAGGGGCCCGGTTTCGATCCAAAGTGGAGATCCATCAACCTCGCCGCAACGGTTCCGGGTCTCACGCGCGTCCCTGCGGCGCAGGCGTGGCTGAATCGCCAGCCCCGCGCAACACAAGCATCGCAATGACACGGGCCGTGATGCTTCTTCTTGTTGCGCTCGGGGGTGCAGGCGGCATTGCGTTGGCCCAGGACCCCATGACGCAGCTCCGTTCCTGTCTTCAGAAGGAACACGCGGAGCGCCTGGCGTGTCTGAATAAATTGACGCGTACCGTCACGCCTCAGCATCGCCTGACGCCGGAAGACGACTGGATCGTCAGCCAAACGACCTCCCCCATAGACTACTCACCGATCGCGACCGCTACGACATCGTCGCACGGTGGGACCGGCGAGCCCTCAATGCAATTATCGATCCGCTGTCGCAGCGGCCGGACGGAGCTAGTGCTCGCGGGACCCGGCATCTCCCGCGGAGACGGTGACGATGCAATTTCCTATCGCGTCAATGATAGTCCTGCGGTGCAGGTCGCGGCAGCCATCCCGGCATTCGGTCCCGGCGTCGCGTTCGCAGGAGACGTCGTTCGCTTGCTGCAGTCGCTTCCAGACAGCGGGGACCTCATTGTCCTGCTTTCACCGCGGGGCGGCGCTGCCCATGACGGAACGTTCTCCCTCGCCGGGCTGGACGCGGCGCGTGCGAAGATGGCCGCGGCGTGCAAATGGCCGCGCGCGATCGCGACACCAAATCATTGATGGCGTGCATATGATTTTCTTCAATGGAGGCGGATAATGATCAGGCTTCAACATATTGCCAAAGCGGCCGCGATGGCAGCGATCACCGTTCTGGTTTCCGCATCGTTTGCGGCCGCGGAGCAGGGCGGAAAATACTGGACCCCGGCAGACGGGCAACCCGTCCCGCATAAGGCGAGCCATGAGAGGCAGCACGTAGCGAAGCCGACGACGGCGACGTGGAAGCACTCCGCGTTTGCCCGCATGGAGGCTTCGGCCACACCGAAGAAAAGAGAACATCATTTGATCCTGCAGGTGAATACCAACGACCCCGCAGCGATGAATCTCGCGCTTAACAACGCAACCAATGTGGCGCAATATTACAAGGACGCTGGCGAGAAGGTGAAGATCGAGGTCGTCACGTTCGGGCCCGGCCTGCACATGCTGCGTGGCGACACCTCGCCGGTAAAGGCACGCATCGAGGAGATGGCCCTGAGCACGCCCGAGGTCTCGTTCAAGGCCTGCGGCAACACCCAGGAGAAGATGAAGAAGGCCGAGGATAAGGACATACCGATTGTTCGTCAGGCGGAAATCGTGAAATCTGGCGTCGTGCGTGTCATGGAATTGCAGGAGCTGGGCTGGACCTACGTCAAGCCGTGACAGGTACCTACAGCGACGTCGGCCGCCATGCCTAAGAACATTTCCTTTGAACTTCGCGGCGTCGAGCACTGTCTCTTTCACTACTGAGAAGGCCATGCCGGAATCAGCCTGCACCAATCTCGGGTTTCCTCCGGGCTCACGGGTCCAGGTAAAGCCTGAAGCCGGCGCTCGCTTGGCTGGAAAGACCGGACGCGTCATCGGCGGCGGATTTTATCCGAGAAGCCTGCGTGTGGTTCTGGACGGATCGAAGGTCCCAATCACTCTGCATGTGAACTATGTGGCGGCGATCGATGACGACATCGACCCGGGGAAGCCGGATTAAAGCATGGGTCGGGGCCTGACTGGAATCGACTCCCGCGCCAGGGTCGTTCCAATTCGATCGAGAGAAGTGATGCTCGCATTGAGCGACTTCTTTCGTGTCCGGCTATTAAGTTGCATCCCATCAAGTAAGTCGCGACGCTGCAGGTTGGCTAGGCATCAGAGACTTGAGCTTGTTGACGGCACGGATGGCGAGGCCCAGCGGAGACGGATTGTTGAGCCGGCAGAAGGCGACCTTCTTCACACTATCTTCGACGTGCCATTTGGCACGCGCCCCGGTACGGAACACGATCACGTCTCCGACTCCATAACGCGTCGGCGGCGCCCCATCGACCTCGAGCAGGATTGATCCTTCGAGAATCACGACGGTCTCGTCGAAATCGTAATGCCAGTTGAACTTGCCCTGGGTGCAGGACCAGATCATGGTCCAGGCAGTCTTACATGCGCTCGTCGACACAAGGTGCGAACAAGCTTCCGGATTGCCTTCAATGATCCACGACGGCTCAATCGGAGCAGGCTTCAGATTGACCATCTCGCAATATGCCGCTTCAACAAGTTCGCGCATCAACGCCTCGAATGCATCATTCGCATTGCTTGATAGACATTGGGCCCCAACTCCCGCCCACCTCGACATATTGAGGCGCCCGGCGAAGCCCGTGAAGATGCCGCCTTGTCGCACTCCCCTTACGAGGTACCTCATCCCGGCAGCTTCACGGATGATGTTTTGCGCTGCCTTTTGGCGATCGACGGCTCCGCGACTCTCCTGGATGGCGCCTCCCAAAATGCTTGCATCAACACCGCGCAGCGCGTGCTTCCACTTGGGCTGTCGAATTCGTGGCCGGTCATGAAGGACGACGTCAGCTTCAGGCACTACCTCCTGCCCACCGCGCGAAGATGAATTCGTCCTTTGTGGTCGTCTGCGGCGGGGACGCGAAGAGTTTGCGCCTTCATCGATCACGATCTGTACTCCGTCATGCAGCGTCAGCCCGTTCTTCAGCAAACCTCTGCGTATTCTTCGATTCTGCCCGAGGTGTCGGTGGGAAGGGAGAGACGCTCACGCCGGCGCCTTCGTCCGGCACGATATCTCGCCCGGCGCGAGCTCGCCTGCCCAACCTCCAGCAGGCACACGATCATTCCGCCTCGAACAGCTGAGACTGCAGGTAAGCACTTGCCTGCTCCCTGGGATTCAAAATCCTGCACAGCGCCATATGGTCCTTCGAAGCGGGATCGGTTCTCCTCTACGACTGCATGGCGGCTTATCGGCCGGACAACATGAGGGTTCACATCCACTTCAAGCACTATTTCAGCAGCAGCGCGGCACAGCCGCCCCAATGCGTCGCTGATGATGTAGAACAAAAGTGGAAAAATACCCGCTACGTCGGGCGGCTCTGACCCAGATAGAGAACTGAGGAAGCGGTTCTTCCGGTCGGCCTTCGAGTCGGCTTCGCCTCTGCTTGAGCGAGCAAAGTAGAGCACGATGCCGCGAGGGGACTCGCCGGTCGGCCGCCAAAAACACCGTTTGAAGAACCGTTTTAGTTCGGCGCTCTCAAACGGTTTCTCTCGCTAAGGTCTTGATCTTGTATGGTGGGCGCACCAGGGCTCGAACCTGGGACCCGCTGATTAAGAGATAGCGACGGGTTGAGAACCATCAATGACTTACCGGTCGCGAACTAGGGCTTATCCGGCCGCAATCGGGCATCTGTCGCACGACCACGATACTCGCTGCGCTGAGGATGTTGGGAACGACTGCAATTGAAGAGTACAACGGATAGATCAAGAGGCGCCGCTTAACTCGCCAGGCGGGGGAGGCCTAGCGCTTGGCGCAAGCTCGGACCGTCGTAATCCGTGCGGAATAAGCCGCTACATTGCGCTCCGGTAGTAGCCCGTGGACCAGTTCCTCCAAGCCGCTCGGAAGATAGGGGACCTGCAACCTGATGCCGTCAGGCGCCGGCCTCTAACCACTCCTGCATGCGACCGGCCACCGTACCGGGCGTGCCGGCAATCCACCGGTGGTTCTCCCCGCTCCATAGCAATCCCCGTGCACAGCGATGCCCCGGGCTTGTCGCAACCCATCAGCACGGTTGACCTCGATGCGCCAAGCCGGACTACTGGCTCGTACGTTATAATCGCGTGAGCGGATGCGCCTTCTGGTGCCAGGCCCAGGCGGTGCGGATCACAGTCGGCAGGTCGGAATGGCGCGGCACGAAGTTAAGAACTTTTCGTGCGGCGGAGGCGTCGGCGACCAGATAGGTGGGATCGCCGGCGCGGCGCGGCTTGACGGTGTGCGGCACCTCACGGCCGGTCTCCTGCCGGATCGCGCCCAGGATCTCGCGCACCGAAAAGCCGGAGCCGGTGCCGAGATTGAAGCTACCGCCGGCATGTCCCTGTTCCAGCAGCTTCAGCGCCGCGACATGCGCGGCGGCGAGGTCGGTGACATGGATGTAGTCGCGGATCGCGGTGCCGTCGGGCGTGTCGTAGTCATCGCCGAACACCGCGAAGTCGACGTGGCCCTGGAGAGCCATCATGGCGCGCGGAATGAGGTGGGTCTCGTTGTCGCGCAACTCGCCGATGCCGCCGGCCGGATCGGCACCGCTGGCGTTGAAATAGCGCAGGCAGAACGCGCCGAAGCCATAGGCCGCGCGGTAGTCGGCGAGCATCCGCTCGATCATCCATTTCGACGCGCCATAGGGATTGATCGGCGCACAGGGGAAGTCTTCCGGCAGTTCCTTGGAATCGGCGTTGCCGTAGACGGCGCCGGTCGAGGAGAACACGATGCGATGGCAATCGGCGTTGCGCATCGCCTGGAGCAGCGACAGCGTGCCCTGCAAATTGTTGATGTAGTACTTCTGCGGGTCGGTCATGGATTCGCCGACAAGGCTCGCCGCCGCGAAGTGCATCACGGCCGTGACCTTGTGATCGGCGAAGGCGCGCGCCAGCGCTGCGCCGTCGAGAAGGTCGCCGGTCACCAGGGGGCCGGCAACGAAGCTGCGATGACCCGTCGAAAGATTGTCATAAACGACGGGCTGATAGCCGGCGGCGGCCAGGGCGCGGCAGGCATGCGAGCCAATATAGCCGGCGCCTCCCGTGACGAGGACAGTCGGTCGGTCGGTCATGGTTGCTACCCCGAAGCGAAGTCACTAATCGCCAATCAATCGTCGACAGCATAAAATCTGAGCAGAGCGCACCAGTACGAGCTTCAACCATCCATGATCCTTTTGCGGCGCAATCGAGGGCGACGCGGGTTCGGACCAGCGGACCAGAGACAGCTATTGCGGAGAGCCGATAGCGAACTCCTTTGGCATGAGGCGATTTGATGCCGGGGCCGGTCCCACAACTTGACCGTGATCAGATTCAACATTGCTTTATTTCCCTAGCTTCCATCTCGTGCAAGGCAGTCTTCGCCGGCATAGGGCGTAGTGCGAAAGAAACTCCTGAACCCCGGAGCAAACTCCAACGAAGAATTGCACAACGGAGATCCGCTGCGATGCCCCTTCGACATGACCCTTCCGGAGAGATGACCGTTGTTGACCAACATTCGGGCATCCTGTTCGCGATGTTTGACGGTCCCAAACGAGTGATCTGCAAAGTTGATTGGGACGCTCTTATTGATCGCGCAGCGGTCGATGGCGCCGATGAAATGGACATTCGAGCGACCTTTCATCGGCATCGCGAGGCCATCCAAGCTATAGCCAGCCAGAACTATGATGCGGAGCAAGCAAGCCCGATTGTCACGACTTACCAGCTCACCCCGCTTCCCTGACCCCGAGACCCTTGCCTCTTCGTAACAGCCTGAAAAGGAGCGCTATAGTGTTGGCCCCGCAGACCACCAAGCGAAAGGTTGCTCCGCCATGGAGTCATCACGAGATCGAGCAGGTACGGTTCCTCATTTTAGAGGGAAAGAGCTTGCACGCCGTTTCACGACGCCTTGGAAGAACACCACAAGCTGTGAGAAAGATCGTTAGCAGGCTAAAGCTTCCACTCCGACTTGTCGATCTGGCGAGGTGAATCGGCTTCAATCTCCGGCACTCGACTGACGTCATCTCACGCGGACGGTCGGAGAATATCACAAATGCCTGTCAAACTTGCGCTTCCCGACGAAACCAAGGCAGGCACCTGCTCTGCTAATCGCCTCCTCGTCGCGGATCGCTTTCGCCCCAGACCCTGGCCGGTTGTCGCGAAAGAGGTGCGTTGTGCGACATTCCATATTGCCGTAGCTCTTTCTTGGCTTAACCAGGCTTTCAGATCGCGATCGCTTTAACACTGCGTCTTTGCAACTAATCGCGAGATGCAGCATTTAAGTCGATCGACGTTTCGAGAGGCGCTTGCGCCTACAGCACACGCAAGGCAGGAAGCATATCTGCAAATAAACGCGGCATATTGCTTATTTGCGCAGCAACACTTGACGTATCTATTGTGGGGATGTGAGCATTGGGCCACGAGTTCCGATTCATACGCAGCATTTTTGCAGCGCCGGTTAGTCTGAATGAACGAAACTCACCCCTCATCGGACCAAGGGGTAACAACCGGGGTTTGAGCAAAAGAAGTCATTCTACGCCCGATGTGAATTTCTACGCTTCGCAATCTTTACGTCGGACTAGATCATGCGGATGCCGGAGGAACTTTGGCTAACGGATTCGTAGTCTGGTTCAATAAGTTTAAGGGTTACGGCTTCATAAGGCCCGACGGCGGAGGCAAGGACATATTCGTTCATATGTCCGCCGTCGAGGAAGCCGGCATTTCGACGTTGATTGAAGGGCAAAGAGTGAGCTACGAGCTCGCTTCCGTCGCAGGCAGGGTAACGGCCAGTCAGCTGCGAGTCGGTATCCAGGAATCTAAACAGGAATCGAGTTCTGCAGAATGAAAGGATATTTCGTGTTCCCGACAGTTCAAAATCTGCGTCTCACGTTCGGCGATACCGGAGTCTGAGGTTCTCGACCATGTCGTTGTAACGACCAATAAGGTCTATCAGCTCGCCCCCATGATCCGACAAAAAACCAGCGATGCTGGAACTCACGATTTGTGCGGTCGCGTCGATCTCTCCCAATAGCTCGCGCCGCGCAGCGTCACAGTACTCCGCGATGAGTGCGTCAGCGATCGACAACTCGCTTGCAATCCTCATGGTCTCGAACGTTGGCGCTTCGTGCTGCGGCACAACTTCGAACCAGCGATCTACCCGCGTGTTCCGCTCGCCCGCCCTCGTTCGAGGAGAGCCATCAGCAACCGCTCTTTCAACGTCGATAGAAAGCAACTCTAGCGTTTCGTCGTGAAGGCGATCGAGCTCAGTCATGGAGTGATCAAACATGCTGCTCAGCTGCGTGAGCTGTAGCCACGCGAGTCTCAAATGTTGATACGGCGACAATTGGTCACGGATCCAGGGATAGCTGCCGGCAACAATGCGGCAAACGATCAGATCGCCGTATACGGTCCGCAGCTTAAGAAGCGCAGCAAGCTCCGCTTTCAGGCGCTGATGAATGGCCGATATCGCTCCTGTCATTCGCTCCGGCACGAACTCGAATGACGGATCGGACAGGCGCACTAAATTTTCACCGGCCAGCTCGATGATCGAAACAATCTGCTCGTCAATCTCACCGGTCGTTAGCTCATCCACCCTGCTCATTCTCACATAATCCAGCAACGCCCGGCGCTTCGACACCTGACCAGCTTCATCGGGCCGGCGAATCCCCGACCCGGAGCCTCTCAGGGTTCGACGGCTTTCGGAAGCCCCAATCTATGTCCATTATCTAGGCAATGGGAGAAATCCAGCTTGTGCTGGCCGCTGGCCGACCGATCGGATCCGGTCGCAGAGCCCGTGGCTCCCCGAGGTTTCGGTCGCGGGCTACAGACTCTGGACGCCACGCCCATCGACCATGGCCGACGCTATCGCCAGACCATAGTTGCGGGAGGACCGCAAGAGCTGAGATCTCAGCACTGAGAACCGGGGACGCCCGACTTGAAATCAAGCTCCGAGTAACAGCCATAATCCTCGGCACCGCCGGCCCGGGAGCGGCATCGCTTCAACCCGATCAACGTATGGGGCGCGCCAATATGCTGCCAGACTTTGTCGTCGAAAGCACTGGCAATGCCTCAATGGTTGGCTGGTCTGCCATATGCCGATTGTTGCGACCTTGCGCTGGCGCCCCAGCTTGCGCGCGATAGATCGTCTTGCTGCCGTGTCCGGCCGAGCAGGTCATCATAGATATCCGACGTTCTCGATGCGATATCGGACCAATCGTACCGCAAGGCGCTTTCGCGACGTACCATTTCGCGCTCAGACGCGCTCAGACGCGTCTTTGTCAGCACCAACAGCTTCGCACCCAACTCCTCACAATCACCGACATGGAAAATGTGCTCGGGATCGCCCACCACCTCCAGGTTAGGTGCGATATCGCTTACCAGCACCGGCAATCCATAGCTAAGCGCTTCAAGCAGAACGATCGGCAATCCCTCATGCGACGACGGCAAAACAAACAGTGCCGCATGGGCGTAGAGTTGTCGCAGCCCGTCGCCGGTCTGAAACCCGGCCATGACAACGTTCTGGTGGCGGGCCGCCTCTCTAACCAGCTGATCCGCGTACTCATTCTGGTGGTCGATCTTTCCAACTATGGCAAGCTTCCATCCCGGCATTGCCGCAGCCAGGAATGCGCGCAAAAGATCGAGCTGCCGCTTCTCAGGAACAAGCCGGCCGACCGTCAATATGTATCGTCCCGGCTCCAATCCCAACCCGACCACCTGTTCGCTTTGCTGCGGCAAGTCCGAGAACACCACGCCATTCGGCACCACCTCGCAGGGTTTGCCATATTTGGAAGTGATGAGTTCGCCTATGCTGCGACTGACTGCGATGCGCTTGCTAGCATAGCGCATTCCGACAGCTTCGCCGGTCCTCAGGACCATACGCGCCGCCCAGCCCCATTTTTCCCTATTGTAGTCCTCACCATGATGCGTGACGACGACCCGCAGGCCGACAGCACGAAGCAACGGCGTTACAATTGCAGGACCTATACCGTGAATGTGCACCAACGCCGGTCGCCGCACCATTGCGACAAGTGCGCAGACTACGGAATGGAGCAGAGTCTCCAGATACTTGTTACTTAGAGTCCACAGTCGCAGTACCCGCACCCCCTTCCAGACTTTGGGGACATTCGGGGCGACGTAAGGAGATCGCATGCAGACGGTAACCCCCCTGCCTAGCTCGACCAACCTTGGTGCGAGATTTTCTGCATGCGTCTCGATACCACCCTGAATTTGAGGGAAGCCACGGAAGCCGAACATGTAGATCTCACGCCTTCTCATCTGGACTTCCTTCCAATCTAATTGTTCATAAATGTTCGCAGCGGGTAATGCTCGTCCGGGGTTATGCGGCCCTTGACCAGCCGGGCCTTGACATTTTTGTTCAAGAACGACGTTCGCTCGACATGCGGCGATGGACGCACGTCGGAATAATCAATATAGCTGTCAAAGCATATGCTCTTGCCGATCGAGACCTTGAGCTTGTTCTTGATGACCCATAACAACGGCTCGCCTTTTGGAAGCTGAGGGACCAAGTTGGACCGCATCGCGGTCCGCGCGGTCGTCACCATCCAGCAGTTCTGCCCACAGCTCGCGACCTTTTTCCGTGTCTGCTGAGCGGCCTCGCTGTTCATGATCTCGTTCCATGATTCCCGCGCAAGATTTCCCATGGGCAGATCCGAGCGGACGTTGCAAGCCCATACGTCCGACCACGGGTCGATAAAGGCAAAATCCTTACCCGCACTGCACGGGATCAACCGATCATGACCGAGAATCTTCTCGATCAGGCCAAGGTTCAGGTAGGCCCGAAACCAGTTCTTTGGCTTCGGACTACGCAGCATCGCCGAAATAAGCCCTTCAACCTTCCGCGCGACTGCCTTCCGATCATAGAAGTAATTGTCGTTCTTGTAGAACTGCCACGCATTGTGAAGCGTGGAAGTTGCCAGCTCGAATCCTTCCTTGCGAGCGAACTCATAGACATTGACGAGCTGATCGACGTTTTCGTCCTGGATGACCATCGCAAAGCCGAGGTCGGTGCCGCCGGCTTCGCGCAGCATACGAAGTCCCGCGATCTTGGTGCTGTAACCGTCCTTCTCCCCGCGAATTCTATCGCTGGTCTCCTGATCGCCCTCGAGCGAGAAGCGTACCTTGATGTTGGGGTGTTTCTTGATGATCGGAACGAGGCGCTCCGGATGCAGCCCGTTCGACGATATTTCCGTCACTCTTGCCTTCGGATAGAGAAGATCGATCATCTCTTCGAGGTCTTTGCGAAGCGTCGGCTCTCCACCCGACACATTCAAATTGTCGAAGCCGGATGGAAGCTTCGACAACGTAGCCAGCGACACCTCTTCCTTCGGCTCGGTCGGATTCTGCCAGATGTAACACATCTGACACTTGGAGTTGCAGCGGAACGTGGAAATGACGGTAAGGTCCATTTTATGATCCAACTTTCCTGTGTAAGCCGACTGATGCAATCAGATCCTCGTATAACGAGAGTAACGCCGCACCGTGTTTCTCGAGCGAGTACTCGTTCTCGACGGTCTTGCGTGCGTTGCGACCGAACACCTCGCGACGACTGCGGTCGACGAGGAGAGTTCTGACCTTTTCAGAGAGTGGAATAACGTCGCCAGGGTCAAACAACAGACCTGTCGTCCCGTCTCTGACCAACTCGGGAATTCCGCCAATGCGGGAAGCGACGATTGGCTTGCCATGCGCCATCGCCTCAAGAATCGAGAGAGGACTGTTTTCGTGCCACACCGAGGGCACGACAATCAAACCCGCCTCCCTGATTGTGCGCTCGAGGTCGATGCCCATGAGATGCCCTCTAAACTCCGCCGCGGGGTATTTCCGCCGAAGCTCATCGAAAAGCGGTCCAGTGCCGGCGATTACCAGCCGCCAGGCGCCTTGGGCGGTCGCATGAGCTTTAAGGAGATCCTCAACGCCTTTTTCAGGCGACAGGCGCCCGAAATACAGTGCGTATCCGTCATCGCCGACAGAGGTATCGATACGCGATGCGTCGATCCCGTTTGGAATATGAACCACCTTATCTGCACCGAACCGACGGACGATGGCCTCATACATGAACTTGCTCGGCGCAATGAATTTTCCGACGCGATGATAGCTTCCCAGCAGCGCGTGATAGCGCGCCTCCGCCCAAAGCAAGGCGCTGCGCCCTAGAGAACCGTCGGCGCAACGACGAGCGAGAATCGTCTCGAAGGCGCCGTCGCCGCATCTCGCACACACCTGTCCGTTGCTTAGCTGCGTATAGACGGGACACACCGGTTTGTAGTCGTGAAGCGTGAGAACGACGGGAACCCCCATTTCCGCTGCTGCGGTGACGATCGAGGGAGTGAGCTGGTGATAGATGTTATGACAGTGCAATATGTCCGGCTTCTCATCTCGGATGAGGCGCGTAATTTGCGAGACAGCTTCGGATGAATGAATAAAGGATAATGCCGATCTCAGCTTTTCGCGTCTGGATGATGCGTGATACGATTTCTGCGAGACGAAGTACGATTGGAAGCGTGATGGAATATTTCGATCGTCATTCATGGAGAATTCGACGACATCAACATTCCGCCTGCGCATCAACTCCATCTCGTCGAACATCACGACTTCGGAGCCGCCGTTACGAAAGAAGAACTTGTTCGCAAACAACACTTTCATAGCGTTCCGACCCGATCCGCCAAGCCGTTCTCGTCTAGAAGACGGGACATCCTGCTCCGGACTCAGCCTTGAGCGCGCCACCGAAACAGCGATTTCTTCGCTGAAATCGAACGAAGGCTCCGTCATCGCCGCGGTCCTTTTCTGGAGACCGAAACAGGCCACACTGCGGGGCGGACACCAACGCCTGCAGGATGGTGTTCGGTCGGGCAGGCTGATCTCGTCGCAACTACAACCATCAGCAGGATGATAGGCGACCGCTATGCGCCGATATTGACGGCCGTCAACTCGCCACCAGTGCGCGGCCTAGGATGATGGGGTGCTGGCCCCTCTTCGAGTCGGAATGCGGCCCAATTCTGAGGATACGGGCTGCGTCTAAGGACGCGCTCGGGCGTCAAAACGACATAACTTCGTGATCGGCGAGAACTGCCCGGTGACTGCCGGATCGCAACTGCTCGATGCAATGCGGAGAGAGGATGCCCGAGCACCTTGAGCCAATTGGCGCAATCCCCGATCAAGGGTTGATCGCGTTGGTTATGATGCTCCGCTTCAACGGCCTCGCCATAGATCCTGAGCGCATCCGTCATCAGTTTGGGACCATTATCAGGGTCGCCGAGATTCTCCGCTCTGCCAAGGAGCTTGGGTTGAAGGCACGTGTCGTCAGGACCAATTGGTCTAGGCTTTCCGGTCTGCCGATGCCCGCGCTCGCGATCCTTCGTGAGGATAGATTTCTTATCTTCGGAAAGGCCACCGAGGAGCGGGTCATCGCGCTTGAGCCGGGTCGCCCGCAACCGGTCATGATGTCGCGGATAGAACTCGAAGCCGTCTGGGACGGCGCGGTCATTCTGATGACGCGTCGAGCCGCTCTTTCCGATCTTGCACGGCGTTTCGACATCACGTGGTTTCTCGGCGCAATTCGAAAATACCGGCGATTGCTCCTCGAAGTCCTTGCAGCATCGTTCTGCCTTCAGCTGTTTGCCCTGGTATCGCCGCTCTTCTTCCAGGTGGTTATCGACAAGGTTCTAGTGCATCGCAGCATGAGTACGCTGGACGTACTCGCCATCGGCCTCGTAGCGACCGCGATGTTTGAAACGATCCTCGGAGTTCTCCGTACATACCTCTTCTCTCACACCACCAACCGAATCGATGTCGAACTAGGCGCTCGGCTATTCCGTCACCTGTTGGCCTTGCCGATCGGCTACTTCCAGGCTCGGCGGGTGGGTGACTCTGTCGCGAGGGTCAGGGAACTCGAAAATATCCGCAATTTCCTGACGAGTTCTGCTCTGACCTTGGTCATCGACCTGTCCTTCTCGGTTGTCTTCATTGCAGTGCTGGCCTTCTACTCGCCAACGCTAACCTGGATCGTCCTCGCTTCGCTTCCGGTCTATGTCGCAATTTCTGCCGGAGCGACGCCTCTGTTTCAGCGGCGGCTCGACGAAAAATTTCGGCTGGGTGCGGAGAACCAGGCCTTTCTTGTGGAGAGCGTCACCGCGATGGAAACGCTCAAGGCGATGGCTGTCGAGCCTCAGATGCAACGTCGCTGGGAGCAACAGCTCGCCGGATACGTCGCAGCGAGCTTTCGTGTCATCAGCCTGGCGAACGTGTCCAGCCAATCGGTCCAGCTTGTCAACAAGCTGGTCGGCGTCGCCATCCTCTATTTCGGCGCTCGGTTCGTCATGGCTGGAGATCTTACTGTTGGCGAGCTGGTTGCCTTCAATCTGATCTCCGGTCGCATCAGCGGCCCGGTCCTCCGATTAGCCCAGACTTGGCAAGATTTTCACCAAGCCAGGCTCTCGATCGCGCGCCTCGGCGACATCCTGAATACAGAGCCGGAGCCTGTTTACAGCCCTGGAAAAACGGCGCTGCATAGCATCCGAGGTGATATTGCGTTCGAACAGGTGGCCTTTCGCTACCGCATCGATGGGCCTGAAATCCTTCGAGATGTGCAGCTGCACGTTCCGGCAAGGCAGGTCATTGGAATAGTGGGCTCCTCGGGCTCGGGGAAGAGCACTTTGGCCAAACTGGTGCAGCGGCTGTATATCCCGGAGCGAGGCCGGGTCCTCGTCGACGGGATCGACGTGACTCAGGTTGACCCCGCCTGGCTGCGCCGACAGATCGGTGTAGTTCTCCAGGACAGTGTCCTCTTCAACTGTTCGGTCAGGGACAATATTGCCTTCGCGGATCCCGCGACATCGACGGAGCGTGTGGTTGAAGCGGCCACAATGGCCGGTGCACACAATTTCATTCTACAACTACCGAACGGATACGACACGATAGTCGGCGAACGCGGGAGCAGCCTGTCCGGCGGACAGCGTCAGCGCATTGCGATTGCGCGCGCGCTGGTAACCAATCCCCGGATCCTGATCTTTGACGAGGCGACCAGCGCACTCGACTACGAGAGTGAGCACATCGTTCAACAGAACATGGCCAAAATCGTGCACGGCCGTACTGTCCTGATCATTGCGCATCGGCTATCGGCCTTACGAATGGCCGACCGGATCATCACGATTGAAGATGGCCGCTTGGTCGAGGATGGTTCTCATCAAGAGCTGGTCAAGCGCGGAGGACGTTATTCAAAGCTCTTCCGCCTACAGTCTGGCTTCCATGACCTTGCATAGCCTGCCCTTCGCTTGCGTCGACACCGACAGGCGACACGGTCGAGCTCACGCGGGCATCGACGAGGCCGCATGAAACAGACGACGGCAGAGACGTTCGACGATCCGGGGCTGTTTGTGCTCGACCTCCTGCTCCGATTGCGTGGTGTTGACAGCAGCCTCGATCATATTCGCCAGCGGTCCGGCTACACGCCTATCGATGTCCCGGAAATGCTCGCTTATGCGAGGGAGCTCAATCTCTCTGCGAGCTGTGTTCTGACCGATTGGGACGGACTATCGGCATCAGCCCTGCCTGGCATCCTCCCGATTCGCAGCGGCAGCTTTCTCCTACTCGGAAAAGTACATGGCTATGAGGCCGTGGTGATGACCGCTGGCGCCGCAAGGCCATCTATCATTTCCAGATACGAGCTTGAGTCCAATTGGGACGGACGGCTCGTCGTGATCACCCATCAACGCGCCATCACCGCTCGGCTACTGCGCTTTTCACGATGCTGCCTGGAATTCATCCGGCGTTCAAAGGAGCGATCCCTGATTGTTAGGGCACGACTGGCTGGTATGTTTTCGTCTCGCGCCGATCGCGCATCTGCAATGTCCAAGCAGCGGCCGGCCGCGCCGACGGAGCCTCCCCGGAATGCGAACAGCGGGAACGCGGTCATTGTTTTCGCGGATCACGCCCGCAAGCTCGGCCGCGCCGTTGTCGGGCTGACGCCTTCCCACAGGATTCATCCGAGCGAAGCACTCGCTTTCCTCCCCGCAGCACTCGAAATCATCGAGACCCCTCCTTCGCCCGTTGGACGTACCATCGTCATCAGCATCACGGCGGGTTTCATTGTCGCCTTGCTCTGGGCCTGCCTTGGAACCATCGACATTGTTGCTATCGCTCCTGGCAAGATCATCCCGAGCGACCGAACCAAGACCATCCAGCCCTTCGAGACCGCCGTTGTTCGCGCGATCTACGTTCACGACGGCCAAACCGTCAGAGCCGGTGAACGCCTGGTTGATCTGGATGCGACCATTTCCGCTGCAGAGCTGAACCACCTCAAGAGCGATCTGATGAGTGCGCAGCTCGACGCCTCCCGCCTGAAGGCGTTACTGTCAAATAAGACTGATCCCGCTTCGGCGTTTAACCCGCCCCCAGCCGCCACAACTGCGCTGATCGAGATGCATCGTCGCTTTCTCGTCAGCCAAGCCACCGAGCAGGCTGCCAAACTCGCTGCAATTGACCGCCAAATCTCACAAAAGGAAGCTGAACGGGCCACTTCGAAGGCGTCGATGGATAAGCTGAAAGCCACAATTGGCCCGCTCCAGCAGCGCGTCGAGATACGCGAGCAGCTGTACCAGAAAGAACTCGGTTCTAAGCTGCAGTACTTGGCCGACTACCAAGAGCTACTCGGTCAACGACAGGAGATACTCGTTCAGCAAAGCCGTTTTGGCGAAGCAGATGCCGCCGTCGGGGTTCTGGTGGAGAACCGCAACAAGACCATTGCCGAATACGAACGAACGTTGCTCGAGGAACTCGCCAAGGCGGAACAGAAGGCTGCCGGTCTAAGCCAGGACGTCATCAAAGCCGAGCGGCACACCGGCCTGCAAAACCTGACTGCGCCAATTGATGGCGTCGTACAGCAACTCGCAGTTCATACCGTCGGGGGTGTCGTCACGCCGGCGCAACCAATCATGATGATCGTTCCAATCGATAGCAATCTCGAAGTTGAGGCCATGATCTCGAATCAGGATATCGGCTTCGTCGAGGCAGGCCAGAACGCCGCCATCAAGATCGATACCTTCAATTTTACCCGGTACGGACTGCTACATGGCAAGGTGATCAACATCTCCCAGGACGCCATTCCCCGGAACAAGCCACCGGAGAACGGCAACACCAGGCCTCTCGGCGCCGGGACAACCAGCAGCGAACCCAATGGACAGGAGCTCGTCTACGCAGCGCGGGTGTCGCTCGACCGCAGCTACATGAACATCGAGAACAAGCATGTCAGCCTTTCACCCGGTATGGCCGCCACCGTCGAGATCAAGTCTGGATCACGTAGTGTCATTAGCTATCTCTTATCACCGATCATGCGGTATAAGCAGGAAAGCTTGCGGGAGCGGTAGCGCACGAGCAGCTGTGCAAGGGTATTCGCTGCAAATACCACGCGCTGTTACTGATGACGTTTCGCGGATGGCGAGGTCAGGATATCGATCAGATGCGGAACTAGACGGCCGGCGCCGGCCCCGCAGACTCCCCCGATGACCTTCACTGCGGCGTCGAGAATCCGACCATGCCGATCCGTCGCTAGCAACTGCATGCCTTCGAGAGCAAGCGCGCTGAGGATCACCAAGGCAAGAACAGCCCATGTACGACGTGTCATGCCGAACGAAAACGCAGAGCCCATTACAGCGAAGGCAGCGAAGTGCTCCAGTTGAAGACCAGCCAACCTCGGACGACCTTGAATTGGTGTTAGTGAACGTGATGAACACGAGTACCACCCACCCGACAATGAGCACCACCCTCTGTATCATGACCTCTCGCCGGTCCGGGAATGCTCAAATTCGACGTGCTGGCGAGCCATTTTTCCAGCGGACACCATCAACTCGTCGCCCTTCAGCTGTCTCAACCTCTATCGGCGGCCAAACACCACCCGCCCTGACGAAACTAGTTTGTCGGGCTCGGCTCGGTTTGCTTGATGAGACCAGCTCGGCTCAGCGCGGCGGCCGCTTCCTTTATCACCGCCCAAGGCAACTTGGATCGTTCGGCGATGTCGAAGAGTGAATGATCCCCGTCCGACATGTTCAGGACCCATAGCAGCCCCATCTGGAAGTCTCCGGCCGCGAGCCCGCCCAATCCACGATAAAGGCCATAATTGCCCAATTTTGGCTCGCAGAATGGCTTCTCGTTCCGAAAGTAGGCGTTGTTCTCGATGACGTCGATGGCTGCAATCGCCTTCGTTAGAGTATCGTACAGCGCAGCAGGGCGAACAAACTCCAGATTATCGGCCGAGCTGTGATACTCCGCGAATCTACCGAACGGCGTTCGCATTACGGTGCCGATTGGTAGGTTGAAGCCAGGCGAGCAATATTGCCGCTCGTCATAGCCGTAAGGTGAGAACTCCTGGATTTCGTGCGGTTCGCCGCTCTGCTCAAGCACATAGGACCAGGCTCGATCGATCTCTGTGTTGCCGCGGCGGCTCCTCTTGTAGGTCATCGCCCCCGAATCGCCGGCGCAGGTCAACACAAATCCATGCTTCACCCGACCGACATGAGCCTCGTTGAGCGCCAACCAGGTGATCGCTCCAATAGTGCCGGGGATAAATACGAAGCGATATGTATACCTGAGCTCCATCTTCCGAAGGTGCTGCGCCAGCGCGGTTGCGACCGCGATCCCGGACAGGTTGTCATTGCAGAGCGACGGATGACAGATATGGCAGGAGATCAGCACCTCGTCCGAGGTGCGACCAAGCAGTCTCAGATCGCCGTAAGTCAGATGACCCGGTGCGAGGCTGGCATCGATACAAACCTCGTAATCGTCCTCCTGCATTGCCAATAGGTCATTGTGCGGCAGACAGAAGCCCCAGGTCTTCTGGTAATAGCTTGTCCGATAGGGAATCCAGTCCGGCTTATCCGGATCCGAGTAGAGGTGAGGCTTAAGCTCGTCGAGCGTCATGTGCGCCCTCACCGGTATGCTGTAGCCCAGGAGGTGCAGGTTCGACTTCCCGAAATCGATCACGCGCTCGCCGGCGCTGTTCTTGACATATGCATCACGCACGTTCCACTCCGGTGGAACGGTCCAATCAAATACCTGGAGGCCGGACGGTACTTCGCACGTGGTAAGAGGAACGTAGTTCCGGATGAGATCGATCGTTCTTCGGATCCCATCCCCCGTTATGCTGCGGGAGATGGGATACATATCCGCAATAAACTCGTGGAGTGCACGTCCGGTCTTGTCCGCTGACAGGTCAACGGCCGCCTCACTCTCCCTGAGGTCCGCGAAGTCTGCATGCCTTGCAATGTCATCCATGCTCCACGTCCCTCCGGTATCCGGTCGGCTCAATCCACGATCCTGGGCTCGGGTATCGGCACCACGAACTGAGCTCCCCAACTGCGGGCGAATGACAGCTGGCTAACGATCTCCCGCTTCAGGTTCCAGGGTAGAATGAGAATGTAGTCCGGCTTTGTCACGTTTATGCGTTCGGGCTCGAGAATTGGAATGTGGGATCCCGGCAACAACGCCCCCTGCTTGTGTGGGTTTCGGTCGACCGTATACTCAATGAGGTCCGAGGTTATGCCGCAGTAGTTCAAGAGTGTGTTGCCCTTGGCTGGGGCGCCGTACCCGACAACACGCTTGCCCTGTCGCTTTGCATCCTCCAGAAAGGAAAGAAGCTTTTGCCTGGTTTCCACAGCGCGCTCTTCGAATGCGTCGTAGTGGTCAAGATTGGCATATCCGGCATCGATTTCGCGGCGCCTGAGATCCAGTACCCGATGGGAGATCGGATGCCATCCTTTGTTGGCGTGCTGAGCATAGATTCGCAACGAGCCACCATGGGTCGGCAACTCTTCGACATCAAACAATGTCAGGCCGTGGGCGGCAAAGATCTTCTCGACAGCGATAAGCGAGAAGTATGAAAAATGCTCGTGATAGATGGTGTCAATCTGACACTCGTCAAACAGACGCATCAGATGGGGGAACTCCATCGTGATGACCCCCGCGTCGGCGAGAAGAAGGCTCATGCCTTTGACGAAGTCATTCAAATTTGGCACGTGAGCCAAGACATTGTTTCCGATCAACAGATCAGCGCGTAGCCCCTCGCGTCGCAAGGTACGGGCTGCACGTTCGCCGAAGAACTCCACACGGGTCGGAATGCCCTTCGCGCGCGCAACGGCAGCGACGTTCTGAGCCGGCTCGATGCCTAGAACCGGCACATCGGCTTCGACAAAGTATTGCAGCAAATAGCCGTCGTTGCTCGCGATCTCGACGACCTTGCTGTTTGCCCCGATTCCGAACCTTTCGATGACTCGGGTGACGTAGGACTTAACATGCTGCAGCCATGAATCGCTGTAGGATGAAAAGTAGGCATAGTCTCCAAAGATATTCTCCGGCGCCTCCCATTCCTCGAGCTGGACAAGGAAGCACTCTCCGCAAACGTAAGCCCGCAACGGAAAGAAGCGCTCGTCTTGTTTGGCTTTCTCGTTCCGGAGATAGGAATTTGCCAATGGAGACATTCCGAGATCGATAAACACACGTTCAAGAGGCGCGCTGCAGAAACGACAACAGCTCAACTCCATTGCATGCGCAGTTGGTGCTTTGACGTTAAGGGTGGATGCTGCTTCTTTCAGCATTCTATGCTCCTGCCGATGGCAATCTGTGATGTCACCGACACGCTAGCGTTGGTCGGGACAGAGCTATTGACGGTCGTCAAGTCACGTTTGCTTTTTGCGAACGTGGAGCCCTCGCCTACGACCTCTTGGGGACAGCGATATTCATGCGGGCCTTCAATTCGTTCCCGATATTGCTGCGGGGCTTCCATGCCCTGTCACGATCCGAGAGCACGCGCACTTCTGCCGGCCAGGAAATTCCAAGCGAAGGATCGTCATGCGGCAACCCGCCTTCCGCGCCCGGCGTGTAATAGTTGCTGATTAGATAAATCAGCTCTGTGTCGTCAGTGAGCGTGATGAAACCATGTGCGAAGCGTTCCGGTATGTAGAGCCCGCGGCCATTGTCCGCGGAGAGGTTAACGATGATATGTCGCAAATAGGTTGCCGATTCCGGCCGCAGGTCGACGATCACGTCGGCCACCGCGCCCTTGGTGCATCGGACGTACTTGTTTTCCGTCGCTGGGGGATATTGGAAATGCAGGCCGCGCAGCGTACCGCGTTTTGCGTTGTAGCTGATACTTGCCTGTGCGACGACGGGCTTGAGGCCGTGCGCAAGAAATGTGTCGGCGCAGAATACCCGAGCGAAGTATCCCCGGTTGTCCTGATGCCTATCTATCTCCACCGTGTAGGCGCCGGCGAGGATTGTTTCGGAAAATATCATGAGGCAGATGAAATAGCTGGGTTCAGGCTACTAGATGAACACGATCCGACAGAGTTTGGCTGCAAGCCACAGCAGAGCTAGATCCCACGCAACGACGCTGACCAGCGCAAATGCGATACCGAGGACAGGCCATTCGAAACTTCGGCTCGCCGCTTTCGTGCCCCTGAACTGGGTTGCGTAGGTTGCGTTTCTGAGTTGTTCGAATTCAGACATTGCCCACTCAATCCGTGACATGACCTCACGACAGCCTAGCCAGAGCTGAATTCGCCAATCTGACAAAGCTCAATAACGGTGGGCCATGCAATGGCGGCGTTCAAACGATGCTCTGGGTAGCGGGGTGATGTACCCCGCCAGGCCAGCTGCGTCCGCCCCAAAAAACGGAGATTGTCAAAAGGTCGACTACCTTTGCAGTCAGCCTGACCGAACTGCGGCAATTGGGAAAGGTCGTCTGGATTCCAGGTCGCGGCTGATGCCAAGTTGAGAACCCTCAAATACGTGACATTCTTGTGTCATCAAATGCAGCCGGGCGGCGCGTAATTGCGGTTCTTCGAACATCACGCGTTGAAAAGGGGTTTGGCGATGAATATTAGGTCGAGTTTTTTCGCGGAAACAAATCTAGACAACTTCGCAGCGTCGGGAGCGCTGCGATTTCGGGCGCGCGCTGCGATCCCGGGCGGAGCACATACTTACGCGAAGGGCGACGATCAGTACCCGCTCCTCGCGCCAGGCTTCATCTCGAGAGGCTTGGGCTGCCATGTATGGGACGTCGACGGCAACGAGTTCATCGAATACGGAATGGGACTGCGCGCGGTGTCGCTGGGCCATGGCTTTCCAGCTGTCATGCAGGCCGCAGCCGCGCAGCTGGCACAAGGCACAAACTTTACGCGGCCTTCGGCACTTGAGGTCGAATGTGCGGAGCGCCTGATCGAGCTCGTCCCCGCCGCCGAAATGGCGAAATTCACCAAGGACGGATCAACTGCCACGACGGCTGCCATACGGCTTGCCCGAGCTTATACGGGCCGGGACATGATAGCGCTCTGCTCCGGTCAGCCCTTCTTCTCCTACGACGACTGGGCGATCTGCACGACACCCATGAGCGCCGGCATACCCCGGGCTATGGCGCAGTTGACACAGGGATTCCGGTACAACGACCTGTCCTCGGCGGAGGCGCTGTTCGCTCGATACCCGGGTCGGTTGGCAGCCCTGATCCTCGAAGCCGAAAAGGAGGTACCGCCGACGCCGGGATATCTCGCCGAACTGCACGAATTGTGTCATCGGAACGGTGCTCTCTTGATCATCGACGAGATGATCACAGGCTTTCGATGGCCGGAGTGCTCTGCCCAGCGTCACCATGGAATTAAGGCCGACCTATCGACCTTCGGCAAGGCGATGGGCAACGGCATCGCAATTTCTGCGCTGCTCGGCAGACGCGAAATCATGGAGCTGGGCGGCCTCAATCATGATCGCGATCGCGTCTTCCTGCTTTCGACGACACATGGTGCCGAGACTCACGCTTTGGCTGCGGCCCTGGCCGTCATGAACACCTATCGCGACGAACCAGTCATCGAGACGCTCCATCGCCAAGGAAGTCGCCTGAAGGCCGGCATCGAAGACTCCACGCAGCGCCGCGGATTAACCCGCTATTTCAAGCTCGCCGGCCGGACGTCCAACATGGTCTATGCTTGTTGTGATCGTGACGGAGTGCCATCACAGACCTTCCGCACATTGTTTCTCCAGGAGACAATCCGCCGCGGCTTGCTAGCGCCCTCACTGGTCACAAGCTATTCGCACACCAACGATGATATCGACCGAACCATCGAGGCCATCGACGGCGCACTCGCCGTATATCAGAAGGCGCTGGAGGACGGGCCGGAAGCCCATCTGATTGGCAGGCCGGTCGCACCGGTGTTCCGTCGACAGGCCACTTCGACTTCGGCCGGAACGCCGAGAACGAGAGTTCGCGGGTCAAGCGATGCGAAAGCCAGTTAGCCGATCAAGGCCTGGCGCGCGGCGGTGTAGTTGTGAAAGCCTCAATCTGATCACGTTCGACATCCGAGGATAACCCGCCGCGAACCACAAAGAACAGTCGCGGCGAGACGCTTACAGCACGAAGCGGTTTAATCAACGGCTCGCCCGTTGGAAATCCTCGCTAGCCCCTCAAGATCGGTGAACTTGATCGTCTTACGATTGGGAAGGTCGATGACCTTCTTCGCCTTGAACTCGGCCAAGGTACGACAAACCGTTTCGAGCGACGTTCCAACGTGATCGGCGATATCAGCCCGGGGTAACTGAAGTCGGAGCGCGCCAGGGCGTTTTGGGTCCGCAGGCAAGTGTGGCCGTATGCGCAGCAAGAGCCAGGCGATGCGCGCCACGCAGTTCTTTTGGCTCATGGTCATCACCAAGGTGAGGGTATCTGCCAGCACCTGGTGGGCCCCACAGGGCTCATCGCTCCGGCACACCCCAGAAGTCCTCGATCGGATAACGCGACAATCTGTCACGGCCTCTGCAGTAAACTGCTGATGGGTTGAATGGGTCGGCATAACGACATCGCCGGGCCAGTAGAAAGCAAGAATCTGGCGATTTCCGTTCTCAAGAAGGCGGACTGCCCGTACGACCCCCTCAACGATCTCGATCTTCTGAGCTTCTTCCTCTCCTTCCCAAAAGAGAGCCCTGCAGCGAGGTACGAAGGACGTAGACGGGCGTCGAAAATCGGGAACGCTGGTCGATCTATGAACTTGCGGAGAAAGTTTACCCTGAAGTAAAGCGGATTCTGTAAGCATTTGAATTCACCTCAATACGTAATCCAATACGTTGAAGTGTAGGCGGACCTAATCCGAAGGATACTCAGGCTAAAGCGTTAGGATTTTACTGGTTCCGTATAAGCCAGTTGGACTAGTCCGTCGGGCGAAGAAACTGTTCGCTGCCTATGCCGCGCTCAAAAGAGCAAAAAGCTCGTGCAAGCTCGCAGTGAAAGTGCTCACGCGTGTACCAGCTGTGCCCAATTACACAGCGCCTTCTGTCGGATCGATTTTTTGGGAAGAGTTGCGGTCGAGGAGCGCAATTGTCCTTGCTGAGTAATTTGATCCGAAGCTGCGAGCCTCCCACGAGGTTCCCACAATTCACATGGCAACCACTTGCGTGCGCCAGAGCGTTGCGCATGAGGTTGACGCGGCAACGCTGCCAGCTGGCGTTGAGAACCTTGTTCTCGTTGGGGGGATCGGAGACGATGCCGCGAAGGCTGCCTCAAGGAGACTGAATATCCGTTGCCGAGAACCCCGCGCCAGCCATCGGCGTTGACGCCGACCGCGACGATCGCCACGACCCGGACGATGCATCCCTGCTGGCTAGCCCTTCACTTGGGTTGCGTCGATCCACAGATATGGCCAGTCGCCCTCGATCGGACGATAGGGCTTTCACCTGGTTCGTCCACGAGCGCGCGGAGCGTCATGATATCGTCGATCATCGGTGGTTCCTCGGTTGCGCTGGCGCGTCGCAACCCAATCCTACCGGCGACTCTCCAGTCTCCGCAAAGCTGCCGACCCGCTAGGATCTCAGGCGCGTAGGGGAGCGTTGCTCTGCCGAGCTCTCCACCACCATTCGCCGGGGACACGGCCCCGGGGTTGCATCTCTAGCAGCCGGCGCCGAGCAAGACGTTGTTGCCAAGCGCGGCAAGCTGGAAAATGCAGCGATCACCCGGCTGGTCTTCGAAAGAGAGGCCTGTCCGTGGGCTGCGCCCATCGATCGCCAACGATCAACTCCGAACCTGGGCCTGAGCCATTACCCCGGTCGATCGAGAACCTCTTGCTTCTCATTCTGCTAGCCAACCTGTCCCTGGGCCCGACCAACTTCGCGGCTATAAAGGCCGCCTCCGTCCGATTGCGGGCACAAAGCGCGCGCAGAAGCGCCGCTGTATGGATCTTGCTGGTTCCTTCCGCGATGCTTAGCTCGCGCGCAATCTCTTTGTTCGACATTCCTTGGGCCAGCAGCGGAAGAATTTCGTTCTGCCGGCGTGTCAATCGCAGAGCCTCCAGGTTGAAGTTGACCGCCTGAGGGGGCTCTGGTCGGCCTACATCATCATCGGCCAACCACCGCGGAACATAGATGCGTCCAGACAGCAAATCGCCGACCGCGGACAGCAATTCCTCATCCGACTGAAGCTTGGGCAAGAATCCATGAAATCCAGCCGAAAGACATTTCAGCACGTCCGTACGGCTGCTCGAAGCCGACATCACTGCAATACGAGTAGCGGGCCTCAAGTCGACGACTTCCGAGAGAACCGAGAGCGAACGTTGGTTAAGACAACCTAGATCGATCAAGATCAAATCGATGCCTGTCTCCAGCTCAAAATTCTCAAGCTGTGCCATGTCTATGACGCGGGACTTCTTAAACTTGGCCTCAACTACATCTCGGAGACCGCTACGATAAACACTGTGCTGATCAACTATTAGGATGACTGGCACTGCTCAATCTCCGAGCAATCCCGTACTCTTACCCGGGACTCTCACATCGTTGGCAGCTTGAACTGATGAAACGGCAAAACAACCTCACCCATTGGTACTTCTGCTCGGTGTTCCCTTCCCTCCGGCCATACGCGGCCACCCATAATCAGGATTGCCGCATTGCAATAATATTATGATCAGTTGAGGAAAAGTCAACTGGTGATAGCAATTCGTTTCCAACGCTGCCGCGCGGACGGGCTTCGACCTGGGTCCATCGGCATCGGCAGGCAAATACGCGAACCTTCCCGCCGCAAAGGCTACTAAGTGCGCGCGAGCGCCGGCACGATTTCGGGAATTGGCGTCCACCGCAAATGAAGATCCAGTTGCTCGGTGTGCTGCAGGTGTCGAAGCTCCAAAAGGCGAGTAAATGGCGCGGCATTGAAGGTCGCTTCGTCTAATTGGATGCGCTGGAATACCCCGCTCAATTGCCGCGCGCCGCGCTCCGCATTCCATTGGCAGCGGAAATTCGGCATGTGGGCCCTAATCTTCGCAAAGGAGACGCGATAGCTGCGATTGTCCGGACCACTCGGACCAAACGAAAGATCGCAATCGGTGAAAGTGTCGTTAACGATCTCCGCGATCTCGCGCACCGTATAATTCTGACTTTCATCGCCGACATTAAACGCCTCGGCGCAAACCGCTTCGCGGGGAGCGTCCAAAGCGCACAGGATGGCTTGGCAGATGTCCTCGATGTGGACCAACGGACGACAGGGGGTGCCGTCGCTCATGACGCGAATTTTTCCTGTTGTGAAGGCCCACCCCGCAAGGTTGTTCAGGACGAGATCGAAGCGCTGCCGGGGAGACGCTCCAAACGCGGTGGCGTTACGCAGAAACACGGGCGTGAACCGGGAGTCAGCCAGTTCGACGAGATCGCGCTCGACGAGCACTTTGCATCGCGCATAAGCCGTCTGAGGTTCGCAAGAAGACGTCTCGGATTTCACCTCGCTGCCGGCCGCTCCATAGATGCTGCAAGAGGACGCATAGATGAATCGCCCGATTCCCGCCTCCCTGCACTTGCGGGCAAATTCCACGGAGCCGCGATGGTTGATCTCCATCGTGATCGCAGGGTCATTCTCTCCCAGCGGATCATTGGAGAGCTCCGCGAGGTGCACCACAGCGTCAAACCCCTCCAAATCAGACAGTGACAACTGCCGCGTATCGCGCGACATGACCATTGGCCGTGTCCTGCCGTCATCGAATAGCCAGCCGCGGCGGTAGAGGCCCGTGTCGATCCCGATCGCATCGTAACCGTGCTCGAGCAGCCTCGGGCCGAGCACCGCACCGATATATCCGTCAGCTCCAGTGAAGAGAACGCGCATCTGCTTCATCTCCTCAGATTGTTGTCCGATCGGCGATTGCGGGGTGCGATAACTTGTTGCTTCCATTCGCGGCAACGCCCTTATTCCAGACGTACCAGGGTGGATCCCCGGTATCCCAGAGATCCTGGAGAATGGCCTTGTCGCGCAAGGTGTCCATGTTCTGCCAGTAGCCACGGTGCCTGTAGACAGCCAGTTGATCCTGCTCGGTCAGACGGGCGAGCGGCTCGCTTTCCCAGCTCGTGCTGTCGTCGTCGATGAGATCGAGGGCCTGAGGTTCGACAACGAAGAAACCTCCGTTGATGACTTGACCGTCGGTCGCGTCCTTCTCGCGAAAGCCGGCCGCGCGGGGGCGATCAGACGAGAGATTGATCGCGCCAAAGCGGCCGGGTAACTGGACCGCGGTGACAGTCGCCAACGCGCCCTGCTGATGGTGGAATTTGATTAGCGCACGTATGTCGACATCGCTGACGCCATCGCCGTATGTCATGCAGAAGGTCGAATTCCCGAGATGCTCGCGCACTCGTTTGAGGCGTCCCCCGGTCATCGTCTTCTCTCCGGTATCGACCAGCGTAACCTGCCAAGGCTCCGATCCGTTTCGATGCATTTCGATGCGGTTGCGCTGAAGGTCGAGCGTGAAGTCTCCCTGGTGAGACAGGTAGCTCATGAAATAGTCCTTGATCATCGTGCCCTTGTAGCCACAGCAGATGACGAACTCGTTGAGGCCATGATGGGAATACAGCTTCATGATATGCCACAGGATCGGACGACCACCGATCTCAACCAGCGGCTTCGGCACCACCGAAGTCTGCTCGCTCAATCTCGTACCGTAGCCACCGGCGAGAATAACAACCTTCATAGGGATCTCCTGTCCTAGGTTCCCGACCGAAACATGCGCAGATGCACTTTCGGATGGCGCAGTTCTGACCGTAGTTCGCTGGGGCACGACCAAGTTGATGACCGTCAACTCGGCAGACATCGGTTGATGCCGCTCACCGCGTCATGACAAGCGTTCGCGTGCATAAACGATTTGACGATCATCAACTTGCCGATCTGCGCTGCCGATATTCAAAGATCGAGGCGAACGCCTACCACCCCGGAAGAACACGCGATGACATCGATCGGTGACAAGTGGGAAGCGGCGAAGGGACGGCCCGCGGGTTTCGATCTCCTGCGCATCTCATTGGCAGTCGCCGTCATTCTTTGGCACTCTGTCGCGGTTTGCTACGGCTTGCCCGCCGAACAATGGTTCTATGGTGGCTCATTGAAGCCCATTGTCTGGCTTATCGTCCCCGCCTTCTTTGCCCTCAGCGGCTTCCTCGTTGCAGGAAGCCTCGAACGGAACAACCTTCCGGCTTTCGTCACGCTGCGGGTCATCAGGATATTCCCCGCCCTGACTGCAGAAGTCGTAATCTCGGCTATGCTGATCGGCCCGCTCTTCACAAACCTCGCCCTGTCGCACTATTTCACCGACCCCGCCTTCTTTCGCTACTTCCTCAATGCAATCGGTGACGTTCACTTTTATTTGCCCGGCGTCTTTGCCGACTTGCCCGTACCAAACATGGTAAACAGCCAGCTTTGGACCGTTCCGCACGAACTAGAATGTTATGTTGCCATCAGTGCGGCCGCGTTAATCGGCTTGACGAGGCGCCGCCGACTCTTCTTGTTCGCAGTCCTGTTCGTAGTCAGCGCATTGGCGCTGCGTGACATTGTTGGCGGGAAGCCCGCTTCGCTTGCCGCTCCACCGGGCCGGATGCTAGTTCTCGCCTTCCTGTGCGGAGTGGCGCTGTTCCTGAATCGAACCCGGATCGTGTTTTCGCGTTGGCTGCTGCTGATCAGCCTCGTTGGCTTCGTTGCTTCCGTCCTCGCCTCGAGCCGCGCCGGAGAGGATCTCGCCGCGCTCTTCGTCAGCTACCTCACGGTGTATGTCGGACTACTCAATTTCAACGTCGGACCTGTCACCCGGGTGACCGACTACTCGTATGGCATCTATCTTTACGGGTTTCCCGTTCAGCAAACAGTTGCCCAGTTCTTGCCGACCTACCGCATTTGGTACGTCAATTTTGGGATCAGCCTTGCCGTGACCTTGATCTTCGCGATTGCATCCTGGCATCTGCTCGAATCCAGGGTGATGACAGGGAAGAAGCAGATCCTGGCGTTCGTCTCAATGCTCGTGGATCGAGTGCGGTACATGCTCGTAACCGCGTAGAGTTCGCTGTTTGGCCGCCCTGCGGAAGCCCGTACAGCGCCTTCCAAGCCGCCGGTTCCGACAAACTGAGCCGATATGAGCTCAACCGGCAGCCACGGAAAGACAAAACCCGAGCTGCCTCAAGTCCTCGAGAGGAGACGGGTCAGTCGACGAAATAAGCCCGTTTGCCCATAGGATGCAGGATCGGGGCCGATTCTTCCATCAGGCCGATCGAGCCTCGAAATGACGGCGTGGTCGTCGCTGGTCAACTCAAAGTCGAACAGGTCGATGTTCTCGGCCATGCGAGCTGCCTTTGCCGATTTCGGTATCGCGATCGTGCCGTTTTCGAGGTGCCAGCGAAGCACGATCTGCGCAGGCGAACAGCCGCACCGTTCTGCGATGGCCAATATTCTCGGATTGGTGAGAGCCGCGCCCCGCCCGAGCGGACTCCATGCCTGAGTCACGATGCCATAGCGCTCGTGGATATTCCGTAGCTCGCGCTGTTGGAACGCTGGATGCAGCTCGACCTGATTGACCGCTGGTACGACGCCGGTCTCATGCACGATGCGTTCCAGATGATCGGCCATGAAGTTCGATACACCAATCGACCGGACACGTCCTTGTTTCTGGAGCTCGATGAGCGCACGCCAAGTCTCGATATAAGCCCGCCGTTGAGGGCATGGCCAATGAATCAGATAGAGATCGACAACGTCGAGTTGCAACCTAGCAGAGCTTGCGTCAAACGCACGCATTGTCCGATCGTATCCCTGATCCTCATTGCGAAGCTTCGTCGTGATATAGAATTGGTTTCTTACCTGCTTCAGGGCCGTGCCAACTCCGCTCTCGTTTCCATAATCCGCAGCCGTGTCGATCAAGCGATAGCCTGCGTTGATCGCGGATGTGATGACTTCCGGCGCAATCGCGTTGTCGACCTGCCAGGCTCCAAAGCCGAGCTGAGGCAATGCATGGCCGTCCTTGAGCGACACCATCGGGACTCGAGTTGCGACTGCTGCAAGGTGCCCTCGCGACGGTTCTGCCTGCTTCAGCGGCATTCCAGAGGCAGCCGACGGCAAGGACGGTCCGGCTCCGGCGGCAGCAGGGGGCACCGCAGCACGATCAGATCCGAGCGCGTATGGCAGAGCGGCGGCGTCAACAGCCACCGTAGGGTGCAGCAGACGACTGTCGGTCCAGCCGCGAAGCATCTTGGCCCTCAACCAGTCGCGGATCGTTGGGGTGCGGGCTTCAAAAACGAGATAGAAGATTGCCGCTGTGAACAGGCAGGCCAGCATGAAACTTGCGTTAAGCCCGACCGAGGCCAGCGTGAATTCCTGGCGATCACTGGCGGCGGTGACGTTCAGGAGCAGCAGGATCGGATAGTGAATCGCATAGAGGGAAAAGCTGAACTTTGCGAGCTCCCGGCCGGCTCGAAGAAATGAAGGCAGACGCACCTTCAGACGGTCTATGCCAACAATGAATGCGGCCGTCCCTAACCCGACCACCATGCTGAACGACGCCCATTGAGGGAAGATGCCCTTCAACGTGAGAAGATACAGTCCCGTCATGCTCAAGAGAAAGCCGCAACACCACGCCCAGGCCGGCGCAATCACCGCATAGGCGATCACGCCGAAGCACCAGATGAAAAAAAAGAAGACAAACTTCAGACCGACATGCGTGCCGCCCGCGTCATGGTGTTCGGCGAGCGCAAACAGCCCGAAGACCGTGAAGATCATCGCGATGTAGGCCGGTTTCTTACGCACCGAAATCAGCGCAAAAAACAACACATAGTACCAGAATTCGTTCGACAAGCTCCAGAGGGCCGCATTTCCTGCGAATTCCGAACAGGCTATCGTCTGGAAAAACAGGCCGTTGCAGATCGCGGCGGCCGCGCCAACAGGCGCGTGAAAGATGACCGCATTATTGTAGACGTCCTGATGCGAGGACACATATACCTGCCACCCCGCTGACTGCCGCGCCGAGATATAGAGGCAGAAGGATATCGTCAGCGCAGGCAGGAGCACGACATAGAGGCGCGATAAGCGCGCCGAGAAATAGTCAACAGCGTTCAGCCGTCCTCGCAAGGCTCCAACCAGAGCTGGCCCTCCCACAAGGTAACCGCTCAAAACAAAGAACACGAGAACAGCCGCGGGGCCATTCGCGCTTGCTGCCCACAGAATGGAATAGACCGCTCTCATTGCCGGGTCGTAACTCTCGCCCGGCAGCTTCTCCATGAACATCAACTGATAGGAATGGAATGCCAGCACCTCGACGGCAGCGAGGCCGCGCGCAAGATCGAGCCAGTCCGATAGAACACTCGAAATTCCGGTCTGTGCACGAAAGCCGATCACGTGATGCCTTCCGTCTCGAACCCTTTCGGCGAACCACAGAAGAGACGCCTTTCCTCTCGCTTAGACCCAACCGTTCCAATCGAGTTGACGATGCTCAATAATGAGCGGCGCAACAATAAGAGGTGCGGAAACCTCTCGTCGCAGGGATTTCGACCAACGCACTCGTCGAAGGGTCGATGCTCAAAGCTTCAAATGTCGGAAACGGCATGCGTCTCACTGAGGCGGGACAATTCGACGCAATGCGCTCAACATGCGACCACACCACAGCGAGCCAAACACAAAAACAGCCGGTATTTCCTCGTGATAGCAAACGTGGTGATAAAATAGCTCCTGCTGCCTCAAGCCGCAAACGCCACCATTAGACGGCGATGATGGGAGAGCGCCTCACTGCCACCTCATTCCGCAACAAATCAATCACATTGACGACAGATTCTGTTGCGAGCGTGAACTCGCGAACGCGCTAGGTTGCATTTGCAGGCCGTTGCGCTGACGACCGGTTGCTCAAAATGAGTGCAGTCGCAGAAGCTGTGAAGAGTTCGTTGCGACGCGTCGATTGAACTTTACTGCGGCTTGGTTCATGCTTTGTGGAAAGGCTCAAGGTGATTCGGCAAGTCCGATTTCGGTAATGCGAGACGATGGCCGCAGGGCGTCGGGCCGGTTCTTGCAACTTTCGAGTATCAGCAGAAACAGCGTTTAGTTGGCGCGAACGGCGAAACGTCGATTGTGCGTTCTGTCCTCGCACGTTCGCGGGCAGCTTTAAACGTTGTCTCACATTCACACATTCGAACGACTAGGAAAGTGAAATGGGGATTTCGCTATCGGAGCTGATCAAACAGAACACGCTTGGGCTCAGCGAGGGGTATCCTGCCGGTGTTCCGCACAGCTACAGTTGGTACAAGGGTTGGAATCCTGGCGGTCAGATGACCCCGCCCGCCGGCTTCACCGCGGTCGAAGGTTGGGGGCAGGTCTATACGGAGGAAGGGGCTCCAGCGTCCCCAAGTTCGGACATCGAAGTCGCGAACGCAAGAACCTACGTGCACATCAAGGAGACCGGCCAGTGGTTGCTGGTTCAGGACCAGTCAAAGCTTGGCATCGGAGGCGGGCATTTCGTCTCTGATTTCGCCGGTAACTCAGCTTATCCGATGATGGTGACTCGCCTGCCAAACGGAGCGGCGAGCTTTGATGCGCCTTCGACCGGATACAACGATCATTTCTGGTATGGATCGCGCGGGACCTACGCAGCTGGCACGGTCGACGGCGTTTACGTCCAGATGGACATGAGGAAGACCGATCCCAACGCGAAGCTGGTGGGCATGGTCGGCGTGGACTGGTGGCGCAACGCGACAGCGCCGTATCTTGCCGACCACAGCAACAATCCAGGTGTCGGAGGCAGCAACTGGGTTGAGCTATCAACCCAGTGGAAGACGATCGGTTACTATTCCATGAGCACTGCGGCGTTCCAGGCAGACTTGCCTCCGTCGTTGTTTGGATCTTCTCCTCCAGTCGAGCCTTCCGACACGCTGGCACCGGCATCGCCCACGATAGTCGCAATCACGCCGGATACAGGTACCGCCGGAGACAACATCACCAACGTCAAGCAATTGACGTTGAGCGGAACGGCAGAAGCGGGCAGCACCATCAAGGTATTTGAGGGCACCACCGCAATTGGCACGGCCAAGGCCAGTGCGAGCGGCACCTGGAGCCTGACCACTGCCCAATTGCCGGACGGCAATCATGCTTTCACCGCAACCGCCACAGACGCTGCAGGCAACGTCAGTTCAAAATCCGCTTCTCGCAGTATCCTTGTGGACACGCTTGCGCCAGCAGCCCCCAAGATTGCCGCATTCACACCGGACAGTGGTACCGTCGCGGCCAAGACGACGAACACCAGGCAACTGACGTTGGGCGGCACGGCGGAAGCGGGAAGCACGGTTAAGGTCGTTGAGGGAACGACCGTGATTGGCACGACCACTGCTGACGCGGGCGGCGCTTGGCGCCTGACAACGGCCCAGTTGGCTACCGGGAACCATGCCTTTGCTGCGATGGCCACTGACGCTGCGGGCAACGTCAGCACGAAATCTGCCGCCCTGAATGTGACGGTGAGCGCGCCCGTCACCTCACCACCGGCAAATGGAAAGAACTTGCTTGTCAACGGGTCGTTCGAGGCAACGTCCTTGGCGCCCTTCGCTGGCGGCCGTTGGGGAGCCTACAAGTCGGTGTCCGGCTGGACCGCGATCTCCGGCGGCACGATCGAGCTCTGGAACAATCTTGGCGGAGTCAAGGCGAGCGACGGCGGCAATTTTGGCGAGCTCGACTATGCCGGCGCCCGAGATGGATTCTACCAGGACGTCAAGACCGTCGCGGGACAAGTTTATCAACTGTCCTTCGATGCGCGGTCACGGCCCGGCTTCACCGGCGCGACCTGCTCGATCGAAGTTTTGTGGAATGGCTCAGTCATTGCGACCGTTCCGCCTGGCAGTAGTTGGGACGCCTATGATTTCAAGGTCGTAGGCACCGGCAGCAACGATCGCCTTGCCTTCCGCGAAGTAGCTAGCCAGGGCAGCGACGGCCTGGGTGCCCTCTATGACAATATCGAGCTCACCGTCGCCACGGCGACGCCAGCCGATTCACTACCGGGGGGCGCGGATAAGACTCTCCTGGTGAACGGATCGTTCGAGTCATCCTCGCTGACGCCACTCCAAGGCGGCCGCTGGGGGGCCTTCGATGCTATCCCAGGCTGGCACGCCATCAGTGGCGGAACCATCGAGCTCTGGAACAATCTAAATGGCGTGAAAGCGAGCGACGGCGTCAACTACGGCGAATTGGACTATGCTGGAGCCCGTGACGGACTTTACCAGGATGTGAAAACCGTGGCGGGGCAGCAATACGTCCTTTCCTTCGATGCGCGCTCGCGCCCGGGATTCACAAGCTCGACCTGCTCGATCGAAGTCCTCTGGAATGGCTCGGTCGTTGGGCTGGTTCCTCCCGACAGCACCTGGCAAAACTATGATTTCACGGTGACCGGTACAGGCGGGCAGGACCGCGTGACATTCCGCGAGGTCGCGGGCCAAGGCAGTGACGGGCTCGGTGCGCTCTATGACAATGTGTCTTTGGTTGCAAAGCCGGCGAGCTCTGCCTCGGCGTCCCTGCTGAGCAGTGCAAGTCAGGCGGTTGCGCTAATGAACCAATATGCCGCAACCGATGCGATCACAACCAGCGCGGTGACGAACGGGCCTCTCGCGGCCGATCCGAACGCTTCACTCGCGCAGACGCTCTCGTTGCCTGCCCAACACTAGTTTTCTCGCGATGGGATAGAACAAAACCTCGGGGCGCCGTTTCACGGCCCTCGCATGCTCGCTTGCGCCCGCCCGTGAGGAACGCCCTCACGCAAGCAGCCGCGGCTTGACGAACAACGGGCGACGGAATTGATAGCCGTCAACTCGGACCCCGTCTGTCGCAGTCTAGATGATGCCGGGCGCGCCCAGAATGATGCCGTTCGCCGTCCATGACGCCCTTGTGCGATTTCACACGTGGAAGGAGCCGGCCGTGCATTCCAGGAAGTTCACTTTCGATCGGGAACCAAACAATACCGGACCGAGCGTCTCATGGCGATTGTCGCGACGACAGGTCTGACAATCGAAATTCCATGACACATTCGGCAAATATCACGGAGTGTCCGCCCTCGAATATTGCGAATGCAATCGCGAGTCGTATGCCTCCGGCCACGACAAGCCATCCCTATGTGACGATTGCAATTCCCACGTATAACCGGGCCGCCCTATTGAAGGGATGCGTCGCGTCGGCCCTGGCGCAGACCTACCCCCATTTCGAGGTCCTCGTTTCGAACAATGCTTCGCCAGATGATACCGCACAGACCTTGAACGACTTTAGCGACCCACGATTACGCGTCATCACCCAGGAAACGAACATCGGCCTGCTCCCGAATTGGAATGCATGTCTCGCGAATGCTCGAGGCGAATACATCATCCTCGTCTCCGATGACGACAGAATAATGCCGTCGCTGCTCGAGCGATGCGTTGCCCTCATCGACCAACACCCGCAACTTCCAATCGTCATTACCCTAAGCAATCTACATGCGGCCTCGCTCGGCCAGACGCGCCCTCCACGCGTCAGTCGGACTCTCGATACAGGCATTCGGGACGGCACCACGATTCTGAATGCGTTCCTGACCGACCAGATCACCGTTAACGTATGCGGCGTGGTGATGCGCACTGCCCTCCTGCGCGAGCGCGGCGGCATCCCGCTGGATCTGCCGCACACGGCCGACGTCGCTGCCTGGGCGCCGCTGCTACTTCTCGGCAAAGCAGGTCTCATCAACGAGGCCTGTGCGACCTACACCTATCACGAGGATTCTGAGACGGCTCGATTGGGGGTGGAGCAGCTTCTGCACGACGCACGCAAGGTAGCCGATTTGATCGCGCAGACTGCCGAATCCAGTGTCCAGGACACACAGCTGCGCAAAACCGTCCAGCTCCAGGCCAGGCGCTGCTTTGCGCGTCGGGGACTGATCACGCTGACAGATTTTCGTAAAGGCGGTGCGAGCATAGTGGAGATGTCGAGCGTGGCTTGGCAATTTCGCCGGGATCTTCATGGCGTCAGCCTGCAAGCCGTCCTTCGTTTCGTTGCTGTCGCCCTTTGTCCGCCGTTTCTCGCCGCCCGCTTGCGTCGCCTGAGGCGCAGCACACCGGAACAACTCGCTTGACGGTAACCGCACGGATTGTGGTCCGTTTCCCGACCCACGAGTCTGACAGCAAGCACTGTCGGCCACATTTGTCGGCTTAAACCGTTATTGATGCCTCTCAAATTCGGCCGGTTCTCGCACCCATAGGCTCCCCCGGGAGTCATTGGTTTTCCGATCGAGCGGACCGGACGCGAGATGAATGCGATGGTGATCTGTTATGCCTGATTCATTGCCTGCATCATGAGCACACCAGCCTTGAACGACTCTCCCAGCCGCCTCCTCGTCGATCTAATGGTCATGGCCATGCGGGCGAGCGTCATGGGCTGCAAATTCGGCCTCACCCTGTTCATTGCTCGCTATCTTGATCTGTCGTCGCTGGGTCTCTATGGCCTCGCCGCCGGCGCGATCGCAGCCGTTCCGATCGTGGTCAATCTCGGTATGAACCACCTGCTGATGCGCGACGCCGTAACGGCCTCCACCAGCGAAATGATCGACAGCATGCGCCACTATTGGTGCTTCGTGGTCTTAGCGTACGCGGTTCTTCTGACGATCACGACGCTGGTCACCGTCCTCTTCGGCACTCCGCCTCTCTGGATCCTCATCGTCGCCGTGATCATGTTCGAGCATGTTGGCAACGACATTTTCTACCTCCTTTCCAGCCTGCAGCGGCACGTCTGGGCGAACGCCATCGGTTTCATCCGCGGCGCGGCCTGGATCCTCTTCTATGTTCCGCTCGCCATTTGGGACACCAGCTTCAGATCGCTTCCGTATCTGTTCGGCTTCTGGTTGGTGGGAGGCGTTGCCTCGGTGGGGCTGTTCGCTTTCCTGAGCCGGTCATGGCCATGGCTGGCATCCTTCTTCCGGCCGTTCAGGCGTTCAGTGATCACCGACGCGATCCGAAAGTCCTTCCTCATGCTGTTGAGCGACCTCGGCTTTATTACGAGCCAGTATATCGACCGTTACCTGATCACACTGTTCCTGGGTTTGAAAGTCGCCGGCATCTACTTCCTTTTCTGGACGGTCGGCAGTTCCGCAACCACCTTCCTGGCTCTGGTCCTTCAACAAAAGCAGCGCCCATCGCTGATCAGCGCATATCGGACCAGCGGCCCCTCGGCGCACCGTCAGCTGGCCTGGCGCTTCCTGCGGACAACCGCGCTCGCGACCGCTGCGCTCAGCACGGCGGTCGGATTTGCCTTCCAGGTCCTTCTGCCATGGGTCGCTCAGCCCGCGCTCGTCGTCCAGTGGTCGGCATTCTGGTTGATCGTCGCTGGACTGGCTGTTCGCTATATGGCCGATTTCGGCGTCTTGGCCTTGTTTACAGCGCATCTTGACCGCCTGACGACGGTCACGAACCTGACCTCGGTAGGAGTTCTAGTGATAGCACAATTGGCGCTGTTGCCGCTCGCCGGACTCCATGGCGCCGGAGTGGCGATCCTGTTGACGTCGCTCATCATGGCACTATGGCGCTACTGGTTGCTGTTCGGCTTCCCGATCTCGAGCGCCTATTCCCGCCGAGTGGGCGCCTAATCGCAGATTCAGAACGATCTCAGGAATGTTCGGCAATTAATCGTAGCTGAGACCATCGGCGTAATCAGTCCGCCTAAATAGGCAATCTACCTCGAGCAGCGACGCTGGATCCCGGGAGTAGTAGGTCACCGGACGCAGCTGGCTCAGCGTAAAGCCAGCCTCACGCATGAAGCGGAGTGCTTCATCGAACTTCCAGGTATCCTCATAAAGATGGATCAGCGGCAATTCGAGTTGGACGCCAACCAGGCGATGAAGCGAGTTTGCCCCCCCGCGCAGGACGCTTTGCTCAAATCCCTGCGTATCAACCTTCAGGAAAACACGCTCGCCGACGAACTCCTCAAATATCGAATCGAGCGTGGCGATCCGGACCTTGTCGACGCGAACCACCTGGGATTCGTAGATGCTGTTCCGACCGATCTCTGTCTGGCTGACGATCGAGCTCATCGCCGTGTTCTTGCTCACATTGATCTGGATGATACCGTTGATATCGCCCAGCGCCAAATTTCGGCACTCCCATTTCTGATCGGCCTCGCACCCTTTCTCGAGTCTCTTGAACACATCAACCACAGGCTCGAAGGAGACGATCCTCCCTGCATAACCTTGCGATTTGAGATCGTGTACGAACTGGCCCTCGTTCGCTCCGACGTCCAGAACAAGGTTTACGGAACGGGATCGGAGGAACTCCGCCAAATTCGGATGATGACGGCGAATTTCGTATCCTGCTGACCTCACGAACGATTTCAGTCGGTCTTTCACCACCATATTTCTCTGCTCCTGTCAGTTTTCGTCCAGCTCGGTTCCGCCGTTGATATCGCGCGCAAGTGGGACAGACGGCTCACCGCCTGCCGAGTTGGCTTCGACGCCATCTCAGGAGCGGTGACACAATTGCTCTCCCTACTTGGGTCCGCCGCAGACCGACCTTCACCAGGTCCAAGGCCGGCGACGGAAGTGGCGGCATGAGGTCATCGCGCATGAAGAATATTCCATCGCCCCGATCAACGTCACATTCAGCGGCCTCTCTCACGCGATCGCGCCAGGAGGCCAGCTCATGAAAGGGCATTGGACCCTTTTCCATCCAGTCAGGCTGCAAGCCCTTCGCAAGCGCTCGGTTCGCCTCGTGCTTGAACAGCCCCGGCTGCTGTTGACGTATCGCCAGTCGCTTGGATATCTGCGCCGGCGAGCGATATGGGAAATGCTTTAAACGTATCCGCGATGGAGATGTCCGTCCGCGATTATGTGGCCAGATCAATCCGCCCCAATGGAGATCGCCTCGATGGCGAACGAAGCGCGGTTCGCTCCAGTTGTTCTGATAGTACCTGAGCCGCTCTTGCACGGAGCGGGCGAGCCATTCAGCCGGGTTCTCTTCGTAGTTCTTCAGATCGGCGTCCGTGAAATAGAAATTCATAGTCGCCGAAAGAACGAAGCCATAGCTTTGGGGCACGTTCCCAAGGAACTGCGCCGGATCATCGATAAAGAACTCGTCAGAATCGAGCCTGCACCACCAGTCCCCCGGCGACGCTACGTGCCGTCTCGTTTCAAATATTTCCCCGCGTAGCTCATCGGTGAACCTCCGATCGTCGTGGCCAACAAGCTCGATCTTGGGATAGCAATTCGCCAAGTCTTGAAGCGTCTCCCAGGTTCCATCGACACTTCCATTGTCAAAAACGAAGATCCGATCGCTCCATTCGAGAGCCGCTTTCAACGTCTCGCCGACAATGTCGTTCTCGTCTCGAACGCAACAAATGCTGAATATCTTCATGTCGAGGATTACCCTTGGTACCGGTGACGGCCACCGACCCGTCACATGGCACTCTCATGGCACATTGTATTCACCCCTTCAGTGGAGGCACTCTGGGTGATCGCGCGCCAATCCCGGCGCCGTTTTCCTCGTAGTCAGCCCATCCGACGGGATGAAGCCCCCTCATCCCGTCCCCTCTTGGAACGGCCATCAACAAGTTCTTTATCGGATCGTGATCCTCAACGGCGGTAGCCGGGTTTGACGCCGGATACCTGGTGCTCTTGGCAAGCTCGGGACCGAAGATACCGCCTAAGCCAAGCAGAATTCCGCCAGCGACTGCCAATGCGACAAGCTGCGAGACTTGCGGAAACACCGGCGCCGTTGGCGTTATCGCCTTCTGCACCACTCTAAGACTGGAGAGCTGGCTCTTCTTGGCCACTTCGGAGCTTATCTGCTCTTCGACAATACGAGTTGCATACTGTGCGGCGGCCGATGACGCGGTCGTGAGAACTCGTTTCAATCTGCCGTATTCTGCTTCCTTTGCGGAAAGCGACGCCAGCTCTTTGTTTACCTTCTCGAGCTCAGTACCGAGCTGATTCAGGAGCTCCGTCTGCCCATTCAGTTCGGCATTCAGCTTCATCAGCGTTGCCATGTTGTCCTGGTAGACCTTGATCAGAAGCAACGGCGGCTGCTCCTCAAACTGCTCCGGCGGCTTCGCGACCGGGTCAAGACCCCTACGGCCATCCTGCCCTCCGAGCGTGGCTACCATCCGACTGATGGCCTTGTTCTGCGCAACTGGCCGCAATACGGCCAATTGTTCGGCGACCGACTGTTTCTGCCCCTTCTTGTCCTCGATCGCTCCTCGCGTCGTGGCGATCAGCGCAGACAGATCACTGGCACGTTTGAGAAGCAGCTGCCGCTGGTCGTCGACGGCATAGATCGAGGCCTCGACGGAGAAGCGCTTCAGTTCTGCAGCTGCTATCTCGGCCTCCTCCTCCAGCCGCTTCGTTTGTTGCTGGAAGAACTCCTGTGCACCTGGCATTTGCACGTCGAGGCTTTGCACGGTGACCAACGCGTTCGCGAGTTCGTTCAGATAGCTCGCGGCGATCACCGGATCCTTGTGACGGAACGTTATCCTCAATAGATCGGAGCGCCCCTCCTGTTTCGCGTTGACGCGGTCTCGCAAGCTTAGAATGCCCGCTTGGTTACGCTCTATGTCCTCTTCCGTCTCGTCAACCGGCTTCGCCTGCGCCTTCGGTTCTGCAGGTTCCTTGGCAAACACGTCTCGAAGATCAATCTCCCTTCCCCATGCCATAAATCTGGCCAGGAGCGTCGGGTTTGAGTCGGACGATAGTCTCTCGTAACCGACGTTCTTCGCCGCCTCCAGGATGACCAGATCGATCTTGGCGATGCGCGACAGTGATTCCATTCGGCTTTGGAGGTCAACGCCCTCCCCGAACGGCGTAGTCGCCGCGTTACTGGAAGATCGTTCCTTGATTCCCTGCCCGGCGCGAAGCAAGACGTACGCTTCGTAGCGCTCTCCAACCGCAGCGTAGTAAAGAAAGGCCGCGCCGGACGTCAGCAACAGGCACAGATATATGACCCATTGCCGACGCCATAACAGACCGAACGCGCTGGCTAATACACTGCTCGTGCCACGTTCCACTGTCGACTCCAATTCCTCTGACAGCTTAAGCTCCACCGAAGCGGACGGGCGGGAATTGACGATCGTCAACTCAGACTTGGCGATTCCCGACATGTTGATCCGACAGGTCGGTCCCGGATAGTGCGCTCCCGTTCGGAGGGGCGACGCGGAACCGAAAGGTCAGAAGCGCGGAGTACCCAGTTGTGAACGATCTAGCTCTGGGAAGAGAGGGTACACCGCACCTCGCCTCCGGTTCGACGACCATGCAGGGCCGCTTCTTCGTGGTGACCTGCTTTGGCCTCGTGTTCCTGAACTGCCTGACCTTTCTCTATCATTTCACCGGCTCGACGGTATTCAACGTCCTGAGCAATTCGACAAGCCTGCTTCTGATCCTGTGGTCTGCGCGCCATGTGCTGATCGCGGACGAGAGAAGCTACTTTTACAATGCCCTGTTGACGCTCGCTTGCATCTTCACGGGCGCGAGCTACCTGGTGAACTTTGGCGCTTTCGAGCTGTCCGATGGGTTAAAGCTTGTCTCAATCTACTCATTCTACGTAGCGGGCCGCGGCATGGCCCAGCGGATCCAGCCGGCCGAAAAGCGTTGCATCTATGTGCTTGCGGCATTGCCGCTGCTGTTCAAGGTGATCGGCCACACTCACGTCTATACCGGCATCGAATATCCTGACGTGTTCTCCTACTTTCCGAACACAAACACGGCAGCGCTGTACTTCTCGGCCCTGTTCTTTGCCTTGTCCCCCTGGTTCGGAAACAAGGTCCTGGTCGCACAGTTCATAAACGCTGCCATCATGAACCGTGTTGGCCCAGCCCTGGCGACCATCGTCTCCATCGGCCTTTGGTCTTTTTTCCCATTGCGACCACAGGTCTTCGTCGCGCTCATCTTGTTGGCATGCGCCAGCGTTGCGGCCTACGCCGTCGGCGCGCTGGATCGACTGATAACCGGGTTGAACGCAATCGCGCTGATCTGGAGCCTCGATCCGAGCACCGTCGCCCGAATGTCGACGAAGCAGTTGATCGATTTGACCGGAACGACGGACATGTCTGCGTTCTTCCGCGTCACACACTGGACGAACATATGGCAGATATATTCGTCGCTCGGAATCGGCGGAATATTGTTCGGATATGGCGCAAGTCAGACCGGTGTCCTTACTGTCCTGCCGCTGCCGCCGCACAATGACTACCTGCGCGTATTGGCAGAGTATGGGCTGCTGAATTTTCTGGTCTTCGCCATCTTCGTCTTCACCATCGTTTTTTCGCTGAAGGATCGGGCGGCGAAGACCATGTACACGGTGCTCCTCATCTACTTTCTATCCGAGAACCTCATCGACAATTTCACATCGATGACGTTGTTCTTTTGCTACGCGGGCCGGTTTACGTCGCCGAAATGGCTTGCACACAGCCCGTCCGGCGCATGAGCAAGGAAGTGTCGTTGATGGACTTCTCAATGTCCGATCTCATCAAACAGAACACTCCTGGGAGTAGCGAAGGCTTTCCTGCAGGCGTGCCCCCAAGCTACAATTGGTACCAGGGATGGAATGATGGCGGGCTTTGGTCGCCGCCCGCGGATTTCACTGCGGTCGAAGGCTGGGGACAAGTCTATCCGAAGGTGGGGTCACCGCCGTATTCAAATCCGGACGCGGCCGTTGAGGTCGCCAACGCCAGGACTTACGTTCGCTTCAAGCACACTGGTGAATGGACGTTGGTGCAAGACCAGTCGAAAACGCAACTGACTGGAGGGCATTTCGTCCCGGACTTCGTTGGCAACGTTGCCATCCCGATGAAAGCCACCCCCGTGGCCGGCACGACGATCGCTTTTGGCGCGCCTCCGGCCGGCTACAACAATCATTTTTGGTACAAGGCGCGCGGAACCTACCCGGCTGGCGCTGCGGATGCCGTCTATGTCCAGATGGAGATGAGGGTTACCGATCCGAACCTGCATCTCGTGGCCATGGTCGGCGCCGACTGGTGGCGCGACGCGCGAGCGCCCTATCTCGAAGACCACAGCAACAATCCAGGCGTCGGCGGCAGCAACTGGATCGAACTTTCGACCCAGTGGAAGACGATCGGTTTCTATTCCATGAGCGCCGACGGCTTTCGCGCGAGCCCAGCTCCGCCGCTGCGCGGATTGGTAAAGGAGATATTGCCCGCGTCCCCCTCGAGACCAACCCGAAGCGGCGAGATTCTCATCCAAGGCAAATCGGCTGCTCTCGGGGCCCGTTCCAGCCAGTGGAGCAATTCTGCGGACAACGACAGAGATAGATCCTCTCCGTCGGCAGACGGACGGCAGCAGCTTATTGAGGCCGGTTCACGCCCCATCCCTGCCGATTCAACCGCAACCGCGCAAGCCTTCTCAAACGACTGTCTTCTGGCCTTTGCTCTGACGCTGGGAACACTGGCCAAAATCAGCCGTAACAACCCGCCGGGTCGCCAACGAACAAGCCGGAACGCGGCGACATGACGGTCAAAGCGTGGACAATTCCAGTTCTTCGTGTTGCGTCCGGCGAGATGCTGCATCTGGATTTGCTTCGATTCGTCGCCTCTATCGGCATCGTAGTTCGACATTCTTTCGAGTTCTTCTTTCCGGCGGCCATTCGGCCTACGCTACCGAGCGGCCTTGCCCTATTCGTTGACCTTTTTTTCGTGATCTCCGGATTTGTTATTGCGCATGTCTATCAAGGAAAAGTCGAGACGCTCTCCGATTATGGATCATTTCTCCAGCGACGTGTCGGCCGGCTCATGCCGCTGCACTGGTTGACGCTGGCGGCTTCCATCATTGTCTGGTCTGTATTCGTCGTGCTCGGCAAGGCGGGAAATCACCAACCGTCTTTCGAAGCGACATGCATCGCGGAAACCGCCCTTCTCCTCAATGCGATGTTGACCTGCGGCAATGGAATTTCGTTCAGCAGTGTATCCTGGTCGATTGGCGCCGAGATGGCAATGTATCTGATGTTTCCGCTCTTCGCTTGGGCGGCAGTCAGATCAAGGCTTGGGCTTCTGGTGGCGTCCTTCCTTGTTCTTGTCGTCATGATCGCCATCGATCTCACTCAGAATTCCATCGACCGCTCGTGGGTCGACGTGTGGCCGCCCTTCAGGGCGCTTCCTTCCTTCATGATTGGCATTTGCCTTTTTTGCTTTCGACACAAACTTCAGATCATTCCTGCGCCGAGGCGAGCTTTGCTATTGTCAATGGCGCTATTGCTGATCTCGATGATGACCTATACCCATCATCTCATCTCGCTGGGACTCGTCTATGTCGTCGCGATCACCGCGATGGCGGCCGATCAGGGGACTGCGCCACCCTTGGTGAAGCGCCTCGCCCCTCTCGGCCAGCTCACCTATTCAATCTACATGTGGCATCCCCTGGTAATTCTGATTGTCATGAATGCGATCGCCGACAAGCTCTTTCACGCGTCGCCCGGACTGACGGTCGCGTTCTGCATAGTCTCCTGGTTGATCATATTCGCTGTCTCCTATTTCTCCTACTTTGTGATTGAAACGCCGGCTCGGCGCTATATCGACGGTCTCGGTCGAGCGAATAAGCGTAGCGTCGCAGACGTCGTTGCATCCGAGAACGAAGGGTTACGACGTCAAACAGGCTAACCGTGCAACACGCGGTTGAACGGTCCCAAATCGCAGATCCATTCTTGACGATTGTCAAGTTGGCCGAGCGCCCGGTGTCTACGATATAAGAAGACGTTTAACTGGTTATGGGTCGGTCTATGTCTGACACTTACCATTTTATCCCATCCTGCTCGCCGCGCGCTGCTATTGCACGTATGATTTGCATCCTCGAGCGATCTGCCTCGGGTTGGCTCCTGCCACTCGGCCTCATTGGAATTCTGGCCGCCTCCACGGAGAGTGCCGATGCGGCGAGTGGAAGACCGGATGCCGTCACCTCTGTGAGTCTCGCTTCGCGCGTCATCGAGCAGAACAGCGTTGGGTATAGCCAGGCATATCCTGCCGGTGCCCCCAAGACATCCTCCTGGTGCAACGGCGCCTCCAAGCCCGAGAACGGCGAACCTCCCGCCGAATTCACTGCCGTCACAGGAATGGCATCGGTATTTCCAAAGTTTGGGGCGAACACATCGAACAAGGACGGCAAGGTCCTGGTCGCCAACGGAAAGACATATGTACGCCTTCGCAGCACGAAGGAATGGATCCTAGTGCAGGATCAGACAGAGAACGAGATCGTTGGAGCCCATTTTGACGCAATGGTTCCCAAGAGCCCTGCTGTCCAGATGAAGATTGAAGTTCAGACGAATGGAGGCACCCTTGTTGACGGTCCCCCTCCCGGCCGCAACGACCTGATGTGGCTCGTGAGACGCGGCGGTTTCGCCGCCGGAGCTGTCGATTCTGTCTACGTCCAGATAGACATGAAGACGACGGACCCCGAGATGAGAGTGGTTGCCAACGTTGGGGCCGACTGGTGGCGTTCTCCTGACTCGCCGCACAGCGGCGCCAACAATCGAGGGGCCGGCAACAGCAACTGGGTCGAGCTCTCCCCAGATTGGTCCACACTATACTTCTTTTCGGGCAGCACCGCGCAGTTTGTCGCAGACCCGCCTCCACCCCTGGCCGAGTCTCCGCTTCCTGCTACAGCCGCCGGCATGCAGCGCACTGCATCTGGACCCTCGCCTTGTCTGCGGACCTTGGCGCCACGGTCGGCCCCCTAAACGCAGTTGATACCCGCGATCTCCGTCGTCGAAACGTCGCGAGGAGCTACATCGATATCATCGGGTCTGCAGTCTCTCGATGCAGGCTTTTGAATATGCCCTTGCTTTCGTCAGTGCATTGCCGCGTACAGTCTTTAGAACGAGGCCTTTCATGTCATTAGCCACATATGGTTCGAAGTCCTCGACGAGACGCGGCGTCTCACTGCAAACACCGTTTCAATTTGGCATTATGACAGGCGACTTCCTGCTCATTCTGCTCAGCTATGCCGCCGCCAACCTAATTCACCGAAAATTCATGGCAACACTGGCTGAGCGAGAACTTTCGGTCGGCGTCGCGTTGCTTGTGGCGACAGCGTTCGTCGCGATCGCCTTTTTCAGAGGCTGCTACGACCGCCACAATCTAGTCAATACAAGCTGGCAATTGCGTATGGCTTCATCCGTGTGGGTTCTGTCACTCGCGATTCTCGCATTTTCTGCTTTCCTGCTTAGATCGACTGCCGAGCTGTCCCGCATCACCATCGTTCTGTTTGCAGCGGCCGGCCTTGTCGGTCTGGGCGCGCATCGCGCGATCTGGCGGCTCGCCTTGAACTCTTCTTTCGCGCGAAGACATTCCGTCAAACGAAGCGTCGTACTGATTAGCGGCGAGCCGCTCGACTTTACCTCAAGCCGCTTCAAGGACTTGCGCAAGAACGGCTTTCAGGTCGTACGTCACTTCGTTCTGGACGCTGTGCTAAAGGCTGACGACGCGGCAATGGAGCGCGAGCTGACGACCATCATTCGAAGTTCGCGCGCAGCAGGCGTCGACGAATTTCTTCTTGCCTTCAACTGGAACGACCTGCCGTTGTTTCAACGCCTCAGCCAATGCCTGCGCCAGGTGCCAAATCCCGTCCGCCTGCTGCCGGATTTTGAAATCGCCGACCTTGTATCGCGGCCATTCGCACCCATTGGCGGATCAGTCGCGATCGAAATCCAGCGAGCGCCTCTTTCGGTCAGCGAGCGAGCCCTGAAACGCAGCGTCGATATTGGTCTTGCATCGTTCGGGTTGTTGTTCCTTGCGCCTTTGCTTGTTGTGGCGGCGCTCCTGGTCAAGCTCGAGTCCTCAGGTAGCGTCATATTTCGTCAAACGCGCCGCGGCTTCAACGGCAAGTTGTTTGACATCTGGAAGTTCCGCACCATGACGGTTTCGGAGAATGGTTCCGAGATCAAGCAGGCAAGTAAGGAGGATGCGCGGGTTACCAGAGTTGGGCGCATTTTGCGGAAGACCAGCATCGACGAATTGCCTCAATTATGGAACGTGCTGCGCGGGGAAATGTCGTTGGTTGGCCCACGACCGCATGCTCTCGCACATGACAAATATTACGACCAGACGATTGGCAATTATGCCTGTCGCCGTCACGTCAAACCCGGCCTCACCGGTTGGGCTCAGGTGAACGGCTTGCGCGGCGAGACTCCTACCATCGACCTGATGAAGAAACGCGTTGAGTACGATGTCTGGTACGTCGCCAATTGGAGCATTTGGTTGGACATTCGCATCATGATCCGGACCGTGATAGCGCTCTCGGGTCAGGACGTTTACTGAACCATTCTTATCGTGGGCTCGCGACGCGGATCGCGCCATCTCCGGCATCGATCTACTCGAATTGCTGGTAGGAAAGGAAGGACGGAAGCGCTCCCGCGCAGAAATCCTGTGGTGCTCGATTTATCGATATTTGCGGTCGCGCAACTCAGACGGTCCGAGTTGAGTGCCGCGATTACAATTGCCATAGTCCGCCGGAAGCCCTAGCAGAAGCACCCGCAGCTCTCTCGTTGATTTTCGCCGCGAGACACGCTGCCAATCGGTGCACCCTTTGCTGGGTTTCAGCACGAACGATTTACGAATTTCACCACTCGTCGTACGGCGACATCAAGGAGATAGGCGGAAGCCTGGGGTTCGTGTGGCGATGCAAGCGCTTCGCCCCTAGGTGGCGGTACTCAAGCACAGTGATAGGGCCGGTCATGCGAAATGGCAGGCAACGAGATGATCTGCCACTCCAACCGCCTTCAGCTGCGGCTCTCTTTCCGCGCAAATCGGCTGTGCCAGTGGACAGCGCGTCCGAAAGCGGCAACCGGAAGGAGGCTGGATCGGATTTGGAATGTCCCCCCGCAATACGACGATCTGTCGCTGGCGGCCCGGAATCGGCTCTGGCACCGCCGACACCAGCGCCTGAGTATAGGGATGAAGCGGCGCGCGGCAGAGCCGCTCGGTAGATGTGAGCTCAACAAGCTTGCCAAGATACATCACCGCGATCCGATCGCTGACATAGCTGACCGCCGCGAGATTGTGCGAGATGAAAACGTAAGTCAGGTGCAGCTCGCGCTTTAGTTCCACCATCAGGTTCAGCACCTGTGATTGGATCGAGACGTCGAGTGCGGAAACGGGCTCGTCGGCAACCACAAGTCTCGGTCGAAGTACGAGCGCCCTTGCAATCCCGACACGCTGACGCTGGCCACCTGACAGCTCGTGAGGATAGCGCTGCGCAGCTTCCCGCCGCAGCCCCACCCTGTCCAGCATTTCTGCAATGAGCCTGTCACGCATGGGACGCTCCATGCTCTGGGCAGCATCGAGGCCCTCCCCAATGATGTCGTGGATCTTCATGCGGGGGTCGAGCGATCCTCTCGGATCCTGAAAGATGAACTGCATCTGGCGGCGCGAACGTCGCAATTCAGATCCCTTCAGATCGGCGATCGGTGTGCCATCGAACGACAATTCGCCAGCGCTCGGCTTCATCAGGCCGACTAAAATCTGTCCGAGCGTGGATTTTCCGCTACCGGATTCGCCGACCAGACCGAGTGTCTCTCCAGAGCTGACGCTGAGATCTACACCGTCAACCGCCCGCGCTTGGACCACATTGCGTCCCAATAGCCCACTGCGAATCGGAAAATACTTCTTGACGCCACGAGCATTCAACAACGGCTCATGCATAGCTCGCTTCCCCACTATTCGCTGCTCGGTGCATTGCCGCGCAACCAACAGGCTGCATATCTCGCGCGGGTTGCGACTAATTCCGGCGCTTCACGATGGCAATGGTCGGATGCGTAGTCGCAACGCGCCGCGAACCGACAGCCCACCGGCCAGTGGAGCGCGCTCGGAACCATGCCGGGAATCACGTTGAGCGGCTCGGCCTGTGTCATTCCCAATAGTGGGACCGACCTCAGCAATGCCTCGGTATAGGGGTGCTGGGGAGCACAGAAGACGGCGTCGACGGAGCCTCGCTCCACCACCTCGCCTGCATACATCACCGCGACATCATCGCACATCTCTGCGACGACGCCGAGATCGTGGGTGATCAGGATCACCGCCATAGCCAGCTTGTCGCGCAACTGCCTGAGCAATTCGAGAATCTGCGCCTGAATGGTGACGTCGAGCGCAGTCGTCGGTTCGTCGGCGATCAGGAGCTTGGGCTCGCAAGCGAGCGCCATCGCGATCATGACACGCTGCCGCATGCCACCGGACAGCTCATGCGGAAAGGCGTCGATGCGGCGCTCGGGCGAGGGAATTCCCACGAGCTCCAGCAATTCGATCGCACGCTCGCGAGCCTCCCGCACGCTCACTCGATGATGCAACCTGATGGCTTCGATGATCTGGTTGCCGACCGTATAGACCGGGTTCAGCGAGGTCATCGGCTCCTGAAACACCATGGAGATGCGATTGCCGCGAACGTCCTCGAGCTCCCGTTCCGAAATCGCGGCGAGGTCCACGCCTTCGAAATAGATATGACTACCAGGCAGGACGCGGCCCGGCCGCTCGATCAAACGCATGATCGAAAGCGCGGTGACGCTCTTGCCGCTGCCGGATTCACCGACGATGCCAAGCGTGCTGCCCTCGCGAACCTCGAGATTGATTCCGTCGACGGCCTTCATCACGCCGGATCGCGTGTCGAAATACGTTCGGAGATTTTCAACGCGCAGCAGCGACATGATTCTGCTCCGCTAGACCGCGGCCCTTCGTCCGGCCCACGGCCAAGCGAGCTCGAAGGCACGGGCCGCGCGCAGCACCAGCGCCTCCTGATTTGGCGGCGCGATCACCTGCAGGCCGATCGGCATTCCATCGACGAAGCCGCAGGGAATTGTCACGGACGTGAAGCCGGCGAAATTGACAGCCAGTGTATAGGCGACCAGCGCCGGGATGCGCTGGGCGGGACCGACGGATTCAATCACCGGCGCGGTGAAGCCGAGCGTCGGCGAGAGCACGAGATCACAGCTGCGGAAGCCGGCCTCGAACGAGCGGATGAAGGCGGCGCGCCGGAGCACCGCGCGCGAATAATCGGCGCCGTTCACGCCCTTGGCCCAGGCAAATCGCTCGCGCGCATACTGGGTCAGCTTGCGCCGTGCCAGCGGGTCGGCATAGAGCGACTCGCCGAGCGAGGCGTAACGATCGACGAAGTCGAGCACCCGCCAGGCTTCGTCCACCCCCTGCGTGTCGAACGTCACGGCATCATCGACAATGTTGGCACCGAGCGAGCCGAGGCCAAACGCAGCTTTCTTGATCGCGGTGATCACGGCGGCATCGACCTGACCCGAAATGCTCTGATCCTCCCACCATCCGAGCCGCAGTCCCGCGATGCCGTCATCGAGCCCGGAAAGATAGTCGGGCGGCTCATCCAGCCGGCACAGGGAATCGTCGACGGACGGCTGCGCCAGTAGCTGCAGCAACGTGGCCGCATCGCGCACGTCGCGGCTGATCGGGCCTGCGCTACAAAGGAACATGGTGGATCCGAGCGAGCCGTGCTGTGGTACCCTGCCGTTGCTCGGCAACACGCCGAGCACCCCGCACATCGCCGAAGGCAGCCGGATCGATCCACCCGAATCGCTCCCTAGCGCCAGCGGGCCGAAGCCGGCAGCGACACTTGCCGCCGCCCCTCCGCTTGAGCCCCCAGACGTGCGTCGGGGATCCCAGGGATTGACGCATTCCGGCGCGACGCGGCCGGTTGTGCGCCAGAACGTCCCAAATTCAGGCGTGGCAGTCTTTCCGATGATCACGCCATCGGCCGCCTTCACGCGCGCGACGTGTAGCGAATCCTCCTCCGGCACATGGTCGGCATAGATCCGAGATCCGCTGGTGGTACGGATGCTCTTGGTCAAGAACTGATCCTTGATCGACACCGGCACACCCGCCAGCGCACCGACGGGCTCGCCGCGATCGATCCGCCGATCGATCGCCCTGGCCTGGCCCAGCGCCACTTCCCCCGACACCGTGAAGAAGGAGTGGAGGCGTCGATCGAGCTTCTCGATCCTTTCGATGAAATGACAGGCGACCTCGGTCGCCGACAGGCGCCGTGTGACGATGGCTTCGCGGATCTGCCAAGCCGGCATCCAGTGAAGATCGGAGGGCCGATCGCGCATTGCATCAGTCTTCAATTTTTCGAGCATCGATCAACCTCTTGGATCCAGAGCATCGCGCAAGCCATCGCCCATGAGCGTGAAGCCGACGACGACGAACACGATGGCAAGCCCCGGACTAAGGGCGAGCCATGGCGCGAGCGCCATCACCGAGGTGGATTCGGCGATCATGCCGCCCCAGGTCGGATCGGGCGGCTGCACGCCGAGCCCGAGAAACGACAGCGAGGCCTCGGTCAGGATCGCGATCGTCACCGTCAGTGACGCCTCGACGATCAGGGGCGCCGCGATGTTCGGCAGAACGTGCCGCCACAGGGTTCGCGCGCGCGACACGCCGAGCCCGATGGAAGCGGTGATGTAGTCCCGCTCCCGCACCGACAGCGTCGAGGCGCGCGCAACACGGGCGAAGCGTGGCATGAACAACAGGCCCATGGTGAACACGAGATTGGGCAGGTTCGGCCCGAGTGCGGCCACCAGCGCAATGGCCAGCAAAAGAGCGGGAAAGGCCTGCAGAATGTCGAGCACGCGCATCAGGCAGGCATCCAGCAGCCCGCTGGAGTATCCGGCAAGGAGACCGATCATGGTGCCTGATACGAATGCCAGCGCAGCGCTCAGGCAGGCCGCCGCGAGCGAGCTGCGCGCTGCGTAAAGGATCCGCGTCAGGACGTCCCGTCCGAGTTGATCCGTACCCAGCAGATATTGACTTGACGGCGGCGAGAGCGATGCGTCGGCGATCTCCAGGGGATCGTGCGACGTCAGCCACGGCGCGGTGAGCGCGAGGGCGATCGACAGCAGGACGATCACGGCACCGATTAGGAGCGGCAGATTCAGGCAATGCCGGAAACGCCAGGAAGCCAGATCGGATTCGTCGGCGATCGTCGGCCGGTTCAACTGCACACCGGGTTGGTCCGGCACGTCGATCACGGTCGGATGCGCATCAGCCATGCTGCTGAATCCTCGGATCGAGTAAATAATAGCTGAGGTCGACCATGATATTGATCAGGACCACGAGCGTGGTGATCACCAGCACCGTGGCCTGAACCTGAGTATAGTCGCGCTGATAGATCGCGTTGAGCATCAACTGTCCGATACCGGGCAGGCCGAACACCTGTTCGACCACGACCGCGCCCGCGATGAGGTGAGCCGCGGTGACACCGACCGCGGTCACCACCGGCAACAGGGCATTGCGAAGACCATGCCGAATCAGCACGCGGAGACGACCGGCACCCTTGGCGCGCGCCGTCGCCATGTAAGGCTCCGCCAGCACCTCCAGCATGGCGACGCGCGTGTAGCGCATGATCGTCGTGGCGGACGCCAGCGACAGCACGAAAGCCGGCAGCAGCAAGGTCTGAAGTCCGCCGAGCGGATCGTGATGGAGGTCGACGGCGCCCAGCGTCTTGAACGATGGCAGATAGATCGAAAGCAGCAACACCGCGGCCACGCCGACGAAGAATGGCGGCGTCGACAGGCCGAGCAGAGCAACGCCGCGAATGGCGAGATCGGGCCAGCGGCCGCGGGTCGTCGCCGCGACGACGCCTCCTGGCAATCCGATCATGATCGCTAGAATCAGAGACAGGGCGGTCAGGACCAGCGTCACCGGAAGGTGCGAGGCGATCTGCGGGCCGACCGGCAGCCCCATCACCAACGAGTTGCCGAAATCGCCGCGCAGCGTGCCGGTCAGCCAGATGCCGTATTGGACCGGCAGCGGCTGATCGAGATGCAGCGCGTGGCGGATGTTCTGGGCCGCTTCCGAGTCGAGCGCCACCGTGGGGCCCGCCAGCACGCTGACGATATCGCCGGGGATCAAATGGATGATGGCGAAGCTCATCAGCGACACGCCGAATAGCACCGGCACGGTGAGAACGATGCGGCCCGCGGCATATCTGAGCATCGACACCTCCATTCAAGTCCTGCGCTTGCGCCTATTGCAACCAGGACTGCCGAAGATAGACACGCAGCGTCGATGGCAAGGCGCGGTAGCCCTGCAGCTTCGTCGACCACATCTCCCATCGCAGCGCGGCGGCACAGGGCGTGATGACGTAAGCCATCTCGGCGACGCGCTGCTGGACCGCGCGATAGTGGCTGACACGCTCGGCCTGGTCGTAGCTCTGGCGAGCCTTGGCGAGCAGATCGTCCAGCACGGGATCGGCCGTCTTGCCCGGGTTGACCGTGGAATGAGAGTCCAGCCGGATCGAGATGTTGGTGTCGGGATCGGGTCCCCAAACCAGGCCGGCCATCGAGATCGGAGATTCCGTCGATTGGAAATCGGTGACGAGATTACTCCATTCCTTCTGCAGGATCTTGATCCTGATGCCGACACGGCCAACCATCTGCTGAATGATCTGGGCAATCTGAACGTCGCCATAGTTGGCCGGCGAGACGGCAAAAATCGTCTCGAAGCCGCCGGCATAGCCGGCCTCTGCCATCAGCGCCTTGGCCGCGGCCACGTCTTCCCTGGCATAGGGCAAGCCGGGCACCTCGCCGCTCGGGACCGCGAAAGGCGCTTGCATCGGCGGCAGCGCGGCCGTGAGGCCAGCCCGGCCACGCCAAACCACCTTGACGATCAGCTCACGGTTCAGCGCGAGACTGAAGGCGCGGCGAACGCGAACGTCGTTGAAGGGTGGCTTGCGCTGATCGAATTCGAGCAGCATCAGCCGCGAATAGGCTTCAGGCTCGGGCGCCACGATATCTGCGACATCGCGCATCTGCGCAGCCGAATCGGGGCGGCTCAGCCAGGTCAGCTGAACGCTGCCCGCCCGCAACGCCGCCATGCGACTGCCTTCGTCGGGAATGATGCGGAAGTCGAGGCCATCGAGATAAGGCAATCCGGGCTCGTAATAGTCCGCGTTGCGCTTCAGCCGCACCAGCGAGTTCGGCCGGAAATCCTCCAGCATGAATGGCCCCGTGCCGACGCCGCCCGTGACGAGGTCACCGCGGCGCTTCACATCCTCGCGGCTGACAATCGCGGTATATCTGACCGTGGCGAGATAGTTGAGGAAGGGGGAGAACGGATGGGCGAGACGAAACACCACGGTCCGCGGATCCGGCGTCTCGATTTCGCGGATCACCGAGAAGATCGAGGCCCACGGCGAGCGGGTCGCGGGATCGACCATGCGCTGGAACGTGAACTTGACGTCGTCGCTGGTGAGCACATCGCCATTGTGGAATTTAACGCCGTCGCGCAGATGGAAGACGAATGTCTGGGGATCCGGATTCTCCCACGCAACCGCGAGGTCCGGTTCGACACGGCTCACAGTCGCATCCCACCTGAGCAGGCAGGTAAAGATATGCTCGGCGATGTTCGTGGTCGAAAACGCCGCCGTCTTGTGCGGGTCGAGCCCGATCGGATTCTCGTCCTGACCGATCGTCAGCACGCCGCCTCGCTTCGGCGTGGGCCCCTCGCCCTCCGCCGCCATCGACGGCGCCCCTACGCCGTATCCGAGAGCAACCAGCCCCGTCGCGGTGGAGCCGAGGAATTGCCTTCGCGTGAAGTCGCCCCTCATGTCTCTCTCCACCAGTCGATCGAGTTTTGCCGCCGTAACGACCTGGAGCATGGTCGGTTCTGATTGAATCAGAGCCGACGCTCCGGATCCCTGTTTTGATGCGTCGTCTTCATGCGAACTAGGATGCAGGTTCGAGCAACGCGGCGAGGCGCGGATCGCTGTATTTCCTGGTGACGCCGGCGCGTCGCAGGTCTTCCGCATACAACTTCAGCAGAGAGCGGATGACGTCGGGATGTTTTGCCGCCACGTTGGTCGCTTGCTTCGGGTCGGAGCGCAAATCATAGAGCTCGACCGGATCGTTCGGAGTCGCGTAGAGCAGCGACCATTGCTCCGTCGTGATGGTGACGGGCTGCCACTCGACCACCGTCCGCATCAGATCGTCGACGACTTCAACCGTATCGCCGGGATTGGCAAGCGGCAGCGCGGTCAGCACGTGGTCGCGTCCTTCGAACGGCTGGCCATGGACTGCGGGCAGCAGCGAGATCCCCTGCATCTCCGCCTGGCGCGGCAGGCCGGCCATGTCGCAAATCGTGGGCGCGAGATCGAGCGCGCAGGCAAGCTTGCTGGTTCGACCGGCCTTTGCGCCCGGCACATGAATCAACAGCGGCACCTTCGCGATCTCCTCGTAAAGCGGCGAGCGCATCCACGTCGCCTCGCCGGGCGCCCTGCGGACCATCTTGCCCATCAGCCCATGCTCTCCCAGCAGGAAACCGTGGTCGGAGACGAAGATGATGGCGGTGGAGTCCTCGATGCCGAGATAGGCGAGCTGATTGAGCAGATGCCCGATCCAGCGATCGACGAGCTCGAGCTCGCCGCTATAGAGCGCGCGCGCCACCGCGATGTCGCGATCGGTCATGCCGTGCTTCTTGCATTCGCCATAGGGCGGGTGCACGCGCTCGCCGGCATAATCGGGAAGATAGTGCCTGACGTAATAGGCCGGCGGATCCCACGGCTCGTGCGGATCCCAGGTGTCGACCAGCGCGAAGAACTTGTCCTCGTAGATTTGCTCCAGAGATTTGGCAGCCTGCACCATGGTGAGCGGCGCCGGACAGTCCATCTCGCCCGTACGCGGATCGGGCTTTACCTTGCCGGTGATCGGCCATTGCGGCAGCTTGCCTTCGCCCTGGCGCTTGGTTTTGTTGGGCGCGCTGTAGGACGAATAGTGCGGCGTTCCCAACAGCTGGGACTTCATGTCGTAGAAGAAATTGAATCCGCGGTCATATGAGTAGCCGTTGACCTGATAGAATGGTGTGTCCACCACGCCGAGCGTCGTGTAGCCCGCTTCGGTCAATGTGGTTGCGATCGAGCGATCCGCGCGCGGCAGCGCGCCCCAGCCGACACCGGCGAAGGCTGGCTTACCGGTCAGATAATCGTAGCGCGCGGGGACGGTCGGAAAGCTCGATGCATAGTAGCGATCGAACACCATCGATTTGGCGGCAAGCTTGTCGAGATTGGGAGTTCTAACCCCACCACCGTTGTAGCCGAGCATGTCCGTCCGCACAGTGTCGGACACGATCATGAGGATGCGATCTACCGCCATTTGTTATCTCCCTGGTTTTTCTTCTGGAGTAAAATATCACGCATCACACTTTGATCGTCAAGCTACAATATATCACACATCACACTTTATATTGTGGATTTTTAAGCCAGTGTGCTAATGAGAATGCATGGAAACGATGCAAAAGGGCTCGGCAGGGCTGATTTCGGCGCCAAGCCTGCGCGAGCAGGCGCGTCAGGTGATCCGCGGGCTTGTCATCACCGGGCAGATGCAACCGGATCAACTCTACTCGGTGCCGCGGTTGGCGGCCGAACTCGGCGTGTCGGCGACACCGGTACGGGAAGCCTTGCTCGATCTCGAGCGCGAAGGCCTGCTCGAAGCGGAGCGCAATCGCGGCTTTCGCGTGGTGTCGCTGTCGCTCAACGAACTCAACGATATCTTTGCTGTCCGGCTGCTGCTGGAGGTGCCGAGCCTCGGCGATATCGCCCAGAGCGGCTTGTCGGGTGGACAACTCGACGAACTTCATCAACTGGCGGAGGCCACGCGTCAGACGGCGGATTCCGGCGATCTGATTGCCTTCCTTGATACCGATCTCAGATTCCACGTTCAGCTGATCGCCACGCTCGGCAATCACTATCTCGCCAAACTGGTCGAGACGCTCAGGGACCGCGTGCGGCTGCAGGGCTTTGCAAGCGGCGAGTCGCCGCGAGACTTTCTCAAGCAATCCGCGAATGAGCATTTCAAGCTGCTCGACTACATCTCGAAGCAGGATCGCTGCGGGGCCGAAGCAACCATCCGACGACACCTGGAAAGGTCGCGCGACGTATGGGGTGGCCGGCACAACGCCGCGCAGGCGGCAAACGCCGGCATTCTCAACGACTCGTCCTGACCGAGACGGTCCCCTCTCCTCCCATTCGTCTGCAAAGCGAGGCAGCTCCCGCGCCTTCACCGGCGATCGCATTGCCATTCAAGCGGTGCCGGCGGCCAGCCAATCTCGAACACTTCCAACCATGAGGACCGCCATGAGACTGAAAGACAAGATCGCAATCGTGACAGGCGGCGGCTCCGGCTTCGGCGAAGGCATCGTTCGCAAATTCGTAGCCGAAGGTGCCCGCGTTGTCGTGGCCGATCGCGATCGAGCCGCGGCAGAGCGCGTGGCTGGCTCGTTCGACGGCAAAGCCATTGCGGCGGAGGCGGATATCTCCACCGAGTCCGGCTTCGCTTCAGTCGTGCAGAAAGCCCAGCGGGATTTCGGAGGACTCGATGTCCTCGTCAACAATGCCGGCGTCGGTCACACCCCCCAACCGCTCGAAATGGTGACGGACGACATGTTCGACCGGATCGCCAGCGTCAACATGAAGTCGATCTACTACGGCGCAAAGATCATCGTGCCGCATTTCAAGCAGCAAAAATCTGGCGTAGTGCTCAACGTAGCCTCGACCGGCGGCGTCAGTCCGCGACCGAACCTGACCTGGTACAATGCCTCGAAAGGCTGGGTCATCACGGCGACGCGCGCGATGGCTGTTGAGCTTGCGCCGTTCGGCATCCGCGTCAACGCGATCAACCCCGTCGCCGGGGAAACGCCGCTGCTGAAGACCTTCATGGGCCAGGACACGCCCGAGATCCGCGCCAAATTCCTGTCGACGATTCCACTCGGCCGCTTTTCCACGCCGGAGGACATGGGCAACGCTGCCGCCTTCCTGTGCTCGGACGAGGCAAGCATGATCACGGGCGTCGCGATGGAAGTCGACGGCGGCCGCTGCATCTGAGGCGAGACCACGTCATGAAAACCACGTACGAAATCTGCGTCGTCCACGGCGACGGCATTGGACCTGAGGTGGGCAAGGCAACGGTCCGGGCGCTGGAGGCCGCGTTCGGCGACACCTCGCCGCTTCACTTCAGCGAGCACCCCGCCGGCGCGCAGCATTTCCTCGAAGCCGGCGAATCCTTCCCGGGCGAGACGTTCGAGGCATGTCGCGCCGCCGACGCGATCCTACACGGCGCTGCGGGCATGCCAGGCGTCGTCCACCCCGACGGCACCGAGGCAGGCCTCGATTTTACCCTGACGCTGCGCGGGAAACTCGATCTCTACGCCAATGTCCGGCCGATCAAGCTGCTACCAGGCGTGCGATCGCCGCTGCGCGATGCCGGCGCCATCGACTACGTCATCGTTCGTGAGAACAGCGAAGGCCTCTATGCCGCACGTGGCGCAGGAACGCTGCTTCGCGGCGAGGTCGCCGTCGATCCCCTGGTGCAGACCCGCAAGGGCATCGAACGGATCGTGCGCTTCGCATTCGAACTCGCCCGCACGCGTGGCGGCGCTCCGCGCGACGGACGCCGTCGGGTCACCTGTTGCGACAAGGCCAATGTGCTGCGCAGCTACGCGTTCTTCCGAAGTGTGTTCGATGAGATCGCGGCACAATATCCTGATGTCGAGGCTGAACACGTGCTGATCGACGCCATGACCGTCCACCTGATCAATCGTCCATCGCATTACGACGTCATCGTCACGGAGAACATGTTCGGCGACATCATCTCCGATCTTGGAGCCGCGACGATCGGTGGCATGGGCATGTCACCGTCCGCCGAACTCGGCGACGGCAACGGCTTCTTTCAGGCTTCCCATGGCTCGGCTCCGGATATCGCCGGCAAGGGAATCGCCAATCCCTACGGAACGGTGCTGGCCTCCGCCCTGATGCTGAACTGGCTGGGCCGGCGTCATGCCGATGCACGGTTGGTCGAAGCGGCGGATCGGATCGAAGCGGCCGTCAACTTTGCTCTCGCCGACGAAATGGCTTTGAGCCGGGATCTCGGCGGAACGGCCGGTTCCGAGGAAATCACTGACATTCTCTGCGCAAGGTTGCGCGGGCGCGCCTGACGCGCAATCACGGTTAGTGCCGGGCGGCTTGATCGCCGCCAGCACTTCGCAGCCGTCAGCCGTGATAGATCGAAATCGTCTTGGTCGTTGCAAAGCCGTAGAGCGCTTCAAAGCCCTTTTCGCGGCCATGGCCTGAGCGCTTGACGCCGCCGAACGGCAGCTCGATGCCGCCGCCGGCGCCGTAGTTGTTGATGAAGACCTGGCCTGAATGAATCCCGCGCGCGAGGCGGAATTGTCGCGCGCCGTCCCGGGTCCAGATTCCACAGACAAGGCCAAAGGGCGTACCGTTCGCCAGTTCGAGCGCATGTTGCTCGCTGTCGAAGGGCATGATCACCTGGACCGGCCCGAAGATCTCTTCCTGCACGAGGCGGTGGCTGGGCGAAACGTCGCGGATCAGCGTCGGCTTGACATAGGCGCCACCGGCAGGTGCATCTGGCGCGATCGTGCCTTGCGCTGCGATACGCGCGCCGTCACGCTCGGCAAGACCGATATAACCGTCGACGATGTCCTTCTGCCGGCGGGAGACCACGGGGCCGACATCCAGGTCGGACAGCGCCGGTCCCACCTTCAGCTTTCGGTACGCATCGGCCATGCGTGCTACGACCTCTTCGTAGACCGACTGCTCGACCAGGATCCGCGACGATGCAGAGCAGGTCTGGCCGGCGTTCTGAATGCCCGCCATCACCAGGAACGGCAAAGCCCGATCGAGATCGGCATCGGCAAACACCAGTTGCGGCGACTTGCCGCCAAGCTCCAGCGTCACCGGCACCGCATTCCGCGCCGCGGCTGCCTGCACCAGCGCGCCGGTCGCCACCGAACCCGTGAACGAAATGTGATTGATGCCGGGATGGCCGGACAAGGCCGCGCCAGCCTCCTCGCCGGTCCCGGTGACAAGGTTGAACGCGCCGTGCGGCAATCCCGCCTCTTCCGCAATGCGGGCGAACTCGATCACCGTGAGGCAGGCTTCTTCCGCCGGCTTCACGACGGCGGCGTTGCCCATAGCAAGGGCTGCACCAAGGCTGCGTCCGATGATCTGCATCGGATAATTCCAGGGAATGATATGGGCGGTTACGCCGTGAGGCTCATACAGTGTGATGGCCGTGAAGCCGGAACGATAAGGGATGGTGTCGCCGTGAACCTTGTCGGCGGCGGCACCATAGAATTCGAAGTAGCGCGCCAGTGCCTCGACATCGGCTCGCGCCTGCTTGAGCGGCTTGCCGACGTCACGTGCTTCGAGATCCGCCAGCAGATCGACGTGTTTCAGAACACCCTCGCCGATCCGGTGCAGGACACGGCCACGGTCAGTCGCCGACATGCGTCCCCAGTCGCCGGCCAGCGCCGCTCGGGCCGCCAGGACCGCGCGATCGATGTCTTCGCGGCTGCCACGGGCAATATCGGCAAGATGCGAACCGTCGGACGGATCCAGGATCTCGAGGCGGCGTCCATCGGCGGCATCGACCCAGCGGCCGGCGATGTAGTTGCGGTAAGTCCGTTCAGATTTAGACAAGGTCCGCGCTCCAGAGTTTGATCCTGCTGCAAGTCTTGCAGGACGTTTCCACCAAATTTTCTTTCTCGTCCATCAAAAATGCAGGCCGCGCCCCAACGCGCCAAGCGCAGCCTCGTGGATCGCCTCGCTCCGCGTCGGATGGGCGCCGATGGTGCCGGCAATGTCCTCGAGCACCGCTCCCATTTCAATGGCAAGTGTCAGCGACGACGTCAGTTCCGAGACTCCCGCCCCGACCGCCTGCGCCCCCAGCACGAGGTGGTCGCTGGCGCGCGCGACGATCCGTACGAACCCCTCCTCGTCCACCTGCGTCAGGGCCCGGCCATTGGCAGCGAAGGGAAAGGTCGCGACCTTGATCTCGTAACCGTCCACCTTGCCATCTGCCTTGGCCTCTTCCGGCGTTCGTCCGACCGAAATCACTTCCGGATCGGTGAAGCACACAGACGGAATGGCTGTGGCATCGAAGGAGCGGCGTTGTCCCGCAATGTTCTCCGCCACCATCGCGCCCTGCGCCATGGCGCGATGTGCCAGCATCGGCTCTCCCGTGAGATCGCCGATCGCCCAGACATTCGACATCGATGTCTCGGAGCGGTCATCGATCGCAACGAACTTTCCGTCCATCGCGAGATCCAGCCGCTCCAAGCCGAAACCCTCAGTGCAAGGCGTGCGCCCGACGGCGACCAGGATTTTGTCCGCTGGTAGTTCGCGCGGAGCCCGCCCGCGCTGCTCGATCAACAAGCTCTCGCCATCCGGCGTCAGCCCCTGAGCGTACGCCGAGGTGATGACACTGACCTTTAGCTCCTCAAGCCGCCTCACCACAGGTCGCGTCAACGCCGCGTCCCATCTCGGCAGGATCCGCTCGGCGGCCTCGACGACCGTCACATCAGATCCGAGCTTTGCGAAGGCTATTCCGAGCTCAAGGCCGATATACCCGGCACCGACAACAACGAGGTTGCGCGGCCTTTCGGGCAGCGAGAGCAACTCGGTCGATGAGATGACATTGCCGCCGAACGGCAGCGTGGTCAGGACCTGCGGCACCGAACCGGTTGCGAGAACGAGGTGCTTGGCGCGAACACGCGTCGTCGCATCAGCCGTTCCGACCTTGACGGTCTTGCCATCCAGTATTTCGGCGACGCCTGAGATCACCGACACACCGCTTCGCTTCAGGAGGCCTGCGACGCCGCCTGTCAGGCGATTCACGATCGCGTCCTTCCACGCAACGGTCCGCCCGAAATCGAGCTTCGCCTCCCCCATACTCAAGCCGAACGGCGTGGTTTCACGTTGCCCATTGGCGACATGGAACGCATCAGCGGCGTGGATTAGCGCCTTGGACGGGATGCAGCCGACATTCAGGCAGGTCCCGCCCAGGGCGGCGCGCTCGATCAGTACGGTTCGCAATCCCAGTTGCCCGGCACGAATGGCGGCGACATAGCCGCCGGGCCCTCCGCCGATGATCACGACCTCTGCGGTGCTCTCCCGCACGTCAGTTTCCAACCAAGAGAAGGGCCGGCGCCTCGAGCAGCTCTTTCACACGCCGGATGAATTGCGCGGCCTCGTAGCCATCGACGATGCGGTGATCAAATGACGACGACAGGCTCATCATCATACGCGGAACGAATTGACCATCCTGCCACACCGGGCGAATCATCATTCGGTTGACGCCGAGGATCGCGAGCTCCGGCCGATTGATGACGGGCGTTGTTGCGATGCCACCGAGATCGCCGAGACTGGTGATGGTGATGGTCGAGCCGCTCAGTTCTTCCCGCTTCGCGCGGCCTTCGCGCGCCGCCGTCGCGAGCTGCTTGATCTCTTCCGCGCAGCCCCAGAGATCGCGCGCCTCGGCATGGAAGAGCACAGGCACCATCAGGCCGGATGGAGTCTGCGTGGCTATGCCGACATGAACGGCACTGTGGCGGCTGACGACCTCCTTGTCATCGTCATAGGTTCCGTTGATTTGCGGAAAATCGCGCAGCGCGCGAACAAGCGACGCAACGACAAAGGGCAAGACGGTCAACTTCGGCCGGGCGTCGGCAAACCGCGCGTTCAGCTGCTTGCGGCATTCCTCGAGCGCCGTGACATCGATTTCCTCGACATAGGAAAAATGCGCCACACGCCGGGTAGATTCCGCCATCCTCTCGGCGATCTTGCGACGCAGACCAATGACCTTGATCTGCTCGACAGCATCATTGCACTGCGCGATCCGGTGGCCACCGGTCCCCTTCGATCGATTTCGAACATGATCGGCGAGGTCGTCGCGCGTGATCCGGCCGGCGGGCCCAGAGCCCAAAACCAAACGGAGATCAATTCCCGCCTCACGCGCTCGCGCCCTTGTCGCCGGCGAGGCAATCGGCCGTGCCGGCGACAGTGTTGCGATGGCGCCGGCCGCGCGGTTGCGTCGATCCGCCGTGGTCCGGGGCGTCACTTCAACCGGGATCGCATCAGAGCCAGTACCAACGATGACCCGCGCGACAGCTTCGTGCCCATTTGCAACGCCGTCATCGTCAGCTCCAAACCTGATTCCGACCAGCGCACTGCCGACAGCGAGACGCGCGCCCAGTTCTCCGCCGAGCTCGACGACCACGCCAGCCCTTGGCGAAGGAACCTCGACCGTCACCTTGTCGGTCATGACAGCCGCCAGGATCTGGTCCTCCTTGACCGCTTCGCCGACGGCCACATGCCATTCGACGATTTCCGCCTCGGCAACGCCCTCTCCGACATCGGGTAGCTTGACCAACTCGACGGGCATCTCAACTCTCCATCAGCCGGATCAGCGCGCGGCCGACGCGATCCGGCCCCGGGAAATAGTCCCACTCCTGCGCATGCGGGTAAGGCGTGTCCCAGCCCGTCACCCGCACGACCGGCGCCTCGAGATGATAGAAACACTTCTCCTGGATCAACGCGGAAAGCTCGGCGCCAAAGCCCGACGTGCGGGTCGCTTCGTGCACGATCATGCAGCGGCCGGTCTTGATCACCGATCGCACGATGGTATCGACGTCGAGCGGAATGAGCGACCTGAGATCGATGATCTCGGCATCGATGCCAACCTCCCGACGGGCCGCCTCGGCGACATGGACCATGGTGCCATAGGCCAGGACCGACACCTCCACTCCTTCCCGGCGAACGACCGCTTCGCCGATCGGCACGGTGTAATGACCCTGGGGCGTTTCACTCAGCTCGTGCTTCGACCACGGCACGACCGGCCGATCGTGATGACCGTCGAACGGACCGTTGTAGATCCGCTTCGGTTCGAGAAACACCACCGGATCGTCATCCTCGATCGCAGCGATGAGCAATCCCTTCGCGTCATGCGGGTTCGAGGGAATGACCGTCTTCAACCCCGCCACATGGGTGAACAGTGCCTCTGGGCTTTGGCTGTGCGTCTGCGCCCCGAAGATGCCGCCGCCACAGGGCATGCGCACCACGATCGGGGCGCTGAACTCGCCGGCCGAGCGGTAGCGCAGCCGCGCCGCCTCCGACACGATCTGATCATAGGCCGGATACATGTAGTCGGCGAACTGGATTTCAGCGACCGGCCTCAAGCCGTACGCCCCCATGCCGACCGCGATGCCGACGATGCCGCTTTCAGAGATCGGTGTATCAAAGCAGCGCGATGACCCGTATTTGCCCTGCAGGCCGTCGGTACAGCGAAACACGCCGCCGAAGCGACCAACGTCCTGGCCGAAGGTGACGACACGGTCGTCCCGCGCCATCATCACGTCCATGGCATCGCGGATCGCTTCGATCATCGTCAAGGACGGCATGGTCAGAACCCAAGCTCCTGCCGCTGTTCGCGCAAGTGAGGCGGCATCGATTTGTAGACATCATCGAACATCGAGGCCGGGCTGCACTTGGAGCCCTCGACCAGCGTCCCAGAACCCTGCGCCTCCTTCGCCGCGCCGGCGATCTCCTCGTCGAGCTCCGCTTTTAGCTGGACGTGACGCGCCTCGCTCCATTCACCAATCCCGGTCAAATGATCCTTCAGCCGCTCGACGGGATCGCCGAGCGGCCACACCGCCTGGTCGTTCTGCGGGCGATATTTCGACGGATCGTCTGAGGTCGAATGCGGTGCGGCCCGATAGGTCACCCACTCGATCAGCGTCGACCCGAGATTGCGGCGGGCGCGTTCCACGGCCCAGCACGCCGCCGCGTGAACGGCCAGATAATCGTTGCCATCGACGCGCAACGCGGGAATTCCGTAGCCATGCGCGCGGGCCGCAAAGGTCGCCTGTGCGCCGCCGGCTACTGACTGCGCCGTCGAGATCGCCCACTGATTGTTGACGACGTTGAGAACCACGGGTGGGCGGTACACCGAGGCGAACACCAGCGCGGCATGGAAGTCGTTTTCGGCGGTCGCGCCCTCGCCAATCCAGGCTGCGGCCACGCGGCTGTCGCCCCGCATCGCCGACGCCATCGCCCAACCCACCGCCTGCACATACTGGGTGGCGAGATTACCGGAGATCGAGAAAAAGCCGGCCTCACGCGCCGAATAGAACACCGGAAGCTGGCGACCTTTCATGCGATCCTTTTCGTTCGACAGCACCTGGCACATCAGGTCGACCAGCGGCCAGTCCTGCGCGATCAACAGCCCCTGCTGGCGATAGGTCGGGAAGTTCATGTCCCCTGCCTGCAGCGCCGACTGGAAGCCGCACGCGATCGCCTCTTCGCCGGTGCACTGCATGTAAAAGGACGTCTTGCGCTGCCGTTGCATCACGGTCATGCGCGCATCGTAGGCCCGCGTCTTGAGCATCGCGCGCAGGCCGGAGCGGAGTTGATCCACGGTACATGCCTCAGACCAGGGGCCGACCGCATGTCCGTCGGCATCGAGCACCCGGATCAACTCGTAGGCGAGATCGCGGATCTCGCTCGCCTCGACATCGATCTCCGGGCGACGAACCCGTACTGCGTCCGACAGCTGGAAGCCGCTGACATCCGCCGCGCTGCCGAAGCAAGGGTGCGGCTCGGGAACATGAAAGGTGAGAGGCTGGACGCTCATGACACCGTGCCTTCGGCGTTGACCGGCGACCGTCCGACAATTTCGACCGAACGGAGCGCGGGATGTCGTGCGAAGCGAGAGCAGAGCACCAAGGGATCGCGGTCCGGGTTTGCGTCGATGCCGAAGTCGATGGCCGCTCCGCCTTCCCCATCGACCAGCATCCGGAATTCGACCATCTGCAGCCCGAAGCGCTGCACATCGGCCAGAAGCTGGGATGCCGCGGCAAGCGAATCCGTGGCAATGGCTCTGAAGACGACGGACGAAGCGCGACATGCGGTGGACGACATTGGCTGATCTCCTCGACGAGACTCTACTGCCGGGTCAACAGGTGATTTTCCCGATATTTTGTGGGATAGTCGGATTTTGCAGAAGAATCGTCTGCATTTCCGGAGATCTCTGATGAAATCGTCTTCCCGCGCTAAGCCGCGCACCAAGGCGGACCTCGACCTGGTCGATCGAAAGATTCTCTCGATCCTCCGCAACGAAGGACGGCTGACAATCAACGAATTATCCGATCGCGTCGGACTGTCGTCGTCGCCGTGCTGGTCGCGGGTCAGGTATCTGGAGGAGATCAGCGTGATCAAGCATTACGCGGCCGTCATCGACCACGTCGCCATCGGTCTGAAGGATATCGTCTTCATCGAGGTCACGCTCGACAAGCACGACGACAAGGTGCTGGCCCGGTTTGGCGACGCCCTTGCAAAGATCCCGGAGGTGATCGAGGCCAATCTCGTCACCGGCGATTACGACTATCTGGTCAAGGTCGCGGTCGCCGACACCACGCATTACGAGCGCTTTCTCCGGGAGAAGCTCTACCGGATCCAGGGCATCCGGCACACCCGATCGACCTTTTCGCTGCGGACCCTGAAGCTCGTGACCTCAGCCGATCCGCTGCTCGTCAATGCGGGCATCTAATATTCACCGAGAATTGCAGGGAGAGCCTGATCGTGGCGAAACTGAGTGCAGAGCTGGGGTGCAGCTTGGCGAACTCACCGAGTATTTCGAGACCCATCGTCGGCATATCTTTCCAATGGGTCGCACTGCTCGATAAGCCGTGACCCGGGGCGAGCCTACGACTTCAGAGACTTGCTCACGTTGGCTGTCGCGAGATTTTTCATGATCTCCGGATGCACACGTCGTGCGCACGCGACCTTACAACCTATTGAACAGCTTGAACTGTCGCTCCGATCCATCATTGGACAGACCGCGCTCACCGTCTGCTGAGGGTTCCGGCCGCAAAAACTCGTGTCCCGCGAAAGCAATAGCTCAAGAGCACGACCTCCTGACCTACGGCCGCAAGGCAGGCCTCTCAGACGTTAAACGGCCGATATCGCTGCTTCAAAAAGACCGTTTGAAAAGTTAGTTGCTCAAACGGTCTTGGTCGCTAAGTCTTTGACTTGGTGGGCGCACCAGGGCTCGAACCTGGGACCCGCTGATTAAGAGTCAGCTGCTCTACCAACTGAGCTATGCGCCCGAAAGGCGGTCAATGCCTTGCGAGGCCGGTCGTTTAGCAAAGCGATCCGGGTATGGCAAGCGATGCGGCGAAGGTTTTTCAACAGTCCCCAAAAAGCGAAAAGCCGCTGGATTCCAGCGGCTTCGCCAAGGTTAATCCAGGGGCTGATTCCCGCAAAATCCCCGATGGCTCAAAGCCGGCCCTCGCGGTCCCGGTCCGGGCCGCCGTCGCGGTCGAAACGGTCATGGTGGAAGCGGTCCATGCCGCGCTCCATCATCCGGTCCATGCCGCGTTCCATGAAGTGGCGATGCGGGCCGTCCTCGCCGCCGCCGAACGGGCCGCGGTGGCGGGTCAGCACGGCAAGGCGCCGCTTCTGGCCGTCATCCAGGGTCTTGTAGAGCGGATCGGCGGCATCGGCGATCTTCTTCAGGGCCACCGACGCCGCGCCCATGTCGTCGGCACGCTGGCGCAGGCGAGCAACCGGATCCTCCGGCCTGTCGGCATCCTTGCTTGCATCCCTGCCCGCATCGTCCGGGCCGGCATTCATTCGCGCATTGGCGCGATCGATGCGCAGCTTGGCGAAGTCGCGCACGGCGGCCTCGACCGGCGGCCACAGCTTCTCCTGGTCGGCGTTGAGCTTCAGCCCGGCATGGACGGCGGCGATCCGCGCGTCGACGAAGGCGGCGCGGTCTTCCGGATTGATGCGCATGTGGCGCATGTGCTCCATCCACGGGCGATGATATTGGGCATAAACCGCGCCCGAGCCGGCGATGCTGAGCACGACGATGGCAGCGATGGTGAACTTCCTCATCCGGACCTCCTCTGGAAGGATGCCCTGAAGATGGGGCCCGCGAGGCTGACGCGCAACTTACAACTTGGACAGGGAGGGCGTTGTTACGAGGATGTAACGCCTGATTTTACCTCCAGCCGCAACCGGAAATCATTCGCAACAAAAAAAGGGCTTCCGCGCCCGGCACGGAAGCCCCTCATTCATGCATCGTCTGGCTCAGTTCGTCGTGCTTTTCGATTCCTTCAGGAATTCGTCGATCAGCGGCTGGCCCACGCGGCTGGCTGCGTCCTTGTAGACCGGCTCCATCGCCTTGCGCATCGCCTCGTCCTGCGCCGGTGTGAGCTTGATGATCTCGCTCTTGCCGCTCTTCTTGATCTCGGCGAGCGCGTCGTCGTTCTCCTTCTGCGACTGCGTGTTGTTGAAGTCGGTGGCTTCCTTCATCGCCTTCGTGAGCTGCTCGCGGATGTCGGCCGGAAGATCGTCCCAGAACTTCTTGTTCACGATCACGACGTAGCCGATGTAGCCGTGGTTGGTCTCGGTGATGTACTTCTGCACCTCGTGCATCTTCTGGGTATAGATGTTCGACCAGGTGTTCTCCTGGCCGTCGACCACGCCGGTCTGGAGCGCCTGGTAGACTTCCGAGAACGCCATCACCTGCGGCAGCGAGGCGAGCGCCTTGAACTGGGCCTGCAGGACGCGCGAGGACTGGATGCGGAATTTGACGCCCTGGTAATCGGCCGGCGCGATCAGCTTCTTGTTGGCGCTCATCTGCTTGAAGCCGTTGTCCCAATAGGCAAGGCCGGTGATGCCCTTGGAGTCCAGGAGCTTGAGCAGGCGGAGGCCGAGCGGGCCTTCCGTCACCTTCCGCAGCGTCTTCAGGTCGGGAAGGATGTAGGGCAGATCGAACACCTCGAACTCGCGGATGCCGAGCGGGCCGAATTTCGAGTTGGACGGCGCCAGCATCTGCACGCTGCCAAGCTGAAGCGCCTCGAGCTCTTCCTTGTCCTTGTAGAGCGTCGAGTTCGGGTAGACCTCGACCTTGACCTTGCCGCCGGTGTACTTCTCGGCGAGCTCCTTGAATTTCTGCGACGCCTTGCCCTTCGGCGTGTCGGCGGCGACCACGTGGCTGAACTTGATGATGATCGGCGATTGAGCCAGTGCCGGCCCGGTCAGCGCCAGGGCCGCAATCGACGCCGCAGCCAAAATGAGTTTCCTCATGCTTCCTCCCGCATTTCTTGTGAGGCGCGGCACGCCGGCCCCAAAGCTTGATTTCAAGATTTTAAGTCAAAGACTTGAAGGCAGCTTTATAGGGAAGCCGGTATCGGCACCATTGCCTGTTAGCAGGGGGTCTCCTTGCAAAAATGCAGGGCCGCGGGGATATCCGCGGAAGCACCACGCAGGACGATGAACGAAAAACGCGGCGCCGAGCGCGCCGCGTTTCTGCCGATTGGCCGTGAGTGCAGCTCAGCTTGCCGCCGCCGTCGCCGTCGTGACCGTGTCGCGCTGACGCTTCATGACGATCTTGTTGAGCGCGCCGAGATAGGCCTTGGCCGACGCCACCAGCGTATCCGGATCCGCCGCGCGCGCGGTCATCGCGCGTCCCTCATGCGACAGCCGCACCGAAACCTCGGCCTGCGCGTCGGTGCCCTGGGTCACGGCGTGGACCTGGTACAGGTCGAGCTTGGCCTCGTGCGGCACCAGCGCCTTGATGCAGTTGAACACGGCGTCGACCGGACCGTTGCCTTCGGCCTCCTCGATCTTGATCTGGCCGTCGACGTCGAGCTTCATGGTCGCGCGCTGCGGACCATGGGTGCCGGCGATCACGGTCAGCGAGGTCAGCTTGATGCGGTCGTGCGAGGCCGCCATCTCCTCGTCGACCAGCGCCTCGATGTCCTCGTCATAGATGTCCTTCTTGCGGTCGGCGAGCGCCTTCATCCGCGTGAACGCATCTTCCAGCTGGTTCGGGCCGAGCTTGTAGCCCATCTCCTCCAGCTTGTGCACGAAGGCATGGCGGCCGGAATGCTTGCCCAGCACCAGCGAAGACTGCTTCAGGCCGACCATCTCGGGCCGCATGATCTCGTAGGTCGAGGCGTCCTTCAGTACGCCGTCCTGATGGATGCCGCTCTCGTGGGCGAAGGCGTTCCGGCCGACGATCGCCTTGTTGTACTGCACCGGGAACGAGGTCGCCGCCGACACCACCTTCGAGGCGCGGGTGAGCTGCGTGGTGTCGATCTTATTCCAGAACGGGAATTTGTCGTTGCGGACGTTGATCGCCATCACGATCTCTTCCAGCGCGGCGTTGCCGGCACGCTCGCCGATGCCGTTGATGGTGCACTCGACCTGGCGCGCGCCGCCGATGACGCCGGCCAGCGAGTTCGCCACCGCCATGCCGAGATCGTTATGGCAGTGCACGGAGAACACCGCCTTGTCCGAGTTCGGCACGCGCTCGATCAGCGTCTTCATGAAGTGGGTGTATTCGTCGGGCGTGGTGTAGCCGACGGTGTCGGGGATGTTCACCGTGGTCGCACCGGCCTTGATGACGGCTTCCACGATGCGGCACAGATAATCCATCTCGCTGCGGGTGCCGTCCTCGGCCGACCATTCGACGTCGTCGATCTGGTTGCGGGCGCGCGCAACCATGGCGACCGAGGTCTCGAGCACCTGCTCGGGGGTCTTGTTCAGCTTCACCCGCATATGCAGCGGCGAGGTCGCGATCACGGTGTGGACGCGGCCGCGCTTTGCAAATTTCACCGCCTCGGCGCAGCGATCGATGTCGGCGGGATGGGCGCGCGACAGGCCGGCGATGACGGCGTTCTTGGAGCGGCGGGCGATCTCGCTGACCGCCTGGAAGTCGCCTTCCGAGGTGATGGGGAAGCCGGCCTCGATGACGTCGACACCCATATCATCCAGCATCTCGGCGACCTCGAGCTTCTCCTCGAAGGTCATGGTGGCGCCGGGGCACTGCTCGCCGTCGCGCAGCGTGGTGTCGAAAATGATGACGCGGTCCTTGTCGGACTTGTTCACGGAGGCCATTGAAAAATTCCTTTTGAGCTTTTGCGCCGTCAGTGTTCTGGGCGCTTGAGGTGTCCGGTGATCTCGACCAACCCCTGAGCGCCCAGGCGCATGGCGCCCAGCCGGCCCTCAGGGGCAGCTAAGAAGAAGCCCGCCAATCAGGAGGGTGGGCAGCAGCGCGGCCGGGATCGTGGCGGCGGCCAGAGCCACCTCCCCCGAAATCCCATCAATTTGGCCGCGAATCAGCATTGCCAGACCCTTTTGAGCCCTCAATCCTCGGTCAAAACCGTTGACGGTTGGTTGCCGGGAGGCTCGATGCAATGTTTCTAGACGAGAATTGGCGGCCCCTGCAACGCCAAAAGATGGTCAGAACAGCTGACCTGATTTCCGAGGGATGGGCGGTTCGCCGGCTATCCCGCGCGGCGGGAGCGCGCCCTGCTCTCCCAGCGGTCCAGCATCTGACCGAGTTCGCCGGTGGCGACAGGTATCGCCTCGTCGGGGTTCGCGACCTCGTTGGTGTTGGCCGGCGCATTGGCGCGGAGCCAATCCGGCTCGGTGTACCCGCGCCAGCGACGCGCCGCCGCCCGCCGTTTCCGGGAGACATAGTCGCGGGTGAAATAGCCGGCCGAAAAAGCGATCGCCAGCAGCATAACCAGTACGACGACAGCGACTGCCACAGTGAACTCCGACCTGCGCCCCGAATGACGTTCTGCCAGCATCGCGCAGGAGGTCAAGGCTTGACATGCTCCACAGCCTGGCGACGCCCGGAACCGGTTTCTGCGACCCGCCCGCGCCGAGACGAATTTGTCGTTTTCTTGTTCGATATTCCAACCCGCTTGCGGCGCGATATCGCGCAGAGGATGCGAGCCTACCCCTCGCAACCGTCACCAGACCGGACTAACCTTCCCCTTGCTCGGCCGGATCAACCGGCCAGCGAACAAGACCGGGAGGACGCGATGACACGCCAAGAGGCTCAGCGTGACCAGGAGACTGCGCTTTCACGACGAACACTCGTCCGGGGACTCGCGCTCGGCGCGGCCACCATGGCCGGTGCCGGCGCCGCGCTGGCCCAGACCGGACCTGCCGCACCGCCGACGACGATCACCACCCCGCCGCGCGACTTCGGCCCCCACGGCGCGCCGACCACTTATTTCTGGGACCCCGACATCATCGCGGTCGATCCGTCCTTCAACGATCTCGCGCAGCCCAACACGGCGATCAAGCGCCTGCACACCGGCGTGCTGTGGGCCGAAGGCCCGGCCTGGAGCGCGCAGGGCCGCTATCTGCTGTGGAGCGACATTCCCAACAACCGGCAAATGCGATGGAGCGAAGACGACGGCCGCGTCAGCGTATTCCGTTCGCCGTCCAACAACTCCAACGGCAACTCGTTCGACTTCCAGGGCCGGCAGCTCTCCTGCGAACACCTGACGCGGCGGGTGACGCGTTACGAGCATGACGGCACCGCGACCGTGCTCGCCGACTCCTATCAGGGCAAGCGGCTGAACTCGCCGAACGATGTCGTTGCACATCCAGACGGCAGCTACTGGTTCACCGATCCGCCCTATGGCGGCCAGCTCTATGAAGGCGAGCCCGACGCCGCGGGCGGCCCAAGCAATTCCGGCGGCAAGCTCAATCCGCGGATCGGACAGCCGGCCGGCTTCGTGCCGGGCAAGCGCGAGCTGCCGACCAATTGCTATCGCATCGACCCATCGGGCCGCATCGATCTCGTCGTCACCGAGGAGCAGGTGCCCGATCCGAACGGGCTGTGCTTCTCTCCGGACTTCAAGAAGCTCTATGTCGTATCGACCGGCAAGGGACCGGGCGATACCGGCCCCGGTGGCAAAGGCGAGATCTTCGTGTTCGACGTCGGCAGCGACAACAAGCTCACCAACCACAAGCGATTCAGCGAGTGCGTTGTCGATGGCGTGAAGTGCGGACCGGACGGCGTGCGCTGCGACGTCAACGGCAACGTCTGGGCCTCCAGCAATGCCGGCCGCGCCGTCGGCTATAGCGGCGCGACGGTGTGGTCGCCCGAAGGCAAGCTACTCGGCCGCATCCGGCTGCCGGAAGTGTGCGGCAACATCTGCTTCGGCGGCCCGAAGCGCAACCGACTGTTCATGGCTGCGAGCCAGTCGCTCTACGCGGTGTACACGGCAACGCAAGGTGCAGGCCCGGGCTGAACGGCACAAGCCTTCAATTGCGACACGGCGCCGGTGTGCCTCGCCGGCGCCGTGTTGTTCCCATCGCTGCGTTGATGCTCGAATCGGACAACAAAGGGTGACTTCCGGATCGAGCGCATGATAATTGAGCCATGGCAGACAAAATTCGCGTCGTTGTTCTCTATGGCGGCAGGTCCGGTGAGCATGAGGTCTCGCTGAAATCGGCCGCCTCCGTATTCAGGCATCTCGACCGCACCCGCTTCGAGGTGATCCCGGTCTCCATCGACAAGACGGGCCGGTGGCAATGGAACGATCTTCAGACGCTCGATCAGTCGCACGCGACGGCTTTGCCGATTCTGCCCGATGCGCCGGAGATGCGGCTCGCCAGAGGCCCCGATGGGCGCGGAGCCCTGATGCCGATCACGCAAGGCGCTGCCAACCCGATCGAGATCGACGTCGTGTTTCCGGTCATCCACGGGCCGCTCTGCGAGGACGGCACCGTGCAAGGCCTGCTGGAATTGGCCGATGTCGCCTATGTGGGATCGGGCGTTCTCGCCTCCGCCGTCAGCATGGACAAGGATGTCGCCAAGCGGCTCGCTGAATTCGCCGGCATTCCGGTCGCGCCCTATCGCGTGCTCACCCGCAAGGCCTTGGTCCAGGACCGCATCTCATCGCTTGCGAAGGCAGTCGAGGGCCTGAATCTCCCGGTCTTCGTCAAGCCGTGCAACATGGGCTCCAGCGTCGGCATCCACAAGGTCAAGACGCAGGATGCGCTAGAAACGGCGCTCGACGATGCGTTTCGCTATGACGTCAAGGTGCTGGTCGAACAGGGCATCGACGCGCGCGAGATCGAGGTCGCGGTGCTCGAGGGCGAGACGCTGTTCGCGAGCGTCGCCAGCGAGCTGAACCCCAATGCCCATCACGAGTTCTATTCGTACGAGGCAAAATATCTCGATCCCGATGGCGCTCGGGTTGACCTTCCGGCCCGGCTCGACGCCGCGCAGATGGAGCGCGTGCGCTCACTGGCCACAGAAGTGTTCGCCGCGCTCGAATGCGGCGGCTTCGCACGCGTCGACTTCTTCCTCGACCGGCAAACCGGCGAGTTCTATTTCAATGAGATCAACACCCTGCCCGGCTTCACGTCGATCAGCATGTATCCGAAGATGATGGAAGCCTCGGGCGTACCGTATGGCGAGCTGCTGACGCGGCTCGTCGATCTGGCGCTGGACCGGCACCGGCAGCGTCAATCGCTGGAACGGGGTTACGCGAGCTAGGTTGTTTCCGATGGAGTCGAAACGGGCTCCCGGGAGCGACCTGAGTCAGGAAAGAAATCATGCGCGTTGTGATCTGCGGCGGCGGCGTGATCGGGGCCTGCACGGCTTATTTCCTGCGCCGCCGCGGCATCGACGTGACCGTCGTGGAACGGACCGAGGTCGCGGCCGCCGCGTCGGGCAAGGCCGGCGGCTTCCTGGCACGGGACTGGTGCACCGGCACGCCGCTCGATGCGTTGGCCCGGCGCAGCTTTGCGCTTCACGCACAACTGCCGGAGGAAATCTCGGGCGATTGGGGCTACCGGCCGATGACCGCCTATAGCGGTTTCGTTGCGTCCGACGGCGACGCGCGCCGGGATGCACCGTCCGCGCTTGGCTGGCTCAGCGACGGCGTCGTCATTGCACAGTGCATCGGCACGGCGGAGACGACTGCGATCGTTCATCCCCGCAAGTTCACGTCGGCCGTGATGAACGCAGCGCGGGCGCAAGGCGCGAAGCTGCATCATGGCTGTGTCACCGGCATCACGCGCGGCACTGACGGAATGACAGCCGGGGGCGTCGAGATCGATGGTGATCTGATCGAGGCGGATGCCGTCGTGATCGCGATGGGACCGTGGTCGCTGCTCGCGGCGCAATGGATGAGCCTGCCTCCCGTCTACGGCCAGCGCAGCCCGAGCATCGTCTACGACACCGACGGCGACGCACCGGCCGAAGCGTTATTCCTGGAGAGGGAGGAAGACGGCAGCGCAGTGTCGATCGAGGTCTTCCCACGCGCGGACGGCAGCACGCACATCACGGCTCTTTCCGACATCGCGCCGCTGCCGCTCGATCCCGCCGCCGTGACGCCCGATCGCGATGCGATCGCGCGGCTGCAGACCATGTCCGGGCGGCTATCGCCGCTGTTCCGTCCCGAAAGGATCATCGCGCAGCAGGCCTGTTTCCGTCCGGTGACGCAGGACGGCTTGCCCTTGATCGGCAAGGTGCCGCGGAGCGATAACCTCTATGTTGCGACCGGGCACAATGTCTGGGGCATCCTCAATGCGCCGGCGACCGGGCAAGCGCTGGCAGAACTGATCGCTGAAGGTGCAACGCGCGAGATTGACTTGTCGCCATTCGATCCCGCCCGGCTGACACCGCTCGATCCATCCCTGCTGCAAGCACGCTGAAGCGCTTGACGAGATCGCGGCTCGTCAACCGACGATTGCTCTCAGCCCTTGATACTCACGCATGCCCGCCGACGGAATCTGCATGCCTGCGCACGATCAGTGTTTCGCTGCTCTTTTGCCTGCAATTTGCGCAGCGCTAGACTTTAGTTCTCTCTCACAATCCTGAACGCAGTTTCACTTGCCGAGAGTGCCCTCGCCGGTATAGTTGCGACACAATGGCTCACAAGAGGCCTGTTCAAAGGGAGAGAACAAGATGAAGAAACGACTCTCTGTTGCGTTGCGAATGGCACTCGGTACCGCCGCAGCCGGTGTGTTGATGACGTCAGGCGCGGCACTTGCGGCCGATCCGATCAGGATCGGCGTGATCGCGGAAGCGCAGGCAATCGCCGGCGCGTCGATTCCCCAGGCGGCGCAACTCGCCGCCGACGAGATCAACGCCAAGGGCGGCGTCGATGGCCGCAAGATCGAAATCGTCGGCTACGACAATCATTCCTCCTCGGCAGATTCAGTGCGTGCGTTCCAGCGCGCGGTGAACGAGGACAAGGTCAACGTCGTGATCGCCAGCTACATCAGCGAGGTCGTGCTCGCGCTTGAGCCCTGGGCCTCGCGGCTGAAGACGCCCTTCGTTACGCCCGGCGCCGCTTCCAACGAGATCAGCAAGAGCGTGCATGCCGACTACGAGAAGAACAAATACACCTTCCACGGCTATTTGACCTCCGCGGCGCTGGCGCTGTCGGTCTGCGACGGCGCCAAGGACCTGCTCGTCGACAAGATGCACATGAAGACTGCGGTCATCATGAGCGAGGACGCCGCCTGGACCAAGCCGCTCGACGTCGGCTACGAGGAATGCCTGCCCAAGATCGGGCTGAAGGTGCTCGACCACATCCGCTTCTCGCCCGACACCACCGACTTCACGCCGATCTTCAACAAGATCGAGGGCGCCAAGCCCGACGTGATCATCACCGGAATCTCCCACGTCGGCGTGCAGCCGACGGTGCAGTGGAAGAACCAGCAGGTGCCGATCCCGATGTTCGGCATCTCCTCGCAGGCCACCAACGAGACCTTCGGCAAGGACACCAACCAGGCCGCCGAAGGCGTGCTCTACCAGGGCGTCTCCGGCCCCGGCGTGGCAGTGACGCCGAAGTCGGTGCCGTTCGCGGAGAACTTCAAGAAGAAGTTCGGCAACTATCCGTCCTATGCCGGCTACACCGCCTATGACGAGGTCTATTACATCGCCGATGCGGTGAAACGCGCGGGCTCGACCGACGCCGACAAGCTGGTCGCTGCGCTGGAGACGACCGACTGGGAAGGCACGATCGGCCGCGTCCAGTTCTATGGCAAGGATGATCCGTTCACCCACTCGATCAAGTACGGCAAGGGCCTGATCACCGGGCTGATGCTGCAATGGCAGGACGGCAAGCAGAGCGCGGTCTGGCCCAAGGACATCGCCAAGGTCGATATCAAGTTCCCGAGCTTCATCAAGCTCAGCAACTAGTCGGCAGGACATGCTCCCGGGATCACCTCCCGGGAGCTTCCACTTGCGGCGTCCCCGCAGCACCTTTCCTCAAAGCGGCAGCCCGAGCTGCCACGCGGCCAATCATCAATGCGAGCTTTCCAGATTTTGATCGATGGCTTTGCCATCAGCGCCCTCTATGCTCTCGGTGCCACCGGCTTCACGCTCATCTTCGGCGTCTCCGGCGTGCTCAACCTCTCCCACGGCGCCATCATGGTGGCGGCAGCGGTGGCGGCCTGGGCCGCCGCCAGCGTGCTGAATGTCGGCACCTATGCCGGCGCGCTGATCGGCGTCGGTGTCGCTCTCCTCACCGCCTTCGCCACCTATTTCGCGGTGGTGAAGCCCATCCAGGATTCCCGGCGCATCCCCAATGAGGAGAAGGAGATCTTCGTTCTGACGGGAACGCTGCTCTGGGGCATCATGATCCAGGAGCTGATCGCCTATTTCTTCACCAATAACGCCAAAACCGTGCTGCCGATCGTCGAGGGCGTCGTCGAGATCCTCGGCGTGCGCACGCCGAAGAACGAGATCTTCACCGCGATCGTGTGCTGCCTCGTCATCGCGCTGCTGTGGCTGCTGGTGAACCGCACCCGCACCGGCAAGGCGGTGCTGGCGGCGTCGATGAACCCGCGCGGCGTCACCCTCCTCGGGCTCGAGCTCACCAACATCTACATCGTGGTGTGGGGAATCTACGGCATCCTCGCCGGCATCGCCGGCGTGCTGCTCGGCATGTTCCTCGGCGTCAGCTCCTACAGTGTCGGACCACTGACGGCGAGCGCGTTTTCGATCGTGGTGCTCGGCGGCCTCGGCAGCGTCTCAGGCTCGCTGATCGCGGCCTTCGTGGTCGGCTATCTCGAAACGCTGACGGCCTATCTGGTCTCGCCGGCCTACCGCACCATTCCGGCGCTGCTGCTGCTCGTGTTCGTGATGTACATCCGGCCCCAGGGCCTTCTGGGGAGGCGCTGAGATGTCCAGCTTTTTCACCTCACGCCTGTTCTTCATCTCGCTCGCGCTCGTCGTCGTCGCGGCGACGCTGCCGCTCTACGTCTCCGGCTACGTGCTGGGCCTGCTCACCGTGGCGTTCTATTTCGGCGTGTTCGCGATGGCCTGGGACCTGCTGTTCGGCTTCGCCGGCGAGGTCAATTTCGGCCCGACCTTCCTGATCGGCGTCGGCGCCTACACCGCCGGCATCCTGAATGCCCAGTTCGGCTGGTCGGTCTATCTCTGCATCGTACTCGGCGCGCTTGCCTCCGTCATCGCCGGTCTCGTACTGGCCTTGCCGGCGCTTCGGGTGCGCGGACCCTATTTCGGCCTGACCACGCTGGTCGCGGTGCTGATGCTGCAGAACTTCATCGTGGTGTTCGCCGATCTGACCGGCGGCGAGATCGGGCTGACCATCCCCGACGTCATCACCATCAACGCCGGCGCCAATTACTGGATCGCGCTCGGCTTCATGACGATCTCGGCCGCGATCCTCTACGGGCTGTCGCAATCGCCGATCGGCCTCGTGCTCCAGGCCAGCGGCCAGGATCCGGTGCAGGCCGGCGCGCTCGGCTTCAACATCGTCAAGCACAAGCTCGCCGCCTTCATCGTCAGCGCGTTCTTCTCCGGGCTCTCGGGCGCGCTGCTGGTGTTCTATTTCGGCACCGCCTCGGTCGGCACCGTGGTCGACGTCGCGGTCGGCGTCAACGTCATCGTCTCGGCCGTGCTCGGCGGCCGGCGCACCGTGCTTGGCGCTGCGCTGGGCGCGATCTTCCTGATCGTCGCCGGCGAATTCCTGCGGCCGACCGGGGAGCTTGCGACCTTCATCGTCTCGGCGGTCGCCCTGCTCGTCGTGCTGTTCTTTCCCGGCGGCTTCCTCGGAGCGGCCCTCTCGCGCGAGGCTCGTTCGTGATGGATATGAGGCTTTCAAACCGGGCCGTGCTCGAAGTCCGCGGTCTGACCAAGCGCTTCGGCGGTCTCACGGCGGTGAAGAACCTCGGCTTCGAGGTCAACGGCGGCGAGATCTTCGGCCTGATCGGGCCGAACGGCTCGGGCAAGTCGACCGCGATGAAAAGCGTGATGGGCATCGAGCGCCCGACCGCGGGCGAGGTGATCTTCGAAGGCGAGAACGTCGCCGGCCTGCCCGCGCACAAGATCGCGCGCAAGGGCTTTGGCATGGTGTTCCAGCACTCGCGTCCGCTGAACCGGCAGACGGTGCTGGAGAACATCATGGTGGCGCTGTTGCCGGACAGCCTGTTCATGCTGTTCCCGGACAAGGCGCTGATCGAGCGCGCCAAATGGATCGCCGACCGCGTCGGCCTCGGCGCCGTCATGCACCGCCGCCCGCCGACGCTGCCATTCGCGGATTTGCGCCGGCTGGAACTCGCCAAGGCCATCGCGCGCGATCCAAAAGTCGTGCTGGTGGACGAGCCCTTCGCCGGGCTGACGCGGGCCGAGGTCGAAATCTTCTCCGACCTGATCCGCAGCTTTCGCGACGAGGGCCGTGCGGTGATGCTGGTCGACCACAACGTCAAGAGCGTCGCCGCGCTCGTCGACCGCGTGCTCGCGATGTATCTCGGCGAGGAGATCGTCACCGGCAAGGCCGAGGACGTCATGAAGAACGAGACCGTGCGGCGGGTCTATCTCGGCGGCGCCATCGAGACCCATGCGCGGCCCGAGACCAGCTTCAAGGACAAGGTGCCGCTGCTCCAGGTCGAGAATGTCAGCGTATTCTACGGCAAGGCGCAGGCGCTGGAGAACGTCTCTATCCACGTCCACGAGGGCGAGTTCGTCTCGATCGTCGGCCTCAACGGCGCCGGCAAGACCACGCTGTTCAACACCATCTCCGGCTTCCTGCCCTATAGCGGAGAGATCGTGCGCGGCGGCGACAGGCTGCGCGGCACCAGCCCGGCCAGGATCGCACGCAGCGGTCTCGTGCAATGTCCGGAATCGCGCGAGCTGTTCGGCGAGATGAGCGTGCGGGAAAATCTCGATCTCGGCGGCCAGCATCTGGCCGACGAGGCCCGCGCAAAGCAGCTCGCCTGGTTGTTCGAGCTGTTCCCGATCCTGAAGGAACGCCAGGGCCAGATGGCGCAGACGCTCTCCGGCGGCGAGCAGCAGATGCTCGCGATCGGCCGCGCGCTGATGATGCAGCCGCAGATCCTGATCCTGGACGAGCCGACGCTGGGCCTCGCTCCCGTCATCCTCGAACAATTGTCCAAGGCGCTGACGAAGCTGCGGCAGACCACCTCGATCACGGTGCTGCTCGGCGAGCAGAACGTGACCTTCGCGCTTCCGCATGCCGACCGCGTCTATGTGCTGGAGCATGCCCGGGTCGTCTGGGAGGGCGATCCCGGCCGCTTCGCCGCGGAAGCCGGCGCCGATTTTCTGTAGCGCGCAAGCATCAACAAGAACAAACGAAAGGGAAACGACCATGCGACCATCGACGAATATGAGCAGCTTCCTCCTCGCCTCCGCGCTGGCGCTGTGCCTCGCTGCTCCCGCCTACGCGCAGTCGAACGATCCGATCAAGATCGGCGTCATCGCCGAGGTGCAATCGATCGCCGGTGCCGCGACGCCGGGCGGCGCCCAGATCGCCGCTGACGAGATCAACGCCAAGGGCGGCATCCTCGGCCGCAAGATCGAGATCGTGACCTACGACAACAAGAGCTCCTCGGCGGACTCCGTGCGCGCGTTCCAGCGTGCCGTCAGCGAGGACAAGGTGTCGGCGGTGATCGCGAGCTACATCAGCGAGGTCGTGCTGGCGCTCGAGCCCTGGGCGGCGCGGCTGAAGATGCCGCTGATCACCCCCGGCGCCGCCTCGAACGAGATCACCAAGGCGATCCACAACGACTACGAGAAGAACAAATACACCTTCCACGGCTATCTGACCTCGGCTGCCCAGGCCCAGCTCGTCTGCGACGCCGCCAAGGATCTCCTCGTTGACAAGCTCAAATTCAAGACCGTCGCGATCATGAGCGAGGACGCCGCCTGGACCAAACCGCTCGACGTCGGCTACGAGGCCTGCCTGCCCAAGGCGGGCCTGAAAGTCGTCGAGCACGTGCGCTTCTCGCCCGACACCACCGACTTCACGCCGATCTTCAACAACATCGAGGGCAAGAAGCCTGATGTGATCGTGACCGGCATCTCGCATGTCGGCGTACAGCCGACGGTGCAGTGGAAGAACCAGCAGGTGCCGGTCCCGATGTTCGGAATCAGCGCGCAGGCGCTGAGCCCGACCTTCTGGAAGGACACCAATGGCGCCGCCGACGGCGTGCCGTCGCTCGCCGTCGCGACGCCCGACGTCGCCGTGACCTCCAAGACCAAACCGTTCGCAGCCGCCTACAAGGCCAAGTTCGGCGCGCCGCCGGCCTATACCGGCTATACCGCCTATGACGAGGTCTATTTCATTACGGAAGCCATCAAGCGCGCAGGCTCGACCGATCCCGACAAGATGGTCACCGAGCTCGAGAAGACCGATTTCGAGGGCACGATTGGCCGCATCCAGTTTTATGGCAAGGATGACGAGTTCACCCATGGCATCAAGTCCGGCCCCACAACCGTGTCCGGCCTGGTCTTCCAATGGCAGGACGGCAAGCAGGTCGTGGTGTGGCCGGAGAAAATCGCCGAAGGGAAGCTGAAGTTTCCGGCCTTCGTGAAGCTGTCGCAGTAAATCGGCTTTCGCCAGCATCAAGCCCATCGCTCCGCAGGGAGCGGTGGGCTTTTGCTTTGCCTTTCGCAGGTGCGTTGTGTGCCGCGGCCGGAGCGTATCGACCTTGGGCGATGTTGACTTTCCGCGGTCCCGCTCGCCATACTTCGAAAAAAAATAACAAGACCAGATCATAAGACGGTTTCGAGGGAGGATAGAATGCCGACTTCACGCAGGCAGCTGCTGAAGAGCTCGGCGGCTGCCGCCGCCGCACTCAGCCTGGATTGGACACGGGCCCAGGCGCAAGCCGAGAATCTGCGCATTGGCCTGATCTACGATTTGACCGGCCCGTTCGCCGCCGGCGGTTCGGTCGCTTCCTCGGTCGGCGCGCAGATCGCCATCGACCTCGTCAACGAGAAGGGCGGCATCGGCGGCAAGACCAAGATCGTGCCGGTCGCGGCGGATTCGCAGAGCAAGGCGGACGTGGCGATCAACGAGGCCGAGCGGCTGATCAGCCAGGAAAAGATCGACATCATCAACGGCGTCTATTCGAGCGCGCATGCGGTGCCGATGGCGGCGAAGGTCGAGCAGCAGAAGAAGATCCTCTGGATCACGACCGCGGTCTCGACCGCCGTGTTCAAGGACAAGAACCTGCAATATGTGTTTCGCGCGCAGATCCATTCGGACCAGTATGGCCAGGCCTTTGCCGGCTTCATGAACGAGCACGCCAAGGCGAAGCTCGGCATGGAGCCAAAGGACGTCAAGATCGCGTTGATCCACGAGGACGGCCCTTACGGTGTTGGCGTCGCCGCCGCGGACGAGGCCTATGCCAAGGAGGCCGGACTTCAGGTCGTGCTGAAAGAGGGCTATTCGGCTTCGGCCCCCGATTTGTCGGTGCTGGTTACAAAAATCAAGCGCGCCAAGGCCGATGTGATCTCGCATGCCGGCTACAATCCGGACATCACGCTGTTCCTGCGCCAGGCCCGCGAGAGCGGCCTGCGCTTCAAGATGCTGTTCGGCGCCGGCGCCGGCTACAGCCAGCTCGACAAGCTGCGCGCGACCTTCGGCGCCGACATCGACAATTTCTGCAACATCGATCCGGTGCCGGCACAATTGCTCGATCCCGCCAAGCTTGCGCCGGGCATCGGCGATCTGACCAAGATCATGGTCTCGCGCTACCAGGCCAAGACCGGCGCGACCGACGTACCGCCGCACTGCTCGATGGGCTTCAACCAGACCTGGGTGCTGCTCAACAACGTGCTGCCGGTCGCCAAGGAAAAGTACGGCGGCTTCGAGCCCGAGGCCATCCGCAAGGCCGCGCTCGACGTCGACATTCCCGCCGGCGGCACCATCCAAGGCTATGGCGTGAAATTCTTCCCGCCGGGCACGCCGCTCTCCGGCCAGAACGAGCGCTCGACGCCCGTGGTGATGCAGAATGCCGGCGAGCACATCTCCGTGGTGTGGCCGACCAACATCAGGACGCGGGACCCGGTGTTTCCGCTGCCGAAGGGATCGACTTACGGGACGTGAGACTATCGTTCTGCGCCTCTCCCCGCTTGCGGGGAGAGGGAGCAGTCCCGCTGCGGCGATAGTTCTACCCACTCGCCACGCCCTACAGCACCACCCGCCGTCCCTCCTCCGCCGCCCAATAGCCGGCGTAGTTCACCTTGATCGTCTCGTAGGCCAGCGCGAGGTCCGACAGCGGCTGCCGGCCCGTCGCGGCACACTCCATGAAATCCTGGATCTCCTGGAGATAGCCGCGGGTCCATTCCTCCTCCAGGCAGACATATTGCCAGCCGGTTTTGCGGTCGACCTTCTCGGTGATGTAGACGGAGGCGAGCTTCTCCTCGGAGGTCTGGTAGCTCATCAGATGCGTGTTCGGCGTGATGTTGGCGAACAGCGAGCCGCCGGAGGTGTAGGTCTCGATCAGGTTGCGCACGCCGCCCATGATCATGTCGCCGGAGAACACGGTGGCCTTGGTGCCGTCGGAGAAGGTCGCGGTGAGCGTGCCCCAGTCCTCGACGTCGACGGGATTGGCCTTGATGTAGGTGCGCTCCTCCGGCTTGAGGACGGCCGTGACGTTGCCGACATCGCCGGTGACGCTGGCAATATGGATGGTTTCGCCGCGCGCTCTGGCCTCGACCTGCTTCAGATAGAGCACGGCGGAGAGCGGATGGCACCCCATCCGGATCAGCGATCCGCCGCCGGTCATCGCCCATTGCGCGGCATGCGCCGCATGCGAGCCGGAATGACTCTCCTCGCCTTTCATGAACAGGATCTTGTCCTTGGTGGCCTTGATGATTTCCGCGGTCTTGGTCACCGCGGGCGCGTAGATCCAGTCCTCGGCATACATGAAAAGCCTGCCGGTACGTTCGATCGCGGCGCGGGTCGCGTCCATCTCCTCCAGCACGCGTTCGTACATCTGCGCCTTCGGGACGTGCTTGCCGATCGGCTGTTTGTCGCCCTGACGGCCGAAATAGCCGGCAAAGGGCTTTTCACAGATCACGTGCTTGCCGGCCTGCATGCTGGCGACGATCATCCCGGCATGGAGATTGGGCGGCGTGCAGATATCGATCACGTCGAGTTCGCGGTCGGCGATCAGTTCGGCAAAGCTGCGGTAGACGCGCGGGATCTGATGGCGGGCGGCGAATTCGACGACGTGGTCCCCGCGCGCGGCGACCGCCGCGACCTCGACATCCACGCCGTAGACGCGCCGGAACGCATACATATGCAGCTCCGACACGAAGCCGCAGCCGACGAGTCCCACCCTGATCCTGGCCATAGCGCCCCTCACCCACACCTTGGGCAGCACTATAGCGCGCCGGCAGGTCTATTCCACCGAGACCCGCACCACGCCGGCGCTCATCATGCCAAGCGCTCTGGCGGCCGGCACCGAGAGATCGACGATGCGACCGCGGATGAAGGGGCCGCGATCGTTGACGCGGCACTGAATCGAGCGGCTACCATACGACACCCGCAGCATGCTGCCGAAGGGCCGCGTCCGGTGAGCGCAGGTCAGTTCGCCTTTTCCGGCCTTTCCGTATCCGTAATAGGAGGCAAGCCCGCTTTCAGCGTGGGCGACAGAAAAAGCTGAAAGCAAGAAGGTAGCTAGACAAAACAATAGCGTCGGCTGCGCTCGCACGGCACCGCTCCCCGTTAACCCTGCCCCGCGCTACAAACGTTCCGCTGTTCCACGAGGTTCCAAGCCGCGGCAGGGCCCGGCCGGTGGTGCCATCACACATTGTTACTGTTTATGAAGCACCCGCGTGCGAGCCGGCGCAGCCGCTGCGCACTGCGTGCGTTCGCGTCAAAGGAGCCTGCCTATGACAAATCAACGGGCTTGCCGAATGGCCGGCAAGCCCGACGTGCAACCGGATGATACAATTGGCGCCGCGCCTACCTGTTCAGGCATACCAAACCCTGTTCTGACCAAACCCGATTCAAGCATGATCAGGTTCAGGCATCTCTTGGTCTACCGGGTCTTCGTCTACCGGGCTCGCGAGTTCACCAATGGCGACGGTAGTATCGATGATAGCCACCGTAGGGCCTGTAGTATCCATAACGCGGACCATAGTAAGGCCGGTAATATCGACGGTAGCCGTAATACCGGGGATAGACGTAAGGCTGCGCGTAGCCACCATAATACGGACCGCCGCCATAGTAGGCTGGCGCATAACCATAACCGTAGCCCGGATATCCATAGCCGCCGTAATACGGGCCGCCGCCGTAATAGCCGCCGCTCGCGATAGCGCCGCCGATGATCGCGCCGGCCGCGAGACCACCGATGCCCAATCCCCAGCCGCCGCCGCGCCAATGCACCTGCGTGGCGTCGTTGGGAACCATCGTCTTCATGGTTTCGATATTGGTCGGCATCGGCGCCGCCGCGGCCTGCTCCAATTGGCCGACCGTCACGGTTATTGCCAGTGCACAGGCAGCTCCTGTCTTCCAGATGCTCATCGCTTCACTCCTTGTCTGACGCCTCGATCTCAAACGTCGCACACCACGATGGCGTTTCATTGCCCCAAGTCAAAGACTTCGTTTTGCGGTGCACCGCACAAGACAGCAGGGACTCCGCCGCCCGTGCCATGTGGTCCGTACGCCTCCGTCAAACCACCTAGGTAAGTCTCCCTAAGATAAGCAGCGCAATATCCAAGCCGCCAGGTTCTGGTTGATCGTGCCCAGGTGGGCACGGAGGGGCCTTGATGAGCCATTCAATTCACCATGCGGATCGCGCGACCCACCGCAAAATCGTGATTGTGGCGCTGCTCGCTGCCATCTCGGTCACTGCATTCACACTGTGTGTTCATGTGTATGCCAAGCCGGCTACGATCGAAGCAGCGCTCGGAAGGCCGCATATCGCAGGCAGCGCGGTGCTCGCCGCTTCCCGTTGACTGGAGGAAATCCATGCGAAGGAAAAGAGCCGAAGCCAAAGTGATCGCGGAGACTTTCGATCCCGCGCTCTGGTCGATTGCGACCGCGCTCACCGCCGCCGTTGTTTACCTGACTTGCCTGATCTAGGCCAACCCTGGTCGGAAGCATTCGGGATTGAGGTCACCTGGCGTCGACGGTTTGCATAATCCATGTTGCTGTCTCAACCGTTCAGCGACGATACGGACGATTACCGTGCCATGATCGCGACGGCCGTTGCCTTGGCATGTTGCGCAATCGGTCTCGTCGTCGTGACGTTGTTGTTGGTCACTGGCGACCGCTTCGAGTTCAGGCCGCCACCCGAAACCGCCACACTTGATGACAATCTCGTTCGATCGTTCGAAGCCCTCGACGGCATGGCCGCAAGGATGGCCCGCGTAAAGACGGGCGACGCCTGGACAACGCCCGGGCAGGACAGCAAACCGGCCGGGATCGGAAATTTGGCTGTCGAGCCAACCAGGCGGCATATCGTCACTCGCCTGAAAAGCCCGTGGTGCACGGGTATCCTTGCCCATCAGCCGTTCCATACCTGCAGGCCCAGGCCCCAATAGCGACGATGAGCCAAGCCGGCCGGACAGATCGCCTGGCCCGGCCATCGTCATCCCGGCGGCCGATCCGGGAACGCCGGCCCACGCGGGCCGCGATAAAGCATTAAGGTTCATGCGTTTCGCAACCAACAACCTACTTTCCGACTTACCGTTCCTACCGCTACTATTCTTTGCCCGACGGCGCCCGACAGGCCCTCCGTGAGAGAGGGATTTTGGCTGCGCCCCAGTCTGTGTGGGAGGATCAAATGAGTGCCGCGAGACCCGAGCCGCTTGCCCGCCAGGCGCTGGCCTTCGTTCTGGCCGGCGGACGCGGCAGCCGGCTGCTGGAGTTGACCGACCGGCGCGCCAAGCCCGCGGTTTATTTCGGCGGAAAATCCCGCATCATCGATTTCGCGCTGTCGAACGCGGTGAACTCGGGCATTCGCCGTATCGCGGTCGCGACCCAGTACAAGGCGCACAGCCTGATCCGGCATCTTCAGATGGGCTGGAACTTCTTCCGCCCCGAGCGCAACGAGAGCTTCGACATCCTCCCGGCGAGCCAGCGTGTCTCCGAGAACATGTGGTATGTCGGCACGGCGGATGCGGTCTACCAGAACATCGACATCATCGAATCCCACGCCTGCCGCTTCATCGTCGTGCTCGCCGGCGACCACATCTACAAGATGGACTACGAGGTGATGCTGCGCCAGCACGTCGAGAGCGGCGCCGACGTCACCGTCGGCTGCCTGGAGATGCCGCGCCAGGAATCTTCCGGCTTCGGCATCATGCACATCGACGAGAACGGCTGGATCAAGTCGTTCCTGGAGAAACCGGCCGATCCGCCGCCGATGCCCGGCAAGCCGGATGTCTCGCTGGCCAGCATGGGCATTTACGTGTTCAACGCGAAATTCCTGTTCGAGGAGCTCAAGCGCGACGCCGAGGACCCGAACTCCAACCACGATTTCGGCAAGGACATCATTCCCTACCTCGTCAAGCACGGCCGCGCCATGGCGCACCAGTACTCGACCTCCTGCGTCCGCTCCGGCGAAGACCCCCGCTCCTACTGGCGCGACGTCGGCACGGTCGACGCCTATTGGGCCGCCAATATCGACCTCACCGACGTGGTGCCGGAACTCGATCTGTTCGACCGCGCCTGGCCGATCTGGTCCTATTCGGAGATCACGCCTCCGGCGAAATTCGTCCATGACGAGGAGAGTCGCCGCGGCCAGGCCGTGAGCTCGCTGGTCTCGGGCGGCTGCATCATTTCCGGCGCCTCGCTGCGGCGTTCGCTGCTGTTCACCGGCGTGCGCATCAACTCCTATGCCAATGTCGAGAACGCTGTGATCATGCCCTACGTCAATATCGGCCGCGGCGCGCGCTTGAAGAACGTCGTGATCGATCGCGGCGTCGAGATCCCGGAAGGCCTCGTCGTCGGCGAGGATCCCGAGCTGGACGCAAAGCGCTTCCGCACCACCGAACAGGGCATTTCGCTCATCACCCAGCCGATGCTCGACAGGCTCAATACATGACGCCTGTTCGCGTCCTCGCGGTCGCCTCTGAAGTCTATCCCATCGTCAAGACCGGCGGGCTCGCGGACGTCGCCGGCGCGCTGCCGATTGCGCTGAAGGCGCATGGCATCGAGATGCGCACGCTGATGCCGGGCTATCCCGACGTGATGAGGCTGCTGGGGGGAGCCGAGGAAATCCGGCGCTGGCCGGATTATTTCGGCGGCCCCGGACGCCTGCTGGCCGGCTCACATGACGGCCTCGACCTGTTCGTGCTCGACGTGCCGCATCTCTACGCGCGGCCTGGCAACCCTTACGTGACGGCCGAAGGCGTCGACTGGCCGGACAATGGCGTGCGCTTTGCGGCCCTGTCGCGCATCGCGGCCGATATCGGCCACGGCCTCGTTTCCGCCTTCGTGCCTGACGTGGTGCATGCCCATGACTGGCAGGCCGGGCTGACGCCGGCCTATCTGCACTACGACAACCGGCCACGGCCCGCCACCGTGATGACCATCCACAACATGGCCTATCAGGGCAAGTTCGCTCCTCAGCTCATCGGATCGATTGGCCTTCCCTGGCACGCCTTCAACGTCGACGCCCTCGAATATTTCGGCGGCATCAGTTTCCTGAAGGCAGGCCTGCAGTTCGCCGATCGCATCACCACGGTGTCGCCGACCTACGCGCAGGAAATCCAGAGCGACGAGGGCGGCATGGGGTTCGGCGGCCTGCTTCGCGCCCGCGCCAGCGTGCTGAGCGGTATCCTCAACGGCATCGACATCGAGGTGTGGAACCCGCAACGCGACCCGCACATCGCCTACCGCTTCGGCGCGGAGGACCTCACGTTCCGGGCCGCAAACAAGGCCGTGCTCCAGCAGCAGTTCAATCTGGATTCCTCCGACGAGGCGCCATTGCTCGGTGTCATCAGCCGCCTGTCCTGGCAGAAGGGGCTCGATCTCCTGCTCGAGGCCATTCCGACCATTTTGCGCGAAGGCATGCAGCTCGCGCTGCTCGGCAGCGGCGACCGCGATCTGCAGGATCGCTATCAGGCCGCCGCGCGCGCGAACCCCGGCCGGATCGGGGTCGTGATCGGCTATGACGAAATTCTCGCGCATCTGATCCAGGCCGGCTCGGACGCGCTCATCGTGCCGTCTCGCTTCGAGCCGTGCGGCCTGACACAGCTCTGCGCGCTGCGCTACGGCGCCGTGCCCATCGTCTCGCGCGTCGGCGGTCTCGAGGATACCATTGTCGATATCGGCGAGGCCGCTGCGTCAGGCCGCGATGCCACCGGCTTCAAGTTCGCACCCGTCACCGCGGACGCCCTCGCCGGCACACTGCGCAAGGCCAACACCGCCTTCCACGACAAGCCGACCTGGCGCCGGCTGCAGTTGAGCGGCCTTGCAACCGACGTGTCCTGGCGCAACCGCGCAGGCGACTATGCCGCGCTCTATCGCGATCTCATTGCTGGACGCACCTGAAGCGGCAGGCCTCTCGCATTTGAATAGCGGCTTCCTGCGGCGCATCCGTCGAGACGCCCGCATCCGCGGCCTCCTCGGGATGAGGGCGGAATATGCGGCAACAATTTCCACAGCACCGTGCTGCCCAGCCTCATCCTGAGGGGGGCCTAAGCGCCGTCTCGAAGGACGAGGCGCGGGCAGACTGCCGCCTGGAGGGCCGCCTCAGACGCTCTGCCGCCGCCGAATCAATGTTATAGAGCCGCCATGGACCCCTTCGCGATCAAGCTGATCGGCTTCGCTGCCGCCACCTGCACCACAATCGCCTACGCGCCCCAGGCCATCAAGGTCTGGAAGACCCGTTCGGCGCGCGACATTTCGCTCGGCATGTTCCTGATCATGGTGCTGGGCCTGGCACTCTGGCTGATATACGGCCTGCTCTCCGGCGACGCTCCGCTGGTCGCCGCCAACACCGTCACCATGGTGCTCGCCGGCGGCATTCTGGTGATGAAGCTGAAGTACGGTTAGGCTTGTTCAAGCCTCGGATTTCTCTTCCGGAGAAAACCGGAGCCGCTTGTACTGCAACATCACCGCGCGATAGCATTCGCGGGTCGCCTTATTGAGCTCTGCGACGTTGACGACTCGATGTGGCCACGGCTGAATCGAATGACGTTCGCCTGCTGAAGAGCATGAGCGACCAGCGAAACGCTGTTCCGGCGAACTCCTGGAAACGAGGAGAATAGGCACGCTGGAGTGCGGACCGCCGGATCCCGCCCAAAAGCCGGCGTCACGATTCAACCTTTGCGAGATTCAGTCTCAGGCCATGCGCCCGATTTCGCTTGCATTTGCAGGTACAGGCGCCCAGGGTCCTTATGTGCGTTAGCTGACATAATTGGCGGACCGGTCAGACTGAGTGATATCCTCGCGGCCGTTCGGAGCGCATCATGCCCGACCATTACTTCCGGATTACCAGGTGCGACGGCGGCACGGTCGAGCATCTGGCCGAGATCGTGGATCATAAATCTGCGTGGACGGAAACGACGAGAGTGTTCGGGGATTTGGCGCGAGACTGCATTCTCGAAAAAAATGCCGAATGGCGGATCGAGCTTCTGGGTCCAAGACGGGAGCCCATCTATCGCATTCGGCTGCTCGCCGAGACATGTGAAGGCCCCGCAGCGGTTAGCTGTCGCGCCGCAGATACAGGCGAGCCTTACTGACGTTCTCGACCGGATTCCCTTCGATCCTTATGTCAAAATCTGGCATAGTGAAATAAAGACTCGCTATGTGCGGTACGGCTCTTACTGTTGTTCCATTATCGGATATCCGCATGAGGCACCGATAGCTGAGAGTTCTCTGCGCTCCCGCCAGTCCCAGGGAGCGACGCATGAAGAACCTCTTGCTGAGGCATCTTTCCGAAACCGATTTCAGAATCCTCGAACCGCACTTGAAGACAGTCGCCTTCGAGCAGCATTCTCTGCTGTTCGAGGCCGATCAGGAAATTCGCTCCGTTTACTTTCCTGCCGGCGCAGTGGTCTCGCTGGTGGTGACCCTCTCGACCGGAGAGATGATTGAAACTGCGATGGTCGGAATCGATGGCGTCGTCGGCGCAGCCGCGGCGCTGGACGGGCGGATGTCCCTCTGTCGCGGCATCGTTCAACTTGGCGGAGACATCGTCGTCTGCAATATGGATGCGCTGAAGACGGCCACGCTCCAGAGTCCCAGGTTGTTGGCGCTCCTTATGCGGCATGAGCAGGCCGTCTACGCCCAAGCCCAGCAGTCGGCAGCGTGCTTCGCCTCGCATAGCGTCCAGGCCCGGCTCTGTCGCTGGCTGCTGCGCGCGCGTGACTTGTCCGGCAGCGACCAACTCCAGTTCACGCAGGAATATCTCGGACAGATGCTGGGCGCTCGGCGATCGAGCGTGACCGTCGTCGCACGCACGCTGCAAGCGGCCGGTCTGATCCGTTACGCGCGCGGCAAGATCAGGATTCTGGATGCCGAGGGACTGGAGGAAGGCACGTGCGAATGTTACGCCGCCCTCAAGGCTCGCTATGAGCAATTGCTCGGAACGGATACCGCGAGAAAGATCGACGCGTCGTTGGCGTAAATTGTGAATTGAGTGCAGCCGCGCGATTCAGGGCTGATTGCCGAACACATACGACGCCATCGCGACGTTTGCGACCTCGTCGACAAAAACGCGATGGCCGACGTCGCTGCCGGCCGCACCGGCGGCCACCATCAGCGGCAGCAGATGATCTTCGCGCGGATGGGCCAGACGCGCGCTCGGGGCGTTCTCCCAGTCAACCAGCATCGCGTTGCGGCGCGCCGCATCCTTGTGGCTGATCGCCTCGTTCAAATAGGCCTCGAAATCATACGAGACCGGCTTCGACTCTGCCCGCCCGAAGCCACGCATGTTGTGATAGGTGAGCCCGCTGCCGACGATCAAAATGCCTTCATCGCGCAGCGATGCGATCGCCTCTCCGGCCCTGACGTGCTCGGCCGCATCATAGGTCGATCTCAGCGACAGCAGCACGATCGGCATGTCGGCGTTCGGATACATCAGCCCGAGCGGCACGAAGGTGCCGTGATCGAAGCCCTGATTGGGATCCTCCCGGCAATCGAGGCCGGCGCGCGTGAGCAGCGCCTTCACCTCCGCGGCGAGCTCGGGCCGGCCCGGCGCCGGATATTTCAGGTGATAGGTATGCTCGGGGAAACCGTAATAGTCGTACACCATCGGCGGATGCGCCGAGGTCGACACGGTGAAGGCGTCGGCCTCCCAATGGCCGGTGATGACGAGCACCGCCTTGGGTTTCTCGGGCAGAAGCTGCGGCAACCGGCCGAACTCTTCGGCGGTCCTGGCATATTGCACCCGCCTGTCCTCCATGAAAGGCCAGGGGCCGCCGCCATGCGACAGGAAGAAGGTAGGAAACCGCGTCATTGGTGGAAGCTCATCTCGTTGGCCACATACGATCGGCCGCGAGCATAGGCAAACTCCTATGGTTAGCAAGACGTTAACGATTCACCGCACAAAATCGCCGGCGTGGCCGAAGGAATCGGCCTGAAGACAAGCGAGACGTAAGATGAAGAAGTTTGCGCTGGGGGACGTCGTCAACAGTGACAAGGGCCGCCGCGGCGTCGTTCGCGCCGCCTACAGGTCGAAGGAAGGCCAGCAGTTCTACGCCGTCGAGAAGGACGGTGCGATGGACTATCTCGAGGAAGACCGGCTGAGCCCGGCGCCGCGCGTCGAGCTCGCGGCTTAAGTCCAGCTCATCCAGCCCTAGCGCCCGAGCCGGTCGAGACGCTCCGTCCAGGGGTCGTCTCCGCTCGCAATCCGATCGTTCGTGATCAGCAGCAGGCGATCGCGGCCTGCCGCCACGTCCCAGCGTGGCAGGTCGGGGCCGTTGGGATCGCCGCTCCTGGCGAAGTTGATCCAGTAGGCGCGCATGCGGCTTGCGACCTCGCGATCACTTCGTGACAGGATCCCCGCACCGGGCACGCCTTCCACGCCGAAGATGAACTGCAACTCGCGCCCGTGACCGCCCTCGGGATTTGCGCGCCGCGCCTCCGGCACATAGGCGAAGCGATAGCGAAAGGTCGGCGCGCCGCTTGCCGCATGCAGGCGCGCCAATAGCCTCACCGGCTCCGAGAAGGCCTTGTCGGTGTAGAACCTCGCCGCGAGCTCCGAAGACCCGGCGAGGTCCGGATAGAGCTTGCGCAGCTCATCGCTGGTGGTGCCGGACGATGCAAGCTCCTCCTTGATTTCCAGCTCGCTGTCGAAATTCGTCTCGTCGTCGTTCGAGCCGATCATCAGGGGAATGCGGCTCTCATGTCCGGCCGCAAAGCCCGCGGCAGGATCCTCGATCACCAGGCTTCCATCGATCATCGGCGCGAAGCTGCGCGACGATTTTTCCAGCAGATGCCTTTCGGCGGCGAGCAGGCGTCGCGGCTCGGCCGCGCGCGGCTCCGCCTGCCGCCCAAGCGCCGCCACGAATTGCCGGCCCACGAGCTCCGCCTCCTGCGCCGAACGCAGTCGCATACGGCCGGGCACCGATTGCAGAATGGCTTTCTGGAAGAGATCGCGCGATTGCGCGGACAGCATCAGCAGCGCGATCGACGCCGCGCCGGCGCCGCTGCCGAACAGCGTGACGTTGCCCGGATCGCCGCCGAAGGCCGCGATGTTGTCGTGCACCCAATGCAGCGCCGCAATCTGGTCCATCAGACCGTAATTGCCCGAACCGCCTTCCGACAGATCGGGGTCAATGAGCCAGCCGAGCGCGCCGAGACGAAAATTCACGGTCACCACGATCAGGCCGGCCTGCGCGAGTTTCGCGCCGTCGAACAGCGGATCGTTCGCGGTGCCGGTGACGAAGGCGCCGCCATGGATGAACACCATCACCGGCAGCGGGCCGTCGACCCCGAAGGGACGGAACACGTTCAGCGTGAGGCAATCCTCGCGCGCGCCCGGCAGCGATGGCTGAAGGCAGGGCGCGCCGTACTCATAGGCGGTGTGCATCTCGGCGTTCTCGGCCGTGGCCTGCGGGGGACGCCAGCGCAGGGCGCCGACCGGCGGCGCTGCATAGGCCAGCCCCCTGAAGGACGCGACTTCGCCTTCGACGGCGCCGAGCATCTGTCCTTCACGCGTCAAAGCGAATGGAAACTGTCCGGCGGGCTGGGCCGCGGCCGGGCCGGTGCAAAGGAATGCGGAAGCCGCAGCAAGCGCGAGCAAGGACCGCATCTTGGTGGATCTCGATGCGCGGACGGGTTCGCCGTCAGGTTACGTCCGCGTCCCATGGGGAGGCAAGCGCCGCAGCGGCCCTAACCGTTCTTAGCGATGAGCTCCGCGAGCGCGCGCCGTGCAATGATGCCGAGCTCACCGAGCGTGGAGTGACCGGACTGTGCCGCCTCGATCAGGCGCTCGGCGATGAACCTGCGGCTGTCGTGATCGCCGCCATGCGGCAATTGGCGACACGTCTCCTCCAGGACGACGTCCATGTTCGCTTTGGTCCGTTCACTCAACTCTGTCATGACGCTCGGTCGGCACGCGTGGCTAGTATCCGCAAGCATACACAGAGGGATGTGGTCTGATGAGTCCGGGCTATCCCGGCGATTGTGCATCGCGATGCGTGTATCGCCGCAACCTTCGCGCGGCCACGGCTGACGCCACAAATGGCTACCGAAGATTGCACTTGTTCTGATGACAAGCCGAGCCTGCGGCGATAGCCTGCCGGCAAAACAAAATACACGGGAGGAATGCCATGCCTGACGCAATGGTTGCCGCACGTGAATCCAAGGCGGCGAGCGGAGCCCAACGGGTCGATGTTGCCGTGGTCGGTGCGGGATTTGCCGGCCTCTATCTTCTTCACCGGCTGCGCAAGGCCGGCTTCTCGGCGGTCACACTCGAAGAGGCCGGCGATGTCGGCGGCACCTGGTACTGGAACCGATATCCCGGCGCGCGCTGCGATATCCAGACCATCGACTACAGCTACACCTTCGATCCGGAACTCGATACGGCCTGGACCTGGTCGGAGAAATACGCGACCCAGCCCGAGATCCTGCGCTATCTCGGCTTCGTCGCGGACCGCTACGACCTGCGCCGCGACATCCGCTTCAGGACCAAGGTCACCGAAGCCAGATGGGACGAAGCGACCGAGCGCTGGCAGCTCACCACCGACAATGGCGCGCCGGTCTCCTGCCGCCACTACATCATGGCCACCGGCTGCCTTTCGGCGCCAAAGCCGCCGGAGATCGACGGCGTCAAGGATTTTGGCGGCAAGGTCTATTTCACCGGACGCTGGCCGCATGACGGCGTCGATCTCGCCGGCAAGCGCGTCGCGGTCATCGGCACGGGCTCGTCGGCCATCCAGTCGATCCCGCTGATCGCCGAGCAGGCGGCGCATCTGACCGTGTTCCAGCGCACGCCGAATTTCGCGCTGCCTGCGCATAACGGCCCCGCGCCGTCCGATCGCATGGACCTGTTCCAGAGCGACCGCGCGGCCTATCGCGAGCAGGCACGCCAGTCGATGGCCGGGGTGCCCTACCCGCAACAAACCGTCGTGAGCTGGCAACTGAGCGATGCCGAGCGTCGTGAGCGGTTCGAACGTGCCTGGGCAGCCGGGGACCTCGTCCACATCCTGACGCAGCTCTGGGCCGACCAGGCCGTCGATTTCGATGGCAACGCGCTAATCGGCGAGCTCATTCGCGAGAAAATCTCGGCGGCGGTGAAGGATCCGGAAACCGCGGCGGCGCTGATGCCGCACGATCATCCCTTCGGCGCCAAGCGGCCCTGCCTCGATACCAACTACTACGCCACCTACAACCGGCCGAACGTCACGCTGGTCAATCTGCGCGAGGAGCCGATCAAGGCGATCACCGCAAGCGGCATCACCACCGGCAAGCGCAACTTCGACGTCGACGTGATCGTGTTCGCGACCGGCTTCGACGCCATGACCGGCGCGATCCGCGCCGTGCATCCGATCACCGGGCGCGGCGGCAAGTCGCTCACTGATGTCTGGGCGCAGGGGCCGCAGACCTATCTCGGGCTCACCGTCGAGGGCTTCCCGAATTTCTTCATGATCACCGGGCCCGGCAGCCCGTCGGTGCTGTCGAACATGGCGGTGTCGATCGAGCAGCATGTCGATTGGGTCGTCGACCGGCTCGCAGCGCTGCGGGATGCCGGCTTCACCACGATCGAGCCGACCCAGACGGCGCAAGCCGGCTGGGGCCGGCACATGGCCGACTGTTCGATGGTGACGCTGCACCGGCTCGCCAACACCTGGTACACCGGCGCCAACGTGCCCGGCAAGGTGCAGGGCCTGATGCCCTATACCGGCGGCGTCGGTCCCTATCGCAGCATCTGCGACGAGGTCGTCGGCCGCGGCATGCTCGGCTTCAGGCTCGCCGGCCCCGACATCGCGGCGCAGTGCAACGACGGCGAGGTGGTGCGGCTGCAGCCGGATGTGCGGCTGGTGCTGAACCTGCTCGCGTCGCTCAACCTGCCGCCGATCGAGTCGATGGGCGCGCTAGGCGCCCGCGCCTTCGTCAACGAGTTCAACAAGGGCCGCCCCGCAGGGCGGCCGATCGGCGACATCGTCGACGGCACGCTGCCGGGCACCGACGGTCCGCTGCCCTATCGTGTCTACAAGCCCGCATCGCCCGGGCCGCATCCGGTCGTGGTCTATTTCCATGGCGGCGGCTGGGTGCTCGGCGACGAGCAGTCGGACGACCCGTTCTGCCGCGACATGGTGCGGCGAACCGGCATGATGTTCGTCAGCGTCGGCTATCGCCACGCGCCCGAGCATCGCTTCCCGGCCGCAGCCGAAGACGGCTATGCGGCAACGCGCTGGATCGCCGAGCACGCCGCCGAACTCGGCGGCAAGCCGGGCCCGGTGCTGGTCGCTGGCTGGAGCGCCGGCGGCAACATCGCCGCCGTCACCTGCCAGCTCGCACGCGATCGCGGCGGGCCTGAGATCGCCGGCCAGCTCCTGGTCTGTCCGGTGACTGACTGCAGCTTCGATCGTCCCTCATACAACGACAATGCGACCGGCTATTTCCTGACCGGTTCGCTGATGTACTGGTTCTGGGACCTCTACTGCTCACCGGCCGACCGCACCGATCCGCGCGTCTCGCCGCTGCGCGGCAAGGTCTCAGGGTTGCCGCCGGCCTTCGTCGTCACCTGCGAATTCGATCCTCTGCGCGACGAAGGCATCGCCTATGCCGAGGCGATGGCGGCCGCCGGCGTCCGGGTCGAGCAACTCAAGGCGCGCGGGCATTTCCACTCGTCCTTTGCGATGGTCGACGTGGTGATCACCGGCGTCTCGGGCCGGGTGCAGATGGCGGAAGCCTTGCGCCGCTTCGCCGGACTGCCGCCGGAGGTCGGCCGCGGCGACGAACACAGCCACGGTCACGGCAGCCCGGGGCACAGGATTGCGGCCGCCGCGAGCTGAGAATGGCAAGGTGGCCGGGAACCTTTTCCCGGCCGCCGCGTTGAAGCTCGCGTGGCATTGAGATGCAGCGACAGATGTAGGCCCCGGCACGCAAGTCCGCGTGCTGGGGTGTTTTTTGCGTGAGGCGGTGCGATGGGGGACGTTGCTGGGGTTTCAAAGGTCGATTTCGGCATGCTCGCGGCGCTGCATAAATGGCCGTCGCTTGCGAACCAGCGGCGGCCCGACAGAGATTCCTATCAGGTCAGCGAAGGCACGCTCGACGAATGCATCTCGGCCTTTATGGAGAAGCCGGCGGCCACCAGGCACCTCTACGAAATCCATACGGCGGCGCAGCCGCCCCTGGTCACGGATATCCTTTCGCCCGAGCACGTCATCGAGCTATCGCGGCTGAGGGAGTATCTCTGATTGCGTGCAGACACCGAAGCTGCACGCGTCCGACAAGCTTCTCACCAACGAAGGAACCTTCTTCCGGTTTTTCCCGTTAACGGGTCGAAAGCCAAGGCGAGGGTATCTGAGATGCTTGAAGCTGGCGTACCATCCCCGGTCGTGCCCTATGGCGCAGACCAGACCTTGTTCGTGGTGATCGATCGCCGCGACAAGGCGACTGAAATCCGCATCGAGCGAACCGACCTCGACGCCACGATCCGCGAACTCGTCGCCGGCTGCTTCAACGATCCCATCAAGGTCATCTCGTTCAACACGCTCGAGCACTGGATGAAGGATATCTCGACCGACGTCGCCGGCGAAATCCAGGCGCGCTGCGACATCGATGGCGTGACGCTGCCCGACTATCTCAGCGACTTCGTCGAGAACCACAGCTAACGACGCGCCGCGCGGTGATCGCCGTCAAATTGCAGGCAACAAAAAAGCGCCGCTTCCGCGGCGCTTTTCGTGTGGCAACGTCAGTGATGCCAGAACAATGCCAGCAGCAGAACGATCGGCAGCGGCACGCCAAGCAACCAAAGCAAAGCACCTCGTCCAAAACCCATGACTTCTTCCTCCTCATGCACCGTCCAGATGACGCAGGAGGCGAAAAGAAGTTCCGCGCCTCAAAGCGACGGGGAATGCGTCCGCTGCATGGTTTAGGAGGAGTTATGCGCGCCGATATTTCGCGGTGATGACCTCGATTTCGCGGCGGCGTTTGCCGGCGAAGCTCAGCAGCTTTTCGATCGTCAGCGTATCCGTGATCCGTTTGGCGAGCCGCTCGGCGCGTGCAGCCTGATCTTCGAGATACTGGATCGTGTTCAAGCGTCCGCCTCCCCAAAAGCCCCGAATTGTTCGGGCATCCATGGTGCTTGAGAAGCGGCTAACAGTCGGTTAAGCGGCAGCGTCCTGGTCGTTCAATCGCACCTATCGCACGACGTCGAGCCTGACATTGGTAATGCCCTTGTCCATCATGCCGAGCGCCTCGGCCGCGGAGGGAGAGATGTCGACCACGCGTCCGCGAACATAGGGCCCGCGATCGTTGACCCTGACGGTCACGAAGCGGCCGGAGGAGACGTCGGTGACGCGCAGCTTGGTGCCGAACGGCAGGCTGGGATGGGCCGCGGTCAATTCGTTCTTGTCGAACTTCTCGCCGCTCGCGGTCTCGGTATCCGAATAGAAGCTGGCAACGCCATGCGAGGCGGTTTGCTTTGCGTCTCCGGCACGGTCAGGCGCACGCGCCCGGCTGATCGGCCGCGGATGCAGCGCCGCGACCCTGTGGGGGCGCTCGACATTGGCCTGCCGGCTTGTGCCGGCGAGATCCGCCTTCTGGCGGCCGACCGGCGATTGCGCGCAGGCGGCGAGCGAGGCGGCGCCAAGGATGGCGAGCAGCAACCGGCCCGAGGTGACGAGGGAAATCCGGGTACTTTCGGCACGTGCAATGCGATACATGGTACGCCCTCCGAACGACCCGCAGTTTCGGTGGGCAATGAGGGCAGAACCTTGTCAGAACAAAAGCACGCCTGAGGCCGCGGCCATTTCGCGCCAGCTGTGACGATTCCACCACACTGGCCTGTCCTGAATCGAGACAGACTGGTGAAAAATCAACGTGATGCGGCGAGCCAAGCGCCCCAGGCTTGTATCTCCGGCATCCGGATTTCTTGGACCACGGGCAACGCGTGGATGGCCGAGACAAGCCCGGCCATGACGATGTGAGAGCGTTAGCCAAGCCGTTCCGGCTTCCCGCAACAGCTTAGTACTTCGGCTCGTACATCTGGGATTGGACCAGGCCCTTCACGTCGTTGGGCGCGGGTCCGTCCGAGAGCCCGCGCTGGAAGGCGACGTCTGCGACGGCGGCCGCGATGCGTACCGAGACCTCGCGAATACGAGGGAGCGCTGGATAGAGGCTGCCCTGCGCGAGGTCCTCCTTGCCGACGCAATCGGCAAGCGTATGGGCGGCGGCCATGAACATCTCGTCCGTCACCAGCCGCGAACGGCTGGCAATGACGCCGAGGCCGACACCGGGGAAGATGTAGGAGTTGTTGCCCTGGCGTGGCACGAAGGTGCGGCCGTTGAGCTTGACCGGGTCATACGGGCTGCCGCAGGCGAACAGTGCGCGGCCCTCGGTGTAGCGATAGGCATCCTCCGCCGAGCACTCGGCCTTCGAGGTCGGGTTGGAGAGCGCGAATACGATCGGCTGTTCGTTGAGTTCGGCCATCGTCTTGAGCACCTCGGGCGTGAAGGCGCCGCCGACTGCGGCAACGCCGATGATCGCCGTCGGCTTCAGTGTCTTGATCGCCGTGAGGAAGTCGGCGATCGGCGCCTGGTCGGAATGGGCATAGCGGAGCTTGTGACCGTGGAGGCCTTCGCGACTGCCGACGACGAGTCCGCGGGAATCCACCAGCCAGTTACGCCGGAGCGCTTCGGCTTCCGAGGCGCCCTCCGCCATCATGGCGGAGACCACGAGATCGGCGATGCCGGTCGCCGCCTCGCCCGCACCGAGGAACAGGATGCGCTGGTCCTTCAGCCTGCCGCCGTTGACGCGCAAGGCCGAGAACAGGCCGGCGAGCGCCACCGCCGCGGTGCCCTGGATGTCGTCGTTGAAGACGCAGGCCTCGTCGCGATATTTGTGCAGTAGCTTGAACGCCGAGTGATTGGCAAAATCCTCGAACTGGATCAGCACGCCCGGAAATGTCTTTCGCGCGGCGACCATGAATTCGTCGACGAAGCTGTCATAGGCCTCGCCGATGAGCCGCCGCTCGCGCAGGCCGAGATAATACGGATCGTTCAAAAGCTCTTCATTGTTGGTACCGACGTCGAGCACGATCGGCAGGCAATGCTCGGGATGCACGCCCGCGCACGCCGAGTAGAGCGAGAGCTTTCCGACCGGAATGCCCATGCCGTTGGCGCCGAGATCGCCGAGTCCCAAAATGCGCTCGCCGTCGGTGACGACGATCAGTTTTGCGGGGTTGGGCCAGTTCTTCAGGATTTCGGCGATCTGGCCGCGATCGCGCGAGGAGATGAACATGCCGCGCGGCCGCTGGTAGATCAGGCCAAACTTCTGGCAGGCGAGCCCGACCGTCGGCGTGTAGATGATCGGCTGGATCTCGTCGATATTGTCGACGACCACGCGGAAGAACAGCGCCTCGTTGCGGTCATGCAGTGCGTTCAGCGCGACGAATTTTTCCAGGTCTGTCGGCAGCATGCGCAGATTGGTCAGCACGCGCTCGACCTGGGTCTCCATCGTCAGCACGCAGGGCGGCAGCAAGCCGCGCAAGCCGAGCGCGTCGCGCTCCGCTTCCGTGAAGGCGGTGCCCTTGTTGAGCAAGGGGTCACGCAGCAGCGCCATGCCGTGCGCGGAGTCGGATGATGTCGAATGGGCGCTGACCCGAGCAGGTCTATTCACGAATTCCCCCAGGGAGTTTCTTATTGAACAGCCGACATTGTCGGCCACCGCTCACCTGAGATCAAGGACGTAGAATTCTAGGCATTGATTGTGATCTCGCACCGCAGCGAGAATGCCGCGCAGCATGAAAGGTTAACGTCGCAGCTCTCTCGCCTCATGGTGAGGAGCGCGGCACGCGCGTCTCGAACCATGAAGGCTCCCGATCTCGCCCGCGGCCATCCTTCGAGACGGCCCAGGATGAGGCAGGAATGCTCTTGGCGCCTCGAAACTACTCAGGCTTGATGTCGGCGGCTTTCACGATCGGCCACCCTTTCTCGGTGGGGCGGAGTGAACGATGCCGGTTCGACCGAGGCAAGCAGTAAGTTTTCCGAGCGACTATCCAGCCGCTCTTCGCTGCGTGAGGTTCACGGCGCCCTCGGCCGGCGGCGCGATGTGCATCAAGATGGTCTGGGTGGCGGACGCGACCTCGATGCCGTTCTGCTGGAAACGCTGCTTCATGCGGCGGTTGAATTCGCGCTGGACCGGCCAGCGGCCGGCCTCGGTGCAGCGTATCTGGCCGACGATCGACACCATGGCGCCATCGACCTTGTCGATGCCCCAAAGATCGAGGTCGCCGCGGATCAGGCTGCGGAATTCAGGCTCGCGGCGCATCTCGTCGACGATGTCCTTGAGGATCTGGCCGGCACGGTCGGTGTCCTCCTTGTAGGCGACGTTGACGCTGACCGAAGCATTGCCGGCGCCACGGCTGGCATTGGTGATGGTCGTGACCGCGCTGAACGGCACGATGTGCACGGCGCCGTCGCCTGCGCGGAGCCTGATCGTGCGGATCGAGACGTTCTCGACCACGCCGGAAAGTCCGGAGACGCTGACGTTGTCGCCGACCTGGACCGTGTTCTCCAGCAGCAGGAACAGCCCGGTGATGAGGTCCTGCACCAGCTTTTGCGAACCGAAGCCGATCGCGATGCCGACGATGCCGGCGCCCGCCAGCAGCGGCGCGACGTTGACCCCGATCTCGCTCAGCGCGGTCAGGCCGACGACGGTGGCTATCAGGCACAGAAGCGCCGTCCGCAGCATCGGCTGGAACGTGCGCAGGCGCGCGGCGCGGGCATAATGCCCGTCCCGCGACAGTGTATTGATCTGACGGTCCAGCAGCGCGTTGCTGGCTTCCCAGATCGCCGCGGCGATGAAGACGGCGATGCCGATGGTCGCCACCGCCGAGATCAGCCGGCTGCCGATCTGGCCGCCGTAGAACCAGACGATGGCATCGACGCCCCAGACCTCGAGCACCGCTACGAAACCAATGAAGGCGATGACACCTGAGACGATCTTCCGCAGCAGCGGCAAATAACGGTTGGCCCGGATCTCGAGGCCCGGAAAGCGCTGCAGGATCTCCGGCTTGATGCGAAAGCCGCGATCGATCAGGCTCAGCGTCACCATGATGGCGACGCGGGTGATCAGCACCACAGCGATAGTGCCGACGAAATATTGCAGCAGCAGCGAATAGCCGTTGCGGATATTGAGCGCCCAGACCGCCCACAGCGCGATGTCGAGCGCGATGGCGAGATAATGCCAACCGCCGGCGATACGATTGCGCATCCGGGCCGCGATGCCTTGCCGGTCGGCGGGCGCACGGATGGCTTCGGCGACCTGACGGCGGCATTGCAGGATGATGACGACGACGAAGAGGTGCACGACCAGCATCACCATGCGCAGCAGCGCCGCATAGCCGGCGCGATGCAGCCCGAGCAACAGCGCCACATTGGCAAAGGCGATGCCTGAGACACCGACGCCGACGATGCGGCGCGCCCAGATCTCGATATAGGCCGCGGTCTCGGCACGGACCGGAAACAGGCCGTAGGGGCCCGCCAGTGCGCGGACGACACAGATGAGCCCGCGCGAGAACGCATAGGCATTCACGACCGCGAGGATGACGAGACGGACGGTGGCGGGGTCGCCGATCTCCGTTCCGAGCAGCGTGGTCGCCACGCCCACGAAGATGACGACAGGAAGCAACTCCAGCAATAGGCGTCCGAGTACGAAGGGCAGCCGCAGCAGCAATTGCCACGCGCGCGCCAGGCTGACGCGGCGCCGGTGCTGCTCGGGCTGGGCGGCGACGCCGGACGCGGACGATGGAGGGTCGCCGGCGGCCAGCGGCTGTGCCGGTACGTGCACGGTCTGCGGCACGCGCGATTCGAGGAATATGACCGGGCGCCGGATCAGCCGGAAGATCACCCATTCCGCCGCGAGGGCGCAACCGAGCACCAGCGCGAGCTTCCAGGCGATCTCGATCAGGAGATTGTAGGCTGTTGGATCGTTCGCGGTCCGCACGATCCAGTAGTAGAACGCCGGGAAATGCGTGAGCGTACGGGCAACGTCGGCGACCTGGCGCGAGATATCTCCGATCTCCTCGGACACGGTGAGCAGGAGCTGCGCCCCGAGGCCGTCGGCCGAGAGCGGGATCGCAGATTTCTGCTCGGGCGCGGGCGGTGCAGGCTGCTGTGGACCGGATGCATTCGCGATCACGCGCAGCGTGTCGATCATCTGCGCGCGCTTCTTGTCGTCCTGGAGCGTCTCCAGTGCGCGCCTGGCATCATCCGGCGACAGCGCGGCAGCGTTGCTGGTCGCTGGCACAGCTGGCTCGGCGTGGGCTCCGGCGAGAGATGCGACGGCGAGGAAGAGAGCGGCAAGAAGCGCGGGGGCAAGCTTATGCGACACGAGGATTCCCTGGAAAAAATAGATGCGTCCCGGCGGAATCGGAGCGGTCACCGCCGAAACGCATGCGTCATGTCGGATGGTCGTTATTCGCCCGCGTCCTGTGTCGGAAGTTTGCCGATGGGGCGACAATCTCTTGGCATTTGCTGCAACGCAGGATCGGGAAGGCGGCTCGGCAAAGACGCGCGCGCCATGGAATCCGGTGCACGCAAAACCTCTCTCGTCATTCCGGGAATCGGACCCGGAATGACGGTGAGGAGGAGGAGAGAAAGCAGGCTATCAGGACATTCGCGCAGGTGGCCTCGTCAAGGCATCCAACACGATGAGCGGGCTGTAAAAGCACAGCGCCGGGCAGGTAGGGGCCATGCCACACTGATGCAGCCCTCTAGACCTTGACCCGGCGTGCCGTTCGCGGTTTGCGCCGCTATGCGATAGTCCGAACGAGCTCCATCGCACTTAACGCGGCTGGATTTGCGGAGGTGGTGTCATAGACCTCCCCTTGCTCTTGAGGTGGACGTTGCGCGTCGCGTATTCGCGACCATCTGCATGGTCCTCCTGCGACACAAAACTGTCAAGCAGGATCAAAGGCCCAAGCCATCACAATTGAACGTGGCAGTTCCGCGAGCGGCAGCGCAACGCATCATGACCTGTCGGTTTGGACGGCCTGCGACCCGATGTAGCGGAATAAAGTCTTCCCGGCAGCGTTAGTGATGATGAGGATCTCCACCTCTCCTGCCCTCCGTCATTTCCAGAAAGCCTGAGATGAAGATATCGATTTGCCTCATTGCGCTTGCCGCGCTCGTTGCCGGAATTGGATCGGCCGCCGCGCAAAACCCGCCGCAGACCTCGACCAAAAAGGTCGACGGCACCGAGAACGTCTACGTCTTCCGCTATGGCGGCCACCAGTCGATGTTCGTGGTGACGCCGAAGGGCGTGATTGCGACCGACCCGATCTCGTATTTGCGGCCGGCAAAACCCTATATCGACGCGATCAAGGCGGTCACCGACAAGCCGATCAAATACGTCATCTACAGCCATCACCACTACGACCACATCGCCGGCGGCCAGTCGTTCAAGGATCTCGGCGCCACGTTCATCGCGCACCGGCGGACCAAAGAGCGTCTGCTCGAGTTGAAAAAGCAGAAATCCCTGCTCGCCGACGTCGTGATGCCGGATGAGGTGGTGGACGACAAGAAGACCATCACGCTCGGCGGTACCACGCTGGAGCTGGACTATGTCGGCCGCAACCATTCCGACAATTCGCTGGTGATGCGGCTGCCGAAGGAGAAGATCGTCTTCGTCGTCGACTTCGCGCCGATCGAGTCCGTCCAGTTCCGCAACATTCCCGACAACGCCTCGCCGCTGGAATACATCGCCTCGCTGAAGAAGCTGGCCTCGCTCGACTGGGAGCGGATGATCCCCGGTCACCCCTATGCCGGCGGACGCTTCGGCACCAAGAAGGATATCGAGGACGATATTGCCTACATGGAGGACCTCTCCGCCGAGGTGAAGAAGGCAGCTGATGCCGGCAAATGCTTCGACACCGCGATGAAGGAAGTGAAGCTGCCGAAATACGAGAAATGGGGGAACTACGAAGCGGGCCTTCCCGCCAACGTCGAGCGCTTCTGCTACTGGTGGGGCCGCGGGTATTGAGGGGGGCACAGGGGCGATGATGACATCATGCCCCTGTTTTGCCCGACGCGTCAAACAGATTTCGTAAAATCCGCATCCATTCGGGTGGGCGGTCAAGCCATTGATTTCGCTGGCACCGGCTACTGTGCATGGGGTTGTTTTCGAACTTTTCGTCGGGGGCCGGCGAGTACGCGGGTTTTGCCGCTTGCCGGCGATCACCTTGCTCGCTTCTTGCTCTCCTTCTCCTCCTTCTGAAGCGCCTCGCGCACCGCTTCGAACTCCGCAGCCGAGGCCTTGTCGGCGCGGGGAAAGCGCAAGTCCAGCTTTTCGAGCGCGGCATTGATCACCGATCCGATCACGACCCGTGCGAACCATTTGTGATCGGCCGGCACGACGTACCACGGCGCATGGGGCGTGGCCGTGTGGCGGACGATGTCCTGATAGACCGCCTGGTAGCGCGGCCACAGTGCGCGCTCCTTGATATCGCCCATTGAGAACTTCCACTGCTTGGCCGGATCTTCCAGCCGGTCGAGGAAGCGCTCGCGCTGCTCCTCTTTGGAGACGTTGAGGAAGAACTTCAACACCAGTGTGCCGTTGCGGTAGAGGTAGCGCTCGAAAGCCGAGATGTCCTCGAACCGCTCTTTCCAGATGTTCTTGGTGACGAGCTTTTGCGGCAGCTTCTCCTTGGCGAGGATCTCCGGGTGCACGCGTGTCACCAGGCATTCCTCGTAATGGGAACGGTTGAAGATGCCGATATGCCCGCGCGCGGGCAGCGCGACCGCGTGACGCCAGAGGAAATCGTGGTCCAGCTCGTTGGTGCTCGGGGCCTTGAAGGCATGGACCTCGCAGCCCTGCGGATTGATGCCCTCGAAGATCGCCTTGATCGCAGAATCCTTGCCGCCGGCGTCCATGGCCTGGAACACGATCAGCAGCGACCAGCGGTCCTGGGCGTAGAGCCTCTCCTGAAACTCGATCAGCCGCTTCTTGTTGGCGTCGAGAATGTCCTGCGCCGTCTCCTTGTCGAGGTCGTCCCTCTCGTTGGTCTTGTGGTCCTTGAGATGAAACTTGCCCGACCCATCATAGCGAAACGGCGTGATGTAGCGGTCAAGTTCCTGGGCGAGCGATTTGGACGGCTTCTTGCTCATGAGCGCGGGGCACCTTGCGTTGCGGCTTCAATCGGTCGAGCACGCTACCAAGGATACCCTTGGGAAGGAATATGATGAAAAGGACCAGCAGCACGCCGTAGACGAGATTGTCCCAGCCGACCGCTTTGGTGCCGAAGCCGATACGCAGGGTCTCGGCCAGCAAAATTGTGATGACGGCGCCGAAGGTCGGGCCGAGCGAGACGAACAGGCCGCCGACGATGGCCGCGAACACCATCTGGAGCGAGACCGCGATGCCGCTGACGGTGTCGGGCGTGATGAACATCTGGTACTGGCAGTAGAGCGCACCGGCCAGCGCCGTCATCAAGGCGCTGAGCAGCGTGATCTTCAGCTTTTCCGCGGTGACGTCGACGCCGACCGCGGCCGCGGCGTCCTCGTCTTCCGAGATCGCCTCCAGCGCATAACGTGCCATGCTGCGGTCGACCCAGTGCCAGACCACGATGCCGAAGAGCCAGACCCCGAGCGCGATCAAGTACCAGGTGATCTTGTCGTCGAATTGCAGCGCCAGGAGCTTGTTGCCCGAGGCGCGGTTCGGCGTATAGCCGAGCGAGCCACCGGTATAGTCGCGCGTCGCGGTGATGACCTGGAGCACGATGCCGGAGAGCGCCAGCGTCACCAGCACGAAATAATGCCCGGTGATGCGGAAGCGGAAGCAGGGATAGCCGACGATCAGCGCCAGCGCGCCGGCCGCGACCATGCCGATGGGAATGCCGATCCAGGGCGACCAGCCGAGATGATTCCACAAGAGCGCGGTGACATAGGCGCCGATCCCCATGAAGCCGCCGTGGCCGAGCGAGACGAGGCCAAACCGCCCCATCATCGACCACGATGTATAGGCGAACGACCAGATCAGGATCAGCACCAGGATGTGCAGATGATAGGGATCGCGATAGACGAAGGGCAGCGCGATCAGCGCCGCCAGCCCGACCGCCCAGGCTGCAAGGCGCCCCTGCCCCATCATCGGCGCCTCGCAAGCAGGCCCGCGGGCCGGATGAACATCATGACGATGAAGAAGGCGAAGGCGAGCACGTAGCCCCATTCGAGATCGGAGAACAGGCCGCCGAGCGAGATGATCTCGGCGAACACGAAGGCGGCGATGAAGCCGCCGATGAAATTGCCGAGCCCGCCGAGCACGCAGATCAGGAAGGTGATGGGTCCGAAGGAGAGACCGACGAAGGGATGCACGTCATATTGCAGCACCAGCAGACAGGCGGCGAGCCCGGCCAGCGCGCCGCCGAGTGCAGAGGTGATCAGGTAGATCTTCTTCGTATCGACGCCCATCAGCGCCATGATCTGCCGGTCCTGCGAAATGGCGCGGATCGCGGTGCCGGTGAAGGTCCGCGTCATGAACAGGTAGACCGCGACCATGCCGACCAGTGCGGCCAGGAACGACAGCAGCCGTGCGTAGCTGAAATTCATGTCGCCGAAAGCGAGCACCGGCAGGCGGATGCCGAGATTGCGGAAGTCGATGCCGAAGGCAACGGTGGCAAAGCTCTGGAGTACGAACAGCACACCGCCCGTTGCAAGCAGCTGGTTGATCGGCGGGGCCGTGAGCAGCGGCGCAATCACGAGGTAGTGCAGCGCGGCGCCGAGCATCGCAACCAGCAGAATCGTGAGCGGCGCGGCGACGAAATAGCTGACGCCGTAATACTGCACCAGGAAATACATCGCGTACATGCCGATCATCACCAGCTCGGCGTAGCAGATCCAGGTCACGTCGATGACGCCGAAGATCAGATTGAGCCCAAGCGCGAGCAGCGCCAGCACGCCGCCGAGCAGGATGCCGTTGATCACGGCTTCCAGCAGGTAGATGTCGAAAATGTCCAGAAAAGCTTGCATGCCCGCATGAACCTCACACCCCGAGATACGCTTCCTTGACCGTGTCGCTTGCCAGCATCTCCGCCGACGTGCCGGACGATCTGATCGTGCCCGCCTCGATCAGATAGGCGCGATCGACCACTTTCAGCACCTGCTGCACGTTCTGCTCGACGATCAGCACCGTCAGCCCGCTGGCCCGGATCCGCTTCACCAGCTCGAACACCTGCTGCACCACGACCGGCGCGAGTCCCGCCGAGGGCTCGTCGAGCAGCAGCAGCTTCGGCTTGGACATCAGCGCGCGGCCGATCGCGCACATCTGCTGCTCGCCGCCGGACATGGTGCCGGCCATTTGGTGGCGGCGCTCCTTCAGGCGCGGAAACAGGTCGAACACGACGTCCAGCCGCTCGGCATAATGGCCGCGCGCCTCCTTCATGAAGGCGCCCATCTTGAGATTGTCGTCGACCGAGAGCTGCGGAAACAGCCGCCGGTTCTCGGGCACATGCGCAATGCCGAGGCTGACGATCTTGTGCGGCGGTGTCGCCACGACATCGACCCCCTCCATCCTGATCGACCCGCGCGAGGGACGGATCAGGCCGGAGATGACGCGCATCAAGGTGGTCTTGCCGGCGCCGTTCGGGCCGATGACGCCGACGGCCTCGCCGGCTTTGACGTCGAGATTGACGTCGAACAGCGCCTGGAACGTGCCATAGCCGGCATTGACGCCGCGGAGCTCCAGCATCACTGCCCTCCCGCGCGGCGGCGCGCTGCGGCGGCCGCGGCCTGCGTGGTCTCGGCGTCGGTGCCGAGATAGACCTCGATCACGCGCGGATCGCCGGCAACCGCGCTCGGCAGTCCCTCCGATATCTTCTCGCCGTGATCGAGCACCATGACGCGGTCGACCACGCGCATCAGCACGCCCATGATGTGCTCGACCCAGATGATGGTGATGCCGAGTTCATCGCGGATGTTGCGCAGCATATCGGCCGCCTGCCCCATCTCGGCTTCGTCGAGACCGCCGAGGCTCTCATCGGCAAGCAATAGTTTCGGCGCCGTGGCGAGCGCTTTCGCCAGCTCGAGCTTCTTCAGGCCGGCCGCGCCGAGGCCATCGACGCTGGCATGGCGATCGGTCGGCAGGCCGACCATGGCGAGCGACCGCTCGGCCGCCTCCTCCGCCCTGGCACGGCTGTGGCGGCCCTGGCCGTAGAAGCCGGCCAGCGCGACGTTCTCGAAGATGGTCAGGCGGCGGAATGGCCGCGGAATCTGGAAAGTGCGGCCGATGCCGCTGTTGATGATCCGGTGCGGCGCGAGGCCCGCGATCTCGGAACCGCCGAACAGGATCGAACCCGAGGTCGGCGCCAGCGTGCCGGAGAGCATGTTGAAGATCGTGCTCTTGCCCGAGCCGTTGGGGCCGATCAGGCCGAGGATCTCGCCCTGATCGACTTTGAACGACACGTTGTTGACGGCGGTGAAGCCACCAAAGCGCTTCACCAGCCCGCTGACTTCCAGCACCGTCCCGCTCCGCCGCTACTGGTTGCTGTAGGTGGTGCCCTTCGGCAGCGGCAGCACAGCCTCGCGCTGCGCCTGGCTCTTGGGCCACACCACGGAGGATTTATCGTCGATATACTGGATCACGACCGGGAATGAGCGCTCGTTCTGCCCCGCCATCGGCGTGCCCTCGCCGTAGAACTTGACGCCGAAGCCGAGCATAGTGCCGCCCTCGGGGATATCGGTATCGAGCGCGGCCTTGCGCAAGGCGTCTGGATCGCCCCCGCCATATTTCTTGATCGCGCGCGGCAGCACGTCGGCCAGGAAGACATACGTGTTGGACGCACCGATGCCGACATGGGCGGAACGGATGGCGACGCCGGGCCGGATCTTGTCGAACTCCTCACCGACCATCTTGATGACGGGCGGAAGCTTCGGATCCATGGTCTTCTGGTTGGCGAGCCAGATCGAGATCGGATCGGTGTTGAAGATGTAGGTGGCGTCGGCTCCCATGCCCTCCTTCAGCTTCTCATAGACGCCGTAACCCGCACCGTGCCCCATCAGCGCGCCGAACTTCAGGCCCTGCTCCCGGGCCTGGCGCAGCAACAGCGTGATATCGGGGTTATAGCCGGTGTGAAAAATGACGTCGGGCTTGGCGCGCTTCAGCTTGGTCACCAGCGCCGAGAGATCAGGCGCGGTGGCCGAATAGCCCTCCTTCATCACGACGTTGAAGCCCGCCTTCTTCGCGCCGGCCTCGTTGCCCCTGGACACGTCGACGCCATAGGCGCCGTCCTCGTGGATGATGGCAACGCGAAGGTCCTTCGGTTCCTTGCCGAACTTCGCTTTGGCGTTCTGCGCGATGAAATCCATCGTCATCATGCCGAACTGGTCGCCGCTCGCCTGCGGGCGGAACACGTATTTGTAGCCCTTCTCGTTGAACACGGCCGACGAGATGCAAGTCGTCATCCACATGAACTTCTTGAGCTGCTCGACGCGCGCGGCCACCGGCACGCATTGCGCCGAGGAGAAGAAGCCGAGCACCATGTCGACCTTCTCCTGCTCGAGCAGGCGGACGGATTCGTTGATGGCGACGTCGGGCTTGCTCTGCGCATCGGCGTAAACCGCCTCGATCTTGTAGCCCTCGACGCCGGTCCTGGCGAAATGGTCGAGGATGATTTTTGCGCCGATGTAACCGAGCTCAGACCCGCCGCCGGCGAGAGGTCCGGTCAAATCGAAAACGACGCCGATCTTGATCTTCTTCTCCTGGGCCTGGGCGGACATCGCCAAGCCCGTCGCTGATATCGCGACCAACAGCCCACGTACCAAGCGGGCAGCCATGCGCAGGCGCATCAAAACCTCCCTGGACCATTGTGCATTGCATTCTTTTTGCTTTTGCTTTTTTCCCATCACATGGGTTGAGCGAAGCGATGTCAAGTCTCGCGCATCAGCGCGAAGCAAACTGCTGCTCGACGAAGGCCGTGACAAATCGCGGCATGGACGGCGTGAGATCGCTCATCCCGCGCACGAGATGAATGGCCGACAGCTCCGGCTCGGCCTCACGCGCGAGATTGGCTTCAATTTGCGCACGCGCTACATCGCTCGGCATATCCAGGTTGAGAACCTGAATCATTGCAATCGCTCGGCCACTGACGACGCAATGCCAATCCGGCTCGGCCTGGTAGTCGGCCGCCGTCAGGCCGGTCTCCTCGCCGAGTTCGCGGACGACACTGCCGGGGATGTCGAGCGCTCCGTCCCTGACGTCGTCGAGATCAGGCGTACCCGAGGGAAAATAGATGCGGCCCGCATTGGCGGTGTGGGGCGCCATCTCGCCCATGACAAAGGCGCCGTCGGAAGTCCGCAATGCTCCCATGCCAAAACCGTTGAACACGGCGGTGTCAGGGAAGCCCCAGTCGCGCCAGGCGAGGAAGCTGGCAAAATCGGTCTCGAAATAGGTCGCGGCGAGATGGCCGTCCGTGAACACGGCGTCGCGCCCGAGCAGGACGCGTCCGTTCCAGAGTTTCGGCCGCTCGCGCTGATTCTCGGCAAAGTGCGCCGCGATCTCGGCGCGCCGCTCCTCGGCGAACGGCCAGATCATCGGCCGCACGGCGAGATCAAGCGTCGTGACGCGATGAATGACCGGGGATGTCATGACGGGCCGGTTACCACGCCTTCGCGTCAGCTATTTGGCGCTCCCCGTGGTCTTCTTCGCTTGTTCGACGTACTTGTTGGTGAAGGTCTTGCTGACATCGATCTTGGCGTTGGCCACTTCGGGAGAACCGACGCTGAACACCGCGAGCACGGCGTCGGCGCCCTTCGGGTCCATCTTGCCGGTTTCGGAGAACATCGGGATCGTGTTCTTCAGCGCCGCGAGATAGAGGTCCTTGTTCTTGCCGACCGTCTCCTCCGGCATCTTCGCCATGATCTCCTCGGGCGAATGCGAGTGAATCCAGGCGAGCGTTGCGAGGATCGCGTTGGTGAGCGCCTGCGTCTCCTTCTCATGGCCGGCGACCCATGCAGCCGTCGAATACAGCGCGCCGCCGGGATATTCCCCGCCGAACGTCTCGAGCGTATCCTTCTGGGTACGGGTATCGCTGAGGATGCGCAGATCCTTGTGGCTGCCCTGGAGCACGGTCACGGACGGATCGAGCATCACCGCCGCGTCGATCTGCCCTTGCTCCATTGCGGCAACAGCGGTGGCGCCGAGGCCGACGCCGATCACGGCGGTGCCGGCCGGATCGAGGCCGTTCTTCTTCAGCATATACTTCAGGAAGAAGTCGGTGGAGGAACCCGGTGCGCTGACGCCGACCTTCTTGCCGGCGAGATCCTTGACCGACTTGATTTCGTTGGTGTGCGACGGCGAGACCACCAGCACGAGGCCGGGATAGCGGTCATAGACCACGAAAGCCTGAAGCTCCTGCTTCTTGGCCGCCAGGTTGACGCAATGGTCGAAATAGCCGGAGACCACGTCGGCGCTGCCGCCGAGCACGGCCTTGAGCGCGTCCGAGCCGCCCTTGAGGTCCACGAGCTCGACGCTGAGGCCGGCCTTGTCGTATTCGCCGAGTTGCTTGGCCAGCACCGTCGGCAGATAGCACAGGCAGGAGCCGCCGCCGACTGCGATGGTTACCTTGCTTTGCGCCACGGCAAGACCGGTGGTGAGCATCAGCGCGAGCAACGCGCCGGCGAGCCTGGCAATCGTGTTCTTCATTGGTTTCCTCCGTTCGGCTGGCGGCACCATAGAGCAGCACCAGCCGCTTGAGAAGCGCCGAACAAGGCTCTGGCCTTCAGCCTTTCGGCGCGACGGGCGGAGAGCTAAATCGGGCGCGCCTGCTTCCGGATCTCATTCGCGATCGGCTTGAGGGTCTCCCCCGGAAGCTGCCCGACGAGCGTGTAACCCATGCCGCCGTCGGCCCACACGAAACCCGCGACATCGCCGGTCGATTGCGGCATCATCGGCGTGTCCAGATTGCGGTTGCTCATCGGGCGCGTCAGCACAACGAGGCGGTCGCCGTGATCATCATCATACATGAACATCGCGGCCGGGCCGTGCGACGTCGCAACCAGGCGCCCACCCATCAGCCTGTAGCCTGAGACAGAGAGGTCCGGCACCTTCACCGGCTGCTTCAACCGGTTCGAGACCCATTGCGTGAGTTCCGCACTTTCGGACGCCCTTATCTCGACCGGCCGCACGCGATCCGGTGCGTAGACGCCATAGGAGTAGGCGGCCTCTTGTGCCAGCGCAGACAGTCCGTTCGAGCCCTCCTGCAACACGCTGCGCATGGTCCACCCGCCGAGACCACCGATGCCCAGGAGCAACATCGCAGCGACGGCCCACCACGCCCGCTGAGGCGGCTTCCGGCGCTCGATGATGCGTGACAGGTTCAGCTCGGCCGGCAACGGCTCGTCGGCGATCGACGCAAGCGCACCGCGCAAATGCTCACGCTGGGTCGCGAAGGCCGCAACGCGCGCGGCGACATCCGGATGATCGTCCAGATAGGAGGCGACCTCCGCGCGACGCTCGGGCTCGAGCGCCTGGTCCACATAGGCGTGGAGATCATCCTCGGTGATCGGCCGCTGGTTCATTTCACACTCCGCAAAGCCACGACATTTCCAGCCGCAACGCCATCCATCTCCTGCTGCAGCCTTTCCCGCGCACGCGACAGCCGCGACATCACGGTCCCGATCGGGATGTTCAGCACCACCGCGGCATCCGCATAGGAGAGATCCTCGACTGCGACCAGCAACAACACGGCCCGCTGCTCCTCCGGGAGTTTCGCAAGCTTGCCCAGGACGTCCTGATAGATCAGCCTGTGCTCCTGTTCCGCCGCGCTGACAAGTTCCCGCTCGCCATCGTCGATCGGCATATGCCTGCCCCGCGCTGTCGCCTGGCGAAACTGAGTGACCGCCAGGTTGTGAAGGATGGTGAACAGCCAGGCGCGCACGCTGCCGTCGCGCCGCTGGTGCCAGCGGCTGACGGCACGCTCCAGGCAATCCTGAACCAGATCGTCGGCCGCCGCGCGTTCGCGCATGAGCGCGCGCGCATAGCGGCGGAGCGCGGGGATCAGCGGCTCGACCTGAACCAGCATATCCTTCATGAAGCGCTCCGCCTGCTCTCCATTGCCGTTCGGCTGGTCGTCATTGCGCCTCGATCTGGACCGCCTCACCGGGCATGGCTGCGTCGCCGGACGCTATCACCAAATAGCGCTTTGCGGCCGCGGCAGACTGGTCGACGATCTGCCGGATCGGACCGGCCGCGTTGACGATAGCGGATCCGGCCGGATTGGTCATGAAGGCTGCCAGCGGCTGCAATGGGCCGCCCCCGTCACTGCGTTCCGCAAGCGCCAACACATATTTCTGCTTGGGCCGAAGTCCCGTCACCGAAGCCTGCAATACCTGGATCAGACCCTGATCGAACAGTGAGACGCTGGTCGGCGCCTTACCGTCCTTTGCAGCGTCCTTCGATGCGAGCGTGAGATGAGCAACCTGACCAGCGATGCCGAGTGCCTGCAAATTCTGACGGTCATCCGGGTCGGGCGCGGCATTTGGAACATAGGCGATCGCCTGTGGCGCCTGGCCGATCGGCACGTTTCCGACCACTTTGTTGGTCGCGGTGTCGATCGCCGCAAGCGCGTCGGCGTTCTCCAATCCCACATAGATGCGTGTGCCGTCGCCGGACGGCCAGACGCCGTGCGGCAGGCTGCCCATCGGAATCGTCGCGGCCTGCGAGAAGTCGTCGGTGCGGAACACCTTCACTTGGTTCAGGCCACCGATGGTGACATAGGCGAATGTGCCCTTGGCGGTGTGCGCGAAGTTGACGTGATTGGTGATCGGCCCGGTGTCGATCGTCCTGATTGCGTTGAACGGCGGCCTGGCGTTGAACACCTGGGTCCGACCGACGTCCTTCAGCGTGAACCACACCTGTTTTCCGTCCGGCGTCGCCGCGATGTTCGGGCAGAACGGGCTCTCCTGTTTCACCGTGGCGATGATCTTGTGCTCGGCCACCGAGACCACGTCGGTCTCGGGATTGAAGGACGAGCAGATGTAGCCGTATTTGCCGTCGGGTGAGAAAATCTGCATGCCCGGCCCGTTCGGCGTCGTGATGCGGGTTTTCTCCCTGAAGCTCGTCGGGTCGATGATAGAGATGTAGTTTTCGCCGCGGACGGTAACCCAGACCTCCTTGCCGTCAGGCGTAAAGAACGCCTCGTGTGGCGACCGCCCGACATAGGTCACGTGCTTGACCGCGTTGGTCGCGGTGTCGATGAAGCTTACCGAATTCGAGCCGATCGACACAACGGCCAGCGTCTTGTGATCGGGCGAGAAACCCATGCCGTGCACGAGCACCTGGCCCTTGTAGAGCGGGCTGAAATTGCCGGGCTGCGGGTCACCGAGCCGGATCACACCAAGCAGCTTGTTGTCGACCGGGTCGGTGACCGAAACCGTATTCGAGAACTGCTCCGCCGCGTAGACGCGATCGTGATGACTGATCGGAATGTCGGGGGCGGACAGCGCGCCCGGCGCCTGTCCAGCCCATGCGACGGGGCCGGTGGCGAGCATGGTGGCCGCCAGAAGAATGCTCTTCATCATATTGATTCGTGACGTGGTCATCTGGGCTCCTACTTCTTCATTCCAGTGGACATGTCCATCTGCATTCCCTGGTGATGATGAACGGTTGCGATGGGAACGGATTGCGGCTGGGTCGGAGCAGGGGTGGCGTCGGTCGCCGGCTCGCCGATGGCGAGCTTCATGGCGGCGATCTCCTGCATCTGATCGACGATGATTTCCTGGGCGATGCGCCGAAGCTGCTCGTTCTTGCCGTACCGCAGCTCGATCACCGCCATGTCGATGGCACCCTGATGATGCGGGCTCATCATCGCGACGAAATCGCGATCGATGTCGCCGGTCGGTTTGGCCGCCATGTTGTTCATCATCCTGGTCATGGCAGAATCGTTCTCCTGCAGGAAGGCGCTCTCCTCCGTGCTCAGCGCAGCAGGCTGGCTCGGATAGGACTCGTGCGCGAAGACGATTGGAGGGAGCGCGAACGCAACGAGAATGCGCGCGGCAAGGAGCGCTGTGCCGAGGCCAGGCGGCCGCGGCCATCGGCATCTGCCTGAGAGCGCCGTTACCGCGCGCCGAAACTGTAAGGGGGGCATCCTGAACTCCCATGCAGGTGGTTGCATGGGGGTTTGACGCGTGAGCGCGCGTTCTATTCCGGCCGGTCAATCACATAAATGTCAGCCGGCGCGGGCCGGCTTAGCCGCGCCCGTCCACGGTCGGCCGCCAGACCAACAGTCTCCGCTCCACCAGCGTCACCCCGAAGTCGATCAGGATGACGAAGGCCGACAGCACGAACATGCCGGCGAATACGCCGGCGACGTCGAATATGCCTTCGGCCTGCTGGATGAGATAGCCAAGTCCTGCCGCCGATCCCAGATACTCGCCGACGACCGCGCCGACCACAGCGAAACCGACCGAGGTGTGCAGCGAGGAGAACATCCAGGACAGGGCCGAGGGCCAATAGACGTGGCGCATCAACTGCCGCTCGCTCATGCCGAGCATGCGACCGTTGTCGAGCACGGTGCGACTGACTTCCTTGACACCCTGATAGACGTTGAAGAACACGATGAAGAACACCAGCGTCACGCCGAGCGCGACCTTCGACCAGATCCCGAGGCCGAGCCACAGCGCAAAAATCGGCGCCAGCACCACGCGCGGCAGCGCGTTGACCATCTTGACGTAGGGGTCGAACACCGCGGCGACCAGCGGCTGGCGCGCGAACCAGAAGCCGATCAGCACACCGCCGAGCGATCCGATCACGAAGGCCAGGATCGATTCCGTCAGCGTGATGCCGAGATGCTTCCAGATCACACCGGACGAGAACCACTTGACGATCTGCGCGAATACGTCGACCGGGTTGGAGAAGAAGAACGGCGGCAGGAGGATCTTCCCGAACACGGGGACGGTCGACAGCAATTGCCACAGCGCGATGCCGACGATGGCGACCAGGATTTGCAGCCCAAGCAGCGTGACCCGCGACATCAGACTGCCTCCGTCGCGTGGGTGGACTGCGCATAGCCCTTCATGACCTCGTCCTTGAGCACGCCCCAGATCTCGCGATGAAGCGCATGGAACTCCTTGTCTAGCCGCACTTCAAAAATGTCGCGCGGTCGCGGCAAGCTCACGCGCCAGTCGCCGATGATGCGCGAGGACGGCCCCGCCGACATGATCACGACGCGATCGGCGAGCGCGATCGCCTCCTCGAGGTCATGGGTCACGAACAGCACGGCCTTGCGGTCGGCATTCCAGAGGTCGAGCAGAAGGTTACCCATGACCTGCCTCGTCTGCGCATCGAGCGGCCCGAACGGCTCGTCCATCAGCAGGATCTTTGGATCGCGGATCAGCACCTGCGCCAGCGCCACACGCTTGCGCTGGCCGCCCGACAGCATGTGCGGATAGCGGCCCGCGAAGGCCCCGAGGCCTACCGACGTCAGCCATTTCTGCGCCCGCGGCAGCGCCTCGCTGCGCGGTGTGCCCTTGATCTCGAGCCCGATCGCGACATTGTCGATCGCGGTCTTCCAGGGGAACAGAGCGTCGGCCTGGAACAGATAGCCGGCATCCCGGTTCAGCCCGGCGAGCGGCCGGCCGAATATCTCGACGCCGCCGGCGGCCGGCTTGAGCAGCCCGGCCGCAACGTTGAGCAGCGTCGACTTCCCGCAACCGGTCGGGCCGACGATGGCGACGAACTCGCCCTGCCCGACTGTCAGATTCGCCTGCTCCACCGCCGTATAGACCCGGTCGTCCCCCAGCCGGAACGCGACCTTGGCATTTTCCAGCGCCACTGCCGTGGGCATTGTCATGGGTTCCCTCCGAATATGGCCCGATGCCTTAGCCCCTCGCGCGGCCAAGTTCAATCAACCGGCCAAGCGTGGTACGCATGGGCCTTGTCATCCCCTCCCTCCATTGGGCGGGTCAGCGCAGTGAGCCCCGCCCGATGCCGTCCAGGCCGATGATTGGCTATGCCCACGTCACCAAGAGCTTCGGCGCGCTCAAGGCCGTGGACGATTTGTCGCTCGACATCGCCGAAGGCGAGTTTGTGGCCATCGTCGGCGGCTCGGGTTCGGGAAAGACGACGTTGCTGCGGCTCGCCAATCGGCTGATCGAGGCGGATGGCGGCACCATCACTGTGGAGGGCGAGGACGTCCAAAATGTCGATCCGGTCGCACTGCGCCGGCGGATCGGCTACGTGTTCCAGAGCGGCGGATTGTTTCCGCACCTGAGCGTGGCCGACAATATCGGGATCACGCCGAGGCTGCTGGGCGTGCCGCCGTCGGACATCGGCGCTCGCGTCGACGAACTGCTCGAACTCGTGCAGCTCGACCGTGCCGCGCATCGCGACCGTCTGCCGGAGGCACTCTCGGGCGGCCAGCGCCAGCGCGTCGGCGTGGCGCGGGCGCTCGCGGCAAAGCCCCGCATCGTGCTGATGGACGAGCCGTTCGGCGCGCTCGATCCCCTCACCCGCGATGCGCTCGGCGACGACTATCGTTCGCTTCACCGCAGCCTTGGCCTGACCACCGTGATGATCACGCACGACATGACGGAAGCGATCCTGCTCGCCGACCGTATCGCGGTAATGCGCAGCGGAAAGCTGCTCGCGCAGGGCACGCCGGCGGAGCTCTCGAGAAGCAGCGACGCCTACGTGCTGGAGTTGTTGCGCACGCCACGACGACAGGTCGAGCGGCTGAACGCGCTGCTACCGCACGGCGGTGCGGCATGAGCCTGTCGTCCGATCCGCGCTGGGGCGAGGCGCTGGCGCATCTGCCCGACTATCTCGGCAATCATGTGCGGGTGAGTCTCGTCGCGCTCGCGCTTGGCCTTGCCGCCAGCCTGCCGCTGGCGATCGTGACGCGCAATCGCCCGGCACCGCGCGGCGTCCTGCTCGCGCTCGCCAGCATCGTGCAGACAGTCCCGGGTCTGGCGCTGCTTGCGCTGTTCTATCCGCTGTTGCTTGCGGCGGCCTCCGTGACGCTGGCCTGGTTCGGCATTTCCTTCTCCGCCTTCGGCTTCCTGCCGGCGATGCTGGCGCTGGCGCTCTATTCGATGCTCCCGGTGCTGCGCAACGGCATCACCGGCCTCAACGGCATCGATCCCGCGCTGATCGAGGCCGCGAAGGGCGTCGGCATGACGGCCCGGCAGTCGCTCGTCATGGTCGAGCTGCCGCTGGCGCTGCCGGTGATGATGGCCGGCATCCGCACCGCCGCGGTGTGGGTGATCGGCACCGCGACGCTGTCGACCCCGATCGGGCAGACCAGCCTCGGCAATTACATCTTTGCCGGGCTTCAGACCCAGAACTGGGTGTTCGTGCTGTTCGGCTGCTTTGCGTCGGCGCTGCTCGCGCTCGCGGTCGATCAACTGCTCGGCCTGATCGAGAGCGGCCTGCGCCGCCGCAGCCGCGTGCGTATGGCGCTTGGCGCGGGCGGGATCGCGGCGCTGGTCGCTGCAACGCTGGTGCCGACGATGGGACGCTCCGCGCAAGGCTATGTCGTCGGCGCCAAGACTTTTGCGGAACAATATGTGCTCTCCGCCCTGCTCAGGGAGCGCCTCCAGGCCGCCGGCCTCTCGGCCACCGCACGATCGGGCCTCGGCTCCAGCGTGATCTTCGCGGCGTTGAAGGCCGGCGACATCGATCTCTACGTCGATTATTCCGGCACGCTCTGGGCCAACCAGCTGCATCGCACGGACATCAAGCCGCGCGCCGAGTTGCTCGCGGAGCTGAAGACAACACTTGCGAAGGAGAACATCACCCTGCTCGGCGAGCTCGGCTTCGAGAATGCCTATGCGCTGGTGATCCCGAAAAAGCGCGCCGAGGCGCTTGGCATCCGCACCATCGCCGATCTCGCCGCGCATGCGCCGACGCTGTCGATCGCCGGCGACTATGAGTTCTTCTCGCGGCCCGAATGGGCCGCACTGCAAAAGGCCTATGGGCTCCAGTTCCGCGCCCAGCGCCAGATGCAGCCGGATTTCATGTATGCGGCCGTCGCCAGCGGCGAGGTCGACGTGATCGCCGGCTACACCAGCGACGGGTTGATCGCGAAATACGATCTCGTTGCGCTCGACGATCCCAGGCAGGCGATTCCGCCCTACGATGCGATCCTGCTGCTCGCCCCGAAGCGCGCCGGCGACGAGCGGCTGCAGGCTGCGCTCAGACCGCTGCTCGACAAGATCGACATCACAACCATGCGCGAAGCCAATTTGCGCGCCAGCGGCAATGACGCGAACTCGTCGCCTGATGCAGTGGCGCGGTGGCTGTGGGAGAAGACCGGGCGACGGTGAAACAGAGAGTCGAGGGGGTAGCCGGGACGGGGGACTCCGGCTACCCCCTCTTCGCCCATCTCTGGAGGAAGAGAGGGCAAAGCGCAATCAGTTCACGCCCTCACCTCCTGCCGCTGGAACAGCACGTAGCCGGACGCGAACAGCACGATGGTGCCCGCGACGAGGCCTACGGTCTGCGGCCAGGCAATCATGACGCTTTCGCCGAACGGGAGCGGCGCGCCCATGACGGCACCGTGGAGCTGATCGAGGAAGACCGGCCCGAGCGTGCGCGTGCTCGGCGACAGCACGGCAAGCATGGCCTCCCCGAACAGATCGTTTGGCGACAGCCGCAGCAGTTCCTGAGTCCAGATCGCGGTTGCCGGGTCGTTCAGGCCGAGCAGCGCGTAGCGCGGATCGGACGGCGCGACCGCCTGCGCGATCGCCGGGGCCAGCATCGGCCACAGCACGGTCAGGAACAGCCAGATGCCGAGCGAGACCAGCGCGGCGGTCGCGGGCGAGCGGAATACGATCGAGAGCAGCATCGCAAGCGACAGCCAGACCCCGGCATAGAAGATCGCCACCACCAGAAAAACGAGCGAGCGCGCGATCTCCTCGCCGCCGGGCGGCACCCCGAGGAAAATCAGGCCAAGGCCAATCACCAAAAGCCACAATGCGGCGAGACTGATGCCGATGGTCGCGAGGGCTGCGAGAAATTTCCCCATCAGCAACGCATCCCGGTAGATCGGCTGCGCCAGGATACGGGACAGCGTCCGCCGGTTGTGTTCGCTGTTGACGGCATCGAAGCCCAATCCGATCGCCATCAGGGGGATGAGAAATCCGAGGATCGCGACGAAGGACGGCAGCGGCGCCTGGTCGATGGTGAACAGCCGCAGCAGCAGGAACGGATCTTCGGCCGTGTTCTGCCGCAGGCTGTTGATCGCCTCGTAGAGCGCGGCGAGCGCCGTGAAGACGATCAGCAGTTCCAGCATCAGCATTCGGACGCTGGAGATGTGGTCCGCGAGTTCCTTGACGAAGACCGTGGACAGTCCCTGGAATGGTGAACCCTCACGCCGCATGACGAACGTCTCCGGTGGGCTGGACCTGGAAATAGCGCGCGTAGATCGCCTCCAGGCTCGGCTCGTCGACCGACAAGCGCCGCAGCGATCCATCGACCGCGACGACGGCGCGCGCCGCGTCCGGCCGCACGTCCCGCTCCGCGGTCATGCGGAAGCGATCGGCGGCAAGCGTCTCGACCTGGGTCACGCCGGGGATCATCGCGAGCCGCCGGGCGATGCCAAGCCCCTCGGCCTCGACTTCCACGACGAAGCCGGCGCCGAGCACCTTGACCGCCAGTTCCGGCACAGCGCCCATCAGCACGATGCGGCCGGCCTGGAACAGCGCGACGCGATCGCAGATGCGCTGAACCTGGTCGAGCATGTGGGAGGACAACAGCACCGTGATGCCCTCGGATTTCAACTCCCCGATCAATCCGAGGAATTCCTGCGTCGCCTGCGGATCAAGTCCGGAAGTCGGCTCGTCGAGGATCGCTATCTCGGCGCGCTTGACGATGATCTCGGCAAGGCCCAGCCGCTGGCGCATGCCGCGCGAGAATGTCGCGACGCGGCGTGACGCGACGTCCGCCAATCCTACCCGCACCAACGCAGCCTCGATCCGCCGCACGCGCTCGGCGCGCGGCAGTCCCATCAGCTTGGCGGTGTAGGCGAGGTTTTCCGTGGCCGTAAGCTGATCGTAGAAGCCGACGGAATCGGGCAGGTAGCCGACTCGCCGCTTGACCTTCAACGGCTCGCGCGCAGGGTTGAAGCTGAGCACGCTGACCTCGCCGGACGAGATCTCCGTCAAGCCGAGCATCATCAGGATGGTCGTGGTCTTGCCGGCGCCGTTCGGGCCGAGCAGACCGAACACCTCGCCGCGGGCAATGTCAAAGTCGATGGAGTCGACGACCACGGTCTTGTCGTAGCGCCTTGTCAGCCCGCGCGCGGTGATGACGGGGTCTCGGGCCGTCCGTCGGGCATCGTTCTGTTGATCGCTCATCGCCGTCCAAACCTCGCAACTGCACCCAGCATCAACAGCAGCGCGACGCCGATGACGCCCGCGCCCGCCATGCCCCATACCGTCGAAGTGCCGACGGTGACGCGGAACTGACTGGAGGCGCTTTCGCCGCGCGAGGTGGCGCGGAGCGTGGTCTGGTAGTCGCCGGCCAGCGACTTGTCGCTGGGGGTAAGCAGCGCCTGCACTTCGCTATCCTTGCCTGGCACGAGGCGGTCGATCGTCGCCGGCTCGAATGTTACCTTCCATCCGCTCGGTGCGCTCCCTGCCAGTGCAATGTTCTCGGCCGGCGCCGTACCGGTGTTGGTCACGACGAGCGGGATCGAGCTTTGCTGCCCCGCGACCGCACGTGCGCTCAACAGACCGTCGCGGCCGGAGATCTGGAGCTGCGGCTGGCCGACCACGTCAAGCGCGAGCTCGGTGGACGCCGAGGCGTCCTCCGCCTTCACGGTGACCTTGACCGGGAAGTGACCGGCATCGATCGTGCTGGGCGGACGTACCTTCAGCTTGATGTCCTTGGACTGGCCGGCGTCGATCGGGATCGAGGACAGCTCCTGCGTGCCATAGGCCTCGGTGAACGAGGTCTCGAAATTGGCCGGTGCGTCGGCGCCGAAGCTTGCGACGAGGTTGCGTCCTGAGTCGTTCTTGATCGAGAGCGTATAGTCGAAATTGGACTTCGGGCTGCCGCGCAGCGACGGCAGGCTCGACTTCACGCTGAGTTTTGCGGGCAGTTCCTTGGCGAGCGATACCGCGATGGGCAGCTCCGCATTGGTGCCCTGCCCTTCGGCCTTGACCGTGAGCGTGTGCGCGCTGAGATCATTGCCAGCGGGAACGTCGAGCCTGAGCTGCAAAGCAACGCTGCCATCGGGTGCCGGCATCGCCGCTCCAACCGGCTGGCCGCCGCCGAGCAGCGTTGCCGTCCAGCCGCTCGGCACGCCCGCGACCGAAAGTTGATAGCGCTCCGGCGACAGCCCGTAATCCTGCAAGCGCAGCGAAACGTTGGCGGTGGTGCCGGGCCGCACCGTGATCGCCGGATAGTCGGTCATCAGGTAGAGCCCCTTGATATCGTGTGGCGGCTCGGCCGCATGAACGACGGGACCAAGCAACGCCAGGGCAATTGCAAGCCGCGCAGCGTGAAGCGCTCGCATGGACAGAACTCCTGCAAGAAAGTTGGATCAGATGGACGTGCCGCCGGAAGACCGAGGTGGCGACGCGCCTCATGATGGAAGCAATCGTGACAATCGTTTGGAAGCGGCGCATCGCGCCAATTACAAGTCGGTGATTGCGGGTGCTTGCGGCTCAGACTTTAGTCCGACCAATCATGAACGACTGGTAATGTCGCCTGCGCTCTTCGGGTGTGAAAGGAGACCGGGCCGCCGATGCGGGCCTGCAAGTTTTCCGAAGCGATCACGCGAATGAAGTTGCCAGCACACTATAGGGCGCCATCGGCGTCGATGATCGGAAAGAGCCGCGAGGGGCGCTACAGCCCCCGGATCATCCCCGCATCGATCAGCAGCCGGTTCAGCCGCCGCGCTTCCGCCCCGTCCTTGCAGCCGTAAAAGATTCCCTTGCAACGGAGCATGATCTGCTTCTGCTCGGCGAAGGACGGATCAAGCGGAATACCGGCGGCTTCCTGGATGACCAGCGGCAGATACGGGCCGTCGATCGTGTCCATCACGGCCTCGCTCTTGACCGGCTCGAAATTGACGGCGTCGATCGCATAATAGGTCGCGTAGAGACGCGGATCGTAGGCGTCGAGCTTCTTGCCGATAGCGCCCTCGTCGAGCCCGGGCTCGAGAATATTCGGCGCAAACTCAGGCTGGTGGTCGCCGTAGCGCACGATCAGGAAGGGCTCGCCGGGAAAACTCTTCTTCAGGCCCGCGACGAACGCTCTGTACTGCTCGGCGCTCATCGCCTGCCGGCGCAGATATTCGTCGATCGACGGGACATTGCCGGGCGCACGCCAGTTCGGCAGCAGATCGGGGCGGAAGCGCGTCTCCCAGGGGAAATGATTGGCGCCGAGATAGATGAAGGTGAACAGCGGCTTGTTCGGCCTCCGCTCGCCCATCAGCCGGAGCGCCTTGTCATAGAAGAAAGAGTCCGGCTCGACATCCTTGGCGCCGAGATCCTTCGAGTCGAGGAAGCGTTCGACGCCGGTCGTCATCTGAAAGCTGCGCGCGCCCATGAAGCCGCCATAGGCGGGATAGAGCGATAGGGTATCGTAGCCGCAGCGGCGCAGCGCCAGCGGCAGGCCGCGCTCGACGCGGTTTGAGGCGATGCGCGTCACGAAATATGCGAAGCGGCCGAACGAGCGCGAGGAAAGGCCCGCGAGCACGTTGTATTCGGTGAACCAGCTCGGCCCGCCATTGCTTTCGGCCAGGAACGTACGCTCCTTGCCGTCCCAGGACTTGAAATGGCTGCCATAGCCCGGCGGCACCTTGATGCCTTGGGCCGCGCGGATGTCGAAGCTCGATTCATCATGGACCATGATGATGTTCGGTCGCCGGCCCGCTGGATGGCAGGCATCGACCAGCGGCACATTGAGCCGCTCGCTGGTCGAAGCGGCCGACTCCATGAAGCCGTATTGCGCAAAGTCGGAGACCGCGCTGACGCCGGAGCGGAAGAATTTCGAGAGATAGCCGTCGTCGTAATAGCCGCGCCAGGCCTCGTCCGGACGATAGAGCGAATAGCCGACCAGCGCGGCAAGACAAGCGAGCTTGCAGGCGAGCGCCGGCAGGCGGCGGATGCGGAACGGGTCGAGCCACCACAGCGCATACATCAGCGGCAGCGTGACGAGGCCGGCCAGGATCACCGACCAGCGCAAATTCGGGAAGATCGTGAACAGGAATGCCACCGTGTCGCGGTCGATCATCATCAGGTCGATGAAGTTGACCGTCATCTGCACGACGTCGTGCTTGAGCCGCGACAGCAGCACCAGCACCACGACCATGGTCAGCGACAGCGCACCCGACAGCGCCGGCCGCCGCAGCAGCGTGATCCAGAAGAAGTTGAGGATGCCCCAGGCCAGCGCGAAGGAGAGGCGCGAGCCGAAATCGGTCTCGGTCTCGTACATCAGCGCGAGCGCCGCCAGATGGGGCGCCGCGACCGCGAGCAGCCGCCACATGCCGAGCGCGGCGACGCTCGCCAGCACGGCGGTCGTGCCAAAGGGACCTGGACTGGGCGCGGACGCCATCGACGACACGCAACTTCTGGTCCGGCGCGATGAATACCCAGCCGTCTGGCCGGCCTGCGGCGTTCGGCGCAGCCGGAGGCCTGCACCGTGTCATAAAACTGTAATTGAACGGTCACGGACAAGCAACGCGCGTCACGGGCCGATCTTCGCTTAATGTTAGTGGACGGCGAACGGCCGCGTGGCCAACTCCATCCCTCACCCTCAGGAGCCTGCGACGCAGGCGTCTCGAAGGGCGAGGCCCGAGTTGGGCCTGCATGGTTCGAGACGGCGCTACGCGCCTCCTCACCATGAGGGTCGGGCAGGATCAGGCGCCGTGCGCCGGCCTGGCGATCCCGGCGATGAACAGGTCGATCACCCCTTCCGCCATCTGGTCGATCTCGCCCTCCTCCACGCCCCACCGCGGAAGGTGGCCGTCGAGGTTCATCCGGGCAAAGCCGTAGACCATGGCGCGGCCGGCGACCTGGATGCTCTTGAGGTCGGCCGATCGCAACAGGCCCTGCTTCGCCGCATCGGCCAGGATCTGCTCGGTCAGAGCGATCAACTCGGCATTGTCGCGCGTCAGCTCCGCCGAGCTGCCATGGGCGAAATAGCGCCCGGTGGAGATGATCTCGAAATGCGCGGGATTGCGCATCGCCCAGCGCAGGTAGGCAAGGCCGAAGGCGCGGAAGCGGCCGAGCGGAGCGGCGGTCGGTGCCTGATCCAGCGCCACCTCGATCTCGGCTCGAAAGCGCCGCTGCGCCTCCTCGGCCGCCGCCGCCATCAAGGCATCGCGGTTCGGAAAGTGCCGGAACGGCGCCCCCGGCGACACCGCGGCCCGTCGTGCGGCCTCGCGCACCGAGACTTCCGCACCCTCCGCAGCCAGTTGCAGCGCAGCATCGATCAGCGCGCGGCGGAGGTCGCCATGGTGATAGGGCCGGGGTTCGGGGAGATTGGTGCGGCGAGCACGCGGCTTGGACGGCGGTCGAGCGGGCATGCCGCGTTCTAGCATCACCCGAACGTGAATGTAAGCAGCGATTACACCATTGACGGTCACCCCCTCCCCAAATGTAATCGATGATTACATAATGGAGGAGACCACCATGACACAACGCCAAAGCTGGTTTGAAGGCTGGCGGCTGCTCGCCGCTTTCTGCTTGAGCCTGATCGTCCTGAGCCTGTGGATCGCCTCGATGCGGCAGTTCGAGGTCGAGGGCGTGCGGATGGTGATCCGCTTCACGGCACGAAGCTCGCTGCTGCTGTTCTGCCTCGCCTTCAGTGCCGCGGCACTGGCGCGGCTGTGGCCCAACAGCTGGACGCGCTGGCAGCGACGCAACCGGCGCTATCTGGGCTTGAGCTTCGCCGCCTCCCACGCCATCCACGCAGGCGCGATCGTCGCGTTCGCCGAGATGGATCCGGCCGGCTTTGCCGAGACCACCTCGGCGGCCTCCTACATCTTCGGCGGCATCGGCTATGCCGTCATCATCGCCATGAGCGCGACCTCGTTCGACCGCACCGCCGCGCTGCTCGGGCCGCGCGCTTGGCGCGCGCTGCACCTAGCAGGCGGATACTATCTCTGGGTCCAGTTCATGGTGTCGTTCGGCAAGCGCGTGCCGGCGATGCCGCTCTACGCCGCATTTCTCATTCCGCTCCTCGCGGTGATGGCGTTGCGGCTGATCGCGATGGCCGCGAGCCCCGCCCGGCAGACTGCTGACGCGCAATAATGCTCGCGCAAGACGCCGCAGCTGACCTCGCTTCTTAAGATGAAGTCGCACGCAAGCGGCACGCGGCGAGATTGTCGCGCGATGAGAGAGCAGATGAAGAGCCGAGTCTTCGGCTCTGAAGACGCTGGTGTTTTGGCGCTTGGAATCTTACGAGAAGGACCGAGAAACGACGCCAGACCAAGAATGTGATTTAAGCGTCATTTCTTCGCGCTCAGAGGGCGCTTCTACTCGCGAAGAATTTGAATGAAGCAGCAGTGCTTCGCGCGAGATGAAAAGAGCGAGACCACGGTTTGCGATCTCGCTCAGATATAGTCGCGAAGGTTTAAGAATTGGTTTGGCGAGCGAAGCTTGTGCTCTCGCGTCGCGACGACGACGACTTAGTTCTTGCTCTTGTCGACCAGCGCGCCCTTCTTGATCCAGGGCATCATGTCGCGAAGCTTGGCGCCGACTTCCTCGATCGGATGCTCGGCGAGCTTGGCGCGGGTCGCCTTGAACGAGGTCTGGTTGACCTTGTTCTCGAGCATCCAGTCGCGGGCGAACTTGCCGGACTGGATGTCGTTGAGCACGCGCTTCATCTCCTTCTTGGTCTCGTCGGTGACGATGCGCGGACCGGTAACGTACTCGCCGTACTCGGCGGTGTTGGAGATCGAGTAGTTCATGTTGGCGATGCCGCCTTCATAGATCAGGTCGACGATCAGCTTCACTTCGTGCAGGCACTCGAAGTAGGCCATCTCCGGGGCGTAGCCGGCTTCGACCAGGGTCTCGTAGCCGCCCTTGATCAGCTCGACCAGGCCGCCGCAGAGCACGACCTGCTCGCCGAACAGATCGGTCTCGCACTCTTCCTTGAAGGTGGTCTCGATGATGCCGGCCCGGCCGCCGCCGACCGCGGAGGCGTAGGAGAGGCCGAGGTCATGGGCGTTGCCCGAGACGTCCTTGGCGATCGCGATCAGGCAGGGAACGCCGCCGCCGCGCTGGTACTCCGAGCGCACGGTGTGGCCGGGGCCCTTGGGCGCGATCATCAGCACGTCGAGATCGGCGCGCGGGTCGAGCAGATTGAAGTGGACGTTGAGGCCGTGCGCGAAGACGAGGGCGGCGCCCTTCTTCATGTTGTCGTGCAGGTGCTCGCGGTAGATGTCGCCCTGGAGTTCGTCCGGGGTCAGCATCATGACGAGGTCGGCCCATTTGGCAGCTTCGGCGACTTCCATCACCTTGAAGCCGGCGGCTTCCGCCTTCTTGGCCGAGGCCGAACCCTTGCGTAGCGCGATGGCGACGTCCTTGACGCCGGAATCCTTGAGGTTCAGCGCATGGGCGTGGCCCTGGCTGCCGTAGCCGACGATGACGACCTTCTTGCCCTTGATCAGGTTCAGGTCAGCGTCGCGATCGTAATAAACACGCATGGTCGTTTCCTCGTTCAGGGCCAGAATCGGCCGATGGTCAGTGTCCGAAGGGTGAAATTTGCGGATTTCCGGGGCTGTCTAGAGCATTTTGGCCCCTTAAGGAAACCCGTTTCTGCATGGAAATCCGCGACATCATGCATCCATGAAAACGGGGTAGAGGGAGGCCAGCAGCAGGATCGCCATCAGGATATTGAAGGCGCGGACCAGCCGCTCTGACGTCAGAACGGGACGCAGCGCTGTCCCGAAAAGGGCCCAGAGCACCGTCGAGACGGTGCCGACGAGCAGGCTGACCAGGGTCTGGATCGCGATGTTGATCGGAAACCGGGCGATCGCCGCATAGGCGGTAATGGTGCCAATCACGATCACCCAGCCTTTGGCATTGATCCATTGGAACATCGCCGCGCCCCAGAAGGTCATCGGGCCGCGGGCACTCTCCGCGCCCGGCTTGGCCGGGCCGGACATGGCGATCGCGGCGGCAAGATAGATCAGGTAGGCGGCACCGGCATATTTCAGGATGGTCTGGAGGATCGGATAGGCCAGGAACACCGTGCCGAGCCCGAGGCCGACCGCGGCAACCATGAAGGCAAAGCCGAGGACGATGCCAACGATGTGGGGGATGGTACGCCGGAAACCGTAGGTCAGGCCAGAAGCCAGCAGCATGATGTTGTTCGGTCCTGGCGTGAAGTACATCACCACCATGAAGGCGAGGAAGGCATAGAACAGCGATTGGGACATGCTCACCTCACGCCGTCTTCGGTTGCGGTTCTTTGGGTAACGCCGCGGGTCGCTTCGCCAGCACCATCACCGCGATACCGCCGATCACGGTCAGCATGCCGGCGAGGCGCAAGGGTCCGAATCTTTCTCCGAACACGATGCTGGAGGCGGCCGAGCCGACGAACGGCACGAGCAGCGCGAACGGCACCACCTGTGCGGCAGGATAGTCACGCAACAGCCGGCCCCAGAGCCAGTAGGCGATGCTGGTCGAGATGGCCCCGATCACCAGCAGGCAGATGAGGCCGGTGAGCGACATATGGATCAGCGAGCGCCACGTCGGCTCCGGCCCGTTGACGACCAGCGCGAGCAAGAGCAGGGGCACCGCGGTGGCAAGGCACAACCAGGCGAACAGGTCGAACATCGGCACGCCGCGCGCGCCTCGCAGCAGGACGTTGCCCACGGCAAAGCTGACCGGCGCGATCATCAGAACCGCAAACGCGCCAACGCTGAAATCATAACCGACGGTACCGCAGATCATCAGGAGGCCGACTGCTGCAATGACGGTGCCCAGCGTCTGCGCCGGCGTCGGCCGCTCGCCGAATGCAGCGGCAGCAAAGCCAATCGTGAACAGGGCCTGGCTCTGCACGACAACGCTGGTCAGCCCGACCGGCACGCCATGGGCGATGCCGTAAGCTTGCGAGAGGAACTGCCCGAGGAACAGCGTGAAGCTGATCGCGATCAGCAGCCACCAGGCGACCTTCGGCCTGGGAATGAACAGGCACGGCACCGCTGCAATGGTGAAGCGCATCGCCGTCATCAGTTCCGGCGAGAACTCGTCGAGAGCGATCCGGCTTGCGACGAACGCAAGCCCCCAGATGACCGCCACCAGGATGGCGATGAGGATGTCGGCCGGCTTCATTGTTGTTTCCGGTTCTGCCCTGTCGTGCAGCCCTGTTGTCTTAGCCTTGCTCGCCGGCTTTCGGTTTACGCAAAAGATAAGTGCCGTGCATCGGCGCCTGGTAGTCGGCCGAGACCAGCGTGAAGCCGACGTCGGTCAGCATCCGCTCCATCACCCAGCCGAAGGTGGAATATTCGTCGCGCATATGCGTGACCACGCTCGCCCGCGAGAAATCGTGGTTCTTGATCTCGAAGTCGGCCCATTGCTCGACGTCGCGCTCGACGGCATCGGGCATCGAAGCGTAGACGATGTCGCGCAAATAGAAGGTCGCACCGGGCTTGAGCGCGCGATAGATCCGCGACATCGCCACCGCCTTCCAGAAATCCGGCAGATGGTGCAGTGTGAATTCGCTGACGATCAGGTCATAGGATTCCGGCCGGTAGGCGAAGCTGAGCAGACCAGCGGACTGCGTCCGCACGGGCGCCTTGCGGTCACGCGCATAGATCTCGGCGAGCGCAAGCATCGCAGGCGAGATGTCGATGGCGTCGACCTCGGCGCCCATCAGCGCAGCCTCGGTCGCCAGCACGCCGTTGCCGCAACCGATATCGGCGATGCGCCAGCCGCGCTGGACGCCGAGCATCTTCAGCGCGGCGCGCGCCCGCAGATCGGCATCGTCGTGGGAGTCGTAGATCGAGGCCACTGCAGGCCCGATCCCCATCCGGTTCCGCTCGTTGTAGTACCAGTCGCGCGCCAGCATGTCTCACATCCCTTCAGGCCCGCGGCCGATCGCGGCGACGCCGGTGCGCGACACCTCGACAAGGCCGAGCGGACGCATCAGGTCGATATATTGATTGATCTTGTCGGTATTGCCTGTGATCTCGAACACAAAGCTCTCGGTGGTGGCGTCGATCACCCTGGCGCGGAAGGCGTCCGCCAGTCGCAGCGCTTCGACCCGATGCTCGCCCAGTCCGCGCACCTTCACCATCGCAAGCTCGCGCTCGATCGAGCGCTTGGTCAGCGTCATGTCGACGACACGATAGACCGGGATCATGCGGTCGAGCTGGTGCTTGATCTGCTCGATCACCATCGGCGTGCCCGTGGTGACAATGGTGATGCGCGAGAGATGCTTCTGGCTTTCGGTCTCCGAGACCGTGAGACTCTCGATGTTATAGCCGCGCCCGGAGAACAGGCCGATGACGCGGGCGAGCACGCCGGGCTCGTTCTGCACGAGCACCGATAGTGTGTGCGTCTCGTTGGGATCGTGACGCTCCTCGATGAAATAGGCGGATGCGGGCTGGTTCATTGTCGTCCCCTCTTGCCTCCCGTCACGCCATTGCTGGCGCGTCCGTTCCGACCCAACGGCGGAACAGATCGAAATCGATATTGCCGCCGGACAGCACGAGACCGACGCGCTTGCCCGACAGTTTTGTCTTTTCCTGAAGCGCCGCGGCGAGCGCGGCGGCGCCGGCGCCTTCGGCGAGATTGTGCGTGTCGATCCAGTAGGCGCGGATCGCGGCGGCGACCTCGTCGTCGGTGACCTCTACGATGCGCGAGGCGCCCTTGCGGATCAGCGCGAACGCATCCCCGTCGGGAATGCGCGTCGCCATCCCGTCGGCCAGCGTGTTGCTGCTCTCGGTGGTCACGACGTGACCTGCCGCAAACGATAGCGCGTAGGACGGCGCCTCGGTCGACTGCACGCCGACGATCTCGGTCTTCAGGCCCAGGAGATCGCGCGCCATGATGCAGCCGCAGATGCCGGAGCCCTGCCCGATCGGTACGTAGAGAATGTCGAGATCGGGCGCGGCCCCGAACAGCTCGAGCGCGTAGGTCGCCACCCCCAGAACGAGGTCTGGGTGGAACGACGGCACCATGTGAAGCCCGGCGAATTGCGCGTGGCGCCCCGCCTCCTCGCGCGCGGCTTGGAAGTCGTCGCCATGCTCGACCAGTTCGGCGCCAAACGCCTTCATCGCCCGGTTCTTCTCGACCGAGTTGCCGCGGGGCACGTAGATCACCGCCGGCACGCCGTGGCGGCTCGCGGCAAAGGCCAGGCTCTGGCCATGATTGCCGCGCGTCGCCGAGATGATGCCCGGAACGTTCGGCCGTTCGCGCTTCAGCCGGTCGAGATAGACGAGCCCGCCACGCACCTTGAAGGCGCCGATCGGCGTGTGATTTTCATGCTTGACCAGAACTTGCGTGCCGAGCCGCTGACTGAGCAGCGGCCAGGCGTGCGCCGGCGTCGCCGGCACCGCCTGCCCCACGATCTCGTGCGCGCGCTCGAGCTCCTTCAGGTCGAACATCGCGTCACACCAGCGCCTTGCCGCCGGCAAATGCCTTTGCCGTGGCTTCGTCGTTGGCCTGCTCCGGCAGCAGCATCTCGTTGTGCGCCTTGCCGGAGGGAATCATCGGGAAGCAGTTTTCCAGCGACGCGACGCGGCAGTCGAACAGCACCGGGCGCTTGACCGAGATCATCTCCTGGATGGCACCGTCGAGATCGCCGGGCTTGTGCACCTGGAAGCCGACGCCGCCATAGGCTTCCGCGAGCTTGACGAAGTCCGGCATCGCCTCCGAATAGGAATGCGACAGCCGGTTGCCGTGCAGCAGCTGCTGCCACTGCCGCACCATGCCCATGTACTGGTTGTTCAGGATGAAGATCTTGATCGGCAGTTCGTACTGAACCGCCGTCGACATCTCCTGCATCGTCATCTGCACCGAGGCATCGCCGGCGATGTCGATGACCAGGCTGTCGGGATGGGCCACCTGCACGCCGACCGCGGCCGGCAGGCCGTAGCCCATGGTGCCGAGACCGCCCGACGTCATCCAGCGATGCGGCTCCTCGAAGCCGTAGAACTGCGCCGCCCACATCTGGTGCTGGCCGACCTCGGTCGTGATGTAGGTATCCCTGCCGCGCGTCGCCTCGAACAGGCTCTGGATCGCATGCTGCGGCAGGATGACGTCGTTGCTCTTCTTGTAATAGAGCGAGTTGCGGGCGCGCCATTGCGCGATCTGCTGCCACCACGCCTTGATGTCGGGCCTCTTCGCCTCCGCCTTGAACACCTGGAGGATGTCGCCGAGGACGTTGCCGCAATCGCCGATGATTGGCACGTCGACGCGGATGTTCTTGTTGATCGAGGACGGGTCGATGTCGATGTGGATCTTCTTCGAGCCCGGCGAGAACGCGTCGACGCGGCCGGTGATGCGGTCGTCGAAGCGCGCGCCGACGCACAGCATGACGTCGCAATCATGCATCGTCATGTTGGCCTCGTAGGTGCCGTGCATGCCGAGCATGCCGAGCCAGTTCTTGCCCGACGCTGGATACGCACCCAGTCCCATCAGCGTCGAGGTGATCGGAAAACCGGTGACCTCGACCAGTTCCCGGAGCAGCTTGGTGGCCTCAGGGCCGGAATTGATGACGCCGCCGCCGCTGTAGATCACGGGGCGCTTGGCAGTGGCGAGCAGCGCGACGGCTTTGCGGATCTGCGTCGCATCGCCCTTCACGCGCGGCGCGTAGGAGCGATGCACGTCGGATTTGCGCGGCGGATGATAGGTGCCGGTCGCGAACTGCACGTCTTTGGGGACGTCGACCAGCACCGGGCCCGGACGGCCCGTGGTCGCGACGTAGAAGGCCTCGTGCAGCACCTTGGCGAGATCGTTGACGTCGCGCACCAGCCAATTGTGCTTGGTGCAGGGGCGCGTGATGCCGACGGTGTCGCATTCCTGGAACGCGTCGTTGCCGATCAGGTGCGTCGGCACCTGGCCGGAGATGCAGACCAGCGGGATCGAGTCCATCAGCGCGTCGGTCAGCGGCGTCACCATGTTGGTGGCGCCGGGGCCCGACGTCACCAGGGCTACGCCCGGCTTGCCGGTCGAGCGCGCATAGCCCTCGGCGGCATGGCCCGCACCCTGCTCGTGGCGGACCAGGATGTGCTGGACCTCGCTCTGCTGGAAGATCTCGTCATAGATCGGAAGCACCGCGCCGCCGGGATAGCCGAAAATGTCGGTCACGCCGTGATCGATGAGTGCGCGGACGATCATCGCTGCGCCGGTCATCTGGTTCGGATCGTGGCTCTTGTCGTTCATTGGCTTGCTCCGGATGCGCTGTTGTCAGCGGCTTCTTTGTGTCTGGTTCGGGAAATAAAAAAGGCCCCGAAGAGGGACCCATGCACACCGCCTGTCATGTGGATGGCAGCTAGCCACCCCCGGCGGTGTGCCTGGGTACGACGGCGATAAGGAGTTTGGTAATAATGTTACGCATGGCAGGTGTTGGGCTTCCCGAAGGTTGCGCGAAACATAGCTACCAATGCCCTGATGTCAAGGCAATGCGGCCCTTCCCGCGCGATTTTGCCAGTGTAGCGGTGTTCCCGGGCTCCGGCGAGAGGTAAATTTGGGAACCGCGGCACAAAACCGTGTCAGCCGGGGTCCCGAGCCGCCTTCACGATCGCCGCGAGCCACCCCCGTGCGTCCTGCGGCTTCAACCATTCGAATTCCGGCAGCTGGTGCCGGAACCAGGTGAATTGCCGCTTGGCGTAATGGCGGGTATCGGCACGGCCGATCGTGCCGGCTTGCTCCAGGCTGAGCTCGCCACGCAGATGCCGGATCAAGGCCGGCACGCCATGGGCCTTCATGGCCGGCAACAACGGATCGAGGTGTCGGACGGCGAGTTGCTCGACCTCCTGCAGCGCGCCGGCGCCCAACATGGCATCGAAGCGGGCGTCGATGCGCGCATAGAGCTCGTCGCGTTCGGGCGCGAGAAACACCGCGCGAAAACTGTCCTTGGGCAGCAAGGGCGGCTGGCCCTCATGGTGCCAGTCGAGCAGCGAACGCCCGGTCGCCTCGACCACTTCGAGCGCGCGCGCGATCCGGGTGCGGTCGCGCAGGTTCAATCGCTCGGCCGCACGCGGATCGGAGACTGCGAGTTCCGCGTGCAGCGCCTCGACGCCGTTCCGTTCCAGCCGCGCCCGCACGTCCTCGCGCACCTCTGCGGGGATCGCCGGCACAACGGACAGGCCCGCCGTCAGCGCCTTGAAATAGAGCCCTGTGCCGCCGATGAAGATCGGCAGGCGACCCTCGGCCTTCGCCTCGTCGAGCGCCTTCGCCGCATCACTGACCCAGGCACCGGCCGAGAAATTCATGGCGGCATCGACATGACCGTAAAGGCGATGCGGAGCGCGCGCCTCGTCGCCATGGGTGGGACGCGCCGTGATGATGCGGAGGTCGCGGTAGACCTGCATGGAATCGGCATTGATCACGACCCCGCCCGCAGCGAGCGCCAGCTCGAGCGCCAGCGCCGACTTGCCGCTGGCGGTCGGGCCTGCGATAAGCACGGCCTTGCCGACATAGCTTCCGCTGACCTGCCCCTCGCTCACGAAAACCTCAAATGTCCCTCGTCGCCACGCTGATCTGCAACCCGAATAATCCCGCGCTCGACTCTACCATCGTCGACGGCGCCCGCGCGGTGCTGCCTCAGGCAGCTCCCGCGCACTGGCTGTTCGACGGGGTTGCGGCCGACATCCCCTTCGGCGCCGACAGTAACCTCGAAGGCGACCGTCACGCCATCGAACAGCGGCTCCGCGAGCTTCGTGGCGACCTGCCCATCGACATCGTCGTGCAGCCAGTCGGCTTCCGGCGCAAGAAGCTTTTTCTCGCCGACATGGATTCCACCATGATCGGCCAGGAATGCATCGATGAGCTCGCCGATTTTGCCGGGTTGAAGGCCCACGTGGCTGCCATCACCGATCGCGCGATGCGCGGCGAGATCGAGTTCGAGCCGGCGCTGCGCGAGCGCGTCGCGCTGCTGAAGGACCTCCCGGTCGGCGTGGTCGACAAGGTGCTGGCCGAACGCATCACGCTGACGCCAGGCGGCCGTGAGCTGGTCGCAACCATGCGCGCCCACGGCGCCTATGCCTGTCTCGTCTCCGGTGGATTCACGCTGTTCACCAGCGCGGTCGCCGCCAGGATCGGCTTCCAGGAAAACCGCGCCAACGAGCTCGTCGTCCGCGACGGCAAGTTCACCGGCGAGGTGAAGGAGCCGATCCTGGGCCGCGCGGCGAAGCTCGCGACGCTGGTGGATCTGATGGAGTCGTTCGATCTCGACGACATCGATTCCGTCGTGGTCGGCGACGGCGCCAATGACCTCGCGATGATCCAGGCGGCGGGGCTGGGCGTGGCCTATCACGCCAAGCCGGCGGTGGCCGCCGCGGCAGCGGCGCGAATCGATCACGGCGATCTCACCGCGCTGCTGTATGCGCAGGGGTATCGGCGGGGCGAGTTCGTGGAGGCGTAACGCCCTCTCCGCTGTCATCACCCGTCTTGTGCGCAATTGCGCAGTGGAGCGGGTGATCCAGTATTCCAGAGACCTTACTGAACGCTCAGCGCCACGAAGCGCAGCTCGCCGTCGCCGTTGGAGACGAGCAGCAGTACGGACTTCTTGCCGTCCTTCTTGAGCTGGTCGACCCGCTTCTGGATGTCGGCGCCGCTGGCGACCGCCTCCTGCGCCACCTCGACGATGACGTCGCCGGCGGAGAGCCGCTTCTCGGCGGCGTCCGAATTGGCGTCGACGTTGGTGACGACCACGCCCTTGACGCTGTCCTTGATCTTGTAGCGCGTGCGCAGATCCTTGCTGAGTGCCGCCAGATCTAGGCCAAGCGCCTTCTGCGTCACAGTCTTTTCTGGAGCAGGCTCGTCGGCCTTCACCGCGGCCTGCACCTTCTCGGGATCCTGGAGACGGCCGAGCGTGACCTTCTTGGTCTCCTCCTGGCCCTTGCGGATGATGACGACGTCGACCTCCTTGCCGACCGCCGTGTCGGCAACGACGCGGGAAAGGTCCTTGGGGTCCTTGACGTCCTTGCCGTCGAACTTGACGACGACGTCGCCGGGCTCGATGCCGGCGGGCTTGGCCGGGCCCTTGTCGTCGACGCCGGCGACAAGCGCGCCGCGCGGCGGCTTGATGTTGAGGCTTTCGGCGATCTCGTCGGTGACGCTCTGGATGCGCACGCCAAGCCAGCCGCGGCGCAATTCGCCGAACTGACGGAGCTGGTCGACGACGCCGGCGACCGTCTTCGACGGCACGGCGAAGCCGATGCCGATCGAGCCGCCGGACGGCGAGATGATCAATGTGTTGACGCCGATGACGTCGCCATCGAGGTTGAACAGCGGGCCGCCGGAATTGCCGCGGTTGATGGCGGCGTCGGTCTGGATGTAGCTGTCATAGGGCCCGTTGGAGATGTCGCGGTTCTTGGCCGAGACGATTCCGGCCGTCACCGTGCCGCCGAGGCTGAACGGATTGCCGATCGCGACCACCCAGTCGCCGAGGCGGAGCTTGTCGGAGTCGCCGAACTTCACCGCGACCAGCGGCTTCGTCGGCTTGAACTTCAGCACGGCAAGGTCGGTCTTCTTGTCGACACCGACCAGCTCGGCCTTGATCTTGGTGCCGTCGTTGAGGATGACGTTGATCTCGTCGGCGTCCGCGATGACATGGTTGTTGGTGACAGCGATGCCCGATGTGTCGATGATGAAGCCGCTTCCGAGCGAGTTGGTCTTGCGTGGTGGGCCGTTGTCGCCGCCCTTGCCGCCGCCGCCGGGACCTTTGCGGTTCTTGAAGAAGTCGTCGAAGAACTCCTCGAACGGCGAGCCGGGCGGCAGTTGCGGCATGGTGTTGCTGCCGCCGCCCTTGGCCTCGACGGTCTGCGAGGTCGAGATGTTGACGACCGCGTCGATCACCTTCTCGGCGACGTCGGCAATGCCTTCCGGTCCGCGCGCATAGGCCGGCGTGCCGAACGCGCTGAAAGCACTGACGGCGAGCGCAGCCAGCCCTAAGCGCAAGCGGATCGGTGCAATGGTGGCAGCGGTCATTGTGATCTCCAGAAAACAAGGATTCGGCGTCAAGACTGCGCTCGAACGGGGGGACGGCGCAAGCGCGGACCTCAACAGGCCTCAACACCCGGATAATAAGGCGAAAACCGGTCTCTCGCCTTCACTTTGGCGTTGGCGCTGTGGCTAAATTGGACGTCGCATAACCCAGATCAGGATCAAGCCGGCCACGGCCGAACCGATCCCGACCGCCCGCAGGACGTTGTCGGGGGTGGCCATGGCGCTTTTCATGGCCTTGCGCATCCAGGCCGGACTGGCCGCAAACATCAAGCCTTCCAGCACGAACAGGATGCCTAAGCCGATGAGGAAGTCGGCGAACGCAATGGACCTCATCGGATTGGAACCTCCCGTTGTGCTCTCTTGTCTGGACGAAGGGCGGCAGAACTGCCGCCCTCTGTCTAGCTCACGGCTTCGCCGGTGTCTCGGTCGCCGTCTTGCCGCTCGGGTTGCTGAAATACCGGAAGAAATCCGAGTCCGGGCGCAAGAGGAAGCGGGTGTCGCTCGAGCGCAGCCCGTTCTCATAGGCCGTCATCGACCGGTAGAAGGCGAAGAAGTCGGCATCCTTGCCGTAGGCCTCCGCGAACAGACGGTTGCGCTCGGCGTCACCGACGCCGCGCGTCTGTTCGGCGGTCGAGTTCGCTTCGGCAATGATCACCGTCGCCTCGCGATCGGCCTTGGAGCGGATCTCCTGCGCCTTCTGACCGCCCTGCGCGCGGAACTCGGCGGCTTCACGCTGACGTTCGGTCTGCATGCGCTGATAGACCGCCTGGCTGTTCTGCTCCGGCAGATCGGCGCGACGGATGCGGACGTCGACGACCTCGATGCCGTAGCCGTCGGCCTCGCGGTCGAGCTGCTCGCGGATCCGCCCCATCAGCTTCTCGCGCTCGTCACGCACGACGGTGATGAAGTTGACCTCGCCGAGAACGCGGCGCAGCGCCGCGTTCAAGAGCGACGTGAGCTGGAGGTTGGCCGCCTGGATCGAACCGACGCTCTGATAGAAACGCAACGCGTCCTTGATCCGGTAACGCGCGAAGGCGTCGACCACGAGGCGCTTCTGGTCGGAGGCGATGACCTCCTGAGAGGGATTCTCCAGGTCGAGAATCCGCTTGTCGATGTTGATCACGGAATTCCAGGGCGCCTTGAAATGCAGCCCGGGATCGGTGACGACGTCCACCGGCTTGCCGAACTGCAGCACGATGGTCTGCTCGGTCTGTTGCACCGTGAACAGCGACATGTAGGCGACGATCAGGACCAGCAGAAGTCCGAGAAGCGCGACGATACCTGTGACCGGAGACCTCATCGGCTGCCTCCGCTCGACTGCTGGCCGGCCGTCGTGGACGGCCGCTTGGGCGTCAATTCATTGAGCGGAAGATAGGGCACGACACCCTGCCCCGAGGAGCTTCCGTCATAGATCAGCTTTTCCGAGCCGCCGAGCACGCGCTCCATCGTCTCCAGATAAATCCGTTCACGCGTCACGTCGGGCGCCTTCTTGTATTCCTCGTACACCTTCAGGAAGCGCGAGCTCTGGCCCTTGGCCTCGGCAACCGCCTGCTCCTTGTAGCCTTCGGCCGCCTGCACGATCTGAGCCGCGCGGCCGCGCGCCTCCGGCACCACCTTGTTGGCGTAGGTCTGCGCTTCGTTCTGCAACTGCTCGAGGTTGGCGCGCGCCGCCTGCACGTCGCGGAACGCATCGATCACCTGTGCGGGCGGATCGACCTTCTGCATCTGCACCTGGGCGATCTGGATGCCGGCGCCGTAGTTGTCGAGCGTCTTCTGCATCAAGTCCTGCACGGTGCTTTCGGTCTGCGTCCGCGCCCCGGTCAGGATCGGCTGGATGTTGGAGCGGCCGATCACTTCGCGCATCGCGCTCTCGGCGATGGCCTTCACAGTGCCTTCGGGGTTCTGGATGTTGAAGAGGAAGTTGCCGACGCCGTTCGGCTTGATGCGCCAGAGCACGGTAAAGTCGACATCGACGATGTTCTCGTCGCCGGTCAGCATCAGGCTCTCTTCCGGCACGTCGCGGATGGAGCGGCCACGCCGGGCCGGATCGTCGATCAGTGTCATGCCGATGGAGATGGTGGAGACGCGTAGCGCCTTCGGCAGCAGCACTGTCTCGATCGGATAGGGCAGGTGATAATTCAGGCCCGGGTCCACGGTCCGCACGTGCTTGCCAAAGCGCAGCACGACGCCTTGTTCTTCAGACTGCACGCGGAAAAAGCCCGACAACAGCCAGAGCGCGACGATGATGAGCAGGATCAGCGTGATGCCGATACCGGAGAAATAGCCACCCGGCATGATCTGCTGAAGGCGGTCCTGACCGCGCCGCAGAAGGTCTTCCAGATCCGGCGGCCTCGGCCCGACCGGTTGCGGGCCTGAGCCCCATGGTCCCTTTGGACCCGAGCCCCACGGGCCACCGCCCTGATTCTTCCACGGCATTCGACGTTCTCCTCGGCAGACCGGATTAAAACTGATCCGGCCCGCATTGTCCGGTCCGGCTTTATAGGGGACAGGCAGGTCCCTTACAACGCAGCCCTCGCCGCCCTCCGAGCTATGCTCGGGCACGAAAAAGTCAATGTAAACATTGGCGAAAGCGGTTAATGGGGCCGCCGCCGACGATATGTCACATAGGAGAAGTCGGCGCCGTCGTCGGGGCCGGCAGGATGGCGGACGCGCGCCACCTCATCCCATTCCGCCTTGTCGATGTCGAAATGCGTGTCGCCTTCGGGACGCGCATGCACTTCGGTGATTTCGAGGCGATCGGCGCGATCGAGCCATTGCCGATAGATTTCGGCGCCGCCGATCACCGCGATCTCGGCGACCGAACGCCGCAGGGCATCGCCGCGCGCGACCATCCCTGCATCGGCAGCCGACGTCGTGACGATGGCACCATTGGCGCGATAGCCCGCATCGCGCGTGACGACGATGTTGGTGCGGCCCAGCAGCGGCCGGCGCAGGGATTCGAAGGTCTTGCGGCCCATGATCACGGGCTTGCCGATCGTGAGCGCCTTGAAACGCGCCATGTCGGATTTCAATCGCCACGGGATCGCGTTGCCGGCGCCGATGACGCCGTTCTCCGCGATCGCAACGACGAAGACGATCTCCATCAGGATTGGCTCCCGGCAAGTCGTGTCAGCGCAGGCCCGGCGACGCGGCACAGCGTCCAATCGTCCAGCATGACGGCGCCGAGCGATCTGTAGAATGCGATCGACGGGGCGTTCCAGTCCAGCACCGCCCATTGCAGCCGCGACCAGCCGTTCTCGACGCATTGCTTCGCCAGATAGACCAGCAGCGCCTTGCCGAGGCCCCTGCCCCGATGCGGCGGCCGCACGTAGAGATCTTCGAGATAGATGCCGTAGCGGCCGTTGAAGGTGGAGAAATTGAGAAACCACACCGCAAAGCCGGCCGGCTCGCCATTCCATTCGGCGATCGCACAGAAGAGCCGCGGATCGTCAGCGAACAAAGCCTCCTCGATCATCGCCTCGGTCGCCTCGACCTCGTGCGAAAGCTTTTCGTATTCGGCAAGCTCCCGAATGAACGCGAGAACGAGTCCGGCTTCGCCGGGACGCGCGCGGCGGATGTTGAGCGACATCGACGCTAGACCGCGACTTCCGCCTTGATGTGCGGATGCGGGTCGTAGCCGACGAGCTCGAAATCCTCGTAGCGGAAGGAGAAGATGTCCTTCACGTCGGGATTGATCCGCATCACCGGCAGCGCGCGCGGCGCGCGCGTGAGCTGGAGCCGCGCCTGCTCCAGATGGTTGGAATAGAGGTGGGTATCGCCGAACGAATGCACGAAGTCGCCGGGCTTCAAGCCGGTGACCTGCGCGACCATCATGGTGAGCAGCGCATAGGACGCGATGTTGAAGGGCACGCCGAGGAACACGTCGGCCGAGCGCTGGTAGAGCTGGCACGACAGCTTGCCGTTGGCGACGTAGAACTGGAACAGGCAATGGCACGGCGGCAGCGCCATCTTGTCGACTTCGGCCGGATTCCAGGCCGAGACGATCAGGCGGCGGGAGTCCGGATTGCGCTTGATCATGTCGACCACGTTCGCGATCTGGTCGATGCTGCGCCCGTCCGGCGCGGGCCAGGAACGCCATTGATGGCCGTAGACGGGCCCGAGATCGCCATTGGCGTCCGCCCACTCGTCCCAGATGCTGACGCCGTTGTCGCGCAGATATTTGATGTTGGTGTCACCCTTCAGGAACCACAGCAGCTCATGCACGATCGCCTTCAGCGGCAGCCGCTTGGTGGTCAGCATCGGGAAACCGGCGGACAGGTTGAAGCGCATCTGATGGCCGAACACCGACAGCGTGCCGGTGCCGGTCCGGTCGGTTTTCTCGGCGCCGTCTGAAAGAATCCGCTCGAGCAGGTCCTGATATTGGTGCATGTGCAACTGAGCCTTTGGGAAGGCGGCGAATTTAACGACCGCCCCCGTACTGCGACAGCGGCGATTCGCCATCCATTTGCATTATACCCGGAAAAGTGAGCCCTCCGGTGCAAACGGCAAGGGGGCGGAACCTGCGTTCCGCCCCCTTGCCTATCAGCTTGATCCTGCTGGCTAACTTGCCGGCTCGGGTTTGAGCTGCGGCGCCGAGGCTGGCGCGTCGCCCTCAGTTCTCGGATTCGGTGAACACCTCATCGCGCTTGGCACGCAGCATGGGCAACAGCGTCAGCACCAACAGGAAGGCCGCAATCGCGAGCAGCACCGCCGACAGAGGACGCGTCAGGAACACGCTCCAATCGCCGCGCGAGATCAGAAGTGCTCGGCGCAGGTTCTCTTCCATCAGCGGTCCGAGCACCATGCCGAGCAGCAGCGGCGCCGGCTCGAAATCGTGCTTGATCAGCCAATAGCCGACCAGGCCAAAGACACCCGCGAGGATGACGTCGACCGGCGCGTTGTTCACCGAGTAGATGCCGATCGCACAGAAGATCACGATCGAGGGGAACATCAGCCGGTAAGGCACGCGCAAGAGCCGCACCCAGATTCCGACCAGCGGCAGGTTGATGATGATCAGCATCAGATTGCCGATCCACATCGAGGCGATCATGCCCCAGACGAGGTCGGGTTGCTTCTGCATCACCTGCGGACCCGGCACGATGCCATGGATGGTCATCGCGCCCACCATCAGCGCCATCACCGCGTTCGGCGGGATGCCGAGGGTTAGCAGCGGGATGAAAGACGTCTGCGCTGCGGCGTTGTTGGCGCTTTCCGGCGCCGCCACACCCTCGATCGCGCCGCGGCCGAACCGCGACGGGTCCTTGGCGATCTTCTTCTCGAGTGTATAGGCCGCGAACGAGGCGATCACAGCACCGCCGCCCGGCAGGATGCCGAGGATCGAGCCGAGCACCGTGCCGCGCAGGATCGCAGGCGCCGAGTCTTTCAGATCCTTCCTGGTCGGCATCAGGCCGGTGATCTTCTGCTGCACGAGATCGCGGTTCATCTCGGCGCCGGCGTCGAGATTGCGGATGATCTCGGCGAAGCCGAACACGCCCATCGCAACCGTCGCGAAGCCGAGACCATCGGCAAGCTCCGGAATGTTGAAGGCCATGCGCGAGGCGCCGGTCTCGATGTCGGAGCCGACCATCGACAAGAGCAGACCGAATACGATCATCGCGATCGCCTTCAGCACCGAGCCCTTGGCCAGCACCACCGCGAAGATCAGGCCGAGCACCATCAGCGAGAAATATTCGGCCGGGCCGAACGCCAACGCAAGCTTGGTCAGCGGCGCGCCGAGCACGGCGATGAGCACGGTCGCAACGCAGCCGGCGAAGAACGAGCCGATCGCCGCGATCGCCAGCGCCGGGCCGGCACGGCCCTGCTTGGCCATCTGGTGACCGTCGATGGCGGTGACGACCGATGTCGCCTCGCCCGGTATGTTCACGAGGATCGACGTGGTCGAACCGCCATATTGCGCGCCGTAATAGATGCCGGCGAGCATGATCAAGGCGCCGACCGGCGGCAGTCCGAAGGTGATCGGCAGCAGCATTGCGACCGTCGCAATGGTGCCGATACCCGGGAGAACGCCGACCAGCGTGCCGACGAGGGCACCGATCAGGCACATCAGGAGGTTGATCGGAGAAAGCGCGACGGCGAACCCGTGAGCGAGGTTGGCAAAAATATCCATTACGCCCTCACTGGACCAGGAAACGCGGGAACATCGGCATCGGCAATCCGAGCACGTAGGGGAATAGAATTGCGCAGCCGGCCGTCAGGCAGGCGCCGACGATGATCGTTTCGACCCAGCGCGTCTCATGCGTGCCCATCGCCGCGATCAGGAAGCTCGTGAATGCCGAAACCACCACCCCAAGCGGACGGATCGCCAGCGCAAAGAAGACGATCGAGACCATCACGAAGAGCGGCCCACGCCAGGCATAGTGCGCCATGTTCGGCCCATCGGTCAGCAGTCCCGTCAACGCGATGCCGGCGCCAAGTGCGACGAGGAGCCCGCCAAACATTCGCGGCGCCGTGCCGGCGCCAAAGGAGAAGCCGCGCATACCCTGCAAATCGCTGGAGGCCCACAGCGCGAACAAGGCGAGCGCCATCAGAACGATACCGCCGACATAGTCCTGCGCCGACCTGATCGTCATGAAGATCGTGAGGATCGCGACCGCAAAGATCGGATAGGAATAGATCAGCGCCAGCAGCACATCGGATGACGCCTTCTTGGTGTCACCGCCGACCACCCCGAGTAACGCGCCGGGCGCGCCCGCGAGCAGCGCCGTAGCGTGGCTGATCACGACGGCGGCCGGGCCACGTCCGGCGCCCCAGCCAAAGATCGTCCCGAACGACCAGATGAATTCGAAAATCTGCGGCGCTATGGCCAGCAGACAAAAGCTGATCACCACCGACGTGTTTCGGTTGGCTGTCGCCGAGTGGCCCATCGTATCGGCCATGCCTGTCTCCTCCGCGACCCGTAAGTCACGAGCAATGTTGTTCTAATCGGCTGGAAAACGATCCCCCGCCCGGATCACTGCCTAGCGATTTTCATTAAACAATGCCAGCAAAACCCAACAGGCCTCCGACGAGCAAAAGCCATAGTGGATTGATGCGCGAGATCGAGGCGATCACCGCAACCGTCGCGGTCAGGAGCAATGCAGCAAGCGTGCGATCGGTCGACTGGGCCAGGATCAGGGCACTGGCTGACATCAATCCGATCGAGAGCGGAACCAGTGCAGCCTGAATCAGCCCGGGCCAGCGCGATCGGCTCGGCCGGTTGAGGAGCCGGCTGACACAATAGGCAAGCAGCGCCGTCGGCAGGCACATCGCCAGCGTCGCCGCCAGCGCACCGGGAATGCCGGCGACGGCATAGCCGATTAACGTCACGATAAGCACGTTCGGACCTGGCGAGAGCTGCGCGATCGCGTAGGCGTCGGCGAACTGCTTGTCCGTCATCCAGTGATGCACCTCGACCGCGATGCGGTGCATCTCGGGCACCGCCGCCGCGGCACCGCCGACTGCAAACAGCGACATCAGACCAAAGGTGGAGATCAGCGCCCAGATCGGGTTCTCGGCGTTCATGCTGCTACCTTCCGCCGCATCAGGAAGATGGCGCCGACACTCAGGGGGATCGCGACCAGAAGCACGGCCTGGAGCGGCAGGCGAAGGACGCCGATGGCGAGGAACACCCCCAGCATCAGGATGAGCGCGACGGCGTCCAGCCGCTTGAGCAGCGGCGTCATCATGCGGAAGACCACCGCGATCAAGAGGCCGACCGCCGCACAGGAGATGCCCGCCAGGACGCGGCGCAGCACCTCCACATCGCCGAACCTGGCGTAGACGATCGCAAGCACAGTCATGATCAGCGTCGGCGGCAGCAGCAGCCCGGTAAAGGCGGCAACGCCGCCCGCGATCCCGCGCAGCCGCGACCCGAACACCATCGACAGATTGACGATGTTGGGCCCGGGCAGGAAGTGGCAGAGCGCAAAGGTCTCGTTGAACTGGTCCGCCGTCATCCAGCGGTGCCGCTCGACGATGGCCTGCCGGGCAAACACCAAAACCCCGCCGAAGCCGGCCAGCGACATCCGGGCGAAGGCCAGGAACAGCGCGACGAGGCCGGGTGGAGAAGCATGGACGGTGGGGATACCGGGCTCTTGTGCGGCCGGTGCGGAATCCAGGGACATGTCAGGAGCTTAGAACGGGCGCGGCAGCGGGGCCAAGGTCATCCGGACAGCCGTCCGGAACCTATCCAAAGGGAACCTCGCCAAGACTGCTCGAAACACCTGTCATTTGAAACCTTTGCCCCCTATATTGGGGGTGCCGGTTCGCCGGCTATGGAAATAAACGGTCGTCGCAATAAACCATTCGGACCCGGGGGCGGTACCCGGCGCCTCCACCAAAGCCCACCAGCGGGCGAGCCCAAAGGCGGGTTTTGGCGGGGGCGAAATAGGATCGACGAGGGCGTAAAGGGCGTTCTTTTTCTCGGTATTGTTCCGCCGTTATCGGGCTATGCAATAGTTGCCAACGACAACTTTGCTCCGGTTGCTCAGGCTGCGTAACGCAGTTTGAAAGACCATTCTGAAGTCCTAACGGGTTAAGCTCCGTTAGGCGGGGTTCGGAGGCACCTGGCAACAGAAGCCTCCACTTGCCTTTTATTTCCTACCCCGCGGGGACTCCTGCTGACCCGTCAGGCGCGGTACTATTGCGGCTTGGCGAGTCGGGCCGGCAGGGCCCAGCTCCTGGAATGCAACAGGACCACCATGACGACCGATCATATCCGATACGATGTGCTGGCTCGCGACGCGCTGCGCGGCGTGCTGCGCAAGGTGCTGACTGATGCCGCCTCCCATGGACTGCCGGGCGAGCATCATTTCTTCATCACCTTCGTGTCGAAGGCCGAGGGCGTGAAGCTGTCGTCGCGGCTGCTGGCGCAATATCCCGAAGAGATGACGATCATCCTGCAGCACCAGTTCTGGGATCTGATCGTGCTTGAGGACCGTTTCGAGGTCGGCCTGTCCTTCGGCGGCATTCCGGAGCGGCTGATCGTTCCGTTCAGTGCCATCAAGAGCTTCCTCGACCCGTCCGTGAAGTTCGGCCTCCAGTTCGACACCTCCGATGTCGCCGAGGTCGCGCCCGAGACCTTGCCGGCCACTTCCGCGCCGTCGGCCGTCGCGGTGCCGGCGCCTGCCGCCGAGCCCGCGGAAAGCACCGAGGAGCCGGCGGGCCCCAACCAGGGCGGCGCCGAAGTCGTGCGGCTCGATCGTTTCCGCAAGAAATGATCTAGATCGGGCCAGAGCCCGTCGCACGCGGCCAGACTCCCTATATAGAGGCACATGAAGAAGCCGCCCGGCGTTTGGTGCGGCGCAATGGATGTGCTCATGGCCAAGGCTACCAACTCAAAGACCGTCCACCCCGCGACCCGCACCGAGACCGACAGCTTCGGCCCCATCGAGGTCCCCGCCGATCGCTATTGGGGGGCGCAGACCGAACGCTCGCGCCAGAACTTCCGCATCGGCATCGACCGCATGCCGATCTCGCTCGTGCATGCGCTCGGCATCGTCAAGCTCGCCGCAGCGCAGTCCAACCTCGAACTCGGCCTGCTCGACCGGCGCCGCGCCAATGCCATCATCCGCGCCGCGCGCGAGGTGATCGAGGGCAAGCTGGACGATCATTTTCCGCTCGTGGTGTGGCAGACCGGCTCGGGCACCCAGAGCAACATGAATCTCAACGAGGTGATCGCCAACCGCGCCAACGAGCTGCTCGGCGGCGAGCTCGGCGCCAAGAAGCCCGTGCATCCCAACGATCACGTCAACATGAGCCAGTCGTCCAACGACTCGTTCCCGACCGCGATGCACATCGCGGCCGCAAGCCGCATCAATGCCGATCTCGTCCCGGCCCTCGGCGAGCTGCTCCGCGCGCTGCGCAAGAAGGAGAAGGCGTTTTCGAACATCGTCAAGATCGGCCGCACCCACACCCAGGATGCGACGCCGCTGACGCTCGGCCAGGAGTTTTCCGGCTATGCCGCCCAGGTCGAAAGCGGCATCGCCCGGCTCAAGGTCGCGGTGAAGGAGCTGCATCCGCTGGCGCAGGGCGGCACCGCCGTCGGCACCGGCCTCAATTCGAAGCCGCGCTTCGCAAAACTGTTCGCAAAGCACGTCGCCGGGATCACGAAGCTGCCCTTCACCAGTGCCGCCAACAAATTCGAGGCGCTGGCCTCGAACGACGCCTATGTGCTGGTGCACGGCGCCATCAATTCGGTTGCGACAGGCCTGTTCAAGATCGCCAACGACATCCGCCTGCTCGGCTCGGGCCCGCGCTCGGGCCTCGGCGAACTGATCCTGCCGGAGAACGAGCCGGGCTCCTCGATCATGCCGGGCAAGGTCAATCCAACGCAGTGCGAGGCGATGACCATGGTGTGCTGCCAGGTGTTCGGCAATCACACCGCGATCACGGTCGCCGGCAGCCAGGGCCATTTCGAGCTCAACGTCTACAAGCCCGTGCTGGCCTACAACATGCTGCACTCGATCCGCCTGATGGCGGACGCCGCGCGCTCCTTCACCGAGCATTGCGTCAGCGGCATCCGCGCCGACGAGAAGCGCATCAAGGAGCTGATGCAGCGCTCGCTGATGCTGGTGACGGCGCTCGCGCCGAAAATCGGCTACGACAACGCCGCCAAGGTGGCCAAGACGGCGCATGCCAACGGCACCACGCTGAAGGAGGAGGCCCTGCGGCTCGGCTTCGTCTCGGCGGAGGAGTTCGACCGCCTGGTGCGCCCGGAGAAGATGACCAGCCCGGGATAAAATTCCGAATTCCGATAGCCATCCGTAGTGATACGGACGCTCCGCCCACAGAAATATGCGGCTTTGGCGGCGGGATTTGATTACCGTCAATGTTGCGGCTGGGCGGCGTGTTACGCAGTCCCACTGCCCTCCACCGGGCGAAATTCATCGTTTGATGGTCCAAGGGCCGATTGACGAGGACAAGCGAATGGCGATCAAGTCTTGTGGGGCGCCACGCGGCCCCCTGTTTCTGAAATTTTCATCCTGCCTGCAGAGGATCGGATGATGGAGACGCGGCATGGGGAACGTCATCAACCTGAATCGTTTCAGGAAGCGCGCCGAACGGGAAACCTCGGCGAAGCAGGCGGACGCCAACCGGGCGAAGTTCGGCCGCACGAAGGCGGAACGGTCGGCGGAGCAGACGCGCGCGGACCAGGCGAAGGAACGCCTGGACCAGCATCAGATCGATCGCGAGGAACAGCCATGAAATCGCCGGTCGTGAAACGGTCGATCGTCGTCGCCGGCCACAAGACCAGCGTCAGCTTGGAAGAGGCGTTCTGGAACGGCATGAAGGAGATCTCGGGCCTGCGCAATATGACGCTGTCCGAGCTGGTCGGCGAGATCGACGGCAACCGCCAGCAGGGCAATCTGTCCTCGGCGATCCGCCTGTTCGTGCTCGACTACTTCAAGAGCCGCGCCATGGCCGCCCTCCAGCCGGACAAGGTCCCGGCCCAATAGGCGTTGGGGCTTCGCCCTCGGCGCGCCCGGCTCTGCACTTTAAAATCGCTCTAAGGTGCAGTTTCGGCCGACCCGCGCGCTTGACCTCGATGCCCTGCGTTGAAAATACAGGGCATGACCGAAACCAATGACACGCGCCCGCATATGCCGCTTGGTCTGGCCCAGCGCGGCTACACCGGCGTCATTCAACACCTTTCCGTCAAAGAGGCGGCCTCGGCGCTCTCCGACATCGAGCTCGAGAGCCGGCTGATCGAGCTCGGCTTCGTCGAGGGTGCCCGGGTCGAGGTCCTGCACGAGGGGCTGGTCGGGCGCGACCCGATCGCCGTGCGGGTCGACAGCATCACGATCGCGGTGCGTCGGCGCGAAGCCATGGCCATCATCGTCGCGTGATGCGGCCGGACCAGTAAATCCCATGGAATTACCCCTGCTGCATCTCGCCCTGGTCGGCACGCCCAACAGCGGCAAGACCTCGCTGTTCAATGCGCTGACCGGCAGCCGGCAGAAGGTCGCGAACTATCCGGGCGTCACCGTCGAGCGCAAGGAAGGCTTCTTCGTCACGCCCCAGGGCCGCCAGGTCTCGGTGGTCGACCTGCCCGGCACCTATTCGCTGCGCGGCCGCAGCCCGGACGAGGAGATCACCCGCGACTTCGTGCTCGGCAAGGCCTCCGGCGAGACGGTGCCCGATCTCGTGCTGTGCGTGGCCGATTCCACCAATCTGCGCCTGACCATCCGCCTGCTGCTGGAGCTCAAGCGCACCGGCCGGCCGATGGTCCTCGTGCTCAACATGTTCGACATCGCGGCCCGGCGCGGCATCACCGTCGACGTGGAGCGGCTCGCCAAGGAGCTCGGCGTCCCCGTGGTCACCTCGATCGCGGTGCGCAAGGGCGGCACGGCCGACCTGCTGACGCTGACGGACGAGATCTCGGCAAGACTCGCCGCCGAGCCGCAGGAGAATACCTGGCGCGCGCTCAGCGTCGGCGAACTGCGTTCCACCCAGCGTGAGGCCGACCGCATCATCGCCGACTGCGTCAGCCTGCCTGCTAGACCCGACACCTGGACCGCGCGGATCGATGCCGTGGTGCTGCATCCGGTCGGCGGCCTGATCGTGCTCGCGGCTATCCTGTTCGTGATGTTCCAGGCGGTGTTCGCCTGGGCGCAGCCGCTGATGGAGCTGCTCAACTCGGGCTTCGACGCGCTCGGCGAGTTCGTGCACTCCACCCTGCCCGCCGGCCTGCTGCAGAGCTTCCTGCAGAACGGCGTGATCTCGGGCGTCGGCAGCGTCATCGTGTTCCTGCCGCAGATCATCATCATCTTCCTGTTCATCCTGCTCCTGGAAGATTTCGGCTACATGGCGCGCGCCGCGTTCCTGATGGACCGCATCATGGGCGGCGCCGGCCTGCACGGCCGCGCCTTCATTCCGCTGCTGTCGAGCTTTGCCTGCGCCATTCCCGGCATCATGGCGACGCGCGTAATCGACAACAAGCGCGACCGGCTGACCACGATCCTGATCGCGCCGCTGATGACCTGCTCGGCGCGCATCCCCGTCTACACGCTGATCATCTCCGCCTTCATTCCGGCGAAGGACGTCTGGGGCTTCGTCAACCTCCAGGGCCTCGTGATGTTCGGCCTCTATGCGGCCGGCATCGCCAGCGCGCTGGCCGTCTCGTTCCTGATCAAATTCTTCATGCTCCGCGACTATGCACCGGCGCCGTTCATGCTGGAACTGCCCGACTACAAGATGCCGCGGCTGAAATCGATCGTGATCGGCGTCACCACGCGCGCCAAGATGTTCCTGCACCGCGCCGGCACCACGATCTTCTCGATGATGGTGCTGATCTGGTTCCTGGCCTCGTTCCCGCAGCCGCCGGCGGGCGCCACGGAGCCCGCCATCGACTTCAGCCTCGCCGCGATCATCGGCAAGGCGCTCGAGCCCCTGCTCGCCCCCGTCGGCTTCAACTGGCAGATCGCGGTCGCGCTGATCCCGGGCATGGCGGCCCGCGAGGTCGCGGTCGCCGCCCTCGGCACCGTCTATGCGATCGAAGGCGGCAAGGAAGCGGCCGAGCAGATCGGCCAGGTGCTGGCGACGAAATGGTCGCTCGCGACCGCGCTGTCGATGCTGGCCTGGTACATCTTCGCCCCGCAATGCGCCTCGACGCTGGCCGTGATCCGCCGCGAGACCGGAAGCTGGCGATGGATGGCAGTGACCTTCGGCTACATGCTGGTGCTGGCCTATGCGGCGAGCCTTCTGACCTACAATATCGCGGTCGCGTTGGGGGCGGGATAGAGCCCCCTCAAACCAAAGCTGCGAAAACAACCCCATGCACAGTAGACGGAAGCTGTGAGATCAATGGGTTAGGCAAGCACGAAATCATCCGACCGTAGCCCGGATGGAGCGGCTTCCGCCTTTGCTCCTCGAGCTACGGCGGACAAGCCGCTCCATCCGGGCTACCGGCAAAGCGCCGGTTGACCCGTCGGGCAAAACACCGGCACAATGCCATCATCGCCATGACCGACCGTATCCGGGATCATGCCGGCTTGTGAGCCAGCACTGCTCCAACGCGGTCCTTCTTGAGCGCGAACTGGGCCGCCAATGCGAGGCCGAGTGCCAGACAGAACGTCGTGCCGGCCGCAATGAAGCGCAGCTTGCTGGTTTCCCAGATCGCCCCTTCCTGTGCCGTCATCGACAGCAAGGGCGGAAGAAGCAGGAACACGTTGGTTGCCGCAAAGCCTAGGCAATTGGACAGCCGCCACGCGACCGTTCGTACTGAATTATCGATGTCCGGCAGATCGGAGCAGCTTTGCCTGTCGAGATAGTACGAAATATAGACGGTCACGAGCGCCGGCCCGAGCCCCCACTTCAACATCGCATAGTAAAGACTGGCAAGGGACATTTCCCGCAGATTGCCCTCGCCGAAGTAATGCACGGCCACCGTCAGACCCGCGGGCCCCACGACGAGCGCGACCAGAAAGCTCCAGCAATAGGTCGTGAGGTGCGACTGATCTGAATTGCTTCCCAGAGAAGACATCGCAAATCGAAGCAAGAGAACGACGACGATCGCGAATCCATAATTGCAGAGCGAATACATGACCCATGCCATCGAGCGATTGGGGTCTTGCGCCCAGACGATACCCCTGCCCTGCAGCACGTCATACACGACGGCCGAAATGGTCACGCCCAGATAGACGGAACAGATCAGTGCAATGATATAGACGATCCAGTATCGCAACGGATTGTCGTGAATGGGAGCATCGATTTCGATGCCGAACTTGCTGGCCTCGTTGCGCAGGTCAATTCGGGACCCGTTGCGGTAGATCAGGTAACACGCGACAAGCCGGGCAAACCGGTTGTAGAGGTCTTTGATCAATTGCGTGGCCTGGGGCGCGGCGAGCCCCATCAGCGTGCCGGCTTTCCACTGGCTCATTGTCGGCGCCGCTTGCTGGAAGTCCGCCATCAGCTTGTCGAAACCAAAGCTGTCCTCGGTGAAGAAGGTGGCGTCATCTCCAGTGTCGCGCCCCTGCGTCAGCCACCATTTCATGTAGCAGATTTCCGCCCACATCCGATCCGGGGTGTTCGGATCCTTGCGGAAGTCCTGATCGACGACGTCCGGCGAATTCGCGATGACCTTCGAGAGCACGTCCTGTGGCACGCGCAGCGAGAAGCGGATTTGCGCCATGATCTGCTTGGCGAGTTGAGGCACGCTGATCCAGCTCTGGATCACGTCGCGGACCATCAGCAGGACGTTCCACTGAGCCTCCTTTGTCAGGAGGAACAGATACACGGCCCCCATTGCGGCGACGACGGTCAGATAGGGCGCGGACTGACTTTTCGCGGCCTCTACGACGGCTTCCGGAATTGCGGGAACCAGCGGCGCCAGGGCGATGACGTCGCGGTTCTCATGGATGAGAAGAAGGAAAAAGCCGCATGAGAATACGACGAAGATGAAACCGCCCAGTCGATACTGCTGCCGGGTCGTCATGTATCGAGGGAAAGTCGGGACTTCGGCAATGGTGACCGCACGGCCAAACGCTTGCCAGGCCAACCGGCCTGCCACGACAAGGCCCAGCAACGTGATGGACCAGCGTACCAGCGAAGGTAGCAGTTCGGACGCGGCGTCGCCGACCTGATCCAGCGAGGCCTGTGTCGATAGTAGAATGGAAACGACAATTCCCAACACGATGCTAGCCATAGCCTGAACTCCCTCTTGCTCGAGATAGTTCGTACGGGCCGCTCTACGCGGAATTAGAGCATACCGTAAGTCCGGAGCGACTACGTGTGTGTGAGGCAATTCACACCCTCTGGGCGTTTTCGTCCAACTCTCTCAGTCAGGAGAACACGATGCCGTGTCCGGCACGCCCCCGACATCCCGACAAGGCGAGCCGGAAAACACAATCCCGGTGCGGCCGGGATTGCAGTCACAGCGACCGTTGCGCTAGCACTGCACGCGAAGACTCCTCGCCGGCGTGGTGACGTCCGGCTCAGAAAGCTGCTATCTGTCTCCATGGATCATTTCAGCACCAGCAGACTGACCGCGGAGAGGCTGAACGAAGATCACTTCGACGATCTCGTCGCGCTGCATCTCGATGCCGAGGTGTCGCGCTATCTCGGCGGCGTGCGCGCACCCGAGGTGACCAGGACCTATCTCGGCACCAACATGGCGCATTGGGACCAGCACGGCTTCGGGCTCTGGGTGCTGCGATCGAAGGACGGGACATTCGCCGGACGGGCGGGCATCCGCCACATCATGGTGGACGACATCGACGAGATCGAGATCGCCTACGCGTTCAAGCGCGAGTTCTGGGGCCAGGGACTGGCAAGCGAGATCGCGACGGCGCTGACGGACATCGGCCTGTCGCGATTCGAGCTGCCGTCCCTCATCGGCATCGTCTATGTCGGGAACGGCGCGTCCCGCCGGGTGCTGGAGAAGTCGAATTATCTGCTCGAGCAAAGCACGATACGCCACGGCAATGACGTCGTGATCTACCGCATCCGGCGGTGAGGGGCTTGACGCTCAGCCGGTGCGCAGTCGGACAACCGACCGCGGCAAAGAGGCGAGAAATAACACCCCGCAAACGCACAGCAGGACGATATCCTTGAACAGAAATTCGCCGGTCAGATTCCACGCCATCGGATCGGACGAAAGGCTCCATTTGACGACGCCCGGCGTCGCGAAGAAGAACGACCACGTGATCGCGAAGGTCACCATGCCCATGAACGAACCGAGCGCGGACATGACCGGACTGAAGCTGCCGGCCGCGAGCAGCGCCGCAATCACGAATTCGGCGACACCGAGAAAATAGGCCTCTCCCCTCAGGCCGAACACCGACAGCCAGGAGATGAACGGGCTGTTGCTGATGAACTGAGCGATGCCCTGTGCGGATTGCAGCGTGAATTTCTGCATTCCAAACGAGACGAATACGATCACCATGACCCAGCGCAGAATGGCGAGCGAACGATAAGAACCGCCGCCATTCTCGGCGACGTTGAACCCTTTCATGTGACGATGTCTCCCCTGACCGCGCGCGCAACTGTTGGCGAACGGAGCGTTCGCTACGCCCTTTACGGAGGGGAGCGTCACTCGTTACAGGCGCGGCCGAGGTTCCCCGATCACAGCTGCGTGCAATGGGCGTGTCCGCGTCGCGGTCGAGACGCACGCGTTGCGGACAGACTCGCTCTATCCGTTCCCCGGCCACGCAGCCATCGCCGCCTTGGCTGCGCCTCTCAGTTCCTCGGGCGTGGCGCCGTCCTTGGCCTGGATCGCCATGCCCTGGAAGACGCTGAGATAGAACCGGCTCAGGGCCTCGATGTTGGTCGCGGCGGGCACTTCGCCGTTGGCGACCGCCCCCTCGATCCGCGCGCGCAGATTGCCGAACATCTCGAGCCGGACCTTCCTGATGGCGCGTGCAATCGCGGCCGGCCATTCGTCGCTGACGGCGCCCAGCACGGCCATGCAGCCGGCCGGAGCCGTCCGGGATTTCGGCAGGGTCTCGGCGGCCCCGATCAGCAGGTTCTCGATGCCGGCCCGCGCGGTTTTTCCTTCCGAGAGCCTGTCCCAGACCGATTGCCCGTGGGTCAGGACGTAATGCTCGATCGCGGCGAGATAGAGCGCCTCCTTGCTGTCGAAAGCCGCATAGAGGCTCGGCGAGCGGACGCCCATGGCGTCACAGAGATCGTGCATCGAGGCCGCCTCGAACCCCTTGCGCCAAAACAGGAGCATGGCGGCTTCGAGTGCTGCCTCGCGGTCGAATTCCCTGGGACGTCCGGCCATCGCTCGCTTTCTGTAATGATCAACACATAATTGACTTGACGCCGCCGTTCAAGACTCCACATATTCTGTGTCGATCGTTACAGAATTGGAGAGAGCAAATGAATCTGGCAGGAAAACGGGCCCTGGTCACGGGCGCAAGCAGGGGTATCGGTGCAGCCATCGCAAAGGCGCTGGCCGCGGAAGGCGCAGATGTTGCAATTACTTACGAGAAGTCGGCAGACAGCGCCGGAGGCGTCGTTGACGCCATCAAGGCGGAGGGGCGGAACGCCGTGGCGATCCAGGCCGACAGCGCCGATGTCGCCGCCGTCCGGGCCTCGGTCGACAAGACCGTCGCGGCACTGGGCGGGCTCGATATCCTGGTCAACAACGCCGGAATTCTGCGATTGGGCGGCCTCAACGACATCTCGCTCGGGGATATCGATGCGCTGCTGAACGTCAACGTCCGTTCCCCGATTGTCGCGAGCAAGGCCGCACTGCCCCACCTCGGCAAGGGCGGCCGCATCATCACCATCGGCAGTTATTTCGCCGACCGCGTGCCGTCGCCGGTGCTCGGCGTGTACGCGGCGTCGAAGTCGGCGCTCGCCGCCTTCACGAAGGCGCTTGCGCGGGAGCTTGGCCCCAGGGACGTCACGGTCAACCTGGTGCAGCCCGGCTCGATCGACACCGACATGAATCCTGCGAGTGGCCCGACCGCGGAGACATTGAAGCAGTTCATGGCGCTGGGCCGGTACGGCGCGACGGACGATATCGCCAATGCAGTCGCGTTCCTCGCCAGCCCGAAGGCCAAGTACATCACCGGCTCGACATTGACCGTCGACGGCGGCGCGAACGCCTAGACGCCGAATGAGCACCCGGCGGGGCGCGGCCCGGCCGAGTTCTACCGGAAATATCCCAGCACGAGATCGAGGTCCGAGTTGCCGGCGACCGTGCCGTTCAGCTCGGCGTCGATGACGCGGCGGCACGCTTCGATCGCGGCGTGGTCGCCGAGATCGTTGGCGGCCTCGAGCACGAGCCATGCGGCATCGACCGAGGCCTTGTCCGGCGCGCCGCCGATATCGCCGGCTGCAGCCGTGTTGAGGGACTTGTTCGGACTCTTGCGAATTGCGGTGCCGAATTGAGGCAACATTGCAAATACTCCCCTTCGAATTCCGGGATGATGCTCAGTGCACCCGTTCAGTGGATCTGGAGCTCGGGCTGACGGCCCGAAACGGAATCGGCACCCGCGCCGGTCTTGCGCGACTGGTAGAACTTCAGAACGCTGCGCGAGGTCTCGGTCTTGAGCCGGCCGAAATCACGCTCATTGTCGTGAAGCTCGCGTGCCGTGATCAAATGATCCTTGGCGCCGAGGAACAGCAGCGACATCGTCGTCTCCCAGGAGAAGTCGAGCGCCTTGCACAGCACCAGGATCATCTCGCGGTTGCGGTCCATCATCGCGCGCTCGATCACGTCGACCGGCAGCGCGGACAGCAGCGACAAGCCGATCTGAACCTCGTCGAAGCGGTGCTGGCGTGCGTAGTTCGAGATCGATTCCTGATTGAGGTTGCCCTGCCGATACTGCGTCGTCACCACGCGCTTGGCGACGAAATAGCTGCGCGACGAGGGGCCGAACTTCGACTGCAGGTCGCCGGTGACCTCGGTCACCGAACTCTGGATCTGCGCCATCATCTCCGGGCGCTCGCTCTCGAGCCGGCGGCGGACGTCTTCCGACGCTTTCGAGATCAGCTGCTGGAAGACGTGACGCGGCACGTCCTTGCGCAGGCCGAGCTGCTCGGCGAGGATCGAGTCGCCCTCGGCGCGGCGGACCATGTGGAGGAGGCCCGAGCCGGAGAAGCGAGCACCCTCGTTCTTCGCAACCGACGTCACGACCTCCTGGTTGCCCCGCTTGACCAGCACGTCGGTCACGGCCTCGCCGATCGATTCGCGCTGGGCGATCGCGAGCAGATGCGCCTGCCCCTTGGTCAGGGCGTTCTCGATCAGCATCTTCTCGTCGATACGCGTGGAGTCGCGCAGCACGGGACCGGCGACCTCGATCTCGTCGTCCGAGGCGAGTTTCTCGATGACGTTGAGCGGAGCATGATCGCACGCCGCCATCAGCTCCGAGAGCTGCGCGCGCGCGGCGACCTCGATCTCTTCGGCAAGCCGGCCGATGACCTCGCCGAACATGCTGATCTCGTCGTCGCTGTAGCGGCCGGTGATCAGGATGTCGGTCGCATGCCACAACGCCTTGGTCCGGCTTTCGTCGGTGCCGCGAGCGATCGCGTCGTCCAGATCCTGCAGAAGCGTTTTCGCCCCGTTCATGTCGATCACCCCAGTTCTCAAACCCAGTTCTTGGCGAGCCGTCCTGCTTGCGTCGGCAGGACGCCGAATTCCTCTGGAGACTAGGGAACAAACGCGCAAATCCAGTAAAACCGGCAGAGCAGTTTTGCCGACAATATTCATTCAAATGCGAGGGAATGGATTTACCACCGCGTAACGCGGGAGGTTCACTCCCTCTCCCGCTTGCGGGAGAGGGTTGGGGAGAGGGTGCCTCAACAGAGGGATTCTCCCAGAGGAGAGAGCCCCCTCCCGCGCCTTCGGCGCGACCTCCCCCGCAAGCGGGAGAGGTAAGAGCAGCCCGCGGCCCAACCTCCCAACCACGACGCCCTTACGGGTTCGACGGCGTCAAAACCAGCGGCGGCTTCGGCCTGGGCTTTGCGGGCGGCGGACCCGGGGCCGGCCGCACGTCGATCGGCGGCGGCAGCGGCGCGGCCTGCTGGCTCGCAAGCGGCGGGCTTGCGTGTGGAGGACTTGTGAGTGGAGGACTTGGCGCGGCGGGCGCGGCCAGCGGCGCCTTCGGCAGCGGCACCGCCTTCGGTTCAATCCTGGGCTTGGGCGGCGCGCGGCGCGGATCGCGGCCGGGCATCGGCACGTCCAGCAGCGGCGGCTCCGACAGCGGCTCCGGCGAGACCAGCGTCGGCAGCGCGGCGGTCGCGGGCGGCGGCTCGCCGCGCTCGATCGCGTCGAGCCGGCGCGTCTCGCGGTCGATCGTTCGCACCGCAAGCCACGAGGACAGCGGCGCGAGATCGACGGTGCGGCTCAGCTTGTCGGGAGGACCTGCCGCAAACAACTGGATCTCCGGCGGTGCGCCGGAGAGCCCGGTCATGATCGGCGTCAGGCTGGCGCGGATGTCGGCCTGGTCGGCGGGAATGTCGTAGCCTCCGGAGACGATGGCACGTGCGTTCTTTGCTTCCAGCGACGTCGCGCCGACGCGCAGTCGGCCGTCACGGATCGTGAACGGAATCTGTGCCGAGGCAACCGCGATCGGAGCTGCCGACAACGCAGGCTCGACCAGCTGCCGCAGCCTGGCGTCGTCGGCGACCTGGCCGCCGTCGCTGGCGCGGATGGCGATCTCGAAAGCACGGGGATTGAGGCCTGAGATTTCAGCGGCGTCCAACGTCACCGTGCCGTTGCCGGCGAGCGCGCCGGTCAAGGCCGCAACACTGCGGCCCTGGCTGGTCAGCGCCATCTGCAACGAGGCGCGTCCCTTGGGCAGCGCGAGATCGCGGTAGCGCAGCGCCGTCGCATCGACATTGCCGAGCTCGATGCGCGCGCTCAGCGCAACGCCGCTCGGGCCATTGCGCACGTCGAGACTCGCCGACATCTCGCCGCCGCCGAGGCCGCCCTTGAGCGCGTCGAGCGCGAGCGACTGGCCGTCGCTCCGGATCGTGCCGCCAAAGGGGCGCAGCTCGATGCCGCCCGGAAGCATGCCGCGCAAGGCCTGGAAGGCGATGCGGCCGCGCCAGCCACCGAGAAGACCCGCACCCAGCGGCTCGCCGGAATCATGGCCGGCCGCGCCGATGGCCATTGCGAGCGCGGGCGCGAAGTCGAGCGTATCGAGGCCCACCTCGCCATCGACGCTCTTCTCCTGATCGAGCGTCATCGCGAGATGACCGCGCAGATGCGAGCCGGCCGCGCCGCCGTCGAGATCGTCGAAGGTCAGGCGGTTGCCGGAGAGGCCGACGCGCGAGGACAGGTTGACGGTCCGCACCGATTGGACGGCTGGACCGGTTCCGAACAGCGGCGCCAGATTGGCGTTGCGTACGCGAAGGTTCACGCTGCCCTTGAGCTCGGACGACAAGTCGACGCTGCCTTGCGCGTTCGCATCCAGCCCGCCGCCGCTGAGCTTTGCACTCAGTTGCAATGGCCGCCGCCAGGCGCCGCTCAGCCTGCCCTCGAATTGAGAGGCCCCCTCGCCCGCGGCCACCACGCGATCGAGCCCGAACAGCGCCAGCAGTGCGCCGGCCTGCGGCGTCGATATCTTCGAGTCCAGCGTGAAGTCGCTGTTGCGCAAGCGATCGATATCGATGCCGTTGATTGCGGCGACCGGCGTCCGGGCGGCCAGCGTCGCGATGGCCTTGAGCTGCGGCGCGTCGAGATCGAGCACGGCACGGGCGTCGTTGCGATCGGCATGCTCGGCGTTGGTGTCGAGACTGAGGTCGAGCTTGAGGCGCGTCGCCCCGGGCAGCGACGGCATCGCGTCGAGCCGCGCGCGGACCGAGGGCGCAATCGGCTCGAGCAGCGCCGTGAGGTCGCGCAGCGAATTGGCAGAGGATTTCAGCGTCAGCTTGCCCGTGGCCCTGGCGCGGTCGAAGCTGCCGCTTGCTTCCGTGGTCACGCCGCTGGCCTGGCCGAACCGCAACTGCTCCAGCGACAGCGCTGCAGGACCGTAGCCGAGCTTCGCCGCAAACGGCCGCAGTTCCTGGCCCGCGGAGATCGCGCGGCCGATATCGAGCGACAGCTTCGCCTCCTCCGGCCATTCGCCCTGCGGCCCGGCAAGCGCGCGCGCGAAGCTTGCGGCGGCATCGAGGTCGAGGCGGTCGGCCTTGAGCTCGGCGTCGATCCGCGAGCCCTTGCTCGCGCCGGTCTGGACGAAGGCGATGCGGCCTTCGACCGCGCCGCCCTCGATCTCGGCTTTCAGCCTGTCGATGGCGAAATGATTGGCGGCGATCGTCACGTCACCGGCAAGCCGCAGCGGCCGCGTGCTGCGGCGGTTGACCTCGGTGCGGCCCTGGAGCCAGGCCACCAGCGTATCGGGATCGGAGGATTCGATGCTGAGGCGGCCGCTGAAACTGTCGGCGCCGGGCGTCGCGCCGTTGAGCGAGAGCTGCGTCATGCCGGGCGCGCGCAGCTCGAGCCGCTGGAACGTCCAGGACCGCCCGTCGGTCGCTAGCTCCGCGGTGATGTTCTGGAGCGGACGGCCGCCGAGCATGATCTGGTCGGAGTTGAACTCGATCTGCGCGGGAACGGGCGCCTGCGGAATCGCGGCGAGGCCCGCGCGCAGCGCCGGCATGACACGCTGCGGATCGGTATCGTTCCTGGCCGTCAGCTTGTCGGCGTCGACCTGGCGTGCCGACAGGACCGCACGCAACAGCGGCGAAGCGCCGAACCTGAGGTCGCCGACGCCGCCGAGCTTCAGCGCCGTGTCTTCGGGGCCGAAACTGGCATCGATCTGCTCGAATTTCGCGCCCGCCGGATCTGCCTTGAGTTTTGTCGTGAGCTTCCACGGCATCGGCCCCGCTTCGCCCGCCTTCCTGATCGCGGGCACGGCCAGCGTCAGCGCACCCTCGAATTTCGGCAGGCGATTGTCGAAGGCAAGCACGCCTTCGAGATCCGCGAGGATGGCACGCTCGCCCGGGTCGATGTTGAGATGGAGACGGGTGGCGCTGCCGTCGGCGCTCGGACCGGAGGAGACGCGGAACGGATAGCGCACCCCGGTCGCGGTGAAGCTGCCGTCGCCGCGGACCGATCCGGCCAGAGAGCGCACGTCGCCGGAGAAGGCGATGTCGTTCAGTTCCAGCGTCGAACGGCTGGCGGCGTCATGCAGCGCGATGCGGCCGGTGAGGTTCAGCCGCTCGATCGCCAGCGAGGCCAGATTGAAGGTACCGCTTGCGGTGGAGGGCAAATCGACCCGCCCCCTGGCATCGAGGCCGAGATCGACCGCCATGCCGTTGACCGAAAGCTCGGTGGCGCGCCATTCGCCGCGCATCAGGGAGCTCAGGCTGAACTCGACGTCGAGCTTGTCGGCGCGCAGGCGGCCGAGATCGTTGTTGCCGCCGAAAGTGACGGCGCGCAGCCGCAGCTTCGGCGCCGGCAACAGCCGCGCGTCGAGCTCACCCGCCACCCGCACCGGCACGCCGATGATTCGGCCCGCCTCCGCCTCGAACTGGGGCCTGAACTGGTTCCAGTCGATGAAGTAGGGCCCGATCAGCGCGGCCAGCAGCGCAATGATGAAGGCAATCGCTAATCCGAGCAGCGTCGTCTGCACGGGTCTCCCCTCGGCCAAACCGGCCCGGGCCCAACCTGAGGGCCTCAGGCGCGCCGGAACAGCCCCTTATATAGAGGGAAGTGTGGCGAAGTCACAGCGACCGTTGCGCGCGGAGGTTAACGCTGGCGGCCGTCACCAGCTCGCCGGCAGCCGCTTCAGGCCGCGCAGCACGAAGGTGGGCCGCCATTCCGGGTTTTCGACGTCGTCGATGCGCAGGTCCGGCAGCCGGCGCAACAGCGTCGCGATGGCGATCTCGGCCTCGATGCGCGCCAATTGGGCCCCGAGGCAGAAATGGATACCGCCCCCGAACGACAACGGCCTCACATTCTGGCGGGTGACGTCCAGCCGGTCGGGCCGGTCGGGATAGACCGCCGGATCGCGGTTGGCCGAGCCCAGCAGGCAGAGCACCGACTCGCCCTTGGGGATCCGCTTACCGCCGAGATCATCAATCTCCTCCAGCGCGACGCGGCCGGTCATCTGCACCGAGGAATCGTAGCGCAGGAATTCCTCGATCGCATTGGTGATGAGGTCGGGCTGCGCCTTCAGCAACCCGAGCTGGTCTGGATTGCGATGGAGTGCCAGCAGGCCGTTGCCAATCAGATTGACGGTGGTCTCGTGGCCAGCGACGAACAGCAGCATGATGTTGGCGGTCAGCTCCTCGTTCGTAAGCTTGTTACCATCCTCCTCCGCCTGCACCAGCTGGGTGATGAGGTCGTCGCCGGGATCACGGCGGCGCAGATCGAACAATTGCTGGAAATACATCAGCGCCATCTGGATGCGGGCATTGCCTTGCTTGATCTCGTCCGGCGTCATCGGCGACGGCTCGAGGATCCGCACACCTTCACTCGATCCGGTGTGGAACATCTCACGATGGTCCGGCGGGATGCCGAGCATGTCGCAGATAATCGTGACCGGCAGGCGGTAAGCGAAATCCTTGATCAGGTCCATCTGGCCGCGATCACATATCGCGTCGAGCGTCTGGTCGACCACTTCCTGGATTCGCGGCCGCATGTCCTCAACTCGTCGCGCAGTAAAGGCCTTGACCACGAGACCTCGCAGGCGCGTGTGATCGGGCGGATCTGCCTGCAGCATGGTGTGGGACATGTTGCGGAAAATCGGCTGCGCCAGAATATCATCGCCGTAGCGCCGTTTGCTGCGGTCGGCATAGTCCTTTCCAAATCGCTTGTCGCGCAGCACGAGACTGACCTCGGCATGGCGGCTGGCGACGAAGGCGCCGAACGGCGTCACATGCATCGGATCGGTGGTGCGCAGCCGGTCAAAGTGTGGATAGGGATTGCGGATGAAGTCCGGCGACAGCGGGTTGAACAGGGGATCGCCGGCGGCGGATTGCAATTGCTCGTTCATGGTGACCTCACGTCGGTTGCCGCATGACACGATACGCCGGCTGCCCAAGTGCACGGCGTAACCATCCCTTGAACTCAATTATCAATCCGATACATTCTTGTATCGAGTTGCATTCTGCCTTAAGCTGCCCCGATGTCAAGGGTGAGAACCAGGCCAACCAGGGACGATACGCGCGACAGACTGTTCGAGGCAGCCGCCCGCGTGTTCGAGGCGGACGGCATCGGCAGCGCCAGCATCGAGGCGATTGCGGCGGCGGCCGGCTTCACCCGCGGCGCGTTCTATTCGAACTTCACGAGCAAGGACGAGCTGATCATCGCCATGCTCGAGGACCATGTCGAGCAGTCGATCCGGCGCAACATGGACATCCTCGCGCGGCACGGCAATCTCGACGACTTCATCGCGGCTTTGAAGGCGATGGATCGCGGCAAGCAGGATCCGCTCGGCCGCTCGCCGCTGCTGCACATGGAGATGATCCTGTTCGTCGCCCGCGCCGAGAAGCGCCGCCCGGAGCTGGCCAAGCGCCTGCGCGCGCGGCGCAAGCTGGTTGCCGACATCGTCGAGGCCACGTTGAAGAGCAGCGCAAGAGGCGACACGCTGGACCCGCCCTGGATGGCCTCGGTCGTGCTCGCGCTGGAAGACGGCTTTCGCCTGCACCGCCTGATCGATCCGGAGACGACGCCGGCCGACAGCTTTCTGCGCGCGATCACGGATTTGCGGCGCAGGACGGGATTGGCGTCGGAGTGAAGCGGCTGCAGTTCAGGTCAACACTTCTGCAGTTGCCGGCAGACGCCCGCGATGCGAGAGCACCAGCAGCGTCATCACAAGAGCCAGGTTCAAAAGGCCGGCGGCAGAGCCGATCGCGAAAGCCGTCGTATAGCTTCCCGTCAGGTCAAAGATCGCAGCGCCTTGATAGCCACCGAATGCATGACCGATCCAGGCGAACGCGAGAATGATTCCCATCAGGGCTCCACGGCGCGCCGGCGGCGTTAGAGCCCGTGCAGAGACCAGCACGCTTGTCATGACACCGGCGTAAGCGAACCCGTACACAATGGAAAAAATCAAGAACCCGCGAAAGGATACGAATTGCGTGAATGCCAGGACTCCAGCCGTCTGGAGCGCCGACGCCACCGCCCACGATGAAAGCGGACCGATCATGTCGCACAGCTTGCCATATGCGATCCGCCCGGCAATTGCGGCAAGAAGCATGGCAAGCATCACGCCGCCGGCGTCGGTCGCGGGAATGCAGAGGCCTTGAATCAGAGGCATCAAGTGCATGAGCGGCACCGCCATACAGGAGCAGCAAAGGAAGACTGCCACGCTGAGGATGGGAACGGCGACGGTCGACCGAATCGGGGGAACATACGCTGCGCCGCTTCCAAAAGCGGGCGCGGGCGCGTCGCGCATGAATGCAGCCAAAGGCAGAAGCGTCACGAGAACGGCCGTTCCCAAGGCGATCATCGCGCCGCGCCAGCCGAAGCGCTCTATCAGATACGCAGAGAGGAAGGGGACGCCACCTTGACCAACGGCTTGCCCTGCGGCGGCGATACCGATTGCGAGGCCCGCCGAGGTCGGGAACCAGTTTCCAACCGTCGCGAAAATCGGAGCGAAGAGCGCGCCTCCACTCAGTGCCCCGGCGAGAAAGAAGATGACATAGAGTTGCCAGGGCGCATGCGCATAGGCCGTCAAGAGCAGGCAAGCGCCCATGACGGTGACTGCGATCAGACATATCGGCCTGATGCCGAGACGATCGGAGACGAACCCCATGACGACGCTTCCGGCCGCTATGCCGAGAAGTCCGAAGCTGTTGATCGCGGCTATTTCAGATCGGCCCCAACCTTCGGCGGCCTCGATCGCGACAAAAAACGCCGTAAGACCGTTGACCAGAGTGCCCATGACGAGCGCGAGCATGAGGGCCGCGGATCCCGTCGTGTACCAGGCGCGATATCGCAACATCTGATGAGCTTTCTGCTTCAATAGGTTCGATCGCGCAATCATGACGCGGATCCGATGGAAAGCTTTGAGAATACCTTGATTTGTTCCTGAGACAGCCCTGATAATTTCTGCGCGCGATCGTGCTGCGCATGTCCACATCACCATGCCTGCCAAAGGAACGTTTCAGCGTCCTGCCACTTTATCCCGCGCCTTGTTTGGCAACTTGATAATCGGAGGAGACAGTGATGAGGATTCTGAAATTGTCTGCGGCCGCAGCTGCGCTGCTGGCCGGTACCGCGCTCGCCATGGCGCAGTCGAGTTCGACCGTCGGCACAGGCGGCTCGTCAGCCGGCGGCGGCACCAGCAGTTCGACCGTCGGCACAGGCGGCTCGTCGGCTGGTTCGGGCAGCGGCTCGGGCTCGGCATCGACGCTTGGCACCGGCGGCTCGTCGGCCGGCGGCGGCACCAGCAGTTCGTCGGTCGGCACGGGCGGCTCCGCCGCGGGCTCGGGCAGCGGCTCGGCCTCGACGCTCGGCACCGGCGGTTCGTCGGCCGGCGGCGGCAAGAGTTCGTCCAGCGTCGGCACGGGCGGCTCCGCGGCAGGCTCCGGCTCCAACTCCGCATCGACCGTCGGCACCGGCGGCTCGTCGGCGGGCGGTGGCAAGAGCGGCTCGACCGTGGGAACGGCCGGCTCGTCCGCGGGACATGCCAGTGACATGGGCATGGAGAAGGGCAAGGGCCACCACAAGGACGAGATGAAGAAGGACAAGGACTGACATCCTGGTCGGCGGAGCGGCAGCAATGCCGCTCCTTCGCCCTTGTTGAAGGAGGACTCGCATGCACCGATCAATCGTTGCGATCGCAGCGTTGACTATGATGGGCAGCGCCGCTGCGGCGGAAACCATGCAGAAGACCGGCAAGACCGCCTCAGGCGAGACCTGCCGGGTCACGGTCGAGAAACATCCCGACGGCAGCGTCACCGCACTCGGCTCATCGGGCTCAGGGACAACCGGCTCGACCGCATCCAGCGGCTCGCTGTCGAGCTCGAGCTCGGCCGGCGGATCGTCGGTGCACGTCCAGGCCGGCGGCGGCAGCGTGTCGAGCTCGTCCTCGACGGCCGGCGGCCCCGGTTCGACCAGCGCGAGCACCGTCACAGTCAACGGCTGCACGATCTCGACATCGTCACCATAGGAAAGGATTCGACAATGAGGACATTGATCGCGACTTCGGCGGTCGCACTTCTGCTCGCCGGCGCCTCTCCGCTCTTCGCGCAGACCAGCATGACCGGCGGCAGCGGCGGTTCGGCCGCCGCCGGCGGCACCTCGGCCACGACTCTCGGCACCGGTGGCACCTCGACTTCGAGCTCCGGACAGACCGGTTCGTCGATTGCTGCGGGAGGCAGTGCCGCTTCCGCCAGCGGCAAGGCGCAGTCCGGCACCAGCATGAACAAGGGCAACGGTCCGGTGCTCAACTCCAATGCGCGGGCGCAGGCGCATGAGGGCGGCACGTTCAGCCGCTCCCACACGCGTACGAAAGTGAAGGCGGGCGAGGAGGTCGGGTCGACCACCAAGACCATGTCGCACGAGCCGGGCTCCAAGCCGACCATGTCGACGACCTCGACGAACGTCCGCTGAACCATCCCCGCGAGACTGCTGCCCGCAAGCCGCGGGCAGTTTTTCGTCGTAGCGATCAACCGCCGCTCAGCGTGCGGCTGACACGGGTCACGATCGCATCCCACTGCCGCTTCTCCGCGGCCGGATAATTGATCAGAACACAATGCACGTAGCGGGGTGCGAAGTTGCAGCGATTGTACCAGATCTTGCCGCGCCGGATGCTGGAGACCACGAAGAAGCGCGGGGTGATGCGCTTGTAGATGATGCCGGACGGCGGATTCTTGCGGGCCAGGAAAACGGCCGGCGAGCTGCCGTCGTTCGGAACGGCCTGCACCGTGATGTCCGCGCGGCCGTCGCCGGTCCGGTACCGCATGCCATATCCGTCGGGCCGCGCCGCTTCCTCGGTGAAGATGGACGAGGGAATGTCGACGCTGGTGCCACTCTCGGGAATGCGATAGCTGGTCCAGCCTTCGGCGCCGGCAGCAGCCGGCAACGCAGGGAGCAGGAGCATGACTGCGATGGCGGCGATCTTCTTCATGGTCGTGCCGGGTTTTGCGTTGAACGGCCGACAACGTGGGGAAAAGCCCGAGGTTCCGATCCGCGAAAATAATGCGCGTTGCCCGTGTCATCTCACCAGACGGTGCAAGCGAGATGATAGCCTCGAAACGCTCGCTAGGCCGCCAGCGTCTCGTCAACCCGTCCGAGGGCCCGGCGAAGAGCCGCAAAGCAATCCGGGTCGAGCTGGGTGCCGACCATCCCCGACATGATGGCGAGAGCTTTCGTGACCGGCATCGCAGCGCGATACGGCCGGTCCGCGGTCAGCGCATCGAAGATATCCGCGGTGGTGATGATCCGGGTTTCCAGGCAGATCTGGCCTGCCGAAAGGCCGCTCGGATAGCCTTTGCCGTCCAGCCGCTCGTGATGCGCGCCGGCGATCGGTGCGAGCTCGCTGAACGCACTGATGCGCGACAGGATTGCTTCCGAATGGGCGGAATGCATGCGCATGACCTCCCATTCGGAATCGTCGAGCTTGCCCGGCTTGTCGAGGATTGCATTGCTGACGCCGAGCTTGCCGATGTCGTGCAGCAGCGCGGCACGCTTGAGCCAGCGTCGCCGCTCGTCGCTGAACTCCAGCTGCTCCGCAATCATGTCAGTGAAAAGCGTGACGCGCTCGCTGTGACCACTGGTGTAGGGACTCTTCGAATCGACCACCTGGGCGAAAGCGGCCGCGATGTCATCCAGATAGTCCTCGTCGACCGGCACGCTCGCCTGCTGCGGCAGCAGCGGAAGGGCCTCGAGCCGGTCCTCAGCGCCGAGCGTGTCCCAGAATCCAGGCTGCTCCGCGAGGCGCTCAAGCGCAGCCACGAGCCGCGGATCGAACCAGCTGCCCGATCGATTCCGGGCTTCACGAAGCGCAGCCTCGGGGCCGTTCGCGATGTAGAATACATCGACCACCTGGGCCAGCAATGCGAGGCGCGAGTAAATCGGGATGGCCGTTTCACGAAGGCCGAGGGGCTTGCCGCCACCATCCCAATGCTCATCGAGATTCTTGATGCCCTCCGCCACCGGTTCGGAGAAGCGCATTTTGCGGGCAATGTCGGCGCCGCGATGGCAGCGCGTCTCGATCAGTTCGCGGGCGATCCTGCCGCCGTTCTGGAAGATGTTGACGATGGCGCGGAACCGCTCGGCCAGGCCGGCCTTCAGCCCAGTATGGCTCAGCACGAAGCGCAGCGCCTGCGGCAGGCTGCCATCGATGAGCTTGAAGTCCTGTTTGAAGGAGCGATCATCGGTCAGATACAGCTCGCAGATGCGCGCAGCGTTGCTGCTGCAGCCGAGATCCTTCAGCAGCAGCGCGTAATAGAGTTCGACCAGTTCGTCTTCGCCGAGGCCGATTTCCCTGCCGATCATGACTCCGATGCGGCTGCACCGCACGCAATGCCCGGCCGGCTGCCCCTCCGAGAGATCGAGCGCGTGGCTCAGTGCGCCGAGCAACTCGGCAAGTGTGATCCTGTCGAGCGGCTTGGGGACGTGAGGCATGGGTTCCATCGAAAGTGCTGCCGGGCAGCTTCGGCCGGTGGACAGATAAAGAGAACTTGTTGCTTGTGAGTTAAAGAACCGTTCGGCGATCAGGCCGACCGCTTCACCGCAACCGCAGCTGCCTGCGCCACATCAAGCCGCCCCAGCATCGCCCTCGCCTGCTCGGCGCAGTGCTCGATCAGCCAGCGCTCGAACGCGATCGGCGGGAGCGCGGGTGCATAGAGAAAGCCCTGCACGACGTCGCAGCCGAGCTCGGCCAGCGTCCTGCGCTGGCCCTCGGTCTCGACGCCTTCGGCGACGACGGTCATGCCGAGGCCCTGTCCGACCCGCACCACCGCGGTGGCGATCGCGAGCGCGCCGGCATTCTTCTCGATGTCGCGCATGAAGCTGCGGTCGATCTTCAGCTCGCGGATCGGCAAATGCGCAAGCCGGCTGAGGCTCGAATAGCCGGTGCCGAAATCGTCCACGGAAAGCCCGACGCCGAGCTCGCGGATCGCGTTCATCGTCTCGAGCGCGGCGACGCTGTCCTGCATGAACGCGCCTTCGGTGATCTCGAGCATCAGCGCATCCGCCGGCAGATCGTATTCGGCGAAGATGTCCTTGAGCCGCGCGGCCAGCGTGACGTTGCGGAAATTGATCGGCGACAGGTTCACCGACACGCAGGGAATGTTGAGCCCGGCGCGGCGCCAGATCGCCATCTGCCGGCAGGCTTCGCGCACCGACCACAGGCCGATCTGCTCGATCAGGCCGCACTCCTCGGCGAGCGGGATGAATTTGGCCGGCGAGACGTCGCCGAGCACGGCGTCGTGCCAGCGCGCCAGCGCCTCGACGCCGTGGATCGCGCCGTCGCTGCTGCGTATCTGCGGCTGGTAGCTGAGGGTCAGCGCGCCCTCGGCGATGGCGCGGCGCAACGCACCGATCAGGGCCAGCCGCTGCTCGGTGAGTCCGTTCATCTCGGCGCTGAACAGGCGATGGGTCGAACGTCCGGCCTGCTTGGCCATGTACATGGCCGCATCCGCCTGCTGCATCAGGGTGTCGATGTCGGTCGCATGATCGGGATAGAGGCTGACGCCGATGCTCACCGACATCTGCAGCTGCCTGGAGCCGAGCCGCAGCGGCGCGGCCAGCGCGTCGGTGATCCCGGCCGCGACGCGCTCCGCACTCTCGGCGTTGCGCTGCGGCAGCAGGATGACGAACTCGTCGCCGCCGAGCCGCCCCAGCATGTCCTCGGGCCCGATCTGTTCGCGCAGGCGCTGCGCGAGCTGGATCAGCAATTCGTCGCCGGCGGCGTGACCGAGCGTGTCGTTGACGTCCTTGAAATGATCGACGTCGAGGAAGGCCAGCGCCACATGGCTGCCGGTCGGACAGGCGTCGATCGCGGTGGTGATCAGGTTCCGCAGCTGCGCGCGGTTCGGCAGGCCGGTGAGGATGTCGTGATAGGCGAGCCGCGCGATCTCGGCGCGCGCCTCCTTGCGTTCGATCGCAAAAGCGCCGAGGTCGACGCAGGCCTCGACGATGCGCCGGTGCCAGTTGCTCGGCGCACGCGGCTCACGGAAGTAGAAGGCGAAGGTGGCGATGACCCGCCCGTCCTTGGCCTTGATCGGCGTCGACCAGCAGGCGCGCAAGCCCAATTCGAGCGGCATCGCCTTGTAGGGCTGCCAGCGCGGGTCGGTCTCCAGATCGGTCGCCAGAACCGGCTCGCCGTAAAAGGCCGCGGTTCCGCACGAGCCGACGTCGGGGCCGATGGCAATTCCGTCCAGTGCGCGGGAATAGTCCTCGGGCAGGCTCGGGCCGCCGAGCGGATGGAGCAGGCCCGCGGCATCGACGTGAAGCAGCGAGCAGACGACGTCGGGCGCGATCTCCTCGACCCGGCGACACAGCCTGCCGGCGATATCGGTGATCGGAACCTCGTCGGCAAGCGAACTCATGATGAGCTGCTGAAGCGAGCGCAGCTGCTTGGTCTCGGTGATGTCCTCGATCAATGCGAATATGTGCTTGACCCGGCCCTTCCCGTCGCGGAAGGCGTCGATGCGGGCGCAGACCCAGATCTCCTCGCCGTCCTTGTCATAGGCGAGCGCCTCGACCTCGCCGCGATGGCCGCCATGCATCAGGCGCTTGACGAGCTTCGCGACGGCCTTGCGATCGGTGTGGCGGCCGGCGATCAGCCCGCCTGCGCGGCGGCCCTCGGCTTCCTCGCTGGTATAGCCGAACAGCGTCGTGAATGCGGAATTGACGTAGACGATGTTCTGCTCGGTGTCGGTGATCATCACCGCGCGGTTGGTCTGGTCGGAGACGGCGTGGAGAAGCCCGATTCTGACGCGGCGTTCGGCCTCCGCGGTGACGTCGCGTGCGAACACGACGTGATGGGTCACGCCACCACTGGTAATTGATGAAAGCGAGATGGCCGCCCGGATGCGGCTGCCGTCGCGGCGCACGAGGCTGATCTCGTCGTGGAATTCCGCAACCGGTTCGGCCTGAACGCATTTGAGCGCGAGAAGCTCGGCGTCGCGGCCGAGCACATCGGCGCGCGCGAGTTTCCAGATTCGCTCGGCACCGGCGTTGAAATGCGTGATGCGATGCGCGCTGTCGACGATGAGGATGCCATCATCGGCGCATTCGAGCGCAGCCAGCAGCACTTCCGGAGTTTCTGTCATGGGACAATCGGAGGCGGACATCGTTGGACCCGGAGGCATCGGGGAGAGGCGGCAATGGGGCCAACGCTAACGCTGCGATGGTGTCCAAGACGTTTTTGCAATTCCTCCGTGCCGCGGCAAGACGCGACATGCTTAACGTTCTGCGAAAAACCGGACGGTAAGTCAGTGTGTACGGAACCTATTCGGCGCCGGTTCCACCCTGGAGCTTGTGCTGGCGGCCGGCCACGGCGCGCACCTTGCGCGGCGCGGCCCGCCAGATCGACAGCGCCGACAATCCGCTCACGACGATCGCGATGCCGAAGGCGAGCGTGTAGTCGCCGACCCGATCGTAAAGCAGGCCGGTGATCCACGGCCCGGCGGCGCCGCCGGCCAATGCCGCCAGCATGATCGTGCCGAAAATGCTGCCCTGGTGCCGGCCCTGAAAGATCTCGAACACCACCGCGCCCATGATCGAGGTGAGGCCGTAGCCGAGCGCGCCTTGCGTGAACACCATGAGGTAGACCAGCCACAATGACGGCTGGAATTTCAGCGCCATCAGCGCCGCGAAAGAGATCGCGAAGCCCGCACAGCTGATCGCCCACACCCATTCCCGCCCGATCCGGTCGGAGACATGGCCGAGCAGGATCTGGCCGGGAATGCCGAGCAGGCTGACGATGCCGAGCGCCCACACCGCGACACCAGCGCTGAAGCCGATGTCGAGCAGGAATTTCGTCTGGTGCACCTGGACCGCGTACCAGATGTACAGGCCGCAGAAATAACCGAGCGCGATCCACCAGAAGCGCGAGGTCGCGACGGCGCGTCGGAGCGTCCATTCGGTGGCGACCCAGACGGGATCGACGATGTTGGAGCTTGGCTTTGCGGCCCCTGGGGCCGGGGCGGCATCGCCGTCCGGCTGGAGGCCGATATCCTCGGGGCGCTTGTGCAGGAACAGGTTGACCGGCGCCAGCACGACGAGAACGAGCAGGCCCATCGCGGTGCAGGCGGTGCGCCAGCCGGTCCCTTCGATCATGTGCTGCACCCACGGCAGCAGCGTCACCGAGCCGATGCCGACGCCGGCGAAGGCAATGCCGATGGCAAAGCCACGCTTGCGGATGAACCAGTTCGGCAGGAACAGCGACTGGCCGGAATAGCCGAGACACACCGAGCCGGCGCCGACCATGACGCCGATGGTGACGTAGAGATGCCAGGGTTGGGTGGTGAGCGGCGCGAGCAGCAGCCCGCCCCCCATCAGGACCACGCCGAGCTCCATCACCGCGCGCGGACCGGCACGGTCCATCAGGCGGCCGATCAGCGGGCTGACCACGCCCGAGACGACGAAGCCGAAGGAGAAGGCACCCGCGGTGACACCGCGCTCCCAGCCGAATTCGGAGATGATGGGCGGGAAGAACAACGAAAAGGCGGTGCGCGCGTTCACGCCGATGGCCATGGTGACGAAAGTCACCGCGACCACGACCCAGCCGTAGAAGAACGGAAGCCGCATTGTGTGTTTCATCCCTGGCCGATCCTTCCGACCATCCGGGACTGACCGGGTCAAGCGTTTTTCGCGCATGCCCGTTGAGCGGGACGCTTGTGCGCCGCGCTCAGGCGGCGTCGCGCCGTGAGGCTTTGACCGGCGCGTCGAACAGGATCCGCTCGATCGGCTGCGGGCGGCCGAACAGATAGCCCTGTGCGAAATTGACGCCGAGCGCCTTCAGCCGCTCGTACTCCTCGCGGGTCTCGACGCCCTCGGCGGTGACCGACATGTCGAGCCCGCGCGCCAGCGTCACGATCGAGGAGATGATGGCGGAGCTGCGCGGCTGATGCGTGAGGTTGCGGATGAACGACTTGTCGATCTTGATCTTGTCGAACGGGAACGCGGTCAGATAGCTGAGCGACGAATAGCCGGTGCCGAAATCGTCGAGCGCGAGCTCGATGCCGATGCTCTTCAGCCGTTCCATGAAGGCGTGGTTCTCGACCCCGCGCTCCAGCAGGACGGATTCGGTGATCTCGATCTCCAGCCGCTGCGGCGGCAGCCCGGAATCGGCGAGCGCCGCGCTGATCATCTCGAACAGCTCGGCCTCCTTGAACTGGATCGGCGACAGGTTGACGGCGACCGCGAGGCCGGAGGGCCACCCGGCTGCGTCCGCGCAGGCGCGCCGCAGCACGAACTCGCCGAGCGGCACGATCAGTCCGGTTTCCTCGGCAAGCGGGATGAACTGGTCCGGCGGAATCAATCCGCGCGTCGGATGCCGCCAGCGCACCAGCGCCTCGAAGCCGCGCCGCTCGCCGCTGAGCGCGTCGATGAACGGCTGGTAGTGCACCTCCAGCTGGCACCGTGCGATGGCGTCGCGCAAATCGCCTTCCAGCACGTTGCGCGCCTCGAGCTCGGCCGACATCGCCTCGTCGTAGATGGTGAAGCAGTTGCGGCCGGCCGATTTCGAGCGGTAGAGCGCAAGGTCGGCCTTTTTCAACAGCTGCTCCTGGCCGCTGCCGTGATCGGGCGCAATCGCAATACCGATGCTGGTACCGATCTCGACGCGGTGTCCGGGCAGGAGGAACGGGTTGGCGATGAGCTTTGCGATCCGCCCCGCCAGCTCGGTCGAGCAGACGCGCTGGTCCTCGCAAGCTTCCTGGATGATGGCGAATTCGTCGCCGCCGAGCCGGGCCAGCACGTCGCTGGCGCGCATGGCGGATTTCAGCCGCTGCGCGACCTGGCGCAGCAGCGCATCGCCGGCACCGTGACCGAGCGAGTCGTTGACGTTCTTGAAGCGGTCGAGGTCGAGCATCAGGATCGAGAAGGCCGGACCGCCGTCGTTCAGACGGCCATTGAGCTCGTCGAGCCGGGCGAGGAAGAAGGCGCGGTTGGGCAGTCCGGTCAGGATGTCGGTATGGGCGAGCTCGAGCACCCGCCGGTTCGCCAGCGACAGCCGCCGCGAATTGCGGCTTGCAAGCATGAGGTAGGTCGACAGCGACAGCGTCAGCAGCATGCCGACGATCAGCACCGCGCCCGCGCGATCGTAAGTCGTCTCCAGCGGACCACCGGAAGCCGGGACCGCCCGCACCTGCCAATCGGTGTCACCGATCTTGAGGCTGCCTGACCAGTGCAGGGCCTGCGCGACGTCACGCATCGACTGCGGCGCCGTCGCGGCCGACGCATAATCCGGCAGCATTTCATCCAGGCTGACGATCTGACCCGTGAACGGTGGATAGACGTTGACGCTGACCGCGGGGCTTGCGCCTGTGGTCACGCGAATGGACTGGATCAGCAGCGGCAGGTCGAAGACGCCGACGACGAAGCCGGCGAGATTGCGGCGCCGGTCCACCGACGTGTCGCGCGAGGTTCCCTTGGCGTAGACGGGAATGGCGACGAGGACGTCGGGCTGCCGGCTGCCCTCCCTCGGCTCGTAAAGGCGCGTGCGAATGGCCACGACACGGTCGGTATCGCGCGCGCGCTCGAGGGCCGCGCGGCGCTCCGGAACGCTCGCGTAGTCCATGCCGTAGACCGGCGACGTCTTCGGCTGGGTCGAGTAGAACACCGGAAAATATTCATCGCTCTGCGGCGCGGTCGCGAACGCATCGCCCTGGAGCGACTTGATGCGGTAGCCGGACACGCCGTCGGTCACCGCGGCGGCCTCGTATTCGGCGCGCTCCTTGCGGTTGACGCGCGGCACCCAGGCGATGCGCAGCATGCCGGGATGGCGCTCGAACAGGCGGGCGCTGAAGGTCTCGAATTCGCTGCGGGTGATCTCCTCGTTGGTCGATTCGAACAGCGTGCGCAGGGCGACGAGCCTGGAGATGTACTCGCCCATGCCGTGCTGCATGACGATGGCCTCGGTCTCGGCCGCGTTCTCGAACTCGATCCTGTTGACACGATGTTCCCATCGCGCCACGGCGGCCGCGCCCGCGATCGAGAACAGAAGCCCGACGCCGACGGCGACGAGCGCAGGGCGATAGAGCCCGAGCAGCGGCGCGGCACGCCACCACCCGGTCATACGCCTCCGATCCTGATCGTTCTGATCGCGACCGCCCATCTTGATCCGCAAGTCCCCATCGCACGGCCACTCGAACTTCTGGTTGAGCCGCCGGAACCACTATCGGACAAGGAACGCGGTTAAGAACTGCCCAATTTCGTAACCGGCCTGTTCCGCATCACGCGGCTTAGTTAACGATTGACCTGCGAGTTACGTCAGTCTGACAGGATCCTGCCGGTTTTCCCCGGAGTCTTACGGACCTCTCGACGCATCCCAGGTTAGCGACCTGTTCAGCGCGCCAGACCTATCGTCTCCGCAACGTCTTCAGCATCCGGCCAGCTCCTCATGACACGATCGCGATCCGCGACATACGCCGCCTTGACCATCGCATGGCTGGCCGCGGCAATGCTGCCGGCGCGAGGCGACGAGGTCGGCGTCAGCAAGGATGCGATCCTGTTCGGCCAGGCCGCAGCCCTGGAAGGCCCCTCCTCCGCACTCGGACAGCGGATGCGGCAGGGCATCGTCGCGGCGTTCACCGAGATCAACGCCAAGGGCGGCGTCCACGGCCGCAAGCTCCAGCTCATCAGCCGCGACGACGGCTACGACCCCGACCGCTCGGCTGCGCAGACGCTGCGGCTGATCGAGGACGACAAGGTGTTCGCGCTGATCGGTGCGGTGGGCACGCCGACCGCAATGGCGACAATTCCGATCACCAGCCCCAGGAAGGTGCCCTTCATCGGTCCGTTCAGCGGCGCCGAATTCTTGCGCGACCTCGAGCTTGCGAACGTGGTCAATATCCGCGCGAGCTATGGCGCCGAAGCCGAGGCGTGGGTCAAGCACCTCACGGAGGATCTCCACTTCACCCGGATCGCGATCTTCTACCAGGACGATTCCTTCGGCCGCGACGGTCTGTCCGGCGTGAAGCGCGCGCTCGCCAAACGTGGCCTCGAGCTCGCCGCCGAAGGCACCTTCGAGCGCAACACCCGCGCGGTCACCTCGGCCTGGCGCATGATCAAGCGCGTCGAGCCGGAGGCGATCGTCATGGTCGGGACCTACGGTCCCTGCGCGGAGTTCATCAAGCTCGCTCACCGCAGCGGCGCGCATCCGACTTTCGTCAACATCTCCTTCGTCGGCGCCAACGCACTCGCCCAGGAGCTCGGCCCCGAGGGCGAAGGCGTCATCGTCTCGCAGGTCGTGCCGTTTCCCTGGGACCGCTCGCTGAAGCTGGTCGCCGACTACCAGGCGGCGCAGAAAGCGTTCGACCCGGCGCTGACACCGGACTTCGTGTCGCTCGAAGGCTACCTCTCCGGCCGCCTAGCGGCCGCGGCACTGGAACAGGCCGGACCGCAACCGACGCGCGCGAGCCTGCTGCGCGCCATCAACGATGTCGGCCGCTTCGACATCAGCGGCAGCATCGTCACCGTCGGCGTGGGCATGATCGACACGCCGCCGAAGGTGTTCCTGACCGTGATCCAGAAGGACGGGACGTTCAAGGCAGTGGACCGGCTATAGCGGCGCTCACGGCCGCCGCGTCCAGCGCTCCGCGTTGACGGCGCCTTGCGGCACCTCGCCCTTGACGATGGCCGCGACCTGCCGCACCGTTTCCAGCGACTGATATTCGATCGCCTGCGGCGTCAGGCCGCCGACATGCGGCGTGGCGATGACATTGGGGAGCCTCGCCAGCTCCGGCGTCGGCATCTGGTCGGGTGCACGGCCGACATCCATCGCCGCGCCGGCGATGCGGTTCTCGCGCAGCGCGCGGGCAAGCGCCGCCTCGTCGACGAGATTGCCGCGCGACAGATTGATGAACAGCGCGTGCCTCTGCATGCGCGCCAGCGCCGCCTCACCGATCAGGTTCTCGGTCGCTTCATTCGCAACCGCAAGGCATACGACATAGTCCGACGCGGCGAGAAGCTCGTCGAGACCGACCTGCCGGATGGCGCTGTCGCCGACGGTCGCGAAGGGATCGGACACCAGCACCTCCATGCGCAGCACTTTTGCCACTTCGGCGAGGTAACGCCCGATGCTGCCATAACCGATGATGCCGATCCGGCTGCCGGCGAGCTGACGGCCCATCCGCGCTTCCGGCTTGCGGCCGGACTGATAGTCGGCGGTCGCCCGCGAGACGCCGCGGGAAAGATCGACCATGAAGCCGAGTGCGAGCTCGGCCACCGCCTGCACGAAGCCGGGGCCGGCGCGGGTCACCAGCACGCCGGCGGTCGAGGCGGCCTCGACATCGACGTTGCGGATATCGACGGCACAGCGGACGAAGGCACGCAGGCGCGGCAGTTGCGCAAAGATCTCGCCGCGCCCCTCGGTCATGCGGTCGGCGACGATGATGTCGGCATCTTTCGCCGCGCGCACGAGGCTGGCCGCGTCAAGCGTATTGTCGCGCTCGTGCAGGATCACCTCGGCGGTGGCGCGCAGGCCGTTCAGGCTGCGGTCGCCGTAGTAATTGCGGCGCATCTCCGGCGTGTGAGCCAGCAGGACTTTCACGGAAAACTCCTTCAGTAGCCGAATGCGCGCGGCAGCGCGGTCGAGAGCCATGGCACGAAGGCGATCACCAGCAGGCAGAGGAACAACAGGCCGAGATAGCCCATGATCGGCTTCACCGTCTGCTCGATCGGCACGTTGCCGATCAGGCAGGCGCCGTAGAGCCCGAGCCCGAGCGGCGGCGCGAACAGGCCGATCCCCATCGCGATCACCAGCACCACGCCGAAATGCAGGGGATCGATGCCGAGCTGCACCGCGACCGGCAGCAGCAGCGGCCCGAAGATGATCAGCGCGGCCGCGCCTTCCAGCACCGAGCCCATCACGATCAGCACCGCGATCGCGAGCAGCATGAACAGCCAGACGCCCGAGGTCTTCGACAGTCCCAGCATGAAATCGCCGACCGCATGCGGCACCTGCTGCAAGGTCAGCGTGAACGCGAGCGATTGCGCCGCGGCGACGATGAACAGCACGAGCCCCGCGCGCGTTGCGGCCTGCACGAAACTGTGCGCGGCCGAAGTGAAGCCGAGCTCGCGGAACACCAGGCTGCCCACGACGAGCGCATAGGCGACCGCGAAGGCCGAGATTTCCGTGGCTGTGGCAAAGCCGCTCTTGAAGCCGAAGAAGATCATGAAGATCAGGCCGAACGAGGCGATCGCGCCGCTCCACAGGCCGGACACCGGAATCTGTGGCGCGACCTCTTCGGCATCGGCTGGCCGCTTGCCGAAGATGATGGAGACGGCGATCAGGACCAGCGCCATCAGCGCCGCCGGCAGCAGGCCCGCGACAAACAGGCCGCCGATCGACAGGTTCGCCACGAATCCCAGGATGATCAGGTTGATGCACGGCGGGATCGTCTCCGCCATCACGGCGGAAGCCGCGAGCAGCGCCACCGCGCCGCCCGGATTCTGCTTGGAGCGGCGCGCCGCAGGGATCAGCACGGAGCCGACAGCGGCGACGTCGGCCATCTTCGAGCCCGAGATGCCCGAGAACAGCACCATCGAGGCCACCATCACCACGTTGAGCCCGCCGCGCATGCGGCCGACCCCGCGCTGCAACAACTCGATCAGGCGCACCGACATGCCGTTGGCTTCCATGAGGTAGCCGACGAGAATGAAGAACGGAATCGCCAGCAGCACGAAATTGTCGATGCCGCGCGCCATCTGCTGGGCGAAGATCACGCCGGGCAGCGCGCCCTCGACCCAGATGAAGATCAGCGCGGCCAGCGCCAGCGCAAAGCCGATCGGCAATCCGCCGAACAGCGTCGCGAAAAAGCCGATCAGCATCAGCGTGCCCGCTGACGGCACCGTGGCGGGCGACAGATAATCCCAGGCCAGATAGAGCCCGGTCACGACGGCAATCGCGACGAGCCCCCGGACGATGTCGGGCAGCGGCCTGGCGCAAAGATGGTCGATCGCGAACACCGTCATGAACAGCGCACCGACGCCCATCGGATAGAAGGTCAGCTCCAGCGGCAGGCCCGAGCCGGTGGTCTGGCCCGCCGTCAGCGAGCCCAGCTTGATCGCGTTGTAGGCGACATAGCCGGAGATCAGCACGATCAGCAGCGCGGCGGCGGCGTCGACCAGCGTCCGCAGCCGCGGCGACAACAGGTCGCGGAAGAAGGACACGCCGACATTCTCGCCGCGCGCGAGCGCGCTCGCCGCGCCGAAGAAGGCCGAGCCGACCATCAGGCCGCGCGCGACGTCGTCGGACCATTCGACCGGTGCGTTGAAGCAAAAGCGCAGCAGCACGGACGCGCAGACGACCACGAGATCCGCAGCCAGCAGGATGGCCGCGATCGCGTCGCTCGAGCGAAGCAGCAGGGCGATGCTACCGTGGCGGCCGCCCGAGAGGGGCACGGCGGCTGTCATCGCCATCTCAGGCTTGCGTCGCGCGGATGATGTCGATGACCGGCTTCGATTCCGGCCGCGCCTTGATGAAGTTCTCGATCTGCGGCGCGACGCGCTTCCTGAACGCCTCGCGGTCGCATTCGGCGACCGTCACGCCCTTCTCGGTCAAGGCCGCCAGCGCTTCCTTCTCGACCGCAAGCCCATGGGTACGGGTGTCGGCCGCGGCCTTCTTCGCGGCATCGAGGAAGCCTTCGCGCAGCTTCGGATCCATGCGGTTGTAGGTCATGTCGCTGAAATAGATCGCGAGCGGCGAGAAATTGTGCTGCGTCAGCGCGTAGAACTTCGCCGTTTCGAAGAACTTGCTGGCCAGGATCGTCGGCGGATCGTGCTCCAGCCCGTCCAGCACGCCGGCCTGCAGCGCCGTGTAGATTTCGCCGAACGCCAGCGGCGTCGCGGCGGCCCCCATCAGCCGCAGGCATTCGGTGATGACGGGATTTGGCAGCGTCCTGATCTTGAGGCCGGCGAGATCCTCCGGCGTCTTCACCGGCTTCCTCGCAAGGACGCTGCGCGAGCCGAAATTATAGGCCCAGGCGATGATGCGGATGTTGCCGCCCTTGAGCAGCGCGTCCTCGATCGGCTTGGCGGCGCCGGCGTCGAACGCCTTGGTCTGCTGCGGGAAGCTCGAGAACAGAAAGCCGAGGTCGTAGGTGCCGACCAGCGGCACCAAATTGGCCGAGATCGAGGAGCCCGACACCATCAGGTCGATGACACCGAGCTTCACCGAGTTGATGACGTCGATTTCCTGCCCCAACTGGTTGTCGGGAAAGAACGCGACCTCGACCTGCTCGCCGAGCCCGTTGCCCTTCAGGTTCTTGACCAGATTGTCGTAGTAGACGCGGCCGTTGGCGTATTTTGGATCGTTCGGCAGCGAGGATGAGCATTTCAGCTTCATCGTGGCGGCTTCGGCACGGCCGATGAGGGCGGGGGAGAACACGAGGCCGGCGGCAAGTCCCGTCGATGACTTGATGAACGCGCGACGGTTCACGGGCACGATGGTCATGATGCGGTCTCTCCCCAATTATTATTTTTTCGTGCCGCGGTCGTTGCCGCAGCCCGTTGTGCGGACTGTATGGCCAAAGCGACGGCGCAGGCAAGGGTTGCAGCCGGGGTGCCGCGATGGCGCAAGAAGCAGGCGCGTCGGCAGAGACCGCCTCGGAACGCCTGTGTTTATCGGTGTTTCCGATGATGCCGCACGGCAGCGACGAGGCCCGCCATGCAAGATTGACGCGGATCGATCCAATTCAGGTATGGATCAATGCCGAACGCAGATTGATGGGTGCGAAGCAGAACAAGCCGCGGGATATTGATCCCGCGGCTGTTGCGATCGAGCGGATGCCGTGACGTCAGCGCGAATGCGCGCCGCTGAGCTGGCCGCTCGCCACCGCGACGTCGCGGGACGGACGCAGCGCGTAGGCGCCGTCGCCGAGCAGGGCTTGCGCCGCGAGCGCGATCGCCCAGAAGGCGGGGAATTCCCAGCCGCCCTTCGGGTTGGTGAAGAAGAAGCCGGCGGCGCCGTGCACGGTGAAGATCGCACCGAGCAGGATCGGAATGCCGGCCAGCGCCGCATAGCGGGTCCAGAAGCCGAGGATCAGCGCGACGCCACTGAGAACTTCCACCGTCATGATGAGGTAGGCGAGCTCGGGCGGGAAGCCGAGGCTTCCGAAAAACTTTGCGGTGCCGGCGGGGGTGAACACGAACAACTTCAGGCTGGCATGGGCGAGGAACAGCGCACCCAGCGTCACGCGCAGCACCAGCGCGGCGTAGGGAGCGGTACGGGAATCGATCATGGTGGTCTCCTTGTTGGAGGCAGCTATGATCTATTCTCAAGATCACGATAATCCGCTATATTGGAAATATACCTCACACCAGTAGAGTGAGATGAATGCTCGACCGGCTGACCAGCCTGGAAGTCTTCGCCAAGGTCGCGGCGATCGGGAGCCTGTCCGGCGCGGCCCGGGCCATGGGCCTGTCGCAGACCATGGTGACCAAGCATGTCGCCGCGCTCGAAGCCCGGCTCGGCACAAGACTGTTCCACCGGACCACAAGGCGGCTGTCCATCACCGAGGCCGGACGGAGCTATCTGGAATCCTCCGAGCGCATCCTCGCCGACATGGAGGCCGCCGACGCCGCGGTCGCGCGCGAGCGCGTCGAGCCGCGCGGGCTGTTGCGGGTCAATGTCCCCGTCGTGTTCGGCACCCGGCAAATCGCGCCCGCCATCGCCGAGTTTTCGGAACGCCATCCCGAGGTCACCGTCGAGCTCGGCCTCAACGACCGCCTCGTCGATCTCGCCGAGGAAGGCTGGGACCTCGCGATCCGCATCGGCAAGCTGCGCGACTCCAGCATGGTGGCGCGACGCCTCGCGCCGAACCGCATGGTCGTCTGCGCCGCGCCGTCCTATCTGGCGAAGCACGGCACGCCGCGCAGCGTCGCCGACCTCGCCGCCCATAACTGCCTCGGCTACACGCTCTCGCAGCAGGCGAGCGCGGCGGAATGGCTGTTCGGCGTCGATGGCGAGATCCGCGTCCAGGTCAGCGGCACCCTGCGCGCCAACAATGGCGATGCGCTGCGCGCGGCAACATTGGCGGGCCTCGGCCTCGCGCGACAGCCGACCTTCATCATCGCCGACGACCTTCGCGTCGGCACGCTGGTCGCGCTTCCGCTCGACCAGCCGGAGGTCCAGACCTCGGCGGTGCACGCGGTCTACCTGCCCGACCGGCGTCCGCCCGCCAAGGTGCGCGCCTTCATCGACTTTCTCGCTGCGCATTTTGCGCCCGAGCCGCCCTGGGATCGCGGACTGTTCTGACGGCGCACGGCCTGACGCGCCAGCTCCGGCAGTTCCGCTGCCCCATTTTGCCGCAGCTTGCAGCGTGATCCAGTGCACAGACAGACGCGTGGCAGCGACCTAGAAAAGGTGACATCATCGCGCATATTGCCGGTGGAGGAGACACCATGCGCCGTCCAGTCCTTCGCAATTTGTTTCTCGCATCCGGTCTTCTTGCACTCACCCAATTGATGACGCCGACGGGGGCCGCGGCCGAAGCGCGGCTCGCGCTCGTGATCGGTCAATCCGCCTATCGCACCGTGCCGGAACTGCCCAATGCCGCCAACGACGCCAAGGGCATGACGGAACTGCTGGGCAATGCCGGCTTCACCGTCACCACGGCATCCAATCTGGCGCAGAACGACATGCGTCAGGCGATCTCGGATTTCGCCGGCAAGGTCAGCGCCAGCGGCGCCGACACCGTCGCGCTGGTGTTCTATGCCGGCCACGGCCTTCAGATCGACGGCGAGAATTATCTGGTGCCGGTCGATCTCGACCCCAAGCGCGAGGCCGACATTCCGCTGCAGGGCGTACGGCTGAACGATTTGCTCAACACGCTCGGCGCACTGCCGACGCGGGCCCGCATCTTCATGCTCGATGCCTGCCGCAACAATCCCTTCCCGGCGCTCAGCGGCGCCGGCCACGGGCTCGCGATCGTCGACACCAAGGCCGGCGCGCCCGGCTCCTTCATTTCCTATTCGACCTCGCCCGGCGCGGAGGCCGAGGACGGCAGCGGCATCGACAGCCCGTACACCACTGCGGCGCTGACCGTCGCCAAGCAGCCCAATCTGCCGATCGAGGAGGTCTTCAAGCGCATCCGCATCTCCGTGGCGCAATCGACCGACGGGCGGCAGATTCCCTGGGAGAGCTCGTCGCTGACGACCGACTTCAAGTTCTTCGGCGGCGAGAGCAGCAGCCAGCAGCCAGCGGTTCCCGGCGCGTCCTCCATGGCGCTGGCCGGCGGCACGCGCAGCGTCGCGGACTGGCGCAAGGATTTGCAGGGCAAGGAGCCGAAGGCCGCCTATGAGCTCGTGATCGCCGACGACACAGTCGAGGCGTATCAGGCCTATGTCGAGCTGTACGCGCAGGCGTCATTCACGCCGCGCCTGCGCACGATCCTGGAGCGCCGGCGCCAGATGCTGGCCTGGGAGCGGGCCACCTCGATCAACACCCGGGCCTCGTTCGAGGCTTATCTGGCGAACTGGGACAACAGCGACCTCGCCGCCACCGCGCGCAGGCTGCTGCTCCGGGTGCAGAACCGCAACTACGCCCTGCCTGCTGCGGTCGCGGCCGCTCCCGCTCCGGTCGCCGTCGCGCTGGCGCCGACCTGCCCGTGCTCGACACCGTCGATACCGGCAACGCCGGTCAACCCGGCGGTCGCCCCCGTCATCAAGAAGCGCGTCGACGCTACGCCGCCGAAGCGCAAGGTGGTCGAGACGCCGCCGAAGCCGCGCCGGCCGCCGCCCGATGACTTGGTTTACGAGCGCGCGCCGCCGCCCGGCCCGTCGCCCGAAGCCGTCGGCGTCGGCGTCGGAATTGGTGTCGGCATCGGTCTCGGCATGGGCATGGGTGGCCACGGCGGTGGCGGCTACGGACGCGGCGACAATTATCGCAGCCGGTACTGAGACCACAGCTCGCGTGACGCGGAGGACAATCCGTCCTCCGTCATTGCGATGCAGGGAAATTGCGTCTGCCGCTTCCCGATACGGAAATGCTGTAGTCTTGTCAGCGGACAGGAATTTCCGGGGATTTCTCATCGATGCCGCACGACGCTCACGCCAAGGGCTCAAAGGAGCATGCCTGGCCGCTGTTTCGCTCACTCGCGTCCTATTCCCTGCCCGGCGATCTCATGGCGGGGCTGACGCTGGCGGCGATCGCCATCCCCGAGCAGATGGCCACGGCGCGGCTCGGCGGCTTCGCGCCGCAGCTCGGCTTCTTCGCCTTCATGGCGGGCTCGCTCGGATTTGCGTTGCTCGGCGGCAATCGCTTCCTGTCCTGCGGCGCCGATTCCACGATCACGCCGATCTTCGCCGGCGGGCTTGCCGCACTGGCCGCTGCCGGCTCGCCCGAATATCAGGGGCTTGCGATCGCGCTGGCGCTGATGGTCGGCGCAATGATGCTGGCCGGCGGCGCCTTCCGCCTCGGCGGCATCGCCAATCTCTTGTCGGTGCCGGTGATGGTCGGCTTCCTCGCCGGCATCTCGGTCCACATCATCGTCTCGCAACTGCCGGGCGTGCTCGGGCTGGAATCGCCGAGCGGGCCGACGCTCGATCGCATTGGCGTGCTCGCCACCGAGCTCGGCCGGGTCAATCCCTTCACCTTGTGCATCGGCTTCGGCGTGCTGGCCGTGGTCTTCGTTTCCGAGAAGGTCAGCGCAAAAATTCCCGGCGCGCTGATCGGGCTCGTCGCCGCGACGCTGGCCACGATCGCACTCGGCCTCGAGACCAAGGGCGTGAGCGTCGTCGGCACGGTGCCGGGCACACTGCCACGGCCGACATTCCCCATGCTTGCACCGGAGCAATGGGTGCGTCTCGTGCCGCTCGCCTTCGTGATCACCATCGTGGTGATGGTGCAGACCGCGGCGACGACGCGGTCGTTCCCGTCCGATCCCGACAAGCCGGCCGATGTCGACCGCGATTTCCTCGGCGCGGGCGCCGGCAGCGTGCTGGCCGGCCTGTTCGGCGCGTTTCCGGTCAACGCCAGCCCGCCGCGGACGGGCATCGTCGCGGAGACCGGCGGACAGTCGCAGCTTGCGGGCCTTGCGGCGGCTGCCATCGTGCTGGCGCTGCTCGCATTCGGCACGGGACTGTTGCAGCACGTTCCGGACGCCGCGCTCGGCGGCATTTTGCTGTTCGTCGCGCTGCGCATCATCCGCGTCAAGCAGATCGTCACGGTCTACAAGCAGTCCTTCAGCGAATTCCTGCTGATCGCCGCCACCGCAGCGCTGATCATCGTGCTGCCGATCCAGCAGGGCGCGTTCCTCGGCATCGTGCTGTCGCTGCTGCACGGCATCTGGAGCACGACGCGCGCGCGGCTGGTCGAGTTCGAGCGCGTGCCGGGCACCACGATCTGGTGGCCCGCGCATCCGCACATCACCGGCGAGCGCATCGCCGGCGTCGCGGTGATCGGACTGCAGGCGCCGCTCTCGTTCCTCAATGCGCCAGGCTTCCGCAGCGACGTGGGCAAGGTGCTCGGCGCGGCGACGCCGCAGCTGCTGGTGCTGGAGGCCAGCGGCATGGTCGAGATCGACTTCACCGCCGCGCAGATCCTGCTCGACGTGTTCAGGGCGTGTAGCGAACAGGGCGTCACGGTCGCGCTGGCCCGGCTGGAATCGGTGCGCGCGCAGGAGGCATTCGAGCGATTCAGATTGTACGACGTGCTGCCGAAGGAGCACGTCTTCCACAGCGTGGACGAGGCCGTGCGCAAGCTGGCGAAACAGGAATGGCAGTTGGGTCACGCAGGCGGAGCCGCGAACTCGCTGTAACCTCTCCCGCTTGCGGGAGAGGTCGGCGCGGAGCGCCGGGTGAGGGCTCTCTCCTCCTGGGGATTGTCCCGCTGCGGAGATATCCTCTCCCCAACCCTCTCCCGCAAGCGGGAGAGGAAGCGCCTTCAATGCGGCAACGGTCAGCCATCACTCCGCCAGCGTCGGGTGATCCCGCTGGATCGTCTCGCGGATCCAGCTGGCATGGATCGCGCGAAACAGGATCTGCGCGGTCTTGAGGTCGTCGGCCTTCATGCAGAGTTTGACGATGCGATGGACCGCATCATCGCGCATCAATCCATCCGAGATCTTCATCGCGATTTCCATCGCGACCTTGGCCGCGCGCTCGTAACGCCCGCTCTCCCGCTTGTCGTTGCGCGCGGAACCTGCCGCGCTCGTGGCCGCGGCCTCACAAATGGCGCGGATACGCTCGGCGGCCTCGATGTCGCCGAGCGGCCCTTCGATCGTCTCGTCCCAGATGTCCGCCGGCTTCCGCTTCGCGAACCACTTCATCGCCCCACCACCCGCGGTCTTCCAGCCGCCGTATTGCCGCTCTTCAGGCTCGCTGAGCATAGAGAGGCCTATCGAAATGGGCGAGGCGATTCTTCCGCGACACTCCCTGACTCGGGACGCATTCACGACGTCCGGCGTGGTCCGATGGCCTCGAACTGGGCCTTCTGCTCGTCATTCAGCGTGCCGTAGAAGTCCTCCAGCGCTGCGCGAACCGACTTGACGCCGTCGAGCATGATGTCGAGCCGCTTGCGGACCGCGGCCATTCGCGCCGGCGGCGTCATCACGTCGCTGGGCTGGCAGGCCGCCTTGAGCGATGCGCTGACCCTGGCGCTGGTATCCTGGAGCACCTGTAGCGTAGCGCGCTGAGTGTCGTTGGGATGAAGCCGCGCCTCGATGTCGGTGCTGGGCCAATCGAGCGCGGCAGGCGCCCCGCAATTCTGGACCAGCGATCCCTCGGTGTTGTTGGAAGCTGTCGCGCGACGCTGGTCCTGGGCCAGCGCATTGAAGCGCGCCTTCTGCTCGTCCGAGAGCAAGCCGTAGAAATTATCCAGGGCGGGCTGAACGAGATCGACAGCTTTCTCCATCGCCTCGATGCGCTGCTGCATCGCCGCCAGCCGACCGGGCGCCGTCGCCGCAACTTGCGCCGGGCAGGACGCACGGATCATGCCCGCCGCCTGGATCGAGGCGTTGCCGAGCTCGTCGAGGCTTGCGCCTTGCGCCTCGCTCGGCTGCACCGTAGCGGCGATCTGGTCGATCGGCAGACCGACGATTTCGCGGCGGTCGCTGCCGCAAAGCTGATCCAGCGCAACGCCGCGCGCTTGCCGCCGGCCCTGCGGCCGCTGCGGCAGATAGGCCGAAAGACCGTCGTAGCCATAGGGCCCGAAGATGCCGGCGTAGATGTCCGGATAGCCGTAGCCCCAGAAGCCGAGACCATCGCCCCAGATCGTGTAGTCGTAGAGATCGTTATACGCGAACGGCCAGAACAGCGGTCCGACCCAGCCATAACCGCCGCCCGCATGTTGCCACCATCCGCTGCTGGCACCATGCCAGCCGGCCAGTGCCGCCGCCGCTGCGATCTGGGCTCGCGCCGCCGGATTGCCGATCAGACGGCTGTTGCGGAAGGCGCTGGAATGCGCGTTGAGAGCGTTGCGGAAATTCGCGGGGCGAACGGCCGCATTGCGGATCTGACCGAAGTTCGGACCACCATGTCGCGCTCCCGTCGCGAAATGCGGCCCGCCATGATGGCCGCCGCCATGCGCGTGTCCGAAGCCATTACCGCCAAAATGGCCGCCGCCGTGGTGGCCGCCACCATGCCCGCCACCACCACGACCGCCTCCGTGCCCACCGCCATGGCCACCGCCGCCCTTGCCCAGGGCCGTGCCCGCCAAAATGCAGGCAAACGCCATCGCGGCAATTCCAATGACCGGTCGCAACATCGCATCCTCCCGCAGAGCCGCGCCATTGAGGCATCGGAAGCTGACGGAATTGGAACCGGTCTCGCGGCCGAAAGTTCCGCGAACGCGACGCAGCAGGCGCTACGCCTCCGGCACGATCTTGCCGGGGTTGAAGATGTTGAGCGGATCGAGCGCCTTTTTCAGCGCGCGCATCGCGTCGATCGCCTCGGGGCCGAGCTCCGCCTTGAGGTATTTCTGCTTGCCCTGGCCGATGCCGTGCTCGCCGGTGCAGGTGCCGTCCATCGCCTGCGCGCGCTCGACCAGGCGATGCATGAACTCTTCGCCGCGCGCCATCTCGTCGGCGTCGTTGGTGTCGCAGACCAGCGAGCAGTGGAAATTGCCGTCGCCGACATGGCCGACGATCGGCGACAACAAATTGAGGCGCTTCAGATCCTCCTCGGTCTCGCCGACGCATTCGGCAAGGCGCGAGATCGGCACGCAGACGTCGGTCGCGACCACGCCGATGCTGTCGCCGGGCCGCAGCGCCTTCACCGACCAATAGGCATCGTGCCGCGCCTGCCAAAGTTTTGTTCGATCCTCCGGCTTGGTGGTCCAGGAGAAATCGCCGCCGCCGCAGTCCTTGGCGATCTCGCCGAAGGCCTTGGACTGCTCGGCGACCTCGATCTCGCTGCCGTGGAATTCCATCAAGAGCAGCGGCGTCTCCGGCAGCGTCAGCTTCGAATAGGCGTTGCAGGCCTTGACCTGCGCGGCGTTGAGCAGCTCGATGCGCGCCACGGGAATGCCGGTCTGGATCGCCAGGATCACGGCCTGACACGCCCCATGCACGGTCTCGAACGACACCGCGCCGGCCGCGATCGTGTCGGGGATGCCGCGCAGCCGAATGGTCAATTCCGAGATGATCCCGAGCGTACCCTCGGCACCGACGAACAGATGCGTCAGGTCGTAGCCCGCGGAGGATTTTTTCGCGCGGGTGCCGGTCGTGATGATCTCGCCGTCGCCGCGTACCACCTTCAGCGCCAGCACGCTGTCGCGCATGGTGCCGTAGCGCACCGCATTGGTGCCGGAGGCGCGGGTCGAGGCCATGCCGCCGAGCGAGGCGTCCGCGCCGGGATCGATCGGGAAGAACAGGCCCTGGTCGCGCAGATGCTCGTTCAGCGCCTTGCGGGTGACGCCGGGCTGGATCACGCAGTCGAGGTCCTCGGCATGCACCGCGAGGACCTTGTTCATGTCGCGCAGGTCGATCGAGATGCCACCGGCGGGCGCGTTGACCTGGCCTTCCAGCGAGGTGCCGGTGCCGAAGGCGATGACAGGCACACGGTTTTTGGCGCAGATCCGCACCACGTCCTGGATGTCGGCGGTCTCCTGCGCCATCACCACGCCGTCCGGCGGCTGATTGACGATCCATGTCGTGGTGTGGCCGTGCTGCTCGCGCACGGCCTGCGAGGTGATGAGGCGGTTGCCGAACCGTGCGGCAAGCTGCTCCAGCGCGCTTGCGAGGGCTTTCGGCTCCGGCCGCGGCGGATTATTGGTGATGGTCGTACCCACGGACATTCCTCCCGACAGAAGAACCGTGGCAAAGGACATCTAACCGGTCAAGTCAAGCGACCGAACGCATAGCCCGGGAAGGAAACATGCCCGACACCGCCGCCACAGCCCCCAACGCGGAGCCGTTCCGGACCTCGATCATGCAGATCGAGCCGCAATGGATCGACTATAACGGCCATCTCAACATGGCCTATTACAACGTGATGTTCGACCGTGCGATCGACGAGTTCTGGCTCGAGCTCGGGATCGGTCCTGCTTACAAGAAGGAGCGCCACGGCTCGACCTTCACTGCCGAATGCCATGTGCGCTATCTGCGCGAGATCCACCTCGGCGATCCCGTGCAGATCCTGGTCTGGCTGCTGGAGGCCGACGACAAGCGGCTGCACACGTTCGAGGAGATGAGGCATGCCACCGAAGGCTGGCTGTCGGCCACCTCGGAGAACATGTCGCTGCATATGGACATGAACGCGCGGCGCGTTGCACCGTTTCCACCCGACATCCAGCAGCGTATCGCCGGGGTCGCCAAGGCCCACAGCGCCCTGCCGCGGCCCGAGGGCATCGGCCGAAACGTGGCGATGCCCTCGAAGCGGTAAGCGCCGCTAGACCCTGGTGCGGCCGCGGGCCAATCCGACCACGGCCGAGACCAGGAACAGGACAACCGCGATGAAGAAGATGATCTTGGCGATCTCGATCGATGCGCCGGCGAGGCCGCCAAAGCCCAGAATACCCGCGATCAGTGCGATAATCAGAAACGTCACAACCCAGCTCAGCATGGTCAAAACCTCTGTTTCAATGACTGTCCGCGAACGGCGCGACTGACGCGCCTCACTTGCCCAAACAATCTCCAACTCGGAACATTGGTTCCGGCCCGCTGCCGCCGGAAATTCGCCTGCCCGCAGGAACAAAATCGCCCCGCCGCGCACGTGGAAAACCTCTTCCCGGCGCCCCATATAGGCACCAATCCCTGTTATGAAGGCTCCCTTCCGCAACCCCGCGGTGCCATCGTGGGGCCAATGATTCGCATGACCGAGCCGAGCAAGATCACCAGCGTCCCCGACCACCAGCCCGCAGCCGGCGGCATTGCCGCGCGTGCGCGCGCCTCGGTGGGCCCGAAATACCTGTCCGGGCTCAATCCCGAGCAGCGCGACGCCGTGGAGACCTTGGACGGTCCGGTCCTGGTGCTGGCCGGCGCCGGCACCGGCAAGACCCGCGTGCTGACCACGCGTATCGCCCACATCCTGAGCCAGGGCCGCGCCCGCCCCGCCGAGATCCTGTCGGTGACATTCACCAACAAGGCCGCGCGCGAGATGAAGCACCGGCTCGGCCAGATGCTCGGCCACGCCGTCGAAGGCATGCCGTGGCTCGGCACCTTCCACTCCATCGGCGGGCGCATCCTGCGCACCCATGCCGAGCTGGCGCAGCTCAAGTCGAACTTCACCGTGCTCGATGTCGACGATCAGGTGCGGCTGCTCAAGCAGCTGCTGCAGGCCGACAACATCGACGACAAGCGCTGGCCGGCGCGCATGCTGGCCGGGCTGATCGACGGCTGGAAGAACCGCGGCCTGACGCCGTCGCAGGTGCCGCCAGGCGAAGCCGCCGTCTTCGCCAACGGCAAGGGCGGCAAGCTCTATGCGAGCTACCAGGAGCGACTGAAGATCTTGAACGCCGCCGATTTCGGCGACCTGCTGCTCGAAGACATCCGCATCTTCCGCGAGCACCCGGATATTATGCGGCAGTACCAGCAGCGCTTCAAATTCATCCTAGTCGACGAGTACCAGGACACCAACGTCGCGCAATATCTGTGGCTAAGGCTGCTGTCGCAGGCGCCGACGTCCAACCCGTCATTGCCGGGATTGACCCGGCCATCCATCGATTCTTCGCGAGATGGATCACCGGGTCTCGACGCTTCGCGCCGGCCCGGTGATGACGAGAGCGATGATGCGGCGCCGCCCCCCGTTACTGAAAAAGCCCACGTCAAGAACATCTGCTGCGTCGGCGACGACGACCAGTCGATCTATGGCTGGCGCGGCGCCGAGGTCGACAACATCCTGCGCTTCGACCACGATTTCCCCGGCGCCAAGGTTATCCGCCTCGAGCGCAATTACCGCTCGACCGGCCACATCCTCGCCGCCGCCTCGCACCTGATCGCCCATAACGAAGGCCGGCTCGGCAAGACGCTGCGCACCGAGGACCAGGACGGCGAAAAGGTCACGGTGACGGGCTCGTGGGATTCGGAAGAGGAAGCGCGCGGCATCGGCGAGGAGATCGAGCAGATCCAGCGTCAGGGCGAGAAGCTCAACGAGATCGCGATCCTGGTGCGCGCCTCGTACCAGATGCGCGAATTCGAAGACCGCTTCGTCACGCTCGGCCTGCCCTATCGCGTCATCGGCGGCCCGCGCTTCTACGAGCGCGCCGAAATCCGCGACGCGCTGGCTTATCTGCGCGTGATCAACTCGCCCGCCGACGATCTCGCCTTTGAGCGCATCGTCAACGTCCCCAAGCGCGGCCTTGGCGATGCCACCGTGCAGATGCTGCACGACCACGCCCGCAAGCGCCGGATTCCCTTGTTTGAGGCCGCGCGCGCGGTGGTCGAGACCGACGAGCTGAAGCCGAAGGCGCGCGGGTCCCTGCGCGACGTCGTCGCCCAGTTCGACCGCTGGCGCGCCCAGCGCGAGGTCACCGCGCATACCGATCTTGCCCAGATCGTGCTCGACGAGAGCGGCTATACCGAGATGTGGCAGAAGGACCGTTCGGCGGACGCCGCGGGCCGGCTTGAGAACCTCAAGGAACTGGTGCGCTCGATGGAGGAGTTCGAGAACCTGCAAGGGTTCCTCGAGCACATCTCGCTGGTGATGGACCGCGACAGCGGGGCCGATGAGGACGCGGTGTCGCTGATGACTCTGCATTCGGCCAAGGGCCTCGAATTCGACAACGTGTTCCTGCCGGGCTGGGAGGAAGGCCTGTTCCCGAGCCAGCGTACGCTGGACGAGCAGGGCCGCGCCGGCCTGGAAGAAGAGCGCCGGCTCGGCCATGTCGGCCTGACCCGCGCCCGCCGCCGGGCAAAAATCTACTTCGCGACCAACCGCCGGATCCATGGCACCTGGTCGACCACGATCCCGTCGCGCTTCCTCGACGAATTGCCGGCGGCCAATGTCGAGATCACGGAATCCAAGGGCGGCTCGGCCTGGGGCGGCACCGGCGGCTACGGCGCCTCCCGCTTCGACGACATGGAGGCTTTCGGGTCGACCTATTCGACGCCCGGCTGGCAGCGCGCCCAGGCAAACCGGGAAGGCAACCGCAACCGGGGCCAGGCGAATGGACAGGGCCGCAATGGCGGCGGTAGCGGCGGCTTCGAGGAACAGGCATCGTCGTTCTCGTCCGCGTCATCCTCGCCCGATTTCGGCAGCTTCTCCCCGCGCCGCCGCGGCCCCATGACGATCGAGGGCGAGCTGGTCGCCAAATCCACCGGCACGACCTCGGAATTCTCGCTCTCCGACCGCGTCTTCCACCAGAAATTCGGCTACGGCCGCATCACCAGGATCGACGGCAACAAGCTCACCATCGCCTTCGACAAGGCCGGCGAGAAGAAGGTCGTGGACAGCTTCGTGCAGCGGGCGTGAGGCACTGCCCTGTTGCGGCAGCGTTACGGCGCCATCTTTCTTCCCTCCCCGCCCCTTGACCATCGCGAACTTCCCCGTATCAGATGCGCCCATGGTCCGGGGCTCCGTCACATCGATCGTGCTGGCATTGGTTATGCCGTCGCTTGCGGCGGCGGAGACCATGAGCTTTGGCGATTCGCTCGGGCTCCTGGCCAAGAGCTGCGGCGCGGAAATCGTCGCCAATTGCCGCGGCGTCAATCCGGACTCGACCCGGCTGAAGGAATGCCTGTCGCGCAACCGCGACGTGCTGTCCCAGCAGTGCCAGAGCGACTATCTCGGTGCCTTCGACGCGATCCAGAAGCGCGTTGCCGCCCGCGTCACCGTGGCGAACGTCTGCCAGCGCGAGATCGTCAAGGTCTGCGGCGGCTCGACCAAGGAAACCAGCAAATCGGTCCCCTGCCTGGTCTCGACGCCCAAGGGTATCAGCAACAACTGCCTGAAGGCCGTCGACGACGCGGGGTACCGCTGATGCGCGCGAACAGGCTGTCGACCGCCGGACTCTGCATCACGCTCGGCCTCGCCTTGCTCGCGGACGCGGCAGCTGCGCAAACGGCGCCGCCGACCCGCGACGACATCGTCGGCAAGCTCAACCATTTCGAACAGGCCGCCGAGGTCGACATCCCCGCGCTGAAGCAGCAGGTGATGGAGCGGGCCAAGGCCAGGATCAAGAACGACCCGGGTCCGGTGAACCGGCCGCTGATCGCGCCAGACCTCGCCAGCCTGCCGACCTTCACCGCGCAGATCCAGTTCGACGCCGACACGCCGATCATCCAGCCGACGTCCTACCAGACCGTCGGCCGCATTGCCGACGCGCTGGTTCACGCCTCCCTGCTGCCCTACACCTTCCTGATCGTCGGCCACGTCGAATCCAATGCGAAGACGCGCGAGGCCAACGCGATCCTGAGCCAGCGCCGGGCGGACGCGATCCGCGACGTGCTGGTGAACACGTTTAAGATCTCGACCAAGCGGCTGCACCCAATCGGCCTCGGCGAGGAGCAGTTTATCGACCGCGCCAAGCCGACTTCGGCCGTCAACGGCCAGTTGCAGATTCTGACCTACGCCAAGCTGCCGGATGACGCGCCAGCGCGTCCGGTTGCGACACCTGTGCCTGCGACGAAAAAGCCCGCCAAGAAGCGCTGATCATACGTGCCCGGCGCCTGACGGAACCCTTTGAAGTCCCGATCGTTTGTGACCTGTCCCACGGCGCGACAGAACGGTTTTGCGCGACAATAGTGCCGGTTTGTGCACCGCCCTATCAGGTGCTATAGGCTTTTTTCGACCTTCCCCGACCCCATGCTGCACGAGACCGAGATGGCCAGTTATTTTCAACGTCAACTGGCCGACTACGTCGAATATCATCGCGATCCCTGGAACTGCGCGATGCACGTGGTCGGCATCCTCCTGCTCTTCACCGGCGCCGTGCTGCCGCTGACCTTCGTGCATTTCCCGATCTTCGGGATCGAGGTGAGTCTGGCCGTGATTCTGGCCCTGCCGGTGCTGGTTTACTGGCTGATGCTGGACGCCGGGATCGGGCTTGGCATCCTCGCCGCGATGATCGTGCTGCTTTCGGTCGCAACCGCGATCGGAAATCAGGTCTCGATCGTCATGATGTGGTCGATTTTTGCGGTGCTGATCGGATTTGGCGTCGCAGCGCAGGTCGTCGGCCACAAGGTTTTCGAGGAGCGGCAGCCGTCGATGGTCGACCACCCCACGCATTTCCTGCTTGGACCGATGTTTGTCATGGCAAAATTATTCATTGCATTGGGCTTCCGTCGCGACCTTGCCGCGATTCTGGCGCCTCTTCCCACCAATTCCCTTTCAACCCGATAGTCCTCGAAGCGAAACAGCAAACCTTCTGCATGGCTCTCGTACTGGTTACCGGTGGCAGTGGCTTCATCGGACATCATCTCGTCGAAGCGCTCCGCGCCCGTGGGCATCGGGTGCGTGTTCTCGATGTCCGTGCGCCGGACGCGGCGCATGCCGACGTTGAATATGCCCATGGCTCGGTGCTGGACAGCACCGCGGTCGATGCCGCGCTGGCCGGCGTCGATCAGGTCTATCACCTCGCCGGCCTGCCCGGCATGTGGGTCGCCGACAAGCAGGCCTTTCATGACGTCAATTGCCGCGGTACCGAAATCGTGCTCGCGGCCGCGATGCAGCGCGGCGTGTCGCGCTTCTTGCACTGCTCGACGGAATCGATCCTGTTCCGCTATTCCGACCTGGGCGGTGTTCCCGCCGAAGAGGCGCTGCAGCGGGCCGATGCGATGCCGGGCGCCTATACGCGGTCGAAGTCGCTGGCCGAGCATTGCGCCGCGAAGGCCGCGGCTGCAGGCTTCCCGCTGGTGATCGGCACGCCGACCATGCCGATCGGCGCCGCCGACCACAACCTGACGCCGCCGACCGCGATGCTGTGGTACTTCCTGCAGAAGAAGGTGCAGCCGCACCTCAACTTCCCGGTCAACCTCGTCGACGTCCGCGACGTTGCCATGGGCCTCGTGCTGACGATGGAACGCGGCCGCATCGGCCAGCGCTACATCCTCGGCGGCGACTGCGTCCCGCTCGGCAACATCCTGCGGATGATGTCGGCGATGAGCGGGCGCCGGCAGTTTCCGGTCGTCGTGCCCGGCAAAATCGCCGAGCTCTCCGCGATCATGCTCGAATACGTCTCCGACCACATCACGCGCCGGCCGCCCAACGGCACCGCCGAGGGCGTGCGCATTGCGCTCGCCGCGAGCGACCTCTCGATCGGCAAGGCGCGCACCGAGCTCGGCTATTCGCCGCGCCCGATCGAGCCCGTGTTGCGCGAAACCATCACCCATCTTCTCGCCCGCGGCGTCGCGCCCGCTTCCGGCGCCATCGAGCATCACGCGCTCTCCTCGCGCGCCAGCTGAGCTGCCGCCCAACCCAAAGAACCTTTCCGCATGTCCTTCGATTTCAGCAAGCTTCTCTCTGTCGCCTGGGGTGGCTGGACCACGACCTGGCCGACCGAACTGCTGGCTCTGATCTGGCTCGCCTTTCTCGCCAGCTGGGTGGGCGCCTCGTTCTGGCAGGGCCGGACCAAGAAGCAGGTCATGACGCTGGAGTCGCAGCGCTATAGCCTGCCGATCCTGGTCGGCGGCATCCTGTACACGCCGTGGGTTGCGGAGCTCCTGGGCTGGAAGCCGCTCTGGGTGCTCGGCGACAGCGGCATCTATGTCGCCGCGATGCTCTCGATCGCCGGCATCGCCTTCGCCTGGTGGGGCCGGCTGCATCTCGGAAAGTTCTGGTCCAACACCATCACCCACAAAGAAGACCACCGCGTCATCGACACCGGCCCCTACGGCATCGTGCGTCACCCGATCTACACTGGGTTGATCTTCGGCATGCTCGTCACCGGGATCGCGATCGGCATGGTCACGACGATCCTGGGCGCGATCCTGATCTCGCTCGGCATGTGGCAGAAGGGCCGGATGGAAGAAGTGTTCCTGTCCAAGGAGCTCGGCGAGGACGCCTACGGCGCCTATTGCCGCCGCGTGCCGATGATCATCCCGTTCCTGTCGCCGCGCTGAGGGCAGGTACGCCCGAAACATTCAGCCAGGAACCACCTTTTCCCAAGCCCGTTAACTTCTCGACACCTGCACAGACCGCAGAGCATCGAGCCATGTCCGACGCCTATGACTATTTTCGCGAGCACGCGATTGCCGCCGTGCGCAAGGCGAGAGCGCTGCCGCCCGGGCGGCCGAAGCTGAAGCAGCGCACGGTCGCGCGCGTCTATCACCTGCTCTCCAAGGAAGCTGCGCTTGCGCCGAATGTCCATCACCTCGAGGATTTTCGGACGGCGCGACGGCTGGAACGGCAAGTACAGCAATGAATCCCCGCCCCTATGCAAATTCGGCCGGCAGCCATTCCACGGGAATAGACCTCTGCTGAGTTCCGCCACGGTTGACCTTTTTACCGCGACCAAGTTGGATGCGCGCGCAACGAGGCACGACGACATCCATCGTGGATCTGAGGAGGTCGACGATCAGGCCTGAGCCCGCGCGGGGCCTGGTGCGATCCGGCGTCGGACAGTGCCGCAGGTTCGACAGGGGCTTCTCATGAATTTTTCCAGCATTTTTGCGCAGTTCGTCGCGCTCCTCGGCGGCATCGCGCTGCAATGGCGGAAGCTGACGGGGACCCAGCCCGCGCCCGCCTGGGGCCACGCGCCCGCCATTCCCGAAGCCAAACCGCAAGGCGCTATCCCGACCCTGAAGATGCCGACCGCGCGCGGCTGGAGCGAAGGGCAGAAGCCGACGGCAGCCGCCGGGCTCAAGGTCAACGCTTTCGCAACCGGCCTCGACCATCCGCGCTGGATCGAGGTGCTGCCCAATGGCGACGTGCTGATCGCGGAAGCGACGCAGATCGCAGGCGCCCCGCGATCCGTGTTTCACTACGCGATGCAGGCGACGATGCGGCGCGCCGCCGCGCTCGGCGTTTCCGCCAACCGCATCACGCTGCTCCGCGACAAGGACGGTGACGGCGTCGCCGAATTTCGCGGCGCCTTCATGGAAAACCTCAGCCAGCCGTTCGGCATGGCGCTGGTCGGCGACACCTTCTATGTCGGCAACACCGACGGCGTGATGGCCTTTCCTTACGTCGCGAATGCCGACAGCATCACCGCGCCAGGCAAGCGGCTCACCACCTTCAAGCCTAGCGGGCACTGGACGCGCAGCCTGCTCGCAAGCCCCGACGGCAAGAAGCTCTATGCGGGCGTCGGCTCACTCAGCAACATTGCCGAGATGGGCATGGAGGTCGAGGAAGGCCGCGCCGCGGTCTATGAGCTCGATCTCCTCGCCGGCACGCATCGCATCTTCGGTGCCGGCCTGCGCAACCCGGTCGGCCTTGCCTGGGAGCCGAACACGAACGTGCTCTGGACCGTCGTCAACGAGCGCGACGGCCTCGGCGACGAGACGCCGCCGGATTATCTCACCTCAGTGCGCGACGGCGGCTTCTACGGCTGGCCCTATTGCTACTGGGGCAAGACGGTGGACGACCGCGTGCCGCAGGATCCGGCGATGGTCGCCAAGGCGCTCGCGCCGGACTACGCGCTCGGCGGCCACACCGCCTCGCTCGGCCTGTGCTGGATGCCCGCGGGCACGCTGCCGGGCTTCCCCGACGGCATGGCGATCGGCCAGCACGGCTCGTGGAATCGCAGCACGCTGTCCGGCTACAAACTGGTGTTCATCCCGTTCGCGAACGGCAAACCCTCCGGCCCGGCGCGCGACATCCTGTCGGGCTTCCTCGCGCCGGACGAGAAGGAATCCTACGGCCGCCCGGTTGGCGTCGTGATCGGTCCCGACAAGAAGTCGCTGCTGATGGCCGACGACGTCGGCAACGTGATCTGGCGCGTCACAGGCGCGTAAAGGTTACGTCCCGACGCACAGCGTGGCGCGCTGCTTGCGCAGCAGCGCGACCACTGAGAGGGCCGTGATCAATCCCGTCTTGGGATTCTCCGACGGGATGTTCTCGATGGACATCGAGAAGCGCGCCGAATCGGCCTCGACCTCGACGCGATGAACGTTGCGCGTCACGCCTGGGTCGGCCCAGATCTGCACCATTGTGCGGTCGGGCCCGACACCGGCGAGCGACAGCGCGACCGCGACGTTGAGATTGGCGGGAAAACCCTTTGCGGCCTCGCGCGCCGTGCCCTCGAACAGCTTGAGCGGCTCGCGCAGCTTGTCGATGTCGATGTTGTTCTCGACGATGAACGGCGCGCCCTTCAAGCCATCGATCGGCTTGCGCGTCACCATCCTCACCGAATGAATGGCGCCAATCGCGGCGGCATTGACGGCATCGAGCCCGATCAGCGCGCCCGTCGGCACGATGATGCGGCCGCCATTGGCGCGGGCGAGATCGACCAGATCGAAATTGTCGAGCAGCCCGCCGACGCTGACGACGACCGCGGCCTTGCCGCACTTCACCGCAGGCTCGACGATCGCGCGCAACTGGCTGCTCGGCGCGCATTCGACCACGATGTCGGCGGCCTCGCCGAGCCGGTCGATCGGCAGCACCTGCGGCAGGCGGCGCAGGCCACCCAGAAAGGCTTGATGCTTGGCGGGATCGCGCACGGCGACGGCGGACAATGTCAGCCCCTCGATGCCCTGATCGAGCGCGGTCGCGATCCTGGTGCCGATCGAGCCCAGCCCTGCAATGGCCACCCGCAACTCGTTCGAAGCTTTCTGACGGCTCATCACATCACACCTTCTGTCCACGCCAACGTCATAGCTCCTCACGCCTCCCGCGCATAGCTGCGCAGGCGTGTCTCGAGCACCGACAGCATTGCATCGCGGGCCGGATCGCGCGAGCCGCGCATCCAAGCGGCGGCAAGAGGCAGTCGGCCGACGGGACCGCTCTGCTTCGGCCGCAGCGGCACGAAGCGCACGCCCGTCACTGCCATCCGCGTGGTCCAGCGCGGCACGATCGCGACCCCGAGCCTGGTTGCCACCAGATGGATGATGGTTTGCTTCTCGTCGGCGACCTGCACGATGCGCGGAGTGAGGCCCGCCTGCTCGAACAGCTTGATGGTGAGGTCGTGGCTATGCGGCCGCGAGCGGCGGTCCGGCACCAGCATCGCTTCGTCGGCGATCTCGGCCAGCGTGACCGACTTCTTCCCGGCCAGCGCGTGGCGCTGCGGGAATGCCACGATGGCAGTCTCCTGGATAAGGTCGCGGAACTCGAGCCGCTTGTCCGGCTGCACCGGCGGGCGCACGAAGGCAAGATCAAGCGCGCCGGTCAGGATCTTCGGCAGCAGCCGGACAGTCTTGTCCTCCAGAAGCTGCACCGCGATGTCAGGATGCTTGTCGCGGAAATCACGCAGCAGCGGCGGCAGCAATCCCGCCGCCGCGCTGTCGATGGCACCGACCCGCAGCCGCCGCGCGGCCCCCGCACGCGAACGGTTGCGCAGATTATTCTCGACCGCCTCGACCCGCGCGAGGATGGCGCGAGCATCGCGCAAGAGCGTTGCGCCGTCTTCCGTCAGCGACACCGCACGCGTCGTCCGCGCGAACAGCCGCGTGCCCAGATCCTGTTCCAGCAGCCTGATCTGGCGCCCGAGCGCGGAGGGCAGCATCTGGAGCTGCTGCGCCGCGCGGCCGAAATGCAGCTGTTCGGCCGCCGCCACGAAGCATCGAAGCTGATGCAATTCCATCGCGTACCCTCTCGTCTCGCCCGGCGAGGATTATATCATTTTTTTGTATAAACCAGCGCCAATTGAGCGAACCTCCCGCTCACGCCTAGGCTCACTGCGGCATAACGACAAACCGGATTCAGGGAGGCCAGGGTGGCGAGCGAGATTCAGACGCGCGTACTGCGCAAGATCACCTTGCGCATCGTTCCTTTCATCATGCTGCTCTACTTCGTGGCCTTCATCGACCGCGTCAATATCGGCTTTGCCTCGCTGACGATGAACAAGGACATCGGCCTGTCGCCCACGGTCTACGGCTTCGGTGCCGGCATCTTCTTCTGGGGCTATTTCCTGTTCGAGGTGCCCTCCAACATCATCCTGCACAAGATCGGCGCGCGGATCTGGATCGCACGGGTGATGATTACATGGGGCTTGGTCTCGGCCGCGATGGCCTTCGTGCAGGGACCGACCAGCTTCTACGTGCTGCGTTTCCTGCTCGGCGTCGCCGAAGCCGGCTTCTTTCCCGGCATCATCCTCTATCTCTCCTACTGGTTTCCGGCGCGCCAGCGAGCCGCGGTCACCGCGCTGTTCATGGCGGCCGCGCCGCTCTCGACCGTGCTGGGCTCGCCGGTTTCCGGCGCGCTGCTGGAGATGGACGGAATGCTCGGCCTCAAGGGCTGGCAATGGCTGTTCGTGCTGGAAGCGCTGCCGGCCGTGCTGCTCGGCTTCGTCGTGCTGGGCTTCCTGACCGATCGCCCGGAGAAGGCGAAATGGCTCGCGGAGGACGAGCGGCGCTGGCTGGTCGAGACGATGAATCTGGAGACCACCAGCAAGGCCGCGACCGCGAGCCACAGCATCTGGCGCGGGCTTGCCGATCCACGCGTGCTGGCGCTGGCGCTGATCTATTTCGGCACCTCGGCGGGGCTCTATACGCTCGGCGTCTGGGCCCCGCAGATCATCAAGCAGTTCGGCCTGTCCTCGCTTCAGGTCGGCTTCCTCAACGCGTTGCCGGCAACCGCCGCGGTCGTTGCCATGATCCTGTGGGCGCGGCATTCGGACCGCACCGGCGAGCGCACCTGGCATGTCGTGTGGGCCTGCCTGATTGCCGCAGCCGGGCTCGCCTATGCCGGCCTTGCGACCGGCGTCGTCGCCGTGCTGGTCGCGCTTGCCCTCGTCAATATCGGCATTTCCTCCGCAAAGCCGCCGCTGTGGAGCATGCCGACGCTGTTCCTGTCCGGTCCCGCGGCAGCGGCCGGCATCGCCACCATCAACTCGATCGGTAATCTCGGCGGCTTCGTCGGTCCCGCCATGATCGGCTGGATCAAGGACCGGACCGGCAGTTTTGTCGGCGGGCTTTACTTCGTCGCCGGCCTGCTCGTTCTCTCCGCGGCCGTCACCCTGCTATTGTCGCGCGCACAGCCCGTACCCGTCGAACCCGTCCCGCAATCTCACTGATCTCTCAAACGGAGCATTCTCATGCGCACACATTCGATCGCAGCCATTCCCGCCGACGGGATCGGCCCTGAGGTAATCTCGGCCGGTGTCCGGGTGCTGGAGGCGCTGGCGCAGCGCAGCGGCGACCTCGCGTTCACCATCAAGACGTTCGACTGGGGCTCGGACTATTACAAGAAGCACGGCGTGATGATGCCGGCCGATGGTCTCGCCGAGCTCAAGAAATTCGACGCGATCTATTTCGGCGCGGTCGGCGCGCCCGACGTGCCCGATCACATCACGCTGTGGGGGCTGCGGCTGCCGATCTGCCAGGGTTTTGACCAATATGCCAATGTGCGGCCGACCAAGATTTTGCCGGGTGTCGCCTCGCCGCTGCGCAATGTCGGCGTCGGCGACCTCGACTGGGTGATCGTGCGCGAGAATTCGGAAGGCGAATATGCCGGCATGGGCGGCCGCGCCCACAGGGGCCTGCCCGAGGAGGTCGGCACCGAGGTCGCGGTGTTCACCCGTGTCGGCGTGACGCGGATCATGCGCTACGCGTTCAAGCTCGCGCAGTCGCGTCCGCGCAAGTTCCTGACCGTGGTGACGAAGTCGAACGCGCAGCGCCACGGCATGGTGATGTGGGACGAGATCGCCGCCGAAGTCGCCGCCGAATTCCCCGACGTCGCCTGGGACAAGATGCTGGTCGACGCCATGACCGTGCGCATGACGCTGCATCCGAAGAGCCTCGACACCATCGTTGCGACCAATCTGCACGCCGACATCCTCTCCGATCTCGCCGGCGCGCTGGCGGGCAGCCTCGGCGTCGCGCCCACCGGCAACATCGATCCGCAGCGCCGCTTCCCCTCGATGTTCGAGCCGATCCACGGCTCGGCCTTCGACATCACCGGCAAGGGCATCGCCAATCCGGTCGCGACGTTCTGGACCGGCGCGCAGATGCTGGAGCATCTCGGCGAGAAGGACGCGGCCATGCGGCTGATGGCCGCAGTCGAGCGGGTCTGCGCGGCGGGCGTGCTGACGCCCGATGTCGGCGGCAAGGCGACGACGAAGGAAGTGACGGACGCCGTGATCGACGCGATCCACGGGTCGAACGTCTAGCAGGCCAGCGCCAATTTCGGTGGGCCAATCCTGACGTCACTGCACGCCGTAGCGGGCGAACTCGTCGGCGACTTTGACGTCGATGAGCTTTGCTGCCGAGACGTCGCGATCGCCGCCGGCATTGTCGCCCTGCCTGAGCCTGGCAAGTCCTCGTCCATAGAGCGCGCTTGCCAGGTTTGGTGCCAGGCGCAACGCAAAACTGTAGTCGTCGATCGCCGCGGCGAGCTGGCCCATCTTCAGATGGATCAGCGCGCGTGAATCGTATGTCGCAGCATCGTTCGACCCCGACTGGATCGCTCTGTCGCAATCGTCGAGCCCGGCCTGCAGATCGCCAATGACCGCTCGGGTCCAGCAGCGTCCGCTTCTTGCCCACGCCAAATTCGGATCGAGCCGGATGGCCTCGTCGAAATCCAGCGCGGCCCGATCATACCGGTTCAGCTTCAAGTGGGCTTCCGCGCGATTGGCGAAGGCGCTGCCATAAGCCGGGTTGAGCCTGATTGCCTCGTCGAAGGACTTGACCGCGTCCTCATATGCTCCCTTCCTCAAATAGGCGACGCCGCGATTATTCACCGGCTTGACATAGCCTGAGGCGAGCTCGATCGCTCGATCGAAATCGCTGATCGCACGGTCGTACTCCGCCGCTGCGGCATGGGCGTTGCCACGATTGTTGTAAGCCACAGCCAGCGCCTCCGGCTTGGCATCAGCCGAATTGATGAGCGCCGTACAGCCGGCGATCCGGGCTTGGGCCGGAATACGGTCTGTACCGTTGCACTGCTCAATGCTCTTGAGGTTACTATTTTTCTGCGGCTGCTGCGCGGCCGCCGGCAAACCGAGCGACAGCATCACGAGAATAGGCGCGACGCGGTCGATGATGGCGGCCCTGATAGTCATTTCCGTGTCGCTTCAGCATCCCCTGCAAATGTTCAGCCTTGGACCGCTCCCCCGGTCGGGCATTGCAGCAGTGACGCGCTTCTTCATCAACTTGCTCTTGCCCTCTTCGATGAGAGTCGAAAACCTGACCGCGCCGTCGTCCGAAACTTCGATGCGCGGGGTGGTGCCTCGGATTCCCATCGTTGCGACGGGCGTATCGACCTTCATATCGCCGGTCTTCGCGACCTGGCCGGCGACAAATGTCGCCGTTCCTCTGGCCAGATTGAAAAACGTTGCGTTGGACTTGCCGTCCGGCTCATACACGTATTCATCCAAGGTCATACGCGCGTTGCTCGACAGATTGAACGACGAGCCATCGCTGAAATTGATGCTGACCCGGCTGTCCGCTCCGGTTCGCACCACGTCGCGAAGATACACGACATCGCCAGCCCTCGTTTCAGCAGCCGGATCGCCAAGCTTCGCCTGGACCAAGACCGCACCTGCGTGCTCGATCGAAACCGAACCTGTAACGGCTACGACCTTGCCGATGGGTCTTGGCACGACGTCCTCAAGGCCGCGTGTCACGGGATTGACTTGAGCCTGCGCTTGCACCGCAAGAACACTTGCGGATGCCCAAATGAGGCCAGTCACGAATACTGCAATCGTATGTCTGCACATGACCCGCCCTTTCCGAGAAGATCTTGTTTGCGTGCCGCCTGAGGGGAGCTGTATGAGCCCCCGGCCAAGCTCGCAATTCGTGCATCGTCAATATCTGCAACCTGGATCGGTCCTTACGGACCTGACTTCCAGACAAAGCATCTCTTCGTATCTCTTCGTTAGTCGATCTTAGGCCCAAGCCGTTTGCGTGACCAGCGAAAGAGAGCTAGATTTCGCGCCTCTCGACCGTCAACTTCTTGAGAGCGCAAATTGCTGTCGCGGAGAGGCATCTCCGCTGAACCTGCTATCATCCTGGCCAGACCTATAGAGTCTGGCTAGACCTATAGAGTTCAGTTTTTTAACAAACGTCTTCGGCGTGCAGGCCTGGGGTTGCTAACGCCAAAAATTGCGCATTTCGCCTTTGGCGTAGCAAAACCGACAAGAAGACCGCGGCACCGCGCCGAGCCCGAGTTATTCGGCACGCGAGGCCACGACCATGTCAGTTGCTTTTGGCGTTGGACCCCAGAATGGGGTCGTTGCGGCTTTGCCTCTCCAGATCGTCGGCATCGTCCAAAGGGCATTCGGTTGCGTCACCCTCATACGCCACGGCGGCGCGACGATTCAGGTCAGCATTGGCGACCTTGTCTGCCGCGGTGACATAATCGAAACTGCTGCGGATGCACAGATCGGAATTCGGCTTCTCGACGACACGGTCTTCGACATCTCCGGCCAAGCTCGCATGGAGTTGCGCGAATTCGCCTCCGCTTCCGACGTCACTTCGGGTTCGACCGTCGTTGCGGTCAGCAGCGGGAGCTTTGCTTTTGCCGCCGGCCGACTGGCAAACAGCGGTACTCTGACAGTCGACACGCCGGTCGGGAGCGTTCGTGGCCGGTCATATGCGACGGGCTTCGGCATCCTGACGCTTGCGGCGTTGACATTCTCCATGATGGAGGACGCACAGGCCGCAGACCCGGACGCCACGTTTCTGGACGATGACACGATCACCTACAAAGACCTTCAGCACGGCACATTCGAACTCATCACCAAGGAGCCGGTGCCGCGACATATCATCGTCGACGATCCGGGCGAGACTTTCGTCCTGCACAAGACCGGCTCCTCGGTCAGCGTAAACCAGGTCGCCAACAGTGCCGCTCGCATGGAGGAATTGCAGGCGGCTCAGCAGGACGTGCTCGCCAATCTCACGCGAGGTCCGACAGGATCGAGCACGCCACCCTTCGCCGGCTCGCTTTCGCCGCAGCACATCAATTTCACGTCGGAAAACACGACTGCGCCGCCAAACCTGCTTCCGATGGTGGCGCCGTTCAACATCCCCTTGATCGAGCGCCCGCTGCCGACACTGAACGTGCCGGCCGGCCCAACCGAAATCGATACGTTCAAATTCGACGACCAATTCACCGCGACAAGCGGGATCTTCACCGCTAGTAGCCTGTTCAATGCCGTGTTGACCTACGGTCTCGCCGGCGGGACGGGCGGCACCACGGTGCTGGATGGAGCCACATTCGATCTTTCGCAGACCGGTCCGTATGGCACGCTCTATCTCAATAGCACATCCGGCGCCTACACGTTTGTTCCGAACAGCGATGCAATCAATGCCCTGTCGTCGCCGACGACCACGAGCTTCGTCGTCACCGTATCGGACGGCGGGCTCTCGACGAGCCAAACCTTCATAGTCACCATCAAAGGCGTCAACGACACGGCCATTATCTCGGGCAACGCCGGCGGCACGGTGGTAGAGGCGGGCGGCGTCGCCAACGCGGTGCCGGGCATGCCGACAGCAACCGGCACGCTTACTGACACGGATGTCGACAATCCGCCCAACACCTTCACGGCGGTCAGTTCGCCGACCAGGAGCGCGGGTGGCTACGGCACTTTCACGATGACAGCCGGCGGCGTGTGGACCTACACGCTCGACGATGGCAACAGCACGGTACAGGCCCTGAATGTCGGCGACACCCTGACCGACACCCTGACCGTGACCAGCATCGACGGAACACCCCAGATCGTCACGATCACCATTCAGGGCAGCAACGACGCCGCCGTCGTCTCCGGGGCCGCGACCGGTTCAGTCGTCGAGGCGAGCGGCACTTCGCCCGGCACGCCGATCGCGACGGGCACGCTCGCCGCCGCGGATGTCGACAGCCCGGCCAACGCGTTCGTGGCGGTCAACGCGCCGACTGCAAGCGCACAAAGCTATGGCAGCTTCACCATCACCACGGCCGGCGTGTGGAGCTACACGCTCGACAATACCAACGTCGCGGTGCAGGCGCTCAACAACGGCGACACGCTGACAGACAGTTTCACCGTAACCACGGCCGACGGCACGGCGCAGACGGTGACGATCACCGTCAACGGCAGCAATGATGCTGCGGTGATTTCCGGAACGGCGACCGGCTCTGTGATCGAGGCCGGAGTTTTCGCCAATGGTACGCCTGGTACGCAGACTGCGACCGGCACGTTGAGCGACGCCGATCCCGACAACACCTCCAACAGCTTCACCGCGGTAAGCACGCCCAAGCCGAGCGCGGGCGGCTTCGGCACCTTCACGATGACGGCGCTGGGCACGTGGGTCTACACGCTCGACAACAGCAACGCCACGGTGCAGGCGCTCAATGCCGGCGATACCCTGATCGACCAATTCACCGTGACGACCGTCGACGGCACGCCGCAAGTGGTGACGATTACGATCAACGGCGCCAACGACGCCGCCATCATTTCCGGGATGACGACGGGCTCGGTGCTCGAAGCAGGCGGCGTCACTCCCGGCACACCTGTCACGACCGGCACGCTCACCGATACCGACGTCGACAACTCCGCCAACACTTTCACGGCCGTGACCTCGCCTACTGCAAGCGACGGCGGCTACGGCACTTTTACAATGACCGCGTCCGGGCTGTGGACTTATACGCTGGACAACAACAACAGCGTGGTGGACGCGCTCGACGTCGGCGATACGCTCACCGATCATTTCACGGTGACGAGCATCGACGGCACCACGCAAGAGATCACGATCGCCATCCACGGCGCCAGCGACGCCGATCCCAATGACTTCGACAATCTGGCAACGGGAGCCACCGTCGTATCCGATCCCCCGTTCGTCTACGGCACCCCCGCGGGCGAGACCATCGCCGGTGGCGGCAGCATTTCCCAGATCGTCTATGGAGGCGCCGGCGACGACACTCTCAATGGCACCGGCGTGAACGATACCATCTTTGGCGGATCGGGCGACGATACGATCAAGGGCAATAACGGCGATGACGTCCTCTACGGTGGCTCCGGACACGACGATATAGACGGCAGCAACGGGAACGACACCATCATCGGCGGGCTCGGCGCGGACCAGCTCACGGGCAGCAACGGCGATGATGTCTTCGCTTATCTGTCGGTGGCGGATTCAAGAGCCGGCCGTTTCGATACGATTACCGATTTCATATCGGGAACCGACAAGATCGATTTGACGGCGATCGGCGCGCTCGGATTCGTGATCCTGGCATTGAGCTCGACGAGTACGTCCGTGCCGCCGCACACCATCGCCTGGATTTACGACAGCTCAGCCAATGAAACCATCGTGTACGTCAATCCGACGGATCAAACCCTCCAGATCGGCGATTCCAGCCTGCTGGAAGTTCATCTCCAGGGCGTCGCGACCATCGATTCGGCGGACTTCATCGTGGATCAAACCGCGGCACCGGCCTTGGCGGTGAACGACACCCTCGATCCGGCCGCCGCCGCGCAAGGCGACGCGGCGGTCATGACATTCAGCACCTCCGACGCCTCGACCGAAGCGAAGAGCAGTAGCGGCTCTGTATCGTTGGACGGAAGCTCGACCGCAATCGATGTGAGCTTTCTCTTCGATTTTGACCGGGATCAAAGCGGGGGGAGCAAGGAGATCACCTCTTCCGCCCCGGACGAGGTTCCGACACAACCCGGCACCTCGGAGCCGGCAATCCATTCGCTATCGATGGACCACTTCAAATTTGTCTTCGAACCATCCTGGACCGACGACAGCATCCATCCGAAGGGAATTAGCGCAACCGGCATGCTGGAGCAAAATCATGCCGTCGCTTTCAGTGCGCTGGATGCGCTCCCTGCCATCGACCAGCATCCCGGTGACGGCAAGGCTGCGGAGGCTCATAGCAGAGCGAACCTTGCCGACGCCGGCAATACGCCTGATGTCGCCTCCCAGAAAGGCCTCGTGAACGGCGGCACCGCTCATTCGATTCCATCGCAGGCAAGCGAACACAGTCATGCTTCGATGGCGGCGCCCGACAGGCCCAATGACCAACTTCATTCCGCGGCAGGCGGCACAGGCGGCCCACACGGAAACGCGCAGGCACATCCGTCGGGACTGGGCGATTCCTTCAACTTCCTGAATCCGGCGATCGAGAGGTCGAGCATCGCATTTGTGGACGATCTCCCAGCGCCGCTCGATCATCATGAAGGCGCGGCACATGCCGGCGGACATGGTAGCGCCGCGACAGCGGGCGAGGTTCCGCATCTGGACGATAGCACTCACGTCGTGGGCGGCTTAGCCGGGTCTCATGTGCCGCACGATCTCCTCGTGTGACCTCGATCTGCTGAAAATGCGCATGCCGAGCATGTATCGCGGAATGTCTGCGTGGCGCTTCCCTGCGCGTGGGAGGGGAATCCAACTTCTTGGCCTGCGACAGCCCGATCTTCTCCTACTTCCGCCCAGCGGGCGCGGGCGGCGGCGTCGCCATCGCGGCGATCGGCTCAAGCGGCGTCAGATGACGCGGGACGATGATGGACTGGCCGGGCATAAGCGGCGCGTTCTCCGCCAGCGAGTTGCTCTGCGCGATCGACCACAGCGGCACGCGGTGGGCGGCTGCGATGCTCCCCATGGTGTCGCCGGCGCGCACAGGCACCCGCACGCCGGAATCCCACAACTCCACCAGCGTATCCGCCGGCACGAGATAGCGCAGCGGCACGGCATCGACCTGGGTCTGGGGCGGGATGCGCGGCAGTTGCGTCACCATCTCGACGATCTGGCGGTGGATGTCGTCCGACTTCTCGATATTGATGTGCGAGACGCGGCTGTTCTCCTTGAGGTCGTAGCTTGCGTAGTGACCGCGATAGCCGGGCACGGCCACGACATCGCCGCCGCCGAGCACGCTGTCGGACAGGAAGATATTGATGAAGCGCTCGACATTGAGCGGCACGTCGCCGGTCGCATGCGCGGGATCGATGGTGATGACGAGGCTGATCGGGATGTTCTCCTTGGCCGCCATCTCGGAGATGACGATCGAGCACAGCCCGCCCATGGAGTGGCCGATCAGCACGATCGGCGCCGGCGTCTCCTTGTAGCTGGAGATGGCCCGATCGCCGATCCATCGGCAGATGGTGAATTCGTAGACATCCGCCGAGAAGCCGGCCTTCGTCAGCTTTTCGCCGAGCCGGTCCATGCCGGTCGAGAAGATCGGGCCCATGGCGCCGCGAAACAGGTAGATCTTCGGCGGCGGCAGCGGCTCGGCCGGCGGGGGTGGAGGCGGCGCGACGGTCGCCACTGCCGCCCGCTTCGACTTGGCGGGCGAGCCTGCGGCCAGGCCGGGATTCAAGGCGAGCAGCGCAACCGCTGACAGCACCACAAGTCGCCTTGGATCAATCATTTAGTCCGCAGTCCCACCACCGGGCAGCAGAAGCCCCCGTTGCCCGGCTTAGTGACCGTCGATTTGGTGGTTTTTGGGGCAAGAATGGGCGCCAAGGCAACGCCCGGGCGGCGGTCAATCGGTGTCTTAGCCGAGATCAGTATCTTGCAACAATGGGGCCGCCTCCGTCGAACCTGTAGTTCAAGCCCGCCTTCACGATGTTTCCGCGAGTCGAGAAGCTGTAGGTCGCGAACTCTGTATCGACCGGATTGGTCTGGGAGCCCGTGATCGTGCGGCTGCCGAGATCGTAATAGAGGTACTCGCCCTTGACGCTCCAGTTGCTGGCAAAGGCCCATTCTGCGCCGGCGCCGACCGTCCATCCGAACCGCAGGTCGGAGGCGTTCGCGATGAACTGCCGTCCAATCACCGGCGCATTGAAGAACTCGTTGATGTTGGCGCTGTCCTTGACGTTGGCGTAGGCGAGACCGCCCGTCGCGAACAGCAGCAGCCGCTGCGACACGATTCCGCCGAGACGGCCGCGCACCGTGCCGAAGAAGTCGATCTTCTCGCTCGCGCTGGTCCTGGCAGCCGGTCCGAGCACTGGTAAATCGACATTGCGGGAGTCTTTGATGTCGGCGAAATTGAAATCCCCCTCGATGCCGACCAATCCGGCGCCGAACTGGTAATTCCAGCCGACCTGTCCGCCGACGAGATAGCCCTCCGGCCGCAGTCCGCCGACGGCGAAGGGGACCGCGCCGGGCTGCGAGACCGTGATCACAGGGGTGCCGGAAACGACGACGTCGTTGGCGTTATTCCAGGCAGAGCCGCCGTTCACGCCGACGTAGAAGCCGCTCCAATTGTAGCCGGGATCGATGACCACAGGTCGCGCCTTGACGGGGAGGTCGGCGGCCAGGACCGCCACCGTTCCGAAGGCAAGGAACAGGGCAGCCATAGCAAAATTCTTCATGTTGATCCCCAGCCGTCACATCCGAAGACCTGATCGGACGCGACATTCCAAAGTCGGCGAAACAATCTTCGCGGCACTCTAGCCCGCCTGCCGATAGACCGCTTGGACGACCGCGACCGGGGTCGTCCAATTACGACAATGGCGGCCAGGGCATGCACGGATTGGCGGCCAAGGGCGAGCGCTCGGGCGGACGCCGCGGCGAACGCGGCAGAGAATGCGTCGAGGTCATTGCGTGAGCGGCTGCCCTGAATTCACCTCGTGCGCTGGTGCCGGAGGTGAATTGTCCTTGGCACCGGAATCCGTCCAGGCTGGCGGCAAGCCGAGTCCCTGGCCTGCGAAACCGGTGAGGCCCGGAAATCGGCCGAACGCTTCGCACGCGACATATTTGGGCGCACCACCGAGCCGGACGGGAATGCTGTCCATCGGAGGCAGCGCAGGGATTCCACCGAACGGCGATTCTCCCGATGTGACCAGCTTGGCGAAGTCCGCGCCGAAATCGGCGGCAAGGTCGTAGGCATCGCCCTCGTTGGCAACCCGCGGCGAGTTCGAGATGGAGTTGGCGCTGCGCGCCCAGACCATCGCCGCCTTCTGAAATCCGGCGAAGTCGCGCGCCTCCGCCTCGACCGACAGGCTGCCGAGCCCGACCGGAAGCCTCGGCACCGGCACAGGCACGGCGGGAAGTGCAACCGTCTTGGCAATCGACAGTGCCTTCGATGCGCCGGAAGCGGTCGGGCTGGTCGGCGTGGCATGCGTCACCGTCGCCTGCACCGTGAGGTCGGCGTCGTCGTCGGCAGAGACGATGCGGAAGCGTTCGCTCAAGCGCAGACACAGCTCGCGGCTGATGGCGTTCGCAACCAGGCGACGCTCCTTTTGGTTCAACGCAACATCGTTGCGCGCGGGAAAGACGGTGGACGCGATCCGGATCGTTTTCGCCGCCAGCACGTCCTTCTTGTTGACGCGGATTTGCGATCGCGTCACCAGCCCGTTCGCGTCCGACATCCGGTCGTAGCTCCTGAGCGAGCCGGCCCGCTCGAGCGGCGCGGTCGCGCACCCGCCGAGAGCCAGCGCGACACTCATCAGGACCGTCCGAGGAAAGCGCATGGTCCCATTCCCGCAACGACAGATTATTAGATAGATCACTCTAATAATCACTCCCATGTTCAGCAACATCCGTCAACATAAATAGATGGAACTCTCTAATTTTGATTTTCTCGTGGCGAATCGTCGTGCTAAACGGGGCGAGTGTGAATGGAGATGTCCGGTTTGAGGAAAGTCGACCCCGTCAAGCATGAGCAGAAGCGCGGCGAGATCCTCGGCGCGGCGATCCGCTGCTTCATCAGAGACGGATTCCGCGGCGCCAGCACGACAGACATCTGCACCGCGGCCGGCATCAGTCCCGGCCACCTCTATCACTACTTTCCGAGCAAGGAGGCGATCATCGAGGCGATGATCGACCTGGGCCTCGCGCATGCGGCGGAGCGCTTCGAAAAAATTCTCGCCGCCCCCGACGTGATCGAGGCGCTGCTGACCGACATCGAGGAAACCAGCCTGCGGTTTCGCCCTGCGCAGATCCTCAACCTGGACGGTCTCGCGGAGGCCGCCCGCAATCCGGAATTCGCCAAGCTCATCGAACGCCACACCGAGACGGTGCGCCGCATGTGGAGCGATTTCCTGCGGCAGGCACAAAGCCAGGGACGGGTCGATCCGGGACTGAATCCGGATGCGACGGCGGACGTCCTGATCGCCCTCATCGACGGATCCCGCGCGATGCCGATCCGCAACCCGACGCTGGATATCAAGCAGAGCGCGGCGCACCTGAAGACGATGCTCGTCCGCTTCCTGGGCCCACCCGATGCGCAAATTGAAGCGATCAAGCCCCGCACCCAGAGAACCGCTCGTCCTCTCAAGCTGGTCAGGAAGCGATAGGTCGGCCGCTACAGAGGCGCCGGGACGTCGTCGATTACTGCCTGCTCTTGAGCCGGTTGCGATGCGCGGCCTGCTTGGCGCGGTTGCCGCAGACCGCCATGATGCACCACCGCCGTGCGCGCCTGCGGGTGTGGTCGGCGAACAACATCGTGCAGTGATGGCCTTCGCACGCCTTCACGTCGGCAAAATTCTCCTCGCAGACGAACTTCGCCATCGCCTCGCCAACCGGCAGCAGCAACGCTTCGGGCGATCGCCATCGCCGCTTCCTATGCAGCGAAAGAGCGCCGCCATCGCCGTGTCCGGATTCGATCCGGCTGAAGGTCTCGTCGCGCTCCAACAAGCTGTTCAACGGACCGAGTTCTTTGAGAGCCGCCGCCGTGAGCGGCCTGCCCGCATGCTTGCGCACGAAGCCCCTGAACCATTCGCGCAAGGCGCGCGCCTCGCTTGCGACCTTGTCCAGCTCTCCCGGCACCGCGCGCGCCTGCAACGCGTCGAGCTCATCGACCGGCACCAGCTTCGATTGGGCGAGCCAGTCGATCAGGCCGTCACCATCGTCGATCCAATCGACGGGCGTTTCGACCGGTGTCGCCACCGAGTTGAGGAAATCGAGGCCGAGCGAGTCGGCGATGAACATGGCAGGCGGTCTGTCCATGAGCGGTCCCTGGCCGGTTCGAAGGATGGCTCGACCAAGTAACCTGTAAAATGACTATTGACAAGTTACGATATGGACTAATAACCTATTTTTAGGCATTTAACAGGTTACTTCGAGCAACGGAGACGGCCATGACCCAGACCACCTACCGCACCGCAGACGTCGATGGCTTCAAGGTGTTCTATCGCGAAGCCGGGCCTTCGGGCGCGCCAAAGCTTCTACTGCTGCACGGCTTCCCGAGCGCCGGCCACATGTTCCGCGACCTGATCCCGCTGCTCGCCGACAAATTTCATATCGTTGCGCCCGACCTGCCCGGCTTCGGCCAGTCCGACATGCCCCCGCGCGAAACCTTCCGCTACAGCTTCGACAAGATCGCGAACGTCATCGAGCGCTTCACCGAGGTGATCGGCTTCGATCGCTTCGCTGTCTACGTGTTTGATTACGGCGCTCCGACCGGCTTCCGGCTCGCGCTGCGCCACCCCGAGCGGATCACGGCGATCATCTCGCAGAACGGCAACGCCTATGAGGACGGCCTCAGCGATGGCTGGACGCCGATCAAGGCCTATTGGCAGGATCCGTCGCCGGCCAATCGCGAGGCGCTGCGCGGCTTCCTCGCGCCGGAGGCGACCCGCTGGCAGTACACTCATGGCGTTCCCGATGCGACCCTGGTGTCGCCGGACGGCCAGAACCTCGACAATTTCTACCTGGCGCGTCCGGGCTCGGACGACGTACAGCTCGATCTGTTCGGCGACTACAAAAGTAACGTCGCGCTCTATCCGTCATTCCAGGAGTATTTCCGCACGCACAAACCGCCGTTCCTCGCGGTCTGGGGCAAGAACGATCCGTTCTTCATTCCGCCCGGCGCCGAGGCGTTCAAGCGCGACAATCCCAACGCTGTGGTGCAGTTCTTCGACACCGGTCATTTCGCGCTGGAAACGCATGCACGGGAGATCGCGGAGAGCATTCGCGCGTTCTTGAGATGACCGGGGCCATTCTCCGCGGCGCTATGCCGCCAATCTCTGCTGATCACGAAATGCGCTGATCGCCATGTGCGCGAGATGCAGCTTGCCCTTCACCGCCGGCGATATGTCGAACGGATAGGCGTCGCTCATTCCGAGCGAGCGATTGAGCGCGTTGATGCCGCGGGAGAGCGGCGTCCACAATGCCAGGAGCGCTTCGAAATCGCTCTCCAGATAGGGATCCGTCAGGGTCTGGCGGGCGCGCTCGTCAAGGGACAACGGCAGACCTGCCAGCGAGTCGAGCGTCGACACGATATGCAGGAAATGCGCGAACGTTTCCGCCCAATCCTCCCAGGGATGGGAGGTGGCGTATTCGCTGATGAAGCCGCGCCGGTCGTATGAACGATCGGTGCGGCCGTAATAGCCGGTGATCGCGGCCTGATAGTCCTGGGTCTCGTCACCGAAAATCAGCTTGAACGGCGCCTGGAATGTGGTGCCGTCGACGAGGAGGTCCCAATAGAAGTGACCGATCTCGTGCCGGAAATGTCCGAGCAGGGTGCGGTACGGCTCCCGGAACGCCACGCGGCGCGCTTCGCGCTCGACGTCGTCGGCCTCCGCGAGATTGAGCGTGATCAGGCCCGAGAGATGCCCCGTCAAAATCGGATTGGCTTCGTCCGAGAGTATGTCGAACGCCAATTGCGCGCCACTGCGGGATGCAAGCGGAAGCCCCAGGCGAGCGAGGTCGTAGAGGAGACGGCGCTTGGCTTCCTCCATGCGCCGCCAGAGCATGATGTTTCTGGTGCTGCCGAGGTCTGGTGTGGTGCGCGTCAGGCGGCATGAGCCGCAATACCAGTCCGCACCCTCGACACACCAGTTGCAGCCGATGATCTCGCGGTTACGGCAAGACTGATTGGATGCAAGTTTCGTCATGTCGATGCGCGCGGAATCGAACACCAGCTCGGTGCTGCAATTCGCGCACGCGACGTGCTCGAACGAAACAGGTTGGCGACATGACGGGCACTGAAATATCTTCACGTGTTCTGACCCCAAACAGCCGGCACGCCGAAAGACCGGCTTATCATTTCGAGGTGCTCCTGCGACCGTCGCTCTTGCCGGCGAGCAACGCGCGCTGCGTTCGGAGCGCATGCTGCCTTAACGAGGTGGCCCGCGTCGCGCTCAACCGGTCCGATCGTGGCCGCGGCTTTTTCTCAGGCGCATTTTCGGCGACCGGCCGAGCGGCCCAGTTTCGCTCGGGCTGAACCGTCATTGGGCCAACGTCTCGTCTCTTTGCCATGGTGTAACAACACCAGATTGTGGGCCGAGTTCCTTGAATTCGACGGACAGGAACCTTCGCTTGAACCGCATGTTGCCACCGCGATCGATCAAGCTGAGGAGACCGAAATGAAAAAGCTGGCTTTGGCATGTGCTCTCGCTGCTGCCGCCGCGACTGCCGCCCATGCAGCAACGACCACCGTGAAATCGGCGCCGTCGGAAAGCTGGACGGTGACCAACTACTACAAGCAGGCCGTCTACGATCCCAAGGAAAGCAAGATCGGCGACATCGATGACGTGCTCGTCGACAAGTCCGGCAAGATCACTGGGCTTGTCCTTGGCGTCGGAGGCTTCCTGGGCGCCGGCGAGAAGGACGTCATCATTCCCTTCAGCGCGGTCAAGACCACCAAGAAGAACGACAAATGGTGGCTGACGCTCGACGAGTCCAAGGACAGCCTCAAGGAGGCCCCGGGCTTCAAGTACGACAAGGCCAGCACGACCTGGGTGCCCGAGAAGAAGTAACCGCAGCTGGGCTCGACGCTTCGAAAGGGCTCGCCGCTACCGCGGCGGGCCTTTCTCTTCTTTGGCGATGGCACATTCGCGAAAGACAAAACGACGACGACGCCGACAACGAAGTCGACGGCGGCGTGATGAGTGGCTATTCCTGGCTAACGATCAGTTCCGCGGCGCCGTTGCCGCCGCCGAGCGCGCCTGCCGCGGCGCGGCGGGGGCGCCGGGTTCGGCGACGTGAGCAGCCGGCGCGCGCGAGCGCATGATGGCGGCGTCGATCTCGGCGATGACGCGGCGCTGGATCGCCTCGTTCTTGTCGATCGAGATGTGACCGACGCCGGAGCCGCGGACGTCGACATTGTCGAGCTTGCCGCGCAGGCCCGCCGCGGCCCGCACCGGCTCGCCGGGGCCGTCGCCGATATAGATGTTGATGTAGCGCTCGGCGCCGGTCGAGAGCTTGGTCTTGAACACGGAATCGAGGCCGATCGCGAGCTTCACGGGCACGCCGAGCTGGTTGAGCTTGGCAATCATGTCCGGCAGCGCGGTCGCACCCGAGGAATGCCCGACCAGGACGATGGTCTTGAGCCGGCCGGCCTTGTAGGCGGTCGCGGCTTCATCCGCGAGCGAGGACCAGGACACGAAATTCGCGACCGTCACCGGAATGCCCTGCGCCTGGAGCCGGGCGCCGATGGTGTCGAGCCCGAGCGAGAAGATGTTGAGCACGCCGCGGAGCAGATAGACGTGCGTCGTCGCGGCCGCCTGGCTCGGCGCCGCCTTGGCGGTGGTCGGGCTGATGGCAACAGCTGACAGCAGGAGCAGGCCCATCGCCCACGCACGGAGGGCGGACAGCTGGCTGGCGCCCGCGGTGTGACGGCCGTTCGGTCTCATCGATGTTTTCCCTGGGGACGATGCGCTTTGCGATTGGCCGGAATCGTAGCCATGGCCTGCTCGCAGACGCAACAAAGAGCCGCGTGAGCAGCAATCTTAGCAGCAAGCAGTGACCATCGCGCAACACTTGCCCGAAACCTGCCACGTAAGGGCCTGTTTTGAGACCATTTTTCTCCAGCCGATTGCGGCCCGGTAAGGGCATTCCTATCTCAGGGCTCCGCTGGCCCCCCGTTACCGGCAGGTTCCAGCCTCCCTCCCCCACCATTTGCCCCTCAGGCTTGCGGCCATCATGTCTTCCATCATTTCCGTCGCCAATTTGTCGAAGACCTATGGGTCCGGCTTCAAGGCGCTCAAGAACGTCAATCTCGATATCCAGCGCGGCGAGATATTTGCGCTGCTCGGCCCCAACGGCGCCGGCAAGACCACGCTGATCTCCATCATTTGCGGCATCGCCAATCCGAGCGAAGGCAAGGTTTTGGTCGGCGGCGAGAACATCCAGACCTCCTATCGCAAGGCACGCTCGCTGATCGGCCTGGTGCCCCAGGAATTGCACACCGACGCCTTCGAGAGCGTGTGGGCGACCGTGAGCTTCTCCCGCGGCCTGTTCGGCAAACCGAAGAATCCTGCGCATATCGAGAAGGTGCTGAAGGACCTCTCGCTGTGGGACAAGAAGGACAACAAGATCATCACGCTCTCCGGCGGCATGAAGCGCCGCGTGATGATCGCCAAGGCGCTGTCGCACGAGCCGCAGATCCTGTTCCTGGACGAGCCGACCGCCGGCGTCGATGTCGAGCTGCGCAAGGGCATGTGGGAGGTGGTACGGACCCTCCAGCAATCCGGCGTCACCATCATCCTGACCACGCACTACATCGAGGAAGCCGAGGAGATGGCGGACCGCATCGGCGTCATCAACAAGGGCGAGATCGTGCTGGTCGAGGACAAGGCCACCTTGATGCAGAAGCTCGGCAAGAAGCGGCTGACGCTGCACCTGCAGGGCAAGCTCGATGCGCTGCCGGAGAGCCTCAGGCATTACGAGCTCGACCTCTGCGACGGCGGCGCGACGCTGATCTACGATTACGACACCAAGGGCGAGCGCACCGGCATCACCAGCCTGCTCGGCGACCTCCGCACCGCCGGCATCCGCTTCAACGATCTCGACACGACCCAATCGTCGCTCGAGGATATCTTCGTCGATCTCGTGAGGACGTCATGAATCACCGCGCCATCCGCGCCATCTATCTGTTCGAAATGGCGCGCACCTGGCGTACGTTGCTGCAGAGCATCGTCTCGCCGGTCGTCTCGACCTCGCTGTATTTCGTGGTGTTCGGCGCCGCGATCGGCTCGCGCATCAGCCAGGTCGAGGGCGTGAGCTATGGCACCTTCATCGTGCCCGGCCTGATCATGCTCTCGGTGCTGACCCAGAGCATCGCGAACGCCTCGTTCGGCATCTACTTTCCGAAATTCACCGGAACGATCTACGAGATCCTGTCGGCGCCGATCTCCTATTACGAAATCGTGCTCGGCTATGTCGGCGCGGCCGCGACCAAGTCGATCATTTTGGGCCTCATCATCCTGGCGACAGCCGGCCTGTTCGTCCCGCTGCACATCCATCATCCGGTCTGGATGCTCGCCTTCCTGGTGCTGACGGCGGTGACGTTCAGTCTGTTCGGCTTCATCATCGGCATCTGGGCCGACGGCTTCGAGAAGCTGCAGATGATCCCGATGCTGGTGGTGACGCCGCTGACCTTCCTCGGTGGCAGCTTCTATTCCATCGACATGCTGCCGCCCGCCTGGCGCACGGTGGCGCTGCTCAACCCGGTCGTCTATTTGATCTCCGGCTTCCGCTGGAGCTTCTACGAGATCGCCGACGTCAGCGTCGCCGTCAGCATCGGCATGACGACCGCGTTCCTCGTGATCTGCCTGGTCGTGATCTGGTGGATCTTCCGGACAGGGTATCGGCTGAAGAACTGACCGTCATTCCGGGGCGCGACAAGCGCGAGCCCCGGATGACTGCTGCGGATTACCGGTAGCAGTGGAAGCGGTTGTGGCCGTCGTAATAGCCGCGGCAGCGGCGATGGCCGTGATAGGGAATGCCCAGGATACCATCCACGGCACCTACGGCGCCGCCAACGCCGGCCCCGACGACACCCCCGACCGCGCCGCCCACCGGTCCGGCAATGCGGTTGCCTTCATACGAACCTTCCTGGGCGCCGCGCACGATGCCTTGAGCGTGGCCGGGATACGGCAGGCACGTCAGGGTCAGAACGATAGCGGCGCCTGCAAGGAGCAGGCGGTCTGGTAAACCCGCCGGCAACGAAGCGGCGGTGACACGAGCTTTGTTCATCACGTTTCCTAATGGGTAAGCCCGCGACGGAAGCCGCTGGCAAAGGTGGGCTCAGTGTCAACGCCGATGCGGCCAATTGGTTGCGCCTTCGTGACAAATTGGCGCCATCATGAACAGCCGCGCTCGCGAAAATGTCACCGCTGCCGCACGCGGCACGGCACAAGCGGCCTTGCTTACGCCCGGCGCCACGTTAACGATGGGTGCCCAGGCCGCTGGAACGAAAGCCGGATTGCAGGCATATTGCAGGCCGGGGGACGGAGAGCCGCAGCGCCTGGCGTGAACAGGCCGGAGGCCAGGATTCAAATGCGTTTCCAGATGCGTTCATTTTTCATCGCTTTCACCTCCCTGATGCTTTTGAGCGCAGGCGCCGCGCAGGCCAAGGTCGAGATCACCGTCGACAAGGACAATCAGCAGATGACCGTCGCAGTCGACGGCGTCGCGCGCTATCGCTGGCCGGTGTCGACCGGCATCCCCTCACGCGAGACGCCGAGCGGCGCGTTCCGCGCCTTCCGCATGGAAGAGGATCACTACTCCAAGGAATTCGACGACGCGCCGATGCCGCACGCGATCTTCTTCACCAAGGTCGGCCACGCCATCCACGGCACCGACTCGGTCGGCCGGCTCGGCTCGCCCGCCTCGCACGGCTGCGTACGGCTGTCGCGCCAGAATGCCTCGACGCTCTACGCGCTGGTGCAGCAGCAGGGCGTGCTCAACACGACGGTAACGTTGACCGGCTCGGCGCAGGTGGCGCTGGCCCGCAATCCGCGCGGCCGCAACCCCACGGCGGTGGCCCGTGCGCCACAGCCGGCCGAAAACCAGTACGCAACGTCAGGCGATCCCGTGAACCTGATGCCTCAGGCCGCGCCCGCCCGCCGCTACATGCCGCAGGACGACAACTACATCTACCCGGCCGACGGCAGCGATACCGGCGCGCGCTATCCGGCGCCGCGCGGCAGCCGCCCGCTCTATGACGCGCAGGTCTATCAGCAGCAGCCGCAGCAGTACTACAATCAAGGCACCGGCCAGCAGGGCTACTATTATCAGCCACAGCCCCGGCAGGTTTATCAGCCGCGCGGCTATTACTATCAGAACTGACGCTGTCCGAGCGCAGCGCTGCCGGGCTCGACGATCTTCGGCACGCAAGAGCGCCGTGACCGCTGATTCGTTCAGCGCGAGCGCGGCTGCTCCTCCCCCGTCAAATCGTCATTTGGGGACGCGACTGCGGAACGTCGCGCCTGTTTGCGCCTGAATTGAGCAGTCGGACGACGCAGGAAAGCAACAGTCCCCAACCTTCAACGCAGCGGCGTTCCGGGCAAATTGACAACCAGGGGGTCGCCCGTATTGTCGTTCCCGTTGTTTCTGGGACATGACATGACACGCGAGCAGATTTCGGATTTCTGCGTTACCGCCCTGGCGAATATCCTGCGAATTTCGAGGGACCGCGTCGACACCGGCACGAAATTCAACCGTCTCGGCCTCGATTCGGCGATGCTGGTCTACCTCATGATGGAGCTCGAGGAGAAGCTCGACCTCGAACTGTCGACGGACGACTTCTACGACCATCCGACCGTTGAGGCCTTGTCGCGATTTCTCGCCGACAAGCGCGCCATCCGCTCCGCCGCCTGAGGGCGGCTGAAGCCGCGCACCCCACATGGAAAGCTTCCGCTCGCTCGTGGCACTGCTGGCCCGGCGCGCTGAGGAGCAGGGCGACGACCGTGCTTACGTCTTCGTTTCCGATCGCGGGACGGAGGAAGCTGTCCTCACCTTCCGCCAGTTGCATCACTCCGCATGCATGCTCGCCGCGCGCCTGATCGCGATCGCGCGGCCCGGTGAGCGTGCCGTCCTGGTGTTTCCACCCGGCATCGAGTTCATGGTGGCGTTCTTCGGCTGCCTGATGGCGGGTATCATTGCCGTGCCGATGATGATGCCGCGGCGAAACGGCGCGCGCGACGCCAGCGCCGCGATCCTCGCCAATTGCACGCCGGCGGTAGCACTGACCACGTCAGCCGTCGCGCTCCGTCGCGATCTGCAAGCGCGCTTCGCGCATGAGAACATTCGCTGGATCGAGGTCGGTCCGAGCGCGGCCGACGCCGAGACAGTTGCACTTCCCGAGCCGGCGCAGGACGACGTCGCCTTGCTGCAATACACCTCGGGCTCCACTTCCGAGCCGAAGGGCGTGATGGTGAGCCATGCCAATCTGCTCGCCAATCTCGAGATGATCCGGCTCGCGCTCGGCAACACCAGCCGATCGACCTACGTCAACTGGGTGCCGCTCTATCACGACATGGGACTGATCCTGAACGCGCTGCAGGCGCTCTATGTCGGGGCGACTTGCGTGCTGATGGCGCCGAACGCGTTCATGCAGCGGCCGCTCGGCTGGCTACGCGCGATCTCGCATTATCGTGCCGAAGTCGCCTGCAGCCCAAATTTCGGCTTCGACCTCTGCGTCGGTCGCTATCGCGCCGACCAGATGGAGGGCGTCGACCTGTCCTCGCTCAAGATTGCGCTCAACGGTGCTGAGCCGGTGCGCTCGCAGACCATCGAACGATTCATCGCGACATTCGCGCCGCACGGCTTCGATCCGCGCGCGATGTATCCGGCCTACGGCATGGCGGAGGCGACGCTGCTGATTTCCGGCGGACGGCGCGGCGGCGGCCATGTCACGCGCCCTGTCAGCCGTGCGGCGCTGCAGGAACATGCGATGGAAGAACCTTCCGACGCAGGGGATACGCAAATCGCCGTCGGCTGCGGGCGCGCGCTCACCGGCGAGAGGATCGCCATCGTGGACGCGGACAAGTGCACACGCCTGCCCGCCGGCCGCGTCGGTGAGATATGGGTGAATGGCGCCAACATCGCCCGCGCCTATTGGCGCAACGCCGAAGCGACGCGCGCGGGGCTCAATGCGGAGATCGCCGGCGAGGGCGGGCCGTGGCTGCGCACGGGCGACCTCGGCTTCGTCGACGTGACAGGCGAATTGTTCGTCACTGGCCGGATCAAGGACCTCCTCATCATCCGCGGCATCAACCATTATCCGCAGGACATCGAGCGCACGGTGCAGTCCCTCGATGGCCCGCTGCGCGAAAACTGCGGCGCGGCGTTCTCGGTGCCGGACGAGAGCGGCGAAGAGACCCTCGTCATCGTCCAGGAGGTCGAGCGCACCGCGCGCCACACGATCGACACCGAAGAGATCAAGGGCCGGATCCGCGAGGCCGTCGCCGACAACCACGAGATTTCCGCGCGGCACATCGCGCTGATCCGGCCCGGCGCGCTGCCGAAGACCACGAGCGGCAAGATCCAGCGCAAGCTGGCCCGCAAGCTCTGGCTCGAGGGCGGATTCGAACAGCTTGCTTGAGCCGCCAGTTGCTCAGAAATCGATCCGCGCGCTCTCCCCGTCACGCAGGCTCGCGGCGATGCCCTGCTCGATCCTGCGCGCGAGCTTCGGGCGGTAGTGAATGAAGTCGGCGAAATTGGCGCGATCGCGCGTCAGATCGTTGTCGACCCGATAGCTGATGAAATTGCTGCGGGGTCGGCCCGCAACCACCTGCTTCAGTGCGGCGTCGCAGGCGCTCCGCTCCAAGGCTGTCTCGGTGCCGGGCTTCGGCACGGTGGCCGCGAAGGTCGGCGGCACGACGATCACGACGGGCGCATCGGCCGGCAGGCCTTTGACGATATCGGCCAGCGCATCGATCTCGGGAAAACGCGTTCGTATCTCGGCCGAGGCGGCGGGCGGGGGATCCCTGGGCCAGTTGATCTCCCTGAATTGGCCGGGCGGCCAGATGTCCTCGTAGCTGAAATACCCGTCGGGATTCATCCGCTGCCGCCGGCCAAGCCCGATGCTCAAGCGCTGAAATGCCTGCTCGATCGCCTGCCAGGAGATCAGCCGCACCGCATAGGTGACGACGCTTCTGTCGTAGAGCCAATCGGGAAACGGGACCCCGCCCTCCTCCTTCGGCCGCGCATGCTCGCACCAGCCGGGATCGGCCACGATCACCAATGCGCCGACCTGCTTGTGATGTCGCAGGAAGAAGTGGAGCACCGCAAGCTGTTGACGCGGAATTGAACCGGTCATGTGGAGCTGCACGAAGTGCAGGCCCGTCGCGCGCGACAACTCCGCCGGCTCGATCATCTGCGCCGTCGAATTGCCGAGGATGGCCGCATTGAAATCCGGATTCCTGGCGCGGCTCGCGGCCGTGATCTGGGTGAGGCGATTGTCGACGCCGTCGATGCCGAGCAGCCCTAGCTTGCCGCTGTCGTAGGGGTCGACCAGCACCATCAGAGCGAGCACCAGCAGCGCAGCGCCGACCAGCGCGCCCAGGCACGCCTTCAGGCTCCGGCCCCAGCCGGGATCGGTTTCAGAACTTGAAATAGACGAACTCATGGAGATCCCGGCCACCCATCTGAAGCAGCAATGCGAACAATCCGAGGCCGAGCAAACCGGCGAGCCACGGGTTCGGGCGGCGCGTGAGCACCGCCACGACGTCCTGGCTCGCCGGCAACAGGAAGGCGAACAGCGGCGCCGCGATCAGCGGCCACAGATGCTTTCCACGCTCCAGCGGCAGCGGCTCGACAAGCCCGGAAAAAACATGCCGGGCCGCCTCGACCGATCCGGCGCGGAAGATCACTCCGGTCGCGAGCACGAACAGCACGGTGAGCGCCCAGCCGAGCCATGACGGGACCTCCGGGCCGTAGCGGCGCCACAGAGTGCAGGCGACCAGCGCGAGCCCGTGCAGCACGCCCCACAACACGAAAGCCCAGCTCGCACCGTGCCACAGGCCGCACAGCGCCATCGTGATCAGCATGGCGCCGAAGAACTGCACCGGGAGCCAGCGCCGCGGCAAGAGGCGCAGATTGACCAGCGGATAGAACACGTAGTCGCGCAGGAACAGCATCAGGGTGATGTGCCAGCGCTGCCAGAAGTCCTGGATGTTGGTCGAGCGCAGCGGCGCATTGAAATTATACGGCAGCTGCACCCCGAACAGCAGGCCGAGTCCGATCGCGATGTCGGAATAGCCGGAGAAGTCGAACAATATCTGGAACGAGAAGCAGAAGGCGAGCCAGGCATCGCCGCTTGGAAGCGGTCCGCTCGCGGCCTGCGTGTAGATCGGATCGAGCAGATGCGCGATGCTGTCGGCGATCACGACTTTCTCGGACAGGCCGATCGCGATGAAGCAGGTCGCGATGCAGAACTGGCGCTGCCAGCCCGGCACATAGACCTGCCTGCCGAACTGATGCATCACCTCCGACCAGCGCGCCAGGGGGCCGGCGATCGCCTGCGGGAAGAAGGCGATGTAGAGCGCGTAGCGATCGGGCGCATAGAGCGGCGCCTTCCCCCGCTTCAGATCGACCAGATACATGATGTGGTGGAAGGTGAAGAAGGAGATACCGAGCGGCAGCCCGATGTCGAGCGCCGGAAGTGTCGAGCCGAGCACGAAGCCGAGATTGGCAAGCAGAAAGTTGGCGTATTTGAACAGCGCCAGCACCGCGAGATCGAGCACGATCACGAGCGTAAGAACCCCGGACCATTTCATACGGCTATAGGCGACCGAGGCGAGCCAGTTGATCGCGATCGAGGCGATCAGGAGCAGGATGAAGAACGGGCTGCCCCAGGCATAGAAAGCGAGCGACAGCGCGACCTGGACACCGATCCGAAGTCGCGGATAGGGATCGGCCAGGCGGTAGATCAGCAGTGCCGCCGGCAGGAAGACCAGGAGGAAGGGGTAGTCGTTGAACAGCATCGGTTCAAAGCCGCGTCATCGCCGGCGTTAGCCGGCAGATGATGCTCAGCCCGTTTCGAGGTCGGGCGCAGCATCGCCCGGCTGCCGCAGCATGCGCCGCGCGATCTTCTCCTCGCTCGGCACCTTGACGTCCCAAGCCAGTCCCAGCGCTTCCAGCGCCCGGATGAAGACGAAGCCGGGATCGAATTCGAACCAGCGCAGGCCGAAGGCGGCGGAATACGGAAAGGCATGGTGGTTGTTGTGCCAGCCCTCGCCCCAGGCCAGCCAGGCCATCACGCCGAGATTGCGGCTGTTGTCGTCGCGGGTGGCGAACGGCTGCGCGCCAAACGTATGCATGATCGAGTTGATCGCAGACATGGTCTGCTCGACCACGAACATGCGGACCACGCCGCCCCAGAGCAAGCCGCTCAGCGCCCCCCACAGGCTCATGGTGGCGAGGCCGCCGATCAAGGCGGGCAACACCAGGCCGAGACCGGCCCAAGTGTAATAGTAGCTGTTGACGACAACCAGCCTGCGGTCCGCCATCAAATCCGGCACGTAATGCGCAACGTTGGGATAATCGTGCTCGACCATCCAGGTCAGATGCGCATGCAGGAAGCCGCGCAGGCGACCGAATGGGCCGTCGCCATGCAGACGCGGCGAATGCAGATCGCCATCGTGATCGGACAATTCGTGGTGGCGGCGATGCATCGCGGCCCAGGACAGCATGGGACCGCGCCCCGCCATCGAACCCATGATGACCAGGATCGCACTCATCGTCGTGGAGGTCGCGAAGGCGCGATGGGTGAACAGGCGGTGATAGCCGACAGTGAGGCCGAGGCCGGTGACCAGCCAGAACCCGAAGAACAGGCCGAGCTCCATCGTACCGATCGGGCGGTAGAACAGCAGGGAGAGTGCCACCAGCGTGCCGACGAATGGCAGCACGTCGAAGATGATGAAATGTCGCCGCTGCATCCGATGAAAATGGCGGCTGCGGATGATGCGGTGATCGCGTTTCTGTTGCACGGGCGGGATTCCAGGGCGGCGACCATGAGTACATACAAGCCGGGCGGACGCAACCCAAGCCGCCGCCCAAGCTTTCAACAGCCGCGAAAGCCTATAGAATAGGCCGGCCGCGCCGAATGCGTTCAAATACCGTCCTTTCCGCCTGCCCTTCGAGCCACCATGCCGTCACCTGCTGCGATATTCCTGACCGTGCTGACATTTCTCATTGCGGGAGAGGCCATGGGATCCGATTCGGCCTTCGACCTCGAGGCGCATCGCGGCGGTCGGGCGCTGCTGCCGGAAAACACCCTGCCGGCCTTTGCCAACGCGCTCTCGATGGGCGTGGACACGCTGGAGCTCGACGTCGGGGTGACCGCCGACGGCGAGGTCGTCGTCTCGCATGAGCGCGGGCTCAATCCCGATCTGGCGCGGGATGCGAGCGGCACCTATGTCGCGCCCCCCGGCACGCCGTTCGTGAAGATGCGGTTCGCCGACGTCAGGACCTACGACGTCGGCCAGATCCGGCCGGACAGTCCTTACGCGAAGCAATTTCCCGATCAGCGCGCCGTGCCCGGGACACGCATTCCGACCTTGAGCGAGCTGTTTGCGCTGGTGCGCAGGTCCGGCAACACGCGTGTGCGATTCAACATCGAGACCAAGATCGACCCAAACCATCCGGACCAGTCTCCCGATCCGCAGGCTTTCGTCACCAGGTTGCTCGCCCTGATCGAGACGGAAAAATTCTCCGACCGCGTCATGATCCAGTCGTTCGACTGGCGAACCCTGCAGCTCGTCCAGCAGCGGGCACCGACGATGCCGACGGTGTACCTGACGCTCCAGCGCGGCTCGGGCCGGACGGTGGCGCTGGATCAGGCAACCAACTGGACGGCGGGGTTCAGCCCGGCCGATCACGGCGGCTCGTTGCCGCGAACGATCAAGGCCGCGGGTGGCGCGATCTGGTCGCCTTATTTCGGCGACGTGAGCGCGGCACTTGTCGCCGAGGCCCACACGCTGGGACTGCACGTCGTGGTCTGGACCGTCAACAAGCCCGAAGACATGGCGCGCATGATCGAGATCGGCGTCGACGGAATCATCTCGGACCGCCCCGACCTGCTGCGGCAGATCGCCGGCGAGAAGGGAATTGCGTTGCCCGTGGGCACGCCGGTGGTGCCGTAACTCCCAGCCATCCTGTAGCCCGAAGCTACGACGACCTTACTCCCCGTCCCTCAGGCGCCGGTAGAGCGCGCCCAGGATGTTGGAGTAATCGTCGGTCCAGACCCGCACCCTGTCGTCGGCCTCGGTCTGCTCCCATACTTTCGACGATGCGAGCCTGCCGACATCGGCATCCTCGCGCGCGGAAATGACGACGTCGGTCGAGAAGATGTAATCGGAATCGCGCCCGGAATCCTCGTTATAGACCCAGCTCTTGAGATCGTTGGCATCGGCGATGCCGACCACGACGGTCTCGAGATCGAGGTGCCGGTTGGAGACGTGCATCACCACGGCGCCGTGCGGGGCGAGCTTGTCCTTGTAGATCTTCATCGCCTCTTCGGTGGCCAGATGAATCGGGATCGCATCCGACGAATAGGCATCGACGATGATCAGGTCATAGACGCCGTCGGGCTCTTTCGCGAAGGTGAGGCGGGCGTCGCCAATCACCGGCTTCAGGCCCGGCATGCAGCTCGAAATGTAGCGGAAGTTCTTCGGGTCACTCGCCGCGTCGACCATGGACTGGTCGATCTCGAAGAACGTCCAGTTCTCCCCGGGCTCGGCCGCACAGGCGAGCGTGCCCGAGCCAACGCCGATCGCGGCGACCTTCAGCGGTGCGCCCTTGCGCTCGCGGATCGCGCTGACGGCCTGACCGATGCCGCCGTCCTTGTGATAATAGGTGATCGGCTCGGGCCGGCCGGTAACAGGCGTGCCGTCATTGTTGCGGAAGCGCTCGGCGCCGTGAATGGTGGTGCCGTGCATCAGCACGTGGAAATAGCCGCCGGGCGTCACCACGATCTTGTGCACCCCGAAGAAGCTGCGCACCGTGGTGACGCGGCCCTCGTCCGCCGGATAAACCCGGATCAACGCCAGCGCGAGCGCGACTGTGGCGAAGATCTTCCAGCGGCCGGCATTGACCGCCAGCACCAGTAGCGCGGCGAGCACGCCGACCGCGCCGGCCACCCAGACGCGGTGATCCTCGAACCAGGTCGAGATCCCGCCCGTCGTGGTGGACGGCGCAACGAGCGCCACCGCGAGCGCGGCCAGCGCCAGCCAGTACCATTTGACGATGCCCGCCATCCGCTCGTTCGCGGGCGGCCGGCACAACACGGCAAACGCGACCAGGATCGGATATTCCGCTATCCATGAGAACGTGAAGGGCGCAACGAGCCCGGCGAACAGGCCGCCGACCATGCCGCCGAACGACAGCGCGACATAGAAGCCGGTGAGATATTTGGCCGCCGGCCGGGTCCGCGCCAATTCGCCGTGGCAGGCCATGGCGATGACGAAGAAGCACAATTGATGGCCGCCGAGGGTCAGCAGCAGGTTCTGCTCGCCGCCGAAGGCCAGCAGAACGACGACGCCGGCAATCGCAACCGGCTGAAGCATCAGCATCCATTTGTGCGGCAGCAGCGGCCGCGACTGGAACACCACCACCCAGGTTAGCAAGTACAGCGACAGCGGCAGCACCCACAGCAGCGGCGCAGCCGCAACGTCGGTCGAGATGTGCGCGGTCACCGCGATGAGCAGGCCGGACGGCACGCCGGCGAGGAATATCCACCGCAGCCGCGTCAGGACGCCGGGCGCCGGCGCGTTGATGTCCCCGGTTCGCACATCGAGCATGGCCAGCTTCGGCGAGCGCAACAGCAGTACGCCGCACGCGGCGATCAGGAGGATCAGAAGACCGTAGCCGCCGGTCCAGAGCCGGTTCTGCGTGTGCAGCGTGAACATCGGCTCCAGCAGGAACGGATAGGACAATAGCGCAAGGAAGCTGCCGATGTTGGAGGAGGCATAGAGGAAGTAGGGATCGTGCCCGGCGGGATGTCCGGTGCGGACGAACCAGGCCTGCAACAACGGATTGTTGGCGGCGAGCGCGAAGAACGGCAGGCCGATCGAGATCACGAACAGGCCGAGCAGCCAGATCGCGTAGCCGGAAGCCGGCGGCTCGCCATAGGCCGAGGCGATGCCGAGCGGCAGCGTGGCGAAGGCAAGCACGAGCAACACGAGATGCACCGCGACGGGAACGATGCGGTTCCGGATCTGCATCAAGAGATGCGCATAGGCATAGCCCGCCAGAAGCAGCGACTGGAAGAACACCATCGCCACCGACCACACCGCCGGCGAGCCGCCGAGCCGCGGCAGCACCATCTTGGTGAACAGCGGCTGCACCGAGAACAGCAGGAGCGCGCTGACGAAGATCGCGGCGGTGTAGACCGTCAGCAGCAGCCGGTTGCGCGACGAGGACGGCTGCTTCGTGGCGGCGGGTTGCACGATCGAATCCATGGAAGCTCCAGCAAAAGCGTTCTCCAGCGAAGTGGGCGCCGGTTCGCGCGAGAAAACGCGTCGAATAACTGTCCGGCGGGCGCCGGCCGCGCGCAATGGAGCACAGGGCACCTGAACGGGCAATAAAGGGTCTCGTGATGTTGCAGCGAGAAATGCCTGATATACAGATGTCATTCCGGGCTCGGTCCTTCAGACCATCCCGGAGTGACATCGGAACAAATTGAACTCGTCATGACCGAAACCGACGTCGTCATCATCGGCGCGGGCCATAACGGCCTCACCTGCGCGACCTATCTCGCGATGGCCGGCCTGCGCGTGCGAGTGGTCGAACGCCGCAAGGTGGTCGGCGGGGCCGCAGTCACGGAGGAGTTTCATCCGGGCTTCCGCAATTCGGTGGCGGCCTACACCGTGAGCCTGCTCAATCCGCAGGTGGTTAGCGACCTGGGGCTCGCCGAGCAGGGCCTGCGAATCGTCGAGCGGCGCGCGCAGAATTTCCTGCCCGCGCCCGACGGCATCCATCTCCTCACCGGCGAGGGACGGACGAAGGAGTCCGTCGCGCGGCTCAGCGCGCATGACGCCAACGCGCTCGACGGATTTTCGCGCGAGCTGGAAGATATCGCCGACGTACTCAGGCAATTCGTGCTGCGCGCACCGCCGAACCTGCTCGCTGGTTTCGGCACGGCGGCGATCCGCGAGGCTCTCAACGCGGTCCAGAGCGCCAACATCCTGCGCGGCCTGACGCTGGAGCAGAGCCGCAGCCTGCTCGATCTCTTCACCCGCTCGGCCGGCGAGATGCTGGACGAGCGCTTCGAGCACGATCTGGTCAAGGCGCTGTTCGGCTTCGATGCCATCGTCGGCAACTACGCCAGCCCTTACGCCGCCGGCTCGGCCTATGTGATGCTGCATCACGCCTTCGGCGAGGTGAACGGCAAGAAGGGCGTCTGGGGCCACGCCATCGGCGGCATGGGCGCGATCACGCAGGCGATGGCGCGCGCCGCACGCGACCGGGGCGTGACGATCGACACCGATGCGGACGTGCGCGAGGTGATCGTCGAGCGCGACCGCGCCGTCGGAATCGCGCTGGAGAACGGCGAGACGATCCGCGCCAAATATGTTGCGTCCAACGTCAATCCAAAACTGCTCTATACCCGGCTGATCGCGGCCGACGCCCTGCCCGAAAACTTCCTCGCCCGCATTCGCAATTGGAAGAACGGCTCCGGCACCTTCCGCATGAACGTGGCGCTGGACCGCCTGCCCTCCTTCACGGCGCTGCCGGGCGAGGGCGATCACCTTACCTCCGGCATCATCCTGGCACCTGATCTCGGCTACATGGACCGCGCCTGGCTCGACGCTCGCGCGCGCGGCTGGAGCCGTGAGCCCGTGGTCGAGATGCTGATCCCCTCGACGCTCGACGACACGCTCGCGCCCGGGGGCAAGCATGTCGCGAGCCTGTTCTGCCAGCACGTTGCCCCCGAGCTTCCGGATGGAAAGTCGTGGGACGACCATCGCGACGAGGTCGCCGACCTCATGATCGCGACGGTGGACAAATATGCCCCTGGTTTTGCGGCGAGCGTGCTCGGCCGCCAGATCCTGTCACCGCTCGATCTCGAGCGGCAATTCGGTCTCCTGGGCGGCGACATCTTCCACGGCGCGCTGACGCTGAACCAGCTGTTCTCGGCGCGGCCGATGCTGGGTCATGCGGATTATCGCGGCCCCCTGAAGGGCCTCTACCACTGCGGCTCCGGCGCCCACCCCGGCGGCGGCGTCACCGGCGCTCCCGGCCACAACGCCGCGCAGGCGATCCTGCGGGACCACCGCTCGCTGTTCGGAAGCCGTGGATAGGTCTGTGGATGAGTTGTGGACAGGCTGTTGGCAAAGCTGTGGAAGCGGCGGTGGAAACCCCTCGCGGCCGATCCGGCCAAGCCGGGTACAAGGCGGTGGAAAATCTGGGGATGAGTGCCGGGATAAGGCCGTGGACAAGGTCCGGAAAACGAGCGGATAGCCCGCCCGGGGCAATCCTCCGGGCGGGCGATCGTCGGGAAATAGCCTATGAAGAAACTAGCTCGCTGGGAAATGGGAGGCGGAAATTACTTCAAGGAGGTGCTAATCGAAGTGAACTTGTCGTTCATCGTGGTGCCCAGGCCGTTCACCACGGTGATGATTGCGAGCGCGATACCGGCTGCGATCAGGCCGTACTCGATCGCCGTCGCACCGGATTCATCGGACCAGAACTTCAAAACCATGTGCTTCAAGACTCGTCTCCATTTCTATCTCAAGCTGTGTTGCTTGCCCTCAACATCCGTAAATCTACGACGCACAACCTGAGGTTCGGTTAAGCCGGAGATTGCAAGTTATGTGGAAAATTTGGGAACAAAAGTTCCAAAAATTGAACCCGACGGAACCCGAGAATGCAGCTGACCCCCACCCATCGCGCCAGTTTTTCGATCGGCAGCGAGAACGCCGCCAGGCGCGTTGTCGACGTTCTCACCGAGGTGTTTTTCGAAGGCGATGCGGCAGTCGCGGCCTTCGAGCAGCCTGACGGACAGTGGGACGTCACGCTGCATTTCGCGGACCCGCCGGACCAGGCATGGCTGCGCGAACTCGTTGCAAACTCAGCAGGAATCCAGATCGCGGACACGCTCACCTTCGATACCGTCGAAGCCAAGGACTGGGTCAAGGCGAGCCTGGAAGATCTTGTCCCGGTGCCGGCCGGGCGCTTCGTCGTCCACGGCAGCCATGACCGCGAGCGGGTGACGCCGAACAAGCTCGCCATCGAGATCGAGGCGGCGCTCGCCTTCGGCACCGGACACCATGGTACCACGCGCGGCTGTTTACTCCTGCTTGACCATGTCCTGAAGAGTTCCCGACCGAGGAACCTGCTCGACCTCGGCACCGGCTCCGGCGTGCTGGCCATAGCGGCGGCGAAAGCGCTGCACCGCGCGGTGCTGGCCTCCGACATCGACCCGCCCTCGGTACGGGTGGCCGCCGAGAACGCCTCGCTGAACGAGGTTGGTCATCATGTGCGGGTGATCCGCGCCACCGGCTTTGCCGCGCCTGATTTCGGCAAGCGCGTCCCGTTCGACCTCGTCCTGGCCAACATCCTTGCCAATCCGTTGCGGCAATTGGCGAGTCCGATGGCACGGCACCTTGCGCCCGGCGGACGCGTCATCCTTTCCGGCCTGTTGACGCACCAGGCCCCTGCCGTGATCGCGGCCTACCGCGCGCGCGGCCTCGTGCCGTTGCGACACTTGCGGATCGAGGGGTGGAGCAGCCTGTTGCTGCGGAAGCTTTCGTAAGGTCGATGAGCGCTGCGCTCGACGCCGCGCTACTTCGCAGGCTTCTCGTCACGGGGCGTCGATGCGCGCAACGCCCGCTTTGCGCGGCGCTCGGCGAAACGATTGATCATCTGGCCGATGAGGCCGCGCGGCTTCTTCGGTGTCGCCGCAGCCGGGGCGCGGCGCACCGGCGGGGAAATCTTCTCAAACGTGAACGCCGGCATCGTGTGTCCCCTCGCCGTTGAGATGAACCACCTGCTCGAATTTCCCTGTTATCCGGACGAAGCGCAACTGCCGCATCCGTACTCCACTCAATTCGAATGGAACCTATTCAAGCACAGTCCATGCCAGATGCGACCTCAAATGCGTCTACATTGCGGACTGATCCTCATGATCCTAAAGTGATCCACCATGTTCGAAGCGCACTTCCAGACATTCGAGGAGCCCGAGGCCGGCGTCGCATTGACGGCGCGCCTGGCCGCGCTCCGTGAAGAACTCGCTCGCCGCAAGCTGACCGGCTTCGTGATCCCACGCGCCGATCAGCAGCAGAACGAATATGTGCCGCCATCGGAAGAGCGTCTGGCCTGGTTGACCGGCTTTACGGGCTCGGCGGGATTGGCAGTGGTGCTGACCCACGAGGCCGCGGTCTTCGTCGACGGCCGCTACACGATCCAGGCGGCCAAACAGGTCGATGCAAAGGCCTGGGCGGTGGAATCGCTGATCGATCCGCCGCCGGAAAGCTGGGTGACGGCACATTTGAAAGCCGGGGATCGCCTCGGATTTGATCCGTGGCTGCACACTTTTGCGGCAGCCGAGCGCCTGTCCGCCGCCTGCGCCAAGGCCGGCGCCGAACTGGTCGCCGTCGACAGCAATCCGGTCGATGCGGTCTGGCAGGACCGGCCGCAGCCGCCGATTGCGCCGGTCGCGGTGCACGGACTGCAACATGCCGGCGTCTCTGAAGCCGAGAAGCTGACGCAGATCAGAAGCGAGATCGGCAAGCTCGGCGTCGACGCGCTGGTGCTGTCCGACAGTCATGCCGTGGCCTGGACCTTCAACATCCGGGGCGCCGACGTCGCGCACACGCCGCTGCCGCTGTCCTATGCGCTGGTGCCGAAGGACGGACGGCCGACCGTTTTCCTCGACCACCGCAAGCTCTCGAACCTGACGCGCGACCATATCGAGCAGTCGGCAGACGTGCGCGAGCCCGATGCGATGGCGCCGACGCTGATGGCGCTGGCCAGAAGCGGCGCGGCGATCGCACTCGACAATGCGACCGCGGCCGACGCGCTAAGCCGACTGATCGCGGGTGCCGGCGGCAAGCCGGTTCGCGGCAACGATCCGATCGCGCTGCTCAAGGCTGTGAAGAACGCGACCGAGATCAAGGGCACGCAGACGGCGCACCGACGCGATGCGATCGCGCTGGCGCGCTTCCTCGCCTTCATCGACCGCGAGGCGGCAAGCGGCAAGCTCACCGAGATCGACGCGGTCGAGGCGCTGGAGACGTTCCGCCGCGATACCGGCGCGCTCAAGGATGTGTCGTTCCCGACCATATCGGGCACCGGCCCGAACGGCGCCATCGTGCACTACCGCGTCACCCGCAAGAGCAACCGGCGTATCGCGCCCGGCGATCTGCTGCTGATCGATTCCGGCGCGCAATATGAAGACGGCACCACCGACGTCACCCGCACCATGGCCGTGGGCGAGCCGACGGGCGAGATGCGCGACCGCTTCACCCGCGTGCTGCGCGGCCACATCGCGATCGCGCGCGCGATCTTCCCCGACGGCACCAATGGCGCACAGCTCGACACGCTCGCACGGCAATATCTCTGGGCCGCCGGCGTCGATTTCGAGCATGGCACCGGCCACGGCGTCGGCAGCTATCTCTCGGTGCACGAAGGACCGGCGCGGATCTCGAAGCTCGGCACCACGCCGCTGAAGCGCGGCATGATCCTGTCCAACGAGCCGGGCTACTACAAGACCGACGGTTTCGGCATCCGCATCGAAAATCTCGAGCTGGTCGTCGCCGCCGACATCGAGGGCGCCGAGAAATCCATGAACGCCTTCGAGACGCTGACCCTGGCACCGATCGACCGCCGGCTGATCGATGTCGGCATGCTGGGCAAGGACGAACTCGACTGGCTCAACGCCTACCACGCGCGCGTGAGCGCCGAGGTGCGGCCGGCGCTGGACGAGGCGACCAGGGCCTGGCTCGACGAGGCGACGGCGGAGCTGAAATAGCGCAGCGCATGGCGCTAGGCGATTTGCGCAAGGCTCTCCTCGCACCACAGCCGTCATGGCGCGCAAAGCCGGGTTCATGAAAGCGAATTTGCGATGCAACTCGCGTCCAATTCGTCGCAATCGCGCTGCCATTACAACCGTCCCGGAATCCGTATAGCCGCATTCCGAAACGCCGATATCCGTCTTGCGTGAGCAAGCTACAGTCCGATTCGAATTGCAACGAGACGGACACGCATGCACGGCATGATCAGCAAGCCGCCGGGAGCGGCACAGAACATCGCGACCTCGCGCGTGGTGTTGCTGCTCCTGGTCGTCATGACCGGGATCGCGCCGATCTCGCTCTACATGCTGGTTCCGGCGCTGCCGGTGCTGGCGGCGAATTTCGGCAGCGACATCTCGATCGCGCAGATGACGGTGTCGCTCTACATGGTCGGCATCGCGCTGTCCCAGCTGATCATGGGGCCGCTGTCGGACCGCTTCGGCCGGCGTCCGGTGCTGCTCACCGGCCTCGCGCTGATGGTCGCCGCCAGCGTCGCCTGCATCTTCGCGCAGAACCTGCCGCAGCTGATCGCCGCACGCTTCTTCCAGGCGCTGGGCGGCGCCGCCGGCATGGTGGTGAGCCGCGCCATCATCCGCGACATCTACGAGCGCGACCGCGTCGCCTCGATGATCAGCCTCGTGGTCGCGGCGCTGATGATCGGGCAGATGGTGTCGCCTCTCACCGGCGGCCTGATCGAGACCGCCTTCGGCTGGCGCGCGATCTTCTACGTCATCACCGTCGGCGCGATCATCGTTGCCGTCGGCATCGCGGTGGCACTGCCGGAGACGCGCCGCACCCGCGCCGCCGGCAGCGGCTTCCGCGGCGACGTCGGCGTGCTCATCCGCAACCGCGCCTTCGTCGGTTACGTCATGTGCCAGGTGCTGGCCTCGCAGATCATCTTCACCTTTGCCGGCGGCGGCCCCTACATCGTGGTGACGCAGATGGGCCGCAGCAGCGCCGAATACGGCGCGTGGTTCGCAACGACCGGCTTTGCGTATCTCGTCGGCAACCTGCTCTGCGTGCGCTTTGCGCCGCGGCACTCGCTGGAGAGGCTGATCTGGTTCGGACTCGGCCTCCAGCTTTGCGGCAGCCTGCTGAACCTGCTCTGGAGCTTCACCGGCTGGAACGAGGAGCCCGCCTGGCTGTTCGGCACGCAGATGATCGTGATGGCCGGCAATGCCTTCGTGATGGCGAACTCCGCCGCAGGCGCGATCAGCATCCGTCCCGAGGCCGCCGGCACCGCGTCGGGCGCGATGGGCTTTCTCCAGCAGGGCATCGGCGCGCTGATGTCGCAATTCGGTGCCTATCTCGGCGGCCATTCCTCGACGACGCTGCCGCTCACCGCTGCGGTCCTCGCGATCTCGCTGCTCTGCGCCTGCATGATGATCTTCGTCGTCCCCCGCCGCGAGGTGGTGGTGAGCGAGACGCTGATCGGACAGGCGGAGGAGGAAGAGAGCGGGATGATGTGAGTGGCGCAGAGTGGCCTCCCCGTCATTGCGAGCGAAGCGAAGCAATCCAGACTACCGCCGTGGAAAGATTCTGGATTGCTTCGTCGCTTCGCTCCTCGCAATGACGGGAATCCTCACTCCCCGATCAGCTGCAGCCACTCGTCCTCGGTCAGCACCTTGACGCCGTGCTTGTTGGCCTCCGCGAGCTTCGAGCCCGCGCCCGGGCCGGCGACGACGAGATCGGTCTTCTTCGACACCGAGCCCGACACCTTGGCGCCGAGCCGCTCGGCGGTCGCCTTGGCCTCGTCGCGCGTCATCTTCTCCAACGAGCCCGTGAACACCACGGTCTTGCCGGCGACGGCCGAGTTGCTCTTCGGCTTCTCGGCGTCGACGATCTCGACCTCCTTCGTCAGCCGCTCGACGATGCCGCGATTGTGGCTCTCGCCGAAATAATCGGCGATGCTCTTGATCACGGTGTCGCCGATCTGGTCGAGCGCGTCCATCTCCGCCATCGCCTCCTCGTCGCCCCTGGCGACCTTCAGGCAGGCATCGTGGAAAGCCTCCCAGGAGCCGTAGCCGCGTGCCAGCGCCAGCGCCGTGGTCTCGCCGACATGGCGCATGCCGAGCGCGTAGACGAAGCGCTCCAGCGCGATCCTGCGCCGGCTCTCGATGGCGCCGAACAGATTGCGCACCGAGGTCGCGCCGTAACCCTCGATCTCCTCCAGCTTGAGTTTCGAGTTGCGCTTCTCCAGCGTGAAGATGTCGGAAGGCTCCTTCACAAAGCCCTCGTCGAAGAAATACTGGAGCTGCTTCTCGCCAAGACCGTCGATGTCGAACGCACGCCGCGACACGAACAGTTTCAGGTGCTCGATCTTCTGATAGGGGCAAGCGAACTCGCCGGTGCATCGGGCGCGCGATTCCTCCTCGCCGGCCGCCGTCTCCCCGCGCACGACGTCGGTATGCAGCGGACACGGGCATTTCTTGGGGAAGAGGTATTCCTTGGCGCTCTTCGGTCGCTTGTCGAGGACGACATCGACCACCTGCGGGATCACGTCGCCGGCACGCTGGATCAGGACGGTGTCGCCGATCCTGATGTCGCGGCCCTCGCGCAGCACCTCACCCTTGTTGCCGATGCCCTTGATATAGTCCTCGTTGTGCAGCGTGACGTTCTGTACGTTGACACCACCAACGCGAACCGCTTCGAGCTTGCCGACTGGAGTGAATGAACCGGTACGGCCGACTTGGATCTCAATATCTATAAGTTTTGTAGTTACCTGCTCTGCAGCAAATTTATGAGCGATAGCCCACCGCGGGTCACGTCCAACAAAACCGAGGCGCTGCTGATAGTCTATCCTATCAACTTTATAGACTACCCCATCGATATCATGTCCAAGTGACGGGCGAGAATTGAGCAACTGCTGATGATACTCAACAAGCTCTTCCACGCTAAACAATCTCTTGATACGTGGATTCGTACGGAATCCCCAACGCTCAAAAACCTTATCCATTCCATATTGGGAATCGGAGGGCATGACACTCATCTCCCCCCAAGCGTAAGCAAAGAATCGCAGTTTGCGGCCCGCAGTTACACGCGGGTTGATCTGCCTCAATGAACCTGATGCCGCGTTCCTCGGATTAGCAAAGATATGCTTCCCGGTCTGTTCTTGCCTCCGATTGAGCTCAGCGAAGTGATCATGCCGCATGTACACCTCCCCGCGCACTTCACAAATCGTGGGTAACTTCGGGGCACTTATCGTGTGTGGTATATCGTTTAGCATCCGAGCGTTCGCGGTGACATCCTCACCTTCTAGCCCATCACCACGAGTAACAGCCGTTACTAGCGAACCGTTCTCATATCTTAGAGACAAGGATAAGCCGTCGATCTTTGGCTCCGCAGTGAAGGCCAAGACATCACGATCAGAGAGATTGAGAAACTTTCGTATTCGACGAACGAAATCGTGGACATCTACGTCGGTGAAGGCATTAGCCAGGGACAGCATAGGCACGGAATGTCGAACTGTTGCGAAGCCCTTGCTGGGGGGGGCTCCAACAAGCAGAGAGGGGCTAAATAGAATTCTTAAGTCGGGGTAATGCGCCTCTATCGCGTTGCTTCTTTGCCGCAGATTATCGTAGTCGGCATCGCTTATTGTGGGTGCATCATCTTGATAATAGCGTCGGTCGTGTTCCGCTAATTCGGTCCGCAGACGCTCCAGCTCAATCTCCGCTTCCTCCTGGCTGAGCTCTTCGGGGGGCTTAAGTTTTAACCTGACAAGCTCTGGAAAGCGCTTCTCGATCGCGTTGAAGCGCTGGCGCAGCGCGTCATATTCAGCGTCGGTCACGGTCGGCGCGTCGTCCCGATAGTAGCGCCTGTCGTGCTCTTCGAGCGTAAGCGTGAGACGCATGTGTTCGACCTTGGCCTGTGCCTTGGTGAGATCGGCGACGTCACGAAGCGGTTTGGATTTTGCTGCTCTTGCCATTATACTTAAAGTTGTGTCTCGTCGTTCCGGGATGGTCCGAAGGACCAGACCCGGAACCTCGAGCTTCCGGGTTCGCACTTCGTACGCCCCGGAATGACGGTGGGAAGGGGTCATGGCGTACTACGTTTATATCCTAGCAAGCCGGCGCGACGGGGCAATCTATGTTGGCGTCACCAACGACCTCATACGCCGCACCTACGAGCATCGAATCAAGGCCGTGCCGGGCTTCACGACCAAATACAACATCACGAATCTGATTTGGTTCGAGACCTGTGACGATCTGGTTTCGGCGATATCTCGCGAGAAAGAACTCAAGAAGTGGAAGCGGGCCTGGAAGACCCAGTTGATCGAGAAGGACAATCCGAACTGGGATGATCTGTACGACTCGATCTGCAATTGAAAGAGTCATTCTGGGATGGTCCGAAGGACCAGACCCGGAATCTCGAGATTCCGGGTTCGCACTTCGTGGGCCCCGGAATGACGGTGGCAATCAAACCTAACTCGCCGCCTTGAGCAGCCGTTCCGCAGCCGCCCTCGCCTCGGCCGTGATCTCGGCGCCGGCGAGCATGCGCGCGATCTCCTCGCGGCGGTGGTCGGCGCCCAGCGCATTGACGCGGGTGGCGACGCGCTTGCCCTTGTCCAGCGCATCCTTGGAGATCAGCAGATGCTGGTCGGCACGGGCGGCGACCTGCGGGGCGTGGGTCACGGCCATCACCTGGACCTTGCCGGCAAGGCGCGCGAGCCGCCCGCCGATGGCATCCGCGACCGCGCCGCCGACTCCCGTGTCGATCTCGTCGAACACCAGCGTCGGTGCCGAGCCGCGATCGGACAGCACGACCTTGAGCGCCAGCAGGAAGCGCGACAGCTCGCCGCCGGAGGCGACCTTCATCAGCGGGCCCGGCTTGGTGCCCGGATTGGTCTGCACCCAGAACTCGACGCGGTCGAACCCTTGCGGGCCCGGCGCGGCCTCGTCGGTCTCGACCTGGGTCATGAACTTTGCGCGTTCGAGCTTGAGCGGGGCGAGCTCGGCATTGACGGCCTTGTTGAGCTTCTCCGCCGATTTCTGCCGCGCCAGCGACAGCTTCTTGGCGGCGGCGGCATAGCGGCTATCTGCCTCGATCGCGGCCTGCTCCAGCTTTTTCAGTCGCGACGCACCGGCATCGATCAGCACGACGTCGGCGGCATATTGGGCGGCAAGCGCGGCGAGCCCGTCGACCGGCGTCGAATATTTGCGAGACGCGGCACGCAAGGCGAACAGCCGCTCCTCGATGCGCTCGAGCTCGGACGGGTCGAAGTCGGTTGCGGCGAGCGCAGCCTGGAGGTGCTGGTCGGCCTCCTCCAGCGCGTTGATGGCGATGTCGATCGCCTTCACGGCGGGCTCGACCAGCGCCGGCGAGTTGACGCCGCGGCGCTCCAGCCGGCGCACGGCGGCCGACAGCGTCGCGACCGGCGAATGGTTGCCGCCGACAGCCTCCTGCGCCTCGCGCAAATCGGAGGCGATCTTCTCGCCCTGCATCATGGTGGTGCGGCGGGACGCGAGCGAGGTTTCCTCGCCGTCCTTGGGCGCGAGCTGCTTCAGCTCGTCCGAGGCGTGGCGGAGATAATCGGCTTCGCGCGCGGCGCGCTCCATGCCGGCGCGATGCTCCTCCAGCGCGGTGTTGGCGGTCCGGCGCGCGTCCCAGAGCGCTTCGACCGCCGCGACGTCCTTTTCGAGACCGGCGAAGGCGTCGAGCAGGCGGCGGTGGGTGGCGGCATCGACTAGCGCGCGCTCGTCATGCTGGCCGTGAATCTCGACCAGGGCGGCACCGACCGCCTTCAGCGTCTGCACGCTGATCGACTGGTCGTTGATGAAGGCGCGGGTGCGGCCATCAGCGAGCTGCACCCGGCGAAGAATCATCTCGCCGGTATCGTCCAGCCCGTTCTCGGCGAGGATCTTCGCTGCGGGGTGATTCTTCGGGATATCGAATACGGCGGTGACCTGCCCCTGCTCCGCGCCGTGGCGCACGAGGCCGGCATCGCCGCGGCCGCCGAGCGCCAACGCAAAGGCATCGAGCAGGATGGATTTGCCCGCCCCGGTCTCGCCGGTCAAAACCGCGAGGCCCGTTGCGAATTCGATATCGAGCCGTTCGATCAGGACGATGTCACGGATCGACAGACGCGCCAGCATGAAACTCTATTTCCTAGCCGAGACCCATCTTCTTGAAGGTCTTGCTGATCCAGGACCCCTGATTCTCGCTCGGTTCGAGACCGCCTGATTTTACAAGATTATAGGCGTCCTTGTACCAGCGACTGTCAGGAAAATTGTGCCCGAGCACTGCGGCGGCCGTCTGAGCCTCGCCGACGATGCCGATGGCCATATAGGCCTCGGTCAGGCGGTACAGCGCCTCCTCGACGTGGCGGGTGGTCTGGTACTGCGTCACGACGGCCTTGTAGCGGTTGATCGCCGCCGTGTAGTCGCGCTTCTGCGCGTAATAGCGGCCGACGTTCATTTCCTTGCCGGCGAGCTGGTCGCGCGCACCCTCGATCTTGGCCTTGGCCGAGGTCGCATATTCGGAGGTCGGATATTTGCGCACCACCTCTTCCAGCGAGGCGATCGCCTTCTCGGTGCGGGTCTGGTCGCGGCTGATGTCCGGGATCTGGTCGTAATGCGAGGCGGCGATCAGGTATTGGGCATAGGCCGCATCCGGACTGCCGGGATGCAGCGTGACGTAGCGCGTCGCGGCGCCGATGCAGCTGTCGTAGTCGCCGCCCTGGTAGGACGCATAGGCCGACATCAGCAGCGACTTGCGGGCCCAGTCGGAATAAGGATGCTGGCGGTCGACCTCTTCGAACTTCTTGTTCGCCGCCTTCATGTCCTTCTTCTCGTTCATGAGGTACAGGCCCTCATTGTAGATCTTGTCGGCAGGCTCCTCGACGAAGGTGTCGTCCTTGGCGGTGAATTTGTCCCAGAGCGCGCCGGTGCCGCATCCAGCCAGCGGCATCGCGAGCAGGAAGAGGGTGGCGGCCTGAAGCAGCCCGCGGGCTCGGGGCGAGGCCGAAAAAGATCCGCGCGTCATACGCTGTGCCGACATGAATATTGCCCTGACGCCCTGTGATGCGGTGTCCGCCAGCCCATGAACCCCGTCACGGGCGCGAAATGTAGCCGTGGTGCCTGCCATGCGACCACGCCGGTGTAACCGAAAAACGATCTTGTACCAACCGGATAGGCAGGCATTTCGCCCGGATTAAGGCGAACGCGCCGCAATCCTAGCCGATCATTATTACCAGGAGTTTCCCGGGGAAAAGCGCCGCCAAACGCCAGCGGTAACGGGTCTGTTCAGGACACGTCCGGCCCGTAGGCCGCGGCGATCCGGCCGCCGACGATGCTGCGACCGGTTTCGGCCACGGGACGCGCGGTGCGGCGGGCCGCCTCGCCCTCGACCACCCGCCAGGCGGTACGGTCGGCGAGCAGCGCGGTCAGGACGGCATGGTTGAGCTTGTGGCCGCCACGCACCGAGCGGTAGGCGCCAAGCAGCGGCAGACCGGCCAGCGCGAGGTCGCCGATCACATCCAGCACCTTGTGCCGTGCACATTCGTCGGCGTAGCGCAGGCCCTCGGTGTTGAGCAGCCGCTCCTCGTCGAACACGACGGTGTTGTCGAAAGAGGCGCCGAGGGCGTAGCCGGCGCTCCAGAGCCGCGCGACGTCGCACATCAGACCGAAAGTCCGGGCGCGGCCGACTTCGCGGCGGAAACGTTCCGGGCTGAGGTCGAAGGCATAGCTCTGCTGGCCGATGACAGGATTGGTGAAATCGATCTCGACCTCGGCGCGGAACCCGCTGGCGTGGGGCCTGATCTCGCCGAAGGAATCGCCGATCTTGACCGAGATCGGCTTCAAAACCTGAATGAAGCGGCGCTGCGCCGGCTGGGTCACGATACCGGCCTGATCGATCGCGGCAATGAAAGCCGCGGCGCTGCCGTCCATGATCGGCACTTCCGGCCCGTCAATCTCGATGATGGCGTTGTCGACACCCATGCCCCGCAGTGCAGCAAGGACATGCTCGGCAGTGGAGACCAGCGGGCCGTTGCGATCGCCGAGGACAGTGGCGAAATCGGTCGCGATCACCTGCTCGGCAGTCGCCTGAACTTCGCGGTCACTTCCCTCGAGCCCGGTGCGGACAAAAATAAGACCCGCGTCGACAGGCGCAGGCCCAAGGGTGAGAGTGACGGGAAGACCGGAATGAACGCCGACGCCTGCCACGGAGGCTTGCGCACCAAGCGTTGTTTGCCGGCTAAATTTCATCAGGAACCGCCCCACTACGACCACTGCGACTTATACTGAACCCGATCGACCGGCCAAGGCCGCTCGCTCCGAATCCGTATCCCCAAGTCACGGCAAACCATAGTCACTGCCTCAAACAGCGCCAACTCACGCTTTTTTACCGATTGTTACCCCAAACCTGCCGCATTCGCGCCAAGGCTTAACCAAATTGGGCCGGAGTTTTGGACCGTTATCGGCAGTTTTACTGAACCATCGAATGCGTAATTAATTATTTAAAATCAGTTGCTTGCCTTCGCAATCCGGATATGCACGGGACAAAAGGAAAGGTCCCGGCAAGCTTCCCGCCGGGACCTTTTTGCGTCCGCCTTATTGTAACAATCCTCAGGTCGCCTGCCGCCGCAGGAAGGCCGGGATATCAAGATGGTCGTCTCCCTGTGGCGCGGGTGCAACAGGCGCGGGACGGCCATGCATGTCCAGGCCCTGGGGCGCGGGACGGCGGGCATACTCAGACACCGGCTCGCTGGCCGCGATCTGCTGCGCCACGGTCTTCTGGGGGCGGCGATCGGGCAGCGGGGGCATCGCGGGACCAGCGGTACGGGCCGCGATCGGCGCTTCGCTTTCCTCGTCGCGACGGCCGAGGCCGACATTGGCGAGCCGCTGGAGCAGCGACAGGCGGGTCTTCTGCGGGGTCTCTTCTTCCATCTCGCCGCGGGCCTGGCGAAGCTCGGCCTGGGCCGGCATCGGCAGCTCCTCGATACGCGGCATCCGCGGTGCGCGGACCGGCGCACGCTCGGCCTGCGGCGGGATGAAGGTTTCCGGCGTCATCGGCTCCTGCATGGCGAGCGGCGCCTGCTCGGGCTCCGGGAACAGGGTCGGCTTCTGCGCGATCGGACGCACGGTGACGTCGCCGTAGGTCTGCATCGGCGCCGGAGCCTGCGGGACGTCCGAAACGGCGGCGGCGATGGCGGCGAGCGCGGCGCGCTCGACGTTCGAACGCGGGGCGGCGGCGGCCGGAGCCGGCGCGGCGGCCGGGACCTGCGCTTCCAGCTTCTGGGCACGCTCGGCCATGCGCTGATTGTCGGCGCGGAGGCGCGCGGTCAGGTCGGCGAGGCGGCTCTCGGCAACCGCGGCCGGAGCAGCGGGAGCCTGCTGCGCCTGCGGCGCCGCGTTCGCGACCGGAGCGCTGGTGGCCTGGGTGTTGCGGGCGATCGTCGCCTGCTCGATGCCGGTGGCGACGACCGAGACGCGGATCAGGCCGTCGAGCGCTTCGTCGAAGGTCGCGCCGACGATGATGTTGGCGTCCTGGTCGACTTCCTCGCGGATGCGGGTCGCGGCTTCGTCGACCTCGAACAAAGTGAGATCCTTGCCGCCGGTGATGGAGATGAGAAGGCCCTTGGCGCCCTTCATCGAGCTGTCGTCGATCAGCGGATTGGCGATCGCGGCTTCCGCGGCGGTCAGCGCGCGCTTGTCGCCGGAGGCTTCGCCCGTGCCCATCATCGCCTTGCCCATCTCACGCATCACGGCGCGGACGTCGGCGAAGTCGAGGTTGATCAGGCCTTCCTTGACCATCAGGTCGGTGATGCAGGCAACGCCCGAATAGAGCACCTGGTCGGCCATCGCGAAGGCATCGGCAAAGGTGGTCTTCTCGTTGGCAACCCGGAACAGGTTCTGGTTCGGGATGATCAGGAGCGTGTCCACCACCTTGTGAAGCTCGTTGATGCCGGCTTCAGCGGTGCGCATGCGGCGGCCGCCCTCGAAGTGGAAGGGCTTGGTGACGACGCCGACGGTGAGGATGCCCATGTCGCGCGCGGTCTTGGCGATCACGGGCGCTGCACCGGTGCCGGTGCCGCCGCCCATGCCGGCGGTGACGAACACCATGTTGGCGCCCGAGAGATGGTCGCGCAGCTCGTCGATCACCTCTTCGGCCGCCGCAGCACCGACGTTCGGCTGCGAGCCTGCGCCGAGGCCTTGCGTGACCGCCGTGCCCATCTGCACGATGCGCTGCGCCTTCGACATCGTCAGCGCCTGCGCATCGGTGTTGGCGACCACGAAGTCGACGCCCTGGAGGCCCGCCGTGATCATGTTGTTGACGGCGTTGCCACCGGCGCCGCCGACGCCGAACACGGTGATCCGGGGCTTCAACTCGTGAATATCAGGAACATTGATGCTGATGGTCATGTTTGCCTCTCGATCACGCGCGCGTGGGTTCGCCCCGGCCGGCGGCCGCGGGAGTTGGTGAAATTCGAAGATTGCGGAACCGGTTCATCAGAAGCCCTCGCGTAGCCATCGTCCGACCTTTCCAAAATAACCGCCCGTCCCTGTCTTGACCTGCTGCCGCGTATGCCGCGGTTCGACATGCTCGTGGTGAACATATTGCGGGTAGACGAGGAGCCCGGCCGGCACCGCGAACGCGGCGTTCTTCGCCTCGTTGGGCAGCCGGCCGAAACCGAGCGGACGCCCGACCCGCACGGGCCGGCCGAGAATTTGCGTTCCGAGCTCGACGAGGCCGGTGAGCTGCGAGGCGCCGCCCGAGAGCACGACGCGGCCGTTCGGCTCTGAGGCGAAGGGCGAATCCTTCAGCTTGTCCCGAACCATTTCGAAGACTTCCTCGGCACGGTGCTTGACGATGTTGGCGATGGTGGCGCGGGAGACGATCTGCGGCAGATCCTGCTCGTCACCGGCTGTCGGCACAGACATCAGCTCACGCGAGTCCGATCCGCCGGTGATGACGGTGCCGTATAACGTCTTGATTCGCTCGGCATCGGCAATGGTCGCGGAGAGTCCCCGCGCGAGATCCATCGTGATGTGTTGCCCGCCGACCGCAAAACCCGCCGCATGCACGAACCGGCCGCCGGAATAGACCGCGATCGTGGTGGTGCCCGCGCCCATCTCGACGACGGCGGCACCGAGATCGGCCTCGTCATCGGTCAGAACCGACAGACCGGCCACGTAAGGGCTCGCCGCCATGGCTTCGACATTGATGTGGCAGCGTTCCACCGCCAGCATCAGGTTTCGCGCCACGGTGGCGTCGCAGGTGACGACGTTCATGTCGACGCCGAACTGGTGCGCGACCATGCCGCGGGGATCGCGGATGCCCTTGACGCCGTCGAGCGTGTAGCCGACCGGCAGCGCGTGCAGCACGGTGCGGCCCTCGCCGGTGGCGTGGCGCATGCCGGTGGAGGTGACGCGGCTGACATCGGCCGGCGTCACGGCGCCGCCGCGGATGTCGGCCGCAGCTTCAACGAGCTGACCGGAGAGCCGGCCGCCGGAGACCGACAGCAGCACGGATTCGACCCGCACCTTGGCCATTTTCTCCGCAAGCCCGACGGCCTGTCGCACCGCCTGCTCGCATTCGCCAAGATCGACCACCGCGCCGGCCTTCATGCCGCGCGACTGGATCTGGCTGTAGCCGATCAGCTCGACCGCGTGGGTGCGGCCGCGCAGCGCGTCGCTCGGCGCCGACGGCTTCAGCCGCGCGATCATGCACGCGATCTTGCTGGTGCCGATGTCGAGGCAGGCGACGAGGCCGCCGCGCTTGTGCGGCATCGGGCGCGTCTTCGGCGTCTGGGTGCGATCAAGACCGGTCATGCGGCGTCACCGGCCTTCTTTTTCTTCTTGTCCTTGAACAGGTCTTCGCGCGCCTTGGCGGCGTCGTCGGACAGCTGCACCACCAGCCGGTCGGGCAGGCGCATGTCGACGGCGACGATGTCGCGGGAGAACAGCTTGTCCTCCTTGTCGAGCCTGGACAGCATCGCCAGCGCGTTGCCGACGTCCTGCTCGGGCAGGCGGATGTCGAGGCCGTCCTTGAGCCTCAAATTCCAGCGCCGCTCACCGACGAAGATCGCGGCCTTCGTGATCGAATTGACCTGCGGGTAGCGCGCCAGCAGGGCGAGGAAGTCGCGGGCCTGCGTGTCGGCACCCTTGCCGACCACGAGCGGCAGCGACAGGAAACGGCGCGAGACATAGGGTTCGAGCACAGCGCCGTCATCAGCGATGACGGAAAGCCGGCCGGCCTCCTGCCACAGCGCGAATGCCTGGCGCTCGGTGATGTCGATCATGAGCCGGCCCGGATAGAGCTTCAGCACGGTCGCGTCCGCGATCCAGGGATTGGCCTTGAGCTTGTCGCGCACGGCGTCGGCATCGAGGAACAGCAGCGAGGATCGGCCGCTGACGCCGCCGATCGCGAGGATCTCGTCCTGGCTGAGCTGCTTGCGGCCGTTGATCGCGACGGAGGTGATGCGGAAGCCGGCGGAATTGGCCAGCGCGTTGCGGGTGTCGTTGACCGCCGTGATGAAATCCTGGAGATGGCCGCCCTTGACGATACCGAAGCCGCAGCTTCCGATCAGCAGCAGCACGGTCATGCTGATCCCGACCCGGCGCGGCAGATAGCGCTCGACCAGCGCGATCAGGCGCGGCGGCGGCTCGCGCTCGACGACGGCCTTGGCCTTCGCTTTGGTCTTGATCCTGTCCTTGGCGGCAGCGCGCTTGTCGTCGCGCTTCTCCTGCACCCACTCGCGCAGAAGCACGACCGCTCCGATAGCGGCCGCCTTCAGGTCAGCTTGGGGCCTCAGCGATCTGAAAAGCGACCGGGTGAGGCTTCCTGCACGATCCATTGCACGAGCTCGTCAACAGTTTGCCCGCGACATCGCGCGGGTCCTGGCGAACATGACGTCTCGGACTTGCCGGGCCGGGTGCTGGTCTTCAGCAGAAGAAAACCTCTCCCCTTCAAAGCGTTCGCTGGAGGTGAAACACCCGCAACAGCCCACACGCCGGCAGCCAACGCGTCATATGCGCCGCCAGCGTTAACCTTCGGACGTCCTGGTAAACAAAAGGTAAAGTTCGTTAACGGCGCGCGCTTTTTGCCTAGGCCTGTGAGGTATTTATGCCGCTATGTCCGGCATTTTACCGGTTTTGGGTTCCAAAACCGGCCATTTCGCCGATTTGGCCGTTAACCAGTCCTAACTATTTCCGCACACCCCGCCCGGCGAGCTCGACCAGGCCGCGCAGGAAGTCGACGAACGCGATGCCCTCGGCCTTCAGCGCCTTTGGGTAGAGCGAGGACTTGGTCAGCCCGGGCAGCGTGTTGGTCTCAAGATAGACCAGGCCCTTGTCCGAGACGATGAAGTCCGAACGGGAATAGCCGGTGCAGGACATCGCCCGATGCGCCAGCATCGCTTGGTTCTTGAGCGCGGCGGTGACCTCTGCGGTGAAACGGCCCGGGCAGATCTCCTGCGTGGTGCTCAGGAGATATTTCGCGGCGTAGTCGAAATTGCCTTCGCCCGGAATGATCTCGATCGGCGGCAGCGAGATGATCGAGCCGTCGGGCCGCTCCAGTACGCCGCAGGTTGCCTCGACGCCGGCGATATAGGGCTCGATCACGTACTCTTCGTGGCTCGCAGCATTGCGGACGGCGACGAGGTCCTGCTTGGCGTTGACGAAGATCAGGCCATAGCTCGAACCATCCTTGGCCGGCTTTGCGATCAGCCGGCCGTATTCGGCGAAAGCCTGATCGATCTCGTCCAGCGCAAGGTTTGCCGGCGGCGTCACGCCGCCGAGTGCCGCGAACCGCTTGGCCGCGATCTTGTCGAAGGCAAGATGCGAGGAGGCCGAGCCCGAGCCGGTGAAAGGCACGCCGCGTGTCTCGCACATCAGCTGCAATTCGCCGTTCTCGGCACGCCCGCCATGCAGGCCGAGCACCAGCACGCGGTCTTCCGTCTTCGCCTGGTCGAGCGCCTGCTCCAGCGGAATGCCTGATGTGCCCGGCTTGAACTCGTCCTCGAACGGACGGGCATGTTCGAGCAGTTGCCTGGACTGGACGGTGTGCACCTTGTCTTCGACGTCCCACCACCAGAGGTCCGCCTCGGGCAGCGCCTGGTGCAGTGCCTGGGCCGAGGCGACCGAAACCAGACGCTCTCTGTTGGAGCCGCCAAAGAGGATGGTGATGCGCATGTCTTTGTTACCTATCCTAGCCAGTCGTCGTCATTCCGGGATGCGCCGTTAGGCGCAGGCCCGGAATCCATAACCACGAGCCGGGGTTATGGATTCCGGGCTCGCGACTGCGTCGCGCCCCGGAATGACACTTACGCGGAAACTCCGATCCGCTTGATTTCCCAGTGCAGCTCAATTCCGGAATTTGCCTTCACCCGTTCACGCACGGTCTCGCCCAGCGTCTCGATGTCGTGCGCGGTGGCATCGCCCGTGTTGATCAGGAAATTGCAGTGCATCTCCGAGACCTGTGCGCCCCCGACGCGCAGGCCGCGGCAGCCGGCGGCATCGACCAGCTTCCAGGCGGAATGGCCGGGCGGGTTCTTGAAGGTCGAACCGCCGGTCTTTTCGCGGATCGGCTGCGCGGTCTCGCGATGGGTCTGCACCTCCGCCATCCGCGCGCGGATCGCCTCGGTATCCCTGATCTCGCCGCGAAAGCGCGCGGACGTGAAGATGATCGAGGGATCGACGCCGCTGTTGCGGTAGACGAATTTCATGTCGGCATTGGAGAAGGTGTGCTTCGTGCCGTCGCGCCCGACGCCTCGTGCCTCGATCAGCACGTCCCTGGTCTCGCCGCCGTTGGCGCCTGCATTCATGCGCAGCGCGCCGCCGATGGTGCCGGGAATGCCGAAATAGAATTCGAGGCCGCCGATATTGGCGCCGGCCGCCACTTCCGCCACCCGCCTGTCGAGCGCGGCAGCGCCTGCGGTGACGACATCGGCGCTTGCACTCGCCTCCCCAAAGGCGCGCGGCGCAAGCCGGATCACCACGCCCGCAATGCCGCCGTCGCGCACGATCAGGTTGGAGCCGACGCCGACGACATAGACGGGAATGTCGGACGCAAGATGCGCGAGGAAATAGGCGAGATCGTCCTCATCCGCCGGCGTGAACAGCACCTGCGCCGGACCGCCGACGCGAAACCAGGTGAGTTCGGCAAGCGACTGGTTGGCGAGCAGCCGGCCGCGCAGCTCCGGCATCGCGGCTTTGAGAGCGGGCGTGATGTCCGGGAAGGTCATCGCGCGCTGACCGACATGCGAGCTGGATCGAGATTGCGCCGCGTGACGTTGTCCGCCAGCGGCCGGAGCTTACCCCTCTCCCCAACCCTCCCCCGCAAGGGGGGAGGGAGCCTGACCGGCGTGCTCACCTCACCTCGCGTCACGGCTACGCTCTGATCCTTTGCGAGAGTCAGGAAGGCACCGACGGATGGGTTCCCTCCCCCCTTGCGGGGGAGAGTTAGGGAGAGGGGTGGCCACACGGGCGGTGATCGACGATGACTCGACATCCGGTCGCCCTACCCCAGCGCCTTCAATTCGCCGGGCAGCGCATACGCCCATTGCGTGATGTTGCCGGCACCCAGGCACACGACGAGATCGCCCGACTTTGCGAGCCCCTTGACGATGCCCGCAAGCTCCGATGCCGCCGGCAGCGGGATCACCTCGCGGTGGCCGTGGGCGCGCAGGCCCGTGACGAAATGGTCGCGGTCGATGCCCTCGATCGGCGTCTCGCCCGCGGCATAGACGTCGGCGACGACCACCGCATCCGCATCGTTGAAACAGGTGCAGAATTCCTCGAACAGCGACTGCAGGCGGGTATAGCGATGCGGCTGCACCACGGCGACGATCTTGCCGTTGGTGGATTCCCGCGCCGCCTTCAGCACTGCCGCGATCTCGACGGGGTGATGGCCGTAATCGTCGATCACGGTGACGCCGTTCCATTCGCCGGTCCTGGTGAAGCGACGCTTGACGCCGCCGAAGCCGGCGATCGCCTTTCGGATCGCGTCGTCCGACACGCCGAGCTCGCGCGCGACCGCAATCGCCGCCGTCGCGTTGGAGGCATTGTGGCGGCCCGGCATCGGCAGCATGAGATCGGCGATCTCATGCACAGCGCCGGTCTTGCGATCCCGGAATGCGACCTTGAACTTCGATCCGCCGCCCATCGGGGTCAGATCGACGAACCGGACGTCGGCCTGCGGATTCTCGCCGTAGGTGACGATGCGGCGATCCTCGATCTTGCCGACGAGGCTTTGCACGACGGGATGATCGATGCACATCACGGCAAAGCCGTAGAACGGCAGGTTCTCGACGAAATGGCGGAAGGCGTCCTGCACGGCCTCGAAGGTCTTGAAGTGATCGAGATGCTCGGGGTCGACATTGGTGACGATCGCGACATCGGTCGGCAGCTTCAGGAACGTGCCGTCGCTCTCGTCGGCTTCGACCACCATCCAGTCGCCGGCCCCGAGGCGGGCGTTGGAGCCGTAGGCATTGATGATGCCGCCATTGATCACGGTCGGATCGAGACCGCCGGCATCGAGCAGCGTTGCGACCATCGTGGTCGTCGTGGTCTTGCCGTGGGTGCCGGCGATCGCGACGCAGCTTTTCAGCCGCATCAGCTCGGCCAGCATCTCGGCGCGGCGCACCACGGGAATGCGCCGCTCGCGCGCCGCCATCAGTTCCGGATTGTCGCGCTTGATCGCGGTGGAGACGACGACGACCTCGGCACCGTCGACGTTCTCGGCCTTGTGGCCGACCGAGACCTTGGCGCCCTTCTTGCGCAAGCGGTCGAGATTGTAATTGTCGGAGGCGTCCGAGCCCTGCACGGCGTAGCCGAGATTGACCAGAACCTCGGCGATGCCGCTCATGCCGATCCCGCCGATCCCGACGAAGTGGATGGGTCCGATCTCGCGCGGCAGTCTCATGCTCTGTTCCCTGACCTTGCCGCCGGAAAGGGCGGCATCTGGCGAAGGTCACGGCCAAATCAGCCGCGCGCCTTTCCTACTGGATGCCCCGCTTTGGAAGGCCAAGACAAGGGCTTTTTCGCGTCAGATTCCGGCGACCTTGACCACCAGATCAGCCAGCCGCTCGGCCGCATCGAGCCGGCCGGCGCCGCGGGCGGCCTGCGCCATGGCGGCAAGGCGAGCGGGCTCGGCGGCGAAGGCGGAGATCTCGGCGGCAAGCCGGTCGGAGGAAAACTCGGTCTGAGGAATGCGGATCGCGCCATCGACCTTGGCCAGCACCCCGGCATTGGCGAACTGATCCTGATCGATCGCGCCCGGCAGCGGCACCAGGATCGAGGGCCGTCCGATGGCGGCGAGTTCGGCGACCGTGCCGGCGCCGGAGCGCGACACCACCAGATGGTTGGAAGCGAGCCGCGCCGGCAAATTGGTGAAGAACGGCGCAAGCTCGGCATTGATCTTGAGCCCGTCGTAGACCGCGCGCACGCGCGCCATGTCCTCGTCGCGTACCTGCTGGGTGAGGATCAGCCGGCGCCACAGCGCAGGCTCGAGCCGCTCGATCGCACCCGGCACGATGTCGGCCATGATGCGCGCGCCCTGGCTGCCGCCGACGACGAGCAGGCGCAGCGGTCCGTTCACCTCCGGCGCGACATATGGCACGGCAGCCGCAGCGAGGATTGCCGGGCGCATCGGTGTGCCGACGGTCGTGGCCTTGCCTGCCAGCGCCGGATCGCGATCGAGTACGCCCGGCAAGGAGGTCGCGATGGCGCTGACGCGGCTCGACAGGAACCGGTTGGCACGCCCGAGCACGGCATTGGCATCGTGGATGATGCTTGGCACACCGGCGAACTTCGCGGCGACCAGCGGCGGCAGCGTCGGATAGCCGCCGAAGCCGACGACGGCGACCGGCTTCAATCGCTTGATCAGCCTGTAGGCGGAGAGCGTGCCGGCCGCGAGCGTGAGGCCGGCGTAAGCGAGCTGCAGCGGATTGCGGCCGCGCGCGGTCTCGCTCGAGACGACGTCGATCATGTCCTTGGTGAACAGCCCGCTGTAGCGCAGCGCGCGCTCGTCGGTGACGAGGCGGACGCGAAAGCCGCGCCGGATCAACTCGACGCCGAGCGCCTCGGCCGGAAACAGATGGCCGCCGGTGCCACCCGCGGCGAGCAGAATCAGGGGGGAATTGTTCATAATTGCCCTTTTACAGGGCCTCCGCCGTCATTGCGAGCGTAGCGAAGCAATCCAGGGTCACTCCGCGGAGACACTCTGGAATGCTTCGTCGCTCCGCTCCTCGCAACGACGGCTCAAGCGTAGCTGCGCATCGCCTCGGCGCGGCCGCTTGCCTCGACCTCGGTGCGCGGGCGCAGCCGCGTCAGGGCCAGCATCATGCCGACGCCATAGGCCAGCGACACGATCGAGGAGCCGCCGTAGGAGATGAAGGGCAGCGTCATGCCCTTGGCGGGGATGAGCTGGAGGTTCACCGACATGTTGATCGCGGCCTGCACGCCGAACAGGATCGCAAGTCCGGATGCCGCAAAGCGCGAGAACATGTCCTCGTTGGCATAGGCCCGCGACAGTGTGCGGATGACGACGAAGGCGTACAGCGCCAGCATCGCAAGGCACAGGATGATGCCGAACTCTTCGGCGGCGACCGCGAACACGAAGTCGGTGTGGCTGTCGGGCAGGCTGCGTTTGGCGATGCCCTCACCGGGCCCGAGCCCGAACCATCCGCCGTTGTAGAAAGCTTCCATGGCGGTATCGACCTGGAAGGTGTCGCCGGAAGCCGGGTTCATGAAACGCTTGATGCGGCCTGCGACGTGCGGGACGAACAGATAGGCGCTGAACAGGCCGGCGGCGCCTAGGCCGGCGAGTCCGAACACCCAGATCATGCGCATGCCTGCGATGAAGAACAGCGAGCCCCACACCATCAGGATCAGCATGGTCTGGCCGAAATCCGGCTCCATCACCAGCAGCGTCACCAGCATCAATAGCAGCACCAGCGCCATCGAAGTCGCCGGCATCTCCGGCCGCTTGGTGGATTCGGCGAACAGCCAGGCGGCGATGACGACGAACGACGGCTTGGCGATCTCGGAGGCCTGGATGTTGACGCCGAGCAGCGTGATCCAGCGCCGCGAGCCCTTCACCTCAGGCCCGATCGCCAGCGTCAGCACGATCAGGATGATGCTGGCCGCGAAGATGATCAGGGCCGAGCGACGGATCGCGCGCGGCGACAGGAAGGAGACCCCGAGCAGCACTAGGCAGGAGGGCACGAGGAACATCACATGGCGGCTGAAGAAGTGGAAGGGCTCGAGCCCGATGCGGGTCGCAACCGGCGGGCTCGCCGCCAACGACAGGATCACGCCGCAAAGCATCAGCGCCAGAATGGCGCCCATCAGCGGCTTGTCGACGGTCCACCACCACTCGGAAAAGGGGGTGCGTTCTTCACGGGAGAGCATGGCGGCCGCTTTCGGACAGAGGTCGGTCCATTGGTCGCCGAGGTTGGTTACCGGGGGGTTAAGGAAGCGGATATCTTTAGCGATAGACCGACCCGTGGCCTTATTCGTAGTTGATCGTGATGTCCCCCGCGTGCTGATCGCGCTTGTAGACTTCGTCTGCCCCGGGAATGAAGCCGATCCTGACCGCCCGCTCACTACTCCAAGCGACGACCACGTCCAGATGCCCGCGCACGCTGACGAAGGTCGGCGTGCTTTCAGGTGAGAACGTCCGACCGCGAGCCACGATGCTGGCCTGCGTGCTGTCGGGTACCGTCGCTCCGCACTCCTTCCAGACCACGACAACCAACTTGCTGCCGCTTGGGGAGGCAAACGCACTCTGACGAACGATGCGGCACGCGCCGAAACCGCTCATGACTTTGTCAAAAAATACAACAAAAAGGAAACCGACCGGAACAGCAAGAGCAACCACGGCGATTCCGATCCAGCGTCGCCGCACCATTCTCACACCACCGGCTTCACACCCGGCAGCGCCTGCACCAGCTCGCGGAACCTGGTGCCGCGGATTTCGAAGTTGCGATACTGGTCGAAGGAGGCGCAGGCGGGCGACAGCAGCACGACCGCGTCCGCAAGCCCCGATGCTTCCGCATCGCGCGCGGCGTGCTCGACGGCGACGTCGAGGGTCTGGCTGATCTCGTGCGCCACTTGCATCCCGAGCGTGCCGGAAAACTCCTGCGCGGCCTCGCCGATCAGATAGGCCTTGCGGATGCGCGGGAAGTAGCCTGTCAGACCGGTGATACCGCCCGCCTTCGGCTTGCCGCCGGCGATCCAGAAGATGTCCGAAAAGGACGACAGTGCATGCGCGGTGGCGTCGGCGTTGGTGCCCTTGGAATCGTTGACGAACAGCACGTTGCCACGGCGGCCGACCTGCTCCATGCGGTGCGCGAGGCCGGGAAAGCTGCGCAGACCGTTCTGCAGCACATCGAGGCTGATGCCCATCGCGAGCGCGGCGGCAGCGGCACAGGCAGCATTCTGCGCATTGTGCAGGCCGCGCAGCGAACCGATGCCACCGAGCTTGGCGACCTCGCTGCGCGCACCGCCCGCGGTGCGCACGATGGTGCCATGTTCGACATGGATGCCGGAGGCCAGCGGATTCTTGACGGAGATGCGCACCACGTCCTTGCCGGCGCGGTCGAGCCGGTCGGCGATGTCGCGGCAATAGCCGTCGTCGACGCCGATGATCGATGTGCCGCCGGATTGCACGCCGGCGACGAGGCGCTCCTTCACCGCGGCGTAATGCGCGATGGTGCCGTGACGGTCGATGTGGTCCTCGCTGACGTTGAGCAAAATGCCGACGGAGGGATCGAGCGAGGGCGTGAGGTCGATCTGGTAGGACGACATCTCGACGACGTGGACGCGGCCCGTGCCTGGCTGCTCCAGCGACAGGATCGCGGTGCCGATATTTCCGCCCATCTGAGTGTCGTAGCCGGCGACCTTCGTGAGATGCGCGATCAAAGCCGTCGTGGTCGACTTGCCGTTGGTGCCGGTGATCGCGACGAACGGCGCATCCGGTGCATGCCGCCGCCGCTCGCGGCAGAACAGCTCGATGTCGCCGATCACCTCGACGCCCGCCTCGCGCGCCTTCAAGACGCTCCAGTGCGGCACCGGATGGGTCAGCGGCACGCCGGGCGCGAGCACCAGCGCGGCGAAATTCACCCAGGAGACGTTGCGCAAATCGGCCGTGATGAAGCCTGCTTGCGCCGCCTTGGCCACGTTCTCGGCATTGTCGTCGGCGGCGATCACCTCGGCGCCGCCCGCTTTCAGCGCGTGGCACGAGGCGAGCCCCGAGCCGCCGAGGCCGAACACCGCGACCGTCTTGCCGGCGAAGGAGGTGACGGGAATCATCGACCGGTCACCGCAGCTTCAGGGTCGACAGGCCGGCCAACGCCAGCATCACCGAGATGATCCAGAACCGGATCACGATCTGCGGCTCGGTCCAGCCGAGCTGCTCGAAATGGTGGTGGATCGGCGCCATCCGGAAGATGCGTTTTCCCGTGAGCTTGAACGACACCACCTGCACGATGACGGAGACCGCCTCGAGCACGAACAGGCCGCCGATCACCGCGAGCACGATCTCGTGCTTCACCGCGACCGCAATCGCACCCAGCATGCCGCCGAGCGCGAGCGAACCGGTGTCGCCCATGAAGATCGACGCCGGCGGCGCGTTGAACCAGAGGAAGCCGAGGCCGGCGCCCAATAGCGCGCCGCAGAGCACGGCGAGTTCGCCGGTGCCGGCGACATATTTGATCTGGAGGTAGTCGGCGAACACCGCGTTGCCGGCGAGGTAGGCGATCATCGCAAAGCTCGCGGTCGCGATCATCACGGGCACAATGGCGAGGCCGTCGAGACCGTCGGTGAGGTTCACCGCATTGCCGGCGCCGACGATGACGAAGGCGCCGAACACGACGAAGAACCAGCCGAAATGCAGCACGGTGTCCTTGAGGAACGGGATCGTCAACGCGGTCGACGCCGGATCGCGGTTCAGCCGCACCAGCGCGTAGCAGGCGACCAGCGCGATCACCGCCTCGATCAGCAGGCGAAGCTTGCTTCCGAAGCCCGTCGTGGTCTGCTTGGTCACCTTGAGGTAATCGTCATAGAAGCCGACGAAACCGAAACCGAGCGTCACCGCCAGCACGATCCAGACGTAGGGATTGAGCGGGTTGGCCCACAGCACCGTGCCGACCGTGAGGCCGGACAGGATCATCAGCCCCCCCATGGTGGGCGTGCCTTTCTTGGCGAGATGCGATTGCGGGCCATCGGTCCGGATCGGCTGGCCCTTGCCCTGGCGGATGCGCAGATGATCGATGATCCAGGGCCCGAACAGGAACACGAACAGCGCGCCGGTGACCACCGCGCCGCCGGTGCGGAAGGTGATGTAGCGGAAGACGTTCAGGAAGGTGCGGACGGCACCAAAGCCCGGAAATGTGTTCGAGAGCTCGATCAGCCAGTAAAACATTCAGACGGTCCTATGGCGCCTTTGCACGCGCCTTGATCTTGGCCTTGTCAACCTGCGTCACGCGCATTCGCTGGTCTTCATCATGGGGTCGGGCGACCTCTGGGAAAACGGTCGGGTTCGCGCCGCAAAAAGGGTGGGATTCGGGAACAGCGCCTTCCAAGCAGTTTACGCCTTTGCCTGCAAGGCGGCCACTAGGCCCGGCACAAACTTGTTGACCCAGAACATCTTCTTGCTGCCCTTGACAACCACGACATCGCCTGCCCTCAGCAGGTTCGCGACCTCGTCCGGCTTCAGCGTGACGGGATCGTCGTGCCAGCCAAGGCCCTTGCCGGCAGGAAGGACCTCGAACAGGTGGCGCATCAGCGGGCCGACACAGTAGACGCCGTCGATGCCGTCGAGATGCATGGCGAGTCCGGTGTGGTAGCTCGGTGCGTCATCGCCCAGTTCCAGCATGTCGCCGAGAACCGCAATGCGGCGGCCGCCGGTCACGTTGCGCGCCTGGAGGCTTTGCAGCGCAGCAGCGACGCTGGCCGGGTTGCCATTGAAGCTGTCGTCGATCACGGTGACGCCGCCGACCGCCTGCTCGACGCCGCGACCGCTCATGATGCCGATCCGGTCGAGCTTGATCGCAAGCGTCGCCGCATCGAGATTCGCGGCGCGAATCGAAGCGAGCGCGGCGAGCGCGTTCTGCACGCGGTGTGGCGCGCCCGGCGTCAGGCGGAAGGCGATCTCCTTCTTGCCGAGCGCGGCCACGACCTGCCAGCTCTCGCCATGCGGCGCATGCGCGACCTCGTGCACCTCGGCTTTCTCGCCGAAGCGCAACACCTTGCCCTTCCAGTCCGGCGCCTTGATTCCGGCGGGCAGCACCAGCACACCGTCCGAGGGCAGGCCGAGCGCGATCGATACCTTCTCGCGGCGGATGGCGTCGAGCGAGCCGAGCTTCTCCAGATGCACGGGTTGGACGTTGACGACGAGCGCGACCGTCGGCCGCGTGAGCTCGCTGAGCCGCGCGATCTCGCCGGTCTGGTTCATGCCCATCTCGACGACCCAGAGGCTGGCGTCGGGCTTCGCGTTGCACAGCGTCAGCGGCACGCCCCAGAAATTGTTGAAGCTCGACGGGCTGGCATAGGCGTTCGGATAGGCCGCCAGGAATTCCTTGGTGCTGGTCTTGCCCGCGCTGCCGGTGAGGCCGATCACCGGACCGTGGAAGCGTGACCGGGCGGCGCGCGCGAGGCCCCAGAGGCCATCGATCAGCGTGTCCTTCACGACGATCTGCGGAATGCCGATGCCCGCGATCTCGTGCGGCACGATCATCGCGACCGCGCCCGAAGCCGCCGCCTTGTCCGCGAATTCCCAGCCGTCGCGAGCGCTGGCGAAGCTCGAGGTGAAGCCGCCGCTCGGCGTGCCGCTCAGCGCGACGAACAGGCTGCCCGGCTTCACCAGCCGGCTGTCCTGGGTGACGAAATCGATTCCCGTGTCCGGGAATGATCCGGCAGCGCCCACCGCACGCGCCACTTCGGCCACCGTCCATATCGGCGCGCTCATGCAATCCTCGACGCTAATGCGGCGGCAACCGCCTCGTGATCACTGAAGGGCAGCACCTGGCCGCCGACGATCTGTCCGGTCTCGTGGCCCTTGCCGGCGATGAGCAGCGCATCGCCATCCTGCAATTCCTCGATCGCGGCGCGGATCGCCGCGGCGCGGTCGCCGATTTCGCGGGCGCCCTTCGCGGTGGCGAGGATTTCGGCGCGAATAACTTCCGGCTTCTCGCTGCGCGGATTGTCGTCCGTGATGATGATTCCGTCGGCGTTGTCAGCTGCGATCTCGCCCATGATCGGCCGCTTGCCGGCATCGCGATCGCCGCCGGCGCCGAACACGACGACCAGCCTGCGCTTCGCGTAAGGACGCAAAGCCTGCAGCGCCTTTGCCAGCGCATCCGGCTTGTGCGCGTAGTCGACGAAGATCGGCGCGCCGTTGTGCGCGCCGACGCGCTCGAGCCGCCCCTTGGCGCCTTCGAGATGTTCGAGGCTCGCGAACACGTTTGCGGCGTCGCTGCCGGTGCCGATGGCAAGACCGGCCGACACCAGCGCATTCTCGATCTGGAATTCGCCGACCAGCGGCAGCCGGATCGAATGATGTTTGCCGCGATGCTCGAGCGCGAGCACTTGCGAGAAGCCTTCGACCTCGGCACCGGCGAGACGAATGCCCTCGCCTGCCCCGTCGCCGTTGCGGCCGACCGCCATCACGCGCAGGCCGCGCGACCTCGCCGCGGCGATCGCATCCGCCGAGCAGTCGTGGTCCGCCGAAATCACGGCGGCTCCATCGGGCAGGACCAGTTCGCGGAACAGCCTCAGCTTTGCCGCAAGGTAATGCGCGACGGTCGGATGGTAATCCATGTGGTCGCGCGAGAGATTGGTGAAGCCGCCGGCGGAGACGCGCACACCGTCGAGGCGATACTGGTCGAGCCCGTGCGAGGAGGCTTCGAAGGCGAGATGGGTCACGCCCTCGCGCGCGATCTCGTCGAGCTGCCGGTGCAGCGCGATCGGATCGGGCGTCGTCAGCGAACCGTAGACGGTGCGCTTCGGCGAGACGAGCCCGATGGTGCCGATGCTGGCGGAGGCATGCCCCAGCCGCTCCCAGATCTGGCGGGTGAACGCGGCCACCGAGGTCTTGCCGCTGGTACCGGTGACCGCGGCAATGGTCGCCGGCTGGGCGGGGTAGAATTTCGCAGCGGCCAGCGCCAGCGCGCGGCGCGGATTGGGCACCGTGACGAACGGCACCCGGCCGGCTGCCGGAGCGTGGTCGCCGGCCACAGCCACGGCGCCCGCGGCAATCGCGGCATCGATGAAGCGCGCGCCATCGGTCTTGCTGCCCGCAAGTGCGAAGAAGAGATCGCCCGGCTGGACCACACGGCTGTCGAGGGCAACGCCGCTCACCTCGAGCCCCGCGACAGCGGGCTCGAGTGCGGCATCAGTGCCCAGAACATCCTGACCTAGCAGGTCGCGCAGCTTCATGGTCTTCCAGTCGACATGCCGTACCGGAAAGCCGAATCCCTGGGAAATCCCGACTCAGCAGCGGCAACGGCCCACCCGGTTGATTACTGGGTTGTCCTGGATGCTGCAAGAATAAGGCGCTCGGACGGCGGCAGGTCATACCGCGGCTCGACGCCCAAAAGCGGCGCGATCCGCTCGATCACCTTGCCTCCGGTCGGCACCGCGTTCCAGCCCGAGGTGATGAAACCCTTCGTCTCGGGAATCGCCTGCGGCTCGTCCAGCATGATCAGGATCTGATATTTCGGATCGTCGCAGGGCATGATCGCGGTGAAGGAGTTGAGCACGCGCTTCTTGGCATAGCGGCCGTTGATGACCTTCTCGGAGGTGCCGGTCTTGCCGCCGACATAGTAGCCCTTGACGTCGGCGGTCTTGGCTGTGCCGATTTCGGCATTGAGCCGCATCAGGAACCGTATCTTGTCGCTGGTCTCCGGCTTGATCACGCGCTTGGCCATTGCCGCCGCTTCGGATTCGCTGCGCTTCATGAAGGTCGGAGGAATCAAATAGCCGCCGTTCACCAGCGCGTTGATGCCCATCACCGCCTGCAACGGCGCCACCGACATGCCCTGGCCGAACGCGATGGTGACCGTGTTCAGCTCGCTCCAGCGGCGCGGGACCAGCGGAGCCGCGCTCTCCGGCAGTTCGGTGCGCAGCCGCGTCAGCTGGCCCATCTTGGCGAGGAAGGCCTTGTGCGCCTCGACGCCCTGGCCGAGCGCTATCCGCGCCGCGCCGATGTTGGACGAGTAGGTGAACACCTCCTTGGTGTTGATGAAACGTCCGAGCGAATGACTGTCGTGGATGGTGAACTTGCCGTAGTGCAGGTTTCCGCGCGCATCCCACATCGAGTTCAGGCTGATCTTTCCGGAATCGAGCGCCATCGCCAGCGTGAACGCCTTGAAGGTCGAGCCCATCTCGTAGACGCCGGTGGTCAGGCGGTTGATGCGGTCGGGGTCGTGCGCTTCCTTCGGGTTGTTCGGATCGAAATCCGGAAGCGAGACCATCGCCACGATCTCGCCGGTCTTGACGTTGGAGACGATGCCGGAGGCGGCCTTGGTGTGGAACTTCTCCTTGGCCTTCAAGAGTTCGTCGCGCAGCGCGTGCTCGACGCGCAGATCGATCGAAAGCTCGATCGGCTTTTGCAGGCGGTCGGTGGCAAAGCCCGCGCGATGGAGATCGGCGAGCCCTTGATTGTCGAGCCACTTCTCCATCCCGGCGATGCCCTGGTTGTCGATGTTGACGAGACCGATAACGTGGGCGACCTCGTTGCCGGTCGGATAGACGCGCTTGTTCTCGCGCAGGAAGCCGATGCCGGGAATGCCGAGCTTGTGGATGTCCTGCTGCTGCTTCGCCGTGATCTCGCGCTTGAGCCAGACGAAGCCCTTGCGCGCCGACAGGCGCTCGCGCACTTCGGCCTCGTCGAGGTCGGGCACCGTGGCGGTCAGAAGCTCGATCGCCTCGTCCTTGTCGATGATGCGGCGCGGCTCGCCGAACAGGCTCGACGCCTTGACGTCGGTCGCCAGGATCGCGCCATTGCGATCGATGATGTCGGGCCGCGCGGTCGCGACCACCTCCTGTGCCGCGGCGCGGCGTGCGCCGTGGGCGTCGGCGCCGATCGCGAACATCACGAGCCGGCCGCCGATCAGGGCGTAGACCGAGGCAAAGGCGAGCATCGCGAGGCCGACGCGCGCCCGCGCCTTCGCGGCGCGGTCGACGTTGCGCCCGTAGAGCAGGCTGCGAATCAGCCGCTGCCGCCATGGTTCAGTCGGAGTTTCGGTGGGTTTTGCAGGCGTCGCCGGACTCATTGCTTGTCCTCGGACTGAGGCACCGAGCCCGTCACATTCTCGGGATCGCTCGCAGCTTCGATGGTGTTGAGCATGGCCCCGATCGGATCCGGCTCGCCCGGCCTGAACATCCGCGGCGGTCGTTCCGGCAGGTTCTTCAGCGCATCATATTGCGTGCCGTTGACCGGCTTGAGCTGCAGATGCCGGTCGGACAGGCCTTGCAGGCGCAGCGGCGCATCGAGCTTGGCCCATTCGGAGCGGAGCGAGGCGATCGCGTCGCGCTGCTCGCGGATCTCCGCATGCAGCCGCAACACTTTCTCCGTGCGCGCCGTGGAGTCCATCTTGATCCGGTAGACATAGGCTGCCGCGAAGATCAGCGCGCCGATGACGAGGAGGTGGATGAAGCGCATGCGCTAGCCGCCCCTCATCACGTCGGAGAGCCTTGGCCAGGACGATTGCGCGCCATCGTCATGCGCAGGCGCCGAGGTGCGCTCGGCAGCGCGCAGCTTTGCGGAACGTGCCCGCGGATTGTGCGCGAGTTCGTCCTCGCCTGCAACGACGGGCCGCCGCGTCAGAAGCTCGAAGCTAGGCACCGCTTGCGACATTTCCGGCAGATGGCGCGAACCGCCGCCGGTCCTGGAGCGCTCGGCGAGAAAATTCTTGACGATGCGGTCTTCCAGCGAATGGAACGAGACGACCACGAGCCGGCCGCCGGGCTTGAGCACACGCTCGGCCGCAACGAGCGCGGTCTGGAGTTCCTCGAGCTCTTCGTTGACGAAGATGCGCAAAGCCTGGAACGTCCGCGTCGCCGGGTGAATATCGCCGGGCTTGGTACGAACCACCCGGCCGACGAGATCGGCGAGCGCGCGCGTGGTCGTGAACGGTGTTTCCTGCCGGTCCGCGACGATGGCGCGGGCAACGCGGCGCGAATGCCGCTCCTCGCCAAAGAGATAAATGATGTCGGCAAGATCGCTTTCCGAGGCGCGCGCGACGATGTCGGCCGCCGTGGGTCCCGCCTGCCCCATCCGCATGTCGAGCGGACCGTCGAGGCGGAAGGAAAAGCCGCGGCCTGCCTGGTCGAGCTGCATCGAGGATACGCCGACATCCATCACGACGCCGTCGACGGCATCGACGCCTTGCGCCGCGCAGACTTCGGCGAGATTGGAGAAGCGGTCTTCGACCAGCGTCAGCCGGCCCGCGGAGCGTTCGACCAGTTCGGCACCGCCAACAATGGCGGTGTGGTCGCGGTCGATCGCGATGAGCCGGGTTCCCGGCACGTCGAGGATGGCGCGGCTGTAGCCGCCTGCGCCGAAGGTCGCGTCGACATAGACACCACCCTCGCGCGGCGCGAGGTGGTCGATGGCCTCGCGGCCGAGAACGGGGACGTGCGGAGCCGGGCTCATGCGCCACGCCTGCCGAACGCAGATGTGAGATCGGGGACGAGCGAGCCCATAACGCCTCGAATGATTCCGCGTCGCGGCGGTTCCACGACCCAACCCCCGTCCAGCATGGTACCCGAGCCCGGTCACCCTGAGCCGCCAACCCGGTGTTCCCAGTGGAATTTGTCGGGCAGCCATGGGATTTCGAGCCAAAATACGCTTTGGCCGTCTCCGGACGCGGGTCGGCTCTTCATCTCTCAGTAACGGCCCTTAGCGTTAAGAAAGCGTTGATCGGCCCATTACAAGTCGAAAAGGTGATGCCGCAGTGGTGCCTCATCCACACACACGGGCCAAAATGCATCCGTTAACCGCGCCGCGCGATTGCGCACGGCCGAGGGTAAAGGAATGGTAAAGAAAAAGGCTTGGCCCGCTCTCTGTCCGTCTCGAGCTGTTTATGTCGTCCGGTTCGTCCACTCCGTCTGGATCTGATTCGAAGCGTCAACGCGTTCTCCCGGTTCCCAAGGCCGCGGCGAACATGCGGACGTTCGAGCCGGATTCGTCGATCGTCTCCGACATCATCCCCTCGCCGAACCATGGCGACCGCAACAAGGGCCGGCAGCCCGACATGATCTTGCTGCACTACACCGGAATGCCCGACGTCGAGGGTGCGCTGGCGCGGCTCTGCTCCGCGGGCACCGAGGTGTCGGCACATTATGTCGTGCTGGAGGATGGCCGCATCGTGCAATGCGTGCCGGAGGCGAGGCGCGCCTGGCATGCCGGCGTCTCGTCCTGGGCCGGAGAGGATGACATCAACTCCTGCTCGATCGGGGTCGAGATCGTCAATCGCGGCCACGACTGGGGCTATCCGGAGTTTCCGCTGCGCCAGATCGCCGCCGTAATCGCGCTATGCCGCGGCATCATGCTGCGCCGCAAGGTACCCGCGCATCGGGTGCTCGGCCATTCCGACGTTGCGCCGGCGCGCAAGAAGGATCCGGGCGAAAAATTTCCTTGGCATTCGCTGGCCAATTCCGGCGTCGGTCACTGGGTGACGCCCGCACCGGTCGTGCGCGGCGAGAGCCTGATGCTCGGCACCATCAGCGACGAGGTGCTGAGCCTGCAGCAGGCGCTCGCCAGATACGGCTATGGGGTGCCGCTGACCGGCAAATACGATGCCGCGACGATGGAAGTCGTCACCGCCTTCCAGCGCCACTTCCGCCCGGCACGGCTGGATGGTGTTGCGGATCACTCCACGCTGACGACCCTGCAGGCGCTGCTGGCGAGCTTGCCGGCGGATGGGACGGCCGTTGCGTCGAAGTGACGCTCGCCCGTCATTGCGAGCGCAGCGAAGCGATCCAGACTGTCACCGCGGAAAGATTCTGGATTGCTTCGTCGCAAGGGCTCCTCGCAATGACGGAGTTTCTGGCAACTACGTCAATTCCCTCATCCTTCGCGCATAAAGTCGTCGCAGCGGCGCGAGCTGCGTCGCCTTCGTCGCCGCAACATACGCCTCCATCGCCTCGTCCTTGCGGCCGAGCCGTCGCAGCAGGTCCGCGCGCACCGCGGGCAACAGCTCGTAGCCGTCAAGCCCGCCGCGGGCGGCGGTCGCATCCACCAGATCGAGCGCACGTGCGGGTCCGTCGACCATCGACACCGCCGCAGCATGGTTGAGCTCGACCACCGGCGACGGGGTGATGCGCAGCAGCACCTCATAGAGCCCGGCGATCTGCGGCCAGTCTGTCTGCTCATAGCTCGGCGCGCGCGCATGAAGCGCGGCGATCGCGGCTTGCACTGCATAGGATTGCGGCCGGCCTGGCATGCGTAGCGCACCGTCCACCAGAACAAGGCCTTCCTCGATCTGCGCGCGGTCCCACCGCGAACGGTCCTGCTCCTCCAGCAGCACGATATCGCCGGCGGCGGTCTCGCGCCCGGCGCGGCGCGCATCGTGCAGCAGCATCAGGGCCAGCAGGCCCTTGATGCCGGTCCGATCGGGCATCAGCCGGTCGAGCAAGCGGCCGAGCCGGATCGCTTCGGCCGCAAGATCGGGCCGCATCAAATCGGCGCCCGACGTCGCCACATAGCCTTCGGTGAAGACGAGATAGATCACGGCGAGCACGCCATCCAACCGCGGCGCCAGCGCGGCGCGTTCGGGCACCTCGTAGGGAATGCCGGCGAGCCGGATCTTCTGCTTGGCGCGGAGGAGGCGCTGCGCCATCGCCTCCTCACCGACAAGGAAGGCGCGCGCGACCTGCGCGGTGGAGAGACCGCAGACGGTGCGCAACGTCAGCGCGACCTGGACTTCGGGCGCAAATGCAGGATGGCAGCAGGTGAAGATCAGCCGCAGCATGTCGTCGTCGAGCATGGCCGGCGGCTCGTCAGGCGCTTGCGCATTCAGCTCGAGCTCGTGCACGAGCGCCTGCCGCTTGCCGCGAAAGACGGCGTGGCGCCTGATACGGTCGATCGCCTTGTTGCGCGCGACGTTGACCAGCCACGCGCGCGGATTGTCGGGCACCTCGCATGCCGGCCAGCGCTCCAGCGCCACGGCAAAGGCATCCTGGAGCGCGTCCTCGGCGAGATCGAAATCGCCGACGAGGCGGATCATCGTGGCCAGCGCCCGCCCCGCCTCGTCGCGGAAGATTGTTTCGATCTCAGAAGGGGTCATGCGGCGATGCGCGGCTACGCCATCACTTCTCGTACACCCAGATCGGCCGCACCTCGATCGAGCCGATCCGCGCGCTGGGGATCCGCGCCGCGATCTCGATAGCCGCGTTGAGATCCTTCGCCTCGACCAGATAATAGCCGCCGAGTTGCTCGCGCGTCTCCGCAAAAGGGCCGTCGGTCGTCAGCGTCCTGCCCTCGCGCACGCGCACGGTCGTCGCGGTCGTGGTCGGCTGCAAACGGTCGCCGGCCTTGAAATTGCCGCTCTGGACGATGCCTTGCGTGAAGGCCTGGTATTCAGCCAGCATCTTCTGGCTGGTCGCCGCGTCGTTCTTCGCGTATTCGACCTCGTTCTGGTAGATCATCAATAGATATTGCATCGCTTAACTCCTGTGGCTCGGCTGGATCGCCGACATCCAGTCGAACGGAACGCATCTCAAACGACATCTTCAGGATAATTATTTTCGTCCCGGCGTGCACGGCGATCTTCGCTTGACGAAACCGTCACAAATGCCCCATGCGTACCCCGTCAGTCGGCCGGACGGCCGCTCCAGCAACCGCCGAAAGGCCGCCGGGGAGGAAAGTCCGGGCTCCCTTGACATGCGGTGCCGGATAACGTCCGGCGAGGGTGACCTCAGGGAAAGTGCCACAGAGAACGAACCGCCAGCCTTCGCAGCGCAAGCTGCGCAAGCAGGTAAGGGTGAAAAGGTGCGGTAAGAGCGCACCGCGGCTCCGGCAACGGAGCCGGCATGGTAAACCCCACCGGGAGCAAAACCGAATAGGGACGGCATAGCGGGCTGTTCGCGAAAGCGATAACGCCGCGGGGCGATGTCAGGCCCGCCGTCCGGGTAGGTTGCTCGAGGCCATGTGCAAACATGGTCCCAGAGGAATGGCCGTCGCGTATCGTTCGCGCAAGCGGACGGTGCCTTACAGAACCCGGCTTACAGGCCGGCTGATATTCTAAAGCGTTTTCGAGCGAAGTGGTTTTCCGGTTCGCGTCAAGAAAACGCGTCTTACTAAGGAAGTGACGAGGGGTTCGATGCTAACGCATCGGACCCCTCACCATTTGAGCCGGAATGACGAGCGTGGATCAGCCTGCGATCTTCGCCAACACCGTCATCAGTGCCTCCGGTGCCGTCACGTTCGGCGCATGACTGGCGTCGAGCTCGAAATAGCGCCAGCCAGCCTCGTTCTTCGTGCGCGTCGCAAACTGCCCGAACACGTCGTCCGGCGGAATGCGCTTGCAATAGATGTAGCTGCGCGGCATCGCCGGCTCGCCGTGTTCGAGCTTCAGCTTCGTCTCGAAGCACTTGACCGGCATGGCGACCCGGCGCGCGTTGAGCCAGTCGAGATCGGCCTGCGGCGTATCCGGCGGCGGCGGATTGGGCGGGATGCGGTAGCCGTCGCCTGAAGCTGCCGCCTTGCGCATCGGCTCGCGCCCGCTCTCGTTGAGGTCGAACAGCGATTGGCCGTCACGCGGCACGAAGGCGTCGATGTAGATCAGTTGCGTCACCCGCTCGCGCGCGCGATCGGCGACGCCGGTCGCGACCATGCCGCCATAGCTGTGGCCCAGCAGCACGATGTCGTCGAGGTCCTCGAATTTGATGACGTTGAGGATGTCCTGGATATGCGTTTCGAGATCGATCGCTGGATTCGCAAGATGCGCGCGCTCACCGAGCCCGGTATAGGTCGGCGCGACCAGGCGGTGCCCGGCCTGCGCCATCAGCGGATGCATCTTCTTCCAGGCCCATCCGCCGGACCACGCGCCGTGACAGAGCAAAAAGGTCTTCGAGACTGCGGCCATCGGCGTTTCCATCGTTCGTGCTTGTACGATGGAGTGTAGCGGCCGGTCGCGCGATGTAAACGCCGGCGCCGCTCAGGCGGCGCGCGTGTCCGCCTTCACCATCACCGGCGCAAGTTCAACCGGCTCGCGCCGAAGCTTGCTCGCCTCAAAACCGTGCATGCCGATCTGCCATTGCAGGCCGACGATGGCACCCTTGGTCGGTTGCAGCAGCGCGAGCGAGGCGAACAGCGTCACCGGCAGCCACACCGCCAATTGCAGCCAGACGGCCGGCGCATAGGCGGTCTCGACCGCGAGGATCGCCGGCACCACGAGATGGCCGACAACGACCATCACGAGATAGGCCGGGAAGTCATCGGCGCGCTGGTGGAAAAGCTCCTCGCCGCAATGGTCGCAACTATCGGCGACCTTAAGAAAACGGCCGAACATATGTCCTTCGCCGCAATTCGGGCACTTGCCCGAAAAGCCGCGCCACATCGCCTTCGAGAGAGAGACTGAACCGGTTGCCATGACAGCACCTCTTCCTTTTCGCTGATCCATACAATAATATCTTGCATCCATACATTCAAAGGATATGGGCCTAAATTGCATGGATTGGACCCCTACAATCTCGGAGCTGAGCGGGCCGCGCTACCAGCGCATCGTCGAGGCCATGGAGGCCGACATCGCCGCCGGCCGGCTGGTGCGCGGCCAGCAGCTCCCCACACAGCGCGCACTGGCAAAAGCGCTCGGCATCGACCTCACCACGGTGACGCGCGCCTACACCGAGGCGCGGCGCCGCGGGATCATGGAGGCCCGCGTCGGCCAGGGTTCGTTCGTGTCGGAGACCAGCGCGCGCCGCGCGGTCGACCTGCCGCATCCCGTCGCGATCGACCTCTCGATGAACGTGCCGCCGCATCCGCTCGAGGCGCAGCTCGACGAACGCATCGTCGCGGGGCTGGAAGCCCTCCGGGCGCAATCAGGACTGACCGCCTTCCTGAACTACCAGCCGCCGGGCGGCAGCGCGCACGAGCGCGAGGTCGCGGCGCGCTGGATGCGGGCACGGGTTCCACACGCGCATGCCGACAAGCTCGTGATCTTTCCCGGCGCGCAGACGATCCTGTTCAACCTGCTCGCACACCTTGCGCGTCCTGGTGACGTCGTGCTGACGGAAGCTCTCACCTTCCCCGGCATCAAGGCAGCCGCGGCGCAGCTCGGCGTCAAGCTCGTCGGCGTCGCGATGGATGACGGCGGCATCCTGCCCGATGCGTTGGCGAAAGCATGCCGCGCGCACAGACCGAAGGCCGTCTACCTCATTCCGACGCTGCACAATCCGACCACGGCGACGCTTGCCCCCGAGCGGCGCAGCGCCATCGCAAGGATCATCAGCGACGCCGATACGATTCTGATCGAGGACGACGCCTACGGGCTGCTCGATCGCTCGGCATCACCGATCGCGAACCTCATTCCGGAGCGGACTTATCTGGCGACCACGCTGTCAAAATGCATCGCGCCGGCGCTGCGGGTAGCCTATCTGGTGACGCCCGACGCCGGCGCACAGCTTCAGATGCGCAGCTGCTTGCAGGCCACCGTGCAGATGCCGGCGCCACTGATGGTCGCGCTGGTGACGCATTGGATCGAGGCCGGCATCGCCGATCGCATCATCACCGCGATCCGCAACGAGGCAATCGGCCGCCAGCAACTCGCGCAACGAACACTGAAAGGGTTTCAGTTCCTGGCCAAGCCCGCAGCCCATCATCTGTGGCTAAGGCTGCCGGAGGGGCGCCCCGACGTGGCGGCACATCTGTTGCGCAATGGACTCGCGGTCGTCGCCGGCGATGCCTTCACCGTCGACGGGACACCGCCACATGCGGCGCGCGTATCGCTTGGCGCAGCCCGCAACAGGGCGGAATTGACCGAAGCGCTGCGCATCCTGGTCGGCGCGCTGCACAGGCCCGCCGACACCAGGCAGATCGTCTAGGCCCGTCTTTCGCCAACGCCCGCCGTCGGCGATCACGCTTGCGTGGAGTTTTGAAATTGACCTGCACCGCCGCAGCTGTGCTATGCGAGCGATGGCGATCAAGAGTACGAGATCGCTCTGGCGAACGGAACAATCTGTTGGAAACGCTCACCTACGCGCTGCTGCTGCTCGGCGCACTGGCCGGGGGCTTCGTCTCGGGCCTTGCCGGCTTCGGCACGGCACTGATGGCGCTCGGCATCTGGCTCTACGTGCTGCCGCCCTCGCTCGCGGTGCCGCTGGTGTTGATCTGCTCGGTGATCGCGCAGACCTCGACCCTGCCCTCGATGTGGAAGAGCTTTGACCTCTCGCTGGTGTGGCCGTTCCTGATCGGCGGACTGATCGGCGTGCCGCTGGGCACCATGCTGGTCGCCTCAGCCGATCCAAAAGTGTTCAAGCTGAGCGTCGGCGTGCTGCTGCTGATCTTCTCGAGCGCGCTGTACCTGAACAAGAAGCCGCTCGCCATCACCTTCGGCGGACGGATCGCCGACGGCGCGATCGGCTTTGCCGGCGGCATACTCGGCGGCCTTGCCGGGTTGTCCGGGCCATTGCCGATCCTGTGGGCCAATATTCGCGGCTGGAACAAGCATGAGCGGCGCGGCATCTTCCAGCTGTTCAACTTCACCGTGCTCGCGACCGCACTGGTGTTGCAGACGGCGTCAGGCCTCGTCGAGCTGAAGGTCGTCTGGCTCGCAGCTGTCGCCTTTCCGGGCACGCTGATCGGCGCATGGGCCGGCGCCCGCGTCTATCACGCGCTGAGCGACAAGCATTTTGGCGACGTCGTGCTCGGCCTGTTGTTCCTGTCGGGCCTCGGCCTCGTCTGGAGCATGCTGGGGCCGCACTGACGCGTGCTTGCCGGCATGTCCGCATCCCCCAATCGGAGGATGCGGCAGACCGGAATCATTCCTATTGGGTTAGGAAGAAGATCGTGGCGCGCCTTCTTCCGGTTCAGAAGCTGAGCGTCGCCGCGCCGCCCTTGATCAGTTCGTGCATCACGCTCGCACCGGAGATGACGACACCATCCAGCAGGTCCTCTTGTACATAGCCGCGGCTTTTGACACAGGGCGTGCAAGCCCAGAGTTTCCCTCCCCTGCCCATGAAGTCACGGAGCATGTCGGCCAGTGGATCGAGCGGCTTGACCTGCGTAAGATCGGCCGCGCCGCGTCGCACGATGTCGACACCGGCGCTGGTCAGGAAGATGGAGACCTTAAGGCCGGCCGTCATTCCGCCGAGAGCTATGGTCACGCCAACGGACGACAATTCGTGGTCGGTACCATGTGTCATGACCACGACCAGATCACGTGCCTCGTTATTCAAGTTGAATACCCTTTCAATCGGTTTGCGAGATTGCATCCTATGTGTCTGAGCACCGGCCGAACATGACCAAGGCTCCGCAAGTCTTGACCGAAACGCCGGCTGACCTTCTGTCGGACGTGCTGGGCAGCATGCATCTTGCGGGCACCGTGCTGTTCCGCGCCGAGTTTCGTGAGCCCTGGGCGGTCACGACACCGGAGGCGTGCCAGCTTGCCCGGCTGCTGCCGCTGCGGACCGAACGGGTCATTCCCTTTCACATCATCGCATCAGGTGAGTGCTGGATGGAATTGAACGAGCATCCGGCGGTGCGGTTGAGCGAGGGCGACGTCGTTGTTCTTCCGTACGGCGACAGTCATCGGCTCCGCGGACGAGAGCCCGTCCTGCCGATGCAAGTCGGCAGCCTGTTGCCGAACCCGCCCTGGACGGACGTTGTCGTCATCGAGCATGGCGGCGCCGGTCCCAACACACGGATCATTTGCGGATTTCTTCAATGTGACGAGTTGCTGTTCCACCCCGTGCTGTGCCACCTGCCCAGATTGCTGCACGTCAGCCCCGCATGTCCCGCCGACGAATGGCTGGCCAGCACCGTCCGCCACACCGCGGCGCAGGCGAGCAGCCTGCGGCCGGGGTCACGCAGCTTGCTGCCTCGCCTGACCGAATTGATGTTCGTGGAAATCCTTCGCAAGTACATGCAGGAGCTTCCGGCGAACGAAATCGGCTGGTTCGCCGCCATCAATGACCAGGTTGCCGGCGCCGGCTTGAGGCACATGCATGCCATGCCGTTTCACCACTGGACCGTGGACAGTCTGGCGCGTCGCGTCGGGGTCTCGCGCAGCGTGCTTGCCGGGCGCTTCAAGCACTTTCTCGATCAGCCACCGATGCAATACCTCGGTCACTGGCGCCTGCGGCTGGCCGCGCACGCCCTGACATCGACTGCGACACCGATCAAGTCCATCGCCTGCCAGACCGGTTACGAGTCGGAGGCGTCGTTCAGTCGGGCCTTCAGGCGCCACTTCGGCGGACCGCCGGGGGATTGGAGAAGACGCGCGCGTTCGACATCGCCGGCCGCCGCAAGCAACATGCTGCGCCGCCCGTCGAGCACCATGCCGCCGGCGACGCCGACGCCGAACACGTAGATCCAACCCGCGGCGAAATCGAAAAGATGCGCGTTGAGCAGCGAGGACGGCATGTTATGCACCACGTCCAGGAGGACAATCCAGGGAGCCAGACCGCGGGTCGCACCGGTGCCATGACCGAACAACGGCGCGGCAGCGACAAAGCCGACTGAATTGCGCCAGAACTCCAGCCGCGTCCCCTGCCGCTGACTTCGTTCTCAACGGCACTGAGCTCATGGTCGCCGTCGAACTTCGCCACGGTCGCGCGACAGACATAGTTTCAGCGACAGCGCGGGATTGATCGCGACGGCGAACGAATAGAGCATCAGCGCCGTGCAGGACACCAGGAACGCGGAAAATACCCAATCCCCGTTCCGACGGCCCCGCAAATTAGCCGCAGCCGTGGGGACAGGACAAGGTATCGCTACGCGGGCGCACGTGCAGGCGACGCCACGGGCTCCGGCGCAGCCTGGTCTGACGCCTCCTCGTGCCGGACCACCACCAGGCGCTTCTTGAACTCGCGGCGCAGCAGCCACAGGCTCAAAGCCGCCTGCAGCGTCGTCGCTGCGATCGACAGGTACCAGACATGCTCGATCCGAAAGCCCGGCCGCGTCGACAGCCAGATCGCCGGCAGCGAATAGGTGAACACGCGCGTCACCGAGCTCAGCAGCACCGGCTTGGTGTTGCCGAGGCCCTGGAACATGCTCGAGCAGGTGAAGATCAGGCCCTGCGCCACCATGTTGAGCGAGATGATCCGCAGGAACAGGTAGGCGATCGCCATCGTCTCCTGGTCGTTCGAGAACCCGGCGAGCAGCAGCTCCGGCTTCACCTGCGCGAGGATCATGAAGCCGACCATCACGACGGTGGTGATCAGCGCCGACTTGACGAACGTTTCCCGCACGCGCGCGCCATTGGCAGCGCCGACGTTCTGGCCGGCGATCGGACCGGCAGCCAAGGCCACCGCGAGCGCCGGCATCTGGATCAGACCGAGCATCCGCTGCCCGATACCGAATCCCGCCTGCGCCGCGGCGCCGAAATCGCTGATGACGTAGTAGACCACCGCCATGAAGATGAACATCATCGCGAACTCGCCGCCGGCCGGCAGGCCGACGTTGAGGATGCGCTTCAGATGGCGCGGTTGCGGCCACCACTGCGCCGGATTGAAGGCGACATAGCGCTCGACCTTGCGGAAATACGCAAGCAGCATCAGGCCGCCGATGGCGACCGCGATCGAGCTCGCCAGCCCCGCGCCGGCAACGCCGAGCGCGTAGCCCGTGCCCCAGCCCGAGATCAACACCGGCGCAAGCGCGATGTTGATGATGACCGCGAGAACCCGCACCAACATGGCGGGGCGCACGATGCCGGTCGCGCGCAGCGCGGATGCAATCACTTGCATGACGAACTCCAGGGCAAGCGCGGGCATGAACCACAACAGATAAATGGTTCCCGCCTCGATCGTGGCCTGGTCCGCGGCGATCGAACGCATGTAGAGGCGCGACAGCGCCGATCCCGCGACCAGGGTCAACAGGCCGAACAGCGCCGACAGCGCGACCGCCTGGTTGAAGATCAAATTGGCATCCGGCCGATCCTTGCGTCCCACGGCATGCGCGATCAGCGCCACCGTGCCGACACCGAGTACCTGCATCAGCGCGTTGACGAGAAAGCCGGCGTTGCCGGCCGCGGCGACACCCGCAACGGCGGCATCGCCCAATCCCGAAACGAAATACAGATCGACCAGCTGGCAGATCATGATCGAGATCATGCCGGCCATGATCGGCGGCGTCATGGCCAGGATGTGTCTCACGATGGAGCCGTTTGTCAGGTCTTTCATGTCATTCCATCCTTGACGCCGTGACGGCGGGACGTCCGCGCTGCCGCCACGCGCCTCACTCCGCTGCTGCGATGTGTCCGAGCTCCACCACCTGGCGCTCGAACAGGCCGCGATAGATGCCGCCTTGCTTGCCCGCGAGCATGGCATGGGTGCCTTGCTCGACGATCTCGCCGCGGTCGAACACCAGGATGCGATCGAGGCTCGTCACCGTCGACAGCCGGTGCGCGATCACGATCGAGGTGCGGCCCTTCATCAGGCGTTCCATCGCCTGCTGGATCAGCGCCTCCGATTCCGAATCGAGGCTCGAGGTCGCCTCGTCCAGGATCAGCACCGGCGCATCCGCCAGGAACGCGCGCGCCAGCGCGACGCGCTGCCGCTCGCCGCCCGACAGCTTGACGCCGCGTTCGCCGACGAGGGTGCCGTAACCCTTCGGCAGGCGCAGGATGAAGTCGTGCGCATTGGCGAGCCGCGCCGCCTGCTCGATCGCCTCCAGGCTGGCGCCGGGCCGGCCATAGGCGATGTTCTCGGCGAGCGTGCGATGAAACAGGATCGGGTCCTGCTGCACGATCGCGATCTGGCTGCGCAACGATTGCTGCGTCGCCTTCGCGATGTCCTGCCCGTCGATCAGCACGCGGCCGCCGGTGACGTCGTAGAGCCGCTGCACCAGCTTGACGAAGGTGGTCTTGCCGGAGCCGGAGCGGCCGACCAGGCCAACCCGTTCGCCGGCACGGATCCTCACCGACAGGCCGTCATAGAGCGGCGTGCGGTGGCCGCCATATTGGAACGTGACGTCGTCGAACACGATCTCGCCGCCCTCGATCGCGATCGGCACCGCGTCGGCAGCATCGGCAATGCCGATCGGCTCGTCATGGATCGCCACCAGCTCCTCCATGTCGTTGACCGAGCGCTGCAAATTGTTGATGTGCATGCCGACGTCACGCAAATAGGCGTGGATGACGTAGTAGCTCGTCAGCACGTAAGTGACGTCACCGGGCGAAGCGTGCCCCGACATCCACAGCAACACCGAGCCTCCGATCACGGACGCACGCAGGCACAGCAGCAGCGAGAGCTGCGACATGGCCGTGTAGTTGTACCGGAACCAGGTCCGCCGCACCCGCACGCGCCAGCGGCTGACGACGCGGGCAAGCCGCGCATCCTCGCGCAGCTCGGCGCCGAATGATTTCACCACGGCGTTGCAGGTCAGCGCATCCGCCAGTGTTCCGCCGACCTTGGTGTCCCAGGCATTGGAGATTCGCGCGGCCGGCGCGATGTATCGCGTCGAGAACAGCACCGTCATCGTGACATAGCCCAGCGCGCCGAGCGCGATCACCCCGCCGAGCGAGGCCCAGTGCAAGCCGAGCAGGACCATCGAGCCGATCAGCACGACCAGCGAGGGCAACAACGCCAGCAGGATGGTGTCGTTCAACAGGTCGAGCGCCCACATGCCGCGCGTGATCTTGCGCACGGTGGAGCCGGCGAAAGAGTTGGCGTGCCAATCGGTCGAGAATCGCTGCACGCGCATGAACGCGTCCTGAGCGACCTCCGACATGATCTTCAGCGTGAACGGCACGATCGCCTGCAGCCCTGCGAGCCGCAGCACCATCGAGGCCGCGCCCAGCGCCACGATGGCGCCGAATGCGACCAGCGCCGCGTGACGCGCGTCGGGATTGGACGGCCCGCGCGTCAGCGCATCGATCAGATGCCCCGAAAAGAGCGGCATGAACAGGTCGGCGGCCGTCGCCCCTATCAGGCTGCCGACGACGGCAAGCGTTGGCCCCGGCTGCTTCAGCCAGTGCCGGAACACGAAAGGCAGCACCACGCGTATCGCCGCGGGCTTTTTTGACAGAGCGGTCATGGCATCATCCGGCCGCTTTTGGCGCGGGCCGGCTCCATCGATGGACGCAGGCCGGCCACGACGGGCCGAGACGGCGTCAGCTAAAGGTGGCTTTGGGTTGGGAAATCGGGCGATCGGGACTTGGAGCCCAATCGAAGCTGGCGGAAATGGCCTCTAACAGGCCGCGTACGTACCGAGCCAGAACATCACCGAGCGCGGGCGTACGATCTGCGAAAGCGACGAAATCATGCAAATCCTCCCGGTTCGAGTGAATGAGGTGCGCTTTATAGATGCGTCGCCGGTAATTTGCAACGGGGCTCGCGCGAGATCACGCGCGAGTGTTGCAAATTAATGCGCGTCGCCGCCGCCGGTCATCGAGGCCGGCTTGTTCAGCAGGGTCACGAGCAGGCTGAGGCCGAGATAGAACAGCGTCAGCATGAAGAAGGCATCGCCGAAGCTCATGACCACGGCCTGGCGGTGCACCAGTTGCGAGAGCTGCTTCATCGCCATCAGCGTGGAATCGCCGAGCCCCTGGAATTTCTGCATGAACATGGTCAGGGTTTCGGTCGCGGTCGCATTGCCCCACGTCACCCGCTCCTGGAGGCGGCTGATGTGCAGATCGGTGCGGTCGTTGAGAACGGTGTTGATGACGGCGAGGCCCACGGCGCCGCCGAGATTGCGCATCAGGTTGAACAGGCCGGAGGCGTTCTTCACCCGGTCGGGCGCCAGCGTGCCGAGCGCGATGTTGTTGGTCGGCACCATCGCGAACATCATGCCGACGCCGCGCAGGATCTGCGGCACCAGAAGCTCGTAGAAATCGTAGTCGCGGGTGATCCAGGTCATCTGGTAGGAGCCGATCGCGAACACGACGAGGCCGAACGCGATCATGTAGCGCATGTCGAACTTCACCATCAGACGGCCGACCAGCGGCGCGACCAGGAACATGGTGATGCCCGAGACGAACATGGTCTCGCCGATCATCAGCGCGCTGTAGCCGCGCACCTCGGCGAGATAGCGCGGATAGATATAGGTCAGGCCGTAGAGGCCGATGCCGATGCAGAACTGCAGCAGGCAGCCGATCGCGAAATTGCGGTTGGCAAAGGTGCGCAGATTGACGATCGGCTCGGCCGCCGTGAAGACGCGCCAGAAGAAGGCGATCGCCGAGATCGCGCAGATCCAGGCACAGATCGCAACCGACGTGTCCTGCATCCATTCATATTGCGGGCCTTCCTCCAGCACATATTCCAGCGTGCCGAGGAAGCCGGCCATGAACAGCAGCCCCCACCAGTCGAAACGGTCGAGCAGCTCGAAATGCGGCTCGTCGAAATCGACCAGCGCCAGCACGCCCAGAGTGATGCCGATGCCGGGCACGACGTTGATGAAGAACAGCCAGTTCCACGACATCAGATCGGTGATGTAACCGCCGACGGTCGGCCCGATGGTCGGAGCCAGCGTCGCGACGAGACCGATGATGGGACCGACGATATGGAATTTGGAGCGCGGGAAGACGGTGTAGGCCGAGGCGAACACCGTCGGGATCATGCCGGCGCCGAGAAAGCCCTGGAGCGCGCGCCAGAGGATCATCTCCTCGATGGTGGTGGCGAAGCCGCAGAGCAGGCTCGAGGCGGTGAAGCCGGCCGCCGAGATCGCGAACAACAGCCGCGTGCCGAAAGCGCGCGACAAAAATCCCGACAGCGGGATCGCGATGACTTCGGCGATCAGATAGGCGGTCTGGACCCAGGAGACTTCGCTGGAGCTTGCCGACAGTCCGGCCTGGATTTCACTCAAGGACGCCGAGACGATCTGGATGTCCAGGATCGACATGAACATCCCGAACACCATGATGATGAAGGCGAACAATCGCTTCGGCGCGATGCGCTCCGAAGCGGGGTTCGCCATCATGGCGGGGGAAGCGGTGGTGGCGTTGGCCATTGTGTCAGCTCTGACTGAAGCAAGCCGCGAGGTCGGTGCACCTCTCCCGCTTGCGGGAGAGGTCGGCGCGAAGCGCCGGGTGAGAGCTCCCTCCGCTTGGGGATTGTCCCGTTGCGGAGGCACCCTCGCCCCAGCCCTCTCCCGCAAGCGGGAGAGGGAGCGCACCTGCGTGAGAGGCGGCGGCGCGGCTCATGTCACCAAATCCTACTGCGGGTGGATCGCGGTGGGATCGTCGAGATCGACCTCGCTGTCGGCGTCGGCCGCGCCCTTGTTGGTATCGACGGTGGCGTAGACCGACATGCCGGCGCGGAGCAGGTTCTGCTTCGCCACCGATTTCGGCACGCGAATGCGGACCGGCACGCGCTGCACGATCTTGGTGAAGTTGCCGGTGGCGTTGTCGGGCGGCAGCAGCGTGAACACCGAGCCGGCGCCGGCCGCGATGCTGTCGACGACGCCCGAGAACTTCCGCATGCCATAGGCGTCGACCTTGATCGTCACCGGCTGGCCGGGGCGGATGCGCTTGAGCTGCGTTTCCTTGAAATTGGCGTCGATATAGACGTTGTCGAGCGGCACGACGTTGCCGAGCCGCTGGCCGACCGCAACGAAGTCGCCGGCACTGACGAGGCGGTTCGAGAACGTGCCGTCGACCGGCGCGCGCACCGCGGTGAAGGCGAGATCACGCTCCGCCTTGGCCAGCGTGGTCTTGAGCTCGGCGAGCTGGGCCTGGGCTTCGGCCTGCTGCGCCTTGGCGACGTCGACATTGCTGACCGCGACGTCATAGGCGGCCTGCGCGGCCTTGACCGCGGCCGCACCCTGGTCACGTCCGGCCTCCGAGGTTTCGAAGGTGGCGCGCGAGGCAAAACCCTTGCTGTTCAGTGCCTGCTGGCGCTCATAGTCGAGATCGGCGCGCTTAAGGCCCGCTTCCGCGGAGACGAGTTGCGCCTTGGCCTGTGCGACCTGGCTTTCGAGCGCCGCGACCTGACGCCCGATGCGATCGATGGTGGCCTGCTGGGTCGCGATCCGGGTCGCGGCGGCATCGAGCGCGATCTTGTAGTCGCCGTCGTCGATGCGAAGGACGATATCGCCGGCGCGCACCAGAGCGTTGTCGCCGACCAGGATCGAGGAGATGTGGCCGGCAACCCGCGCGCCCAGCATGGTGTTGTTGGCGCGGACATAGGCATCGTCGGTGGAGACGTAGAAGCGGCCGACCAGCGTGTAATAGCCGGCGTAGCCGGCAGCCGCGAGCGCCAGCACGAGGCCGATTCCCATCATGACGAATTTGCGCTTGCCGGACTTCGGTGCGCCCGCAGCGGCGGTCGCCTCTGGCGCTGGTGCAGCCGGCTTGTCGGTCACGGGCTTCTCCGGCGCCTCACCGGTGCGGCGCTTGGTTTCCTCGACCACATGGGAGCGCAACTGCTCGGCAAGGGGGGCGGCTGTCTCGGTCGCAGCTTCACCATTCGCCGGCATCGTCTCCACCGCTTCCTGGCGAAGGACGCGCGCGGCCTGGTCTCTCGATACGGCCATAAAGGCCTCCCCACTATAAAGGCGCGATCAAGGACGGCCGACCTGCGGCACTGTTCCCTCTCGCTCATCCCAAATACCATTGACCGAACGGTTCGGTCAATATACATAATGTTCCCGGGCGGGACCCTACTGGCCCGAATCCTTTATTTGCGTTTCATAGTTGGGGCCCCGCCGAGAAACCTTCCGAGACCCTGAACCAATGGTTGTAGCCAGCCGCGAACATCTGCACGTCATCCAAGAGGAGGACAGCTCCAAGCGCCGCCAGATCCTGGACGGGGCCCGCAAGGTGTTCATGGATCTCGGTTTCGACGGTGCCAGCATGGGCGAGATCGCGCGTGCGGCGCAGGTCTCCAAGGGCACGCTCTACGTCTACTTCGCCGACAAATGCGCGCTGTTCGAAGCCATCCTGGAGCAGGAAGCGCTCCAGCACGGCCAGGTCGTGTTCAATTTCGATCCCGCGCGCGACGCCGAGACCACGCTGAAGGAGTTCGGCCAGGCCTACATCCATCTCCTGTGCCGGCCCGGCGGCGGGTCGGCGATCCGCACCGTGATGGCGATCGCCGAGCGCATGCCCGACGTCGGCCGCCGCTACTATGCGCGGGTGCTGGACAAGACCATCAACCGCCTCTCCGACTATCTCAAAGCCCATGCCGTCTCCGGCGATCTGAAGATCGACGATTGCGATCTTGCCGCCTCGCAGTTCATGGAGCTGTGCAAGGCCTCGCTCTTCCTGCCCTTCGTGTTCCAGGCCGCACCGGCACCGTCGGAAGAACGCATGACCGAGGTGGTCGACAGCGCGACGCGGATGTTTCTGGCGGCGTACCGGGCGAGGTAACCGCGCAGAACAAGCTCTGCCGTCATCGCGAGCGCAGCGACTTGTCCGCCGAAGCCTTTGGCGAAGGCGGAAGCAATCCAGAATCCCTCGCGGAAAGACTCTGGATTGCTTCGTCGCTTCGCTCCTCGCAATGACGGCTGAGTTGCACCTGTAGAAGTCTCAGCATTATATTTGGGCTCATGCCTCGTGATCTTCGCCCGCCCGTCGATATCCTCCATTACGAGATCGTCCAGGAACAGGCCTCCGCGCTTGGACGCATGGGCCGCGCGCTCGAACAGGCGCTCGCGCGCCTGCGCGAGTTCGATGCCGTTCACGCGCTCCCGGAAACGCCGGCCTCGGTGCAGCCGGTCAGGCACAAGCTGGTGATGGAAGCCGGCCAGGCGCTCTGGATGCTCGTGGTGCAACGTGAGGCGACCGGCCTGCGCGACAGCCGCCATATCATGCGCACCTACAACGTCCCGGGCGAGGTGCAGCGGTGCATGGGGCTGGTCCCGTCGAAGCTGGGCTCGTCATGACTACGGCAGCGCGCGCTAGTCGGTCACCTGCTTCCTCAGCGCCGCGAGATCATTGACGACCATCTTGGTGGGGCCGGTCGCGATGATGCCGTCGTCCTGGAGACGGTTGAGGATCAGGCTGATCGACTGGCGCGTCGCGCCGATCATACGTGCGAGATTGGCCTGCGTGATGCGGCCGAGCGAGATCGGGCCGCTCTCGTCCTGCGCTGCGTTTTCGCACAGCTTGACCAGCAGCAGCACCAGCCGTTCGGCCGCCTTCTGCCCCGCCAGCATCTGCGCCAGCATCGAATAGGTCTCGCCCTTGAAGCCCAGGCATTCGATCAACGCGACCGCAAACGACGGCGACTGGGCGATCAGCCGGCGGACGGCGTCCTGATCGAGATGCAGCGCCTCGACCCGGCCGAGCGCGCGGGCCGACCAACTGTGCCGATGATCGCCGAGAATGTAGGGGGCACCGACGAAATCGCCAGCCTCCCAGGTCGACAGCATCAGCTCGCGCCCCTGCGTGCCCGCATGGGTGCTTTCGACGATCCCGTTCAGGATGATGTGGATGCCGTTCGCGGGCTCGCCCTCCCGCAGCAGATACTCGCGGTTCTGGTAGGTGGCTAGCCTGCCGGTGCGCATCACCAGATCGAGATCGGGCTTGTCCAACGCCTTCAGCACGTAACGTCCGGTCCCGGGCCGTGACAGCTCGGCGCGCGACTCGGCTGGATCGGCCACCTCATGCGCATCGCTGCGCTCCACGATCGGTCTCCCTTCGAGTGACGGCTCGAAGGCTAGGAGGTCTCCGATCAGATTGCAACGCGGCGCAGATGTTCGGGGCCGGCTGCCGCCTCCATGAAGGCGCAGGCCAGATCGGTGAGCAGGCGCTCCCTTCCGGCCGGCGCCAGAAACGTGACGCCATAGGGCACGCCGGCTCCGGTCACCGCATTCGGCACGGCGATTGCGGCGAGCCCGAGCGGATTGGCGTAGTTGGTGTAGTAGCCGTTGTTGAAATTGGACGTCAGCGGATCACGCGCAACGTCCGCGATGCTGAGGATGGTGCCGACCGTCGGAACGACCAGCGCATCGTGCGTCTCCCAGAATTCACGAAGCGAACGCTGGACTTCCCTGACCTCATAGAGCGCACGGTAGGTATCAGCCGCGGTGAACTTCCGGCTGCCGATGACGAGATCGCGCACGATCCTGACGCCGGCATCGGGATTGACATCGAGGAACGCACCGACCGAGACATCCCGCTCGGCAAGGAACGGCCCGAAGAACATCAGATCGTTGATCGAGGTGAACGGCGAGAAATCGACCGGAGCGACCGGCAGATCGAGCTGCCTCAGCCTGTGAAGCGCATCGCCGAACAGCCTCTCCGTCTCGGTATTGCCAAAAAACTTGAGCTGATCCACGCGCGGCGTTGCGATCTTCAGCGGCCGCGGCGGCGATGCCTGCTCCGTCCAACCGGCAAACTCGACCGGCGAAAAGCAGTCATCGGGATCGTGCCGCGCCAGCACGCGATAGACGTCGTAGGCATCGTCCGGCTGCTGCGTGTAGAGCGAGATGGTATCGAAACTCCGGCATGCGTAGACCATGCCGCGCTGGCTGAAGGCGCCCGGTGCCGGCTTGAAGCCGGTGACGCCGCAATAGGACGCCGGCACCCGGCCCGATCCGCCGGTGTCGGTGCCGAATGCAAAGGACGACGTCCCGGTCGCGACCGACACCGCCGCGCCGGAGCTGGAGCCGCCGGGAATGTAATCGGGATTGTGCGGGTTACGGGCGACGCCATAGGGCGAGCGCACACCGACGAGGCCGGTCGCGAACTGATCCATGTTGGTCTTGCCGACATAGATCGCGCCGGCGGCAATGGCATCGGCCACCACCGGGCTCGTGTCCTTCGCGAGATAGGCAAATTCGGGACAGGCCGACGTGGTCTGCTCGCCTGCAACGTCAATGCAATCCTTGACCGAGAACACCAGGCCATAGAGCGGCAGCGCATCGATTTCGCCGATGCGCGCATCGAGAGCGCGCGCGGCGGCCATGACGCTTTCGGGATTCGCCGTCGAGATCCAGACGCCGCTCTGGTCGGCGTCGTTCAAACGCGACAGCACGTGCGCGGCGACATCGGACGGCTTGAACTCGCCGCTGCGGTAGGCGACGCGAAGGTGGCTGGGCGCGAGATTCATGTCGGTCACGTACTGGTGGGAATGGGAAGGAGCCGGCGAGGCCCGCCTCGCCGGCTCTCGGCCTCAGTGGCCGGTCACTTTTTCCAGATAGGCCGGCTGGATGAAGGCTTCGAAGTCCGCGCGCGGCAGCAACTTGGGCAGCCGTTCCTGCTTCACCAGGAAATCCGCCGTCGAGATCAGCGTATCGACGAACTTGCCCTTCTTCGCGGACGTGCCGAGATACTCCTCCGTGATCTGCTTGTTACACGGAACCATGCCGGTCCCCCTCATCATCCGCGTCGCGTCGGGAAGCGGCAGTGACAGCTCCTCCGCGATGATCTCGGCCGTCTTCTCCGGGTTCTTCAGCCAGAAATCGATCCCCTCGCACTCGGCCTTGATGAACTTCTCGACATACGATGGATATTTCTCCGCAAACGCGTTCATGACGACGCCGATGTCCCAGGTCGGATAGCCGCGCTTCGTCATCTCGCCCGAGGTGATGAGGATCTTTCCGCCGTTCTTGACGGCCTTGTCGAGGTTGGGTTCCCAGAACCAGGCGGCATCGATATCGCCGCGAAGCCATGCCGCCGCGATGTCCGACGGCGCGAGGTCCAGGATCTTCATCGAGGCGGGATCGACGCCCTCGTCCTTCAGGGCCTGGAGCAGCAGATAATGCGTCGTCGATCCGAACGGCGCCGCGACTGTCTTGCCCTTGAGGTCTTTGGGAGACGTGATGTTCTTGTCGGTGCGGACCACCATGGCCTCGACATAGTCGAGCAGGTTGATCACCAGGATGCCCTTGATCGGCAGCGCCCGGGTTGCGCCGATCGCGGTCGGCGGATTGCCGAGGCCGCCGAAGTCGACGTCGTTGCCGGCGATAGCCCGCAGCATGTCGCCGCCGCCACCGACCTTGACGTATTTGATGTCGACGCCCGGCATCTCCTTGGCCAGCAGGCCGAGATGCTTGGTGACGAGCTGCGCGTTCACAAGGTTCAGATAGCCGACGGTCACCTTCGCCGGCTTGTCCTCGGCCCGCGCCGCCGCAGTGAGCGTAAACGTGGAAACAACAAGGGTCGCAATCAGTCTCTTCATCATATCGATCTCTCCTCGATCAGGATCAGGTTCGGGCCCACGGCATCAACAATCTGGCGATTCCCCGCATCATGAGGTCGAGCACGACGCCTGTGAGGCCGAGCACGATCAGGCCCATGATCACGACGTCGGACAGCAGGAATTTCGCAGCGTCCCAGATCATCCAGCCGATTCCGGCGGAGGCTGCGACGATCTCGGCGGCGACGAGAACGGTGTAGGTGAAGCCGAGCGAGATGCGCATGCCGGCGAGGATCAAGGGTCCCGCCGCGGGCAGATAGACGTGGAACAGCAGATGGCGCCTGTTTGCACCGAGCGACTGCGCGGCGCGCACATAGACCGGATCGACGCTGGTGACGGCCTGGATCGTCGAGATCACGATGCCCGGCAGACCGGCGAGGAACAGCAGTGACAGTTTCGAGCTCTCGCCGATACCGAGCCACATCACCAGCAGCGTGTAGAGCCCGAGCGGCGGCAGCGGCCGGTAGAACTCGATCAGCGGATTGAGCAGTGCGCGTGCGTTGCGCGACACGCCCATGAGAACGCCGAGCGGAATGCCGACGAGGCACGCCAGCGCGAACGCCGTAAGAATGCGGTACAGGCTGGCACCGAGATGCTGGAGCAGCGTCGCGCCCTGATATCCCTTGGTCATGGTCTTGATGAATGCGGCCCACACCGCCTGCGGCTTCGGCAGAAACAACTCGTTGGCCCAGCCCATCTCCGTGACGATGGCCCAAGCGGCAAGCAGCACGGCAACCGTGAGCGTCGAGAGCAGCATCGATCGCGAGACTCTCGGCAGCCGCAGGGTGCCCCTTCGGGTGCGATCGGCCGGGATCGGAATGGCCATGGGGCTCGCCTCGGCGCTCATGCGCGCACTCCCAGGATCTGCATGATGGTCAGCGCGTAAATTCGAGTCGCCATCACCGACTTGGTGATCGAGATGTTCTCGTTGTCGACGGCCCAGCCATCCTCGCCCGGACCGAAGGTCACGGCGTTGATGCCGGCCTCGCGGAAACGGATGGTGTCGTTGAAGGCGTTCTTGCGATTGACGCCGGGCTCGCGGCCCATCAGGCGCCGATAGACCGCGCGCAAGGAGCGGCAAGGCTCTTCCTCGACCGGCACCGGTTCGGTCGCGTTGACGAACAGCGAGCCGGGGACCTGGCGAACCCCGACCTTGACGTCGTTGACGCCCGCAAATGTTTCCTGCCCGAGCCGCTCGATGTCGGAGATCACGCTTCCAAGCGTCATGCCCGGCACGATGCCGACCACCGCGAGCGTGATCGTGCAGGCATCGGGCGAGAACTGCATCTCGCCGGGAAGGCCGCCGCGGATGCGAACCACCGAGCAGCAGGGCGGCGTGTGCCCCATGAACTTGCTTGGCACATGCGTGAACGCCATCTCCTTCAGCTTCGGCAGCAGCTTTGCTGCTTCCATGATGGCGTTGACGCTGATGTCGGGGCGCCAGATATGCGACTTGATGCCCTCGACCGTGACCTCTACCAGGCAGTGACCGGAATTGGCCACCGACAGGTTCATGCCCCAGTCCTTGCTGACATCACCCCAGGCCGTGGGCTCGGCGGTGATCTCGTAGTGGGCGGTGAGGCCGACCTTGTTCAGCATGTAGATCGAGCCCTCGGTGCCGTTGCGCTCCTCGTCGACGGTGTAGCAGCACATCAGGGTGCCATCGAATTTCACACCCTCCTCGATCAGCGCCTGCACCGCGAGCAATGACGCCGCGAGATTGCCGCGCGTGTCGGAGGTCCCGCGCGCGTAAAGCAGATCGCCGTGGCGCGTGGCCTTGAACGGATCGAAATCGGTCATGTGCCACTTTTCGGGCTCGGCCACCGGATAGGTGTCGAGGTGATCGTTGAGGATCAGCGACGGCGCGCCTTCCCGCCCTTTCAGCACGCCGAGCACGTTCGGCCGGTGCGGTTGCGCGCTATGCTTGGTGACCTCCATGCCGAGGGCTTCGAGCTTTCCCGCGACCAGCATGGAGATGGCTTCCTCCTCGGCAGGCGGCAGATCGGGATCGAGCGGATTGCCGGAGCGCGGCTGGCCGGTGCGGATCAGCTCGGATGCCAGTTCAAGCCAGCGCTCCTCCGTGATGCGCGACAGCACGCGCTGTTCGAGATCGGAGCAAGGCGGGGTGACAGACATCTGCATGACGGGTTCCGATGGCTCACGGCGCCGGCCGCACCGCTTCGTTGCAGCACTCTCATTGCAGCGACTGTGCCAACCGCCGGTGAAACCCGTCAGGGCGCGATTAGTGATGACAGTTCAATGCCTTGGAGGAAAATCCCGACTGCGCAAATTTTTGCGCGAGAGAATTGCGTTGCCGAAGACGCAGCGCTCGTTGCCTGCGGCCGCCCTCGCGATCGCGGGCAATCCGTCACACTAGGAGACGATCTCTTCCATCCTGCACCATGCGTGCAGAATGCTGCTGTCCTGCCTTGCAAGCGCAAAGCAATGACCGCCTTCAGCCGGCTGATCATGGACTCGATCGATCGGATGCCCGCTAAAATGGCAGAACAGCAGCGTGCCGACGGCGCCGTGGCCGACGAAGAGAATGTCGCCGGGACGATTGCGCGCCAGCACCGCCTCGGCCTCGCGCACGATCCACGGCGCGCTCCCAGCCGCGGACGCTGAGATACGGCTCTGCGAAGAACCGGTCGGCGACCTGCTCGAACTCGGCCGGCTTCAGGAAGCCGGTCGCGGAGCGGTCGTTCTCATGCATGGCCTCCCGGATTTCGATCATGATCCCGAGCGGGCCCGCGATGATCCCGGCGGTCTCGATCGCCTTGCGCTCGCCGCTCGAGATGATCTGCGTGGTGTTAGCAAGCCAGCCCGCCTGCGCCACCGTCTCGGTTCGCGCGCGTCCGACCGGGCTCAGGCCCCATTGCGGCAGGGGCACGTGAGGGTCGATTTGCACCTGCGGGTGGGTGAGATAGCGGACGATGTCGGCGGTCATCTCACTCGTCGGCGTACTCGTCTTCTTCGTGCTTGCGCGGCGCGCTCTTGCGGCCGAGCGATCCGGTGACATAGGGATCGCGCCTGCCGGCGTAAGGATTGCGCTGCTGGGCCCGCCCGGCAACCTCTTCGCCGGAGACGGCGGCAGGCTGGCAGATCAGGCGGCGGCTGGCGCGGCGCATCAGATCGACGTGGATGTGATCATAGTGGTAGACGTTCGAGCCCGGCGCCAGCACCGTGGTGAAATGCGCGCACGCGCCCGACTGCACGTCGCGCAGAAACCCCTGCTCCTCCGGCATGCCGCGCCAGCCGTCCTTCACCGTGACGCGGCGGCCGTCGGCGAGTACGAAGGCGGCGACATCGAGTGCGTTGCCGAAGGCATGTTCGGAGATGTGAGCATGCGAATTGCCGTTCATGCCGCGGCAGGAATAGGCGGAGATCTGCTTGATCTCGACGACGCGCGCGCCGAACCAGCGCATCGCCGAGGGCTGCACCGTGTCGGCGAGCCAGCGGTCGAGCTCGGAGACGATCGGACAGGCCAGCGTCGCAACCGGCTTGATCGCGACGGGGCCGACGGCGGTGACGGGATTACCCTGCGCCGGACCAAGACGCGGCAATGCCTGCTGCACGGGCGCCTGTGAGTAAGGCGCCGGCCGGGCGGGATAGCTCGGCGCGTTCATGTAGCGCGTAGCGCCCGCGGCATCGATGCCCTCGGGCGGCAGGTCGATCTCGTCCTCCTGCGGCGCCACGCCGGGCGCGTTCAGCGACACCGGACCGGACGGCGCGCCGTAGCCGGAAGGCTGGCGCACCGCGCTCTCGGGATAGTTCGACCGCTGCGGATAGGACGAGGCCGGATAAGTCTGGCTCTGCGGGTAATTCGATCGCGGCTGCGTCACCGGCCAGCGCGGCTGGTTGCCGACGGTCCCGGGCGGGCGCAGTTCCTCATCGGCAAAGCCGTAGCTGCTCGAGGTTTCGCCGAGGGCGGCGACCTTAAGCGGAAATTCGGCGCCGCACTGGCCGGGCCCTGAGATCGGGTCGATGCGGACGAGATCCGGCCCCTCTTTCACGGCGCCCGATTTCAGGCACGCCGCTTCGGCCTCGGCCCGCCACGGTTCACGTTCGGCCTGGAAGAAGCCGCGTCCGCAACCCGCTAGCGAAACAAGGACGATGGAGCCGACGAGATACAAACGAACTCCGCGCGTCATGCACGCACGTTCGGTGAATTTACTTAAAGACTCTTCAACGTGTTGATTTCAGCCTTCTTTAACCATGCCGCGCGCAAACGCCCGGACCCCGGCGGAGACGAGCGACAGCAAGGCTGACTTTTTCCGAAAGAGACTTTCTGTTAACCATTCCCGCACGAAGGCCGCGCGACGGAGGGAGCGCCTCATGACGTTCACAGGGAGACTGAGCGTTATCACCGCGTACCTCGCCATGGCCTTCGTCGGCGCCATCGTGCTCGGCATGATCTAGATCGCGCCGCCGCATCACTTGGTTCCGCGCTTCATGATCGCGCGCTCCACTGCCCCGACGTCGTGACCAGTTTCTCCTGCCGCTCCTCGACGCGCGTCCAATCGTTGCCGGAGCACCAGAAGCGGCCGAATGCGCAAGCCTCGACATGGAGCTTGCCGGTGCTCGTCAATGTCATCTTCCCATAATAGGTGCTGCCGCTGGAGCGGCTGTAGATGCTGCCGGTCCAGACATCGTGCGTTTTCGGCTTCATGTTGACGAGCACGCTCTCGCCCCGGCTCGACGCTTCAGTAAGCGCGAAACCGCACAGCGCCGGGCCGCAGCGTTCGATCCGAACCGTGCCTTTCGCGCCGGTGCTCTCCCATTCGCCGAGCGGCAGATAAGCCGGCTCGTCGTCGCTGCGCTGTGCGATCGGTGACGTTTCCTTGATCTCGGGGTTCGGAGCGACAACCGGCGGAGCGAGCGTAACAGCCTTCGGCGGTTCGATGCGTTGCCAATCAATCCGCGGCGGATTGGGGCTCAGCGGCTCATTCGTTGGCGCCTCGAATCTTGGTGCCGGCGGAGGCGCGACGGGCTGCGAAGTCGCGGCGGCAAGGACGGGGGCCGGCGGCGCCGGTGGCGGGGCGACCACGCTTGCCTGCACCGGCCTGACCGGGGCAACCGGATAAACCGGCTGCGGCGCCTGGACAATTGGTGCGGGCGCAGGTGGCGGGGGCAGTGTCGTGCCGACATCTTCCGCTGGCCGCAGGCTGCGACTGGAAATCGAAACACAGGAACTGGACCGGCAATTGCGCGCCGCTTCGATATGGAACCGGTGGCCGCCGACCGAGAAGGCGTAAGAACCGGCCTGGGCCGCGGGCGCCATCGCCGTCAGCGCGATCACGATGCCAAGCGAAGTCACAAGCCGCGTCATCGGCGCCTCCCTCTGTGTCGCGACGAGGTTACGCGGGATGGATCGCGGCTGAATGTGCGCTGCCTCACCGAGCGGCCGCGAGCCGTTGTGACGTCCGTCACAGAACCCCTGACCGGCCCGGCATAGGGTCGAACCACGCTTCATCCACCAGCGACTTCAGTCCATATCGGGACCCACATTTTTCGGAGGTTGTCATGAACAAGCTCACCATCGCCGCCACGGCACTCTTCCTCGCTTCGACCGCCGCCGCACATGCCGGCAACTCGATCTCGTTCCAGGTCGAGGGCCAGCACATCCGCATCGAGACGCCGCGCAACTGCGCTTCGCTCAATTGCATCACCATCGTCGCGCCGGGCCTGTCCGACAAGCCGATCAAGCTGAACAACATCAACCTCAAGGGCCTCGGGTCCAAGGACGATGACGTCGACACCACGCCGGCTCCGGCAACGACCGCGCAGACCGCGCCGGCTCCGGTGCAGCAGCAGCCCGTGCAGCAGGCCCCGGTCCAGACGACCGCGCCCGCTGTTACCCCCGCCGCTCCGGCCGCGACAATTGCCGCTGCTCCGGCCGCCAGCTACGACAATACGGCGCCGGTCGCGGCTCCTGCTCCCGTTGCTGCGCCCGCGCCGGTCGCGGTTGCTCCGGCGCCCGCTCCCGCTCCGGTGGCTGCTGCGCCTGTCCTGGCCGCCAACACGCCGATCGGCGTCTGGGCGACCGAGGAGAACAAGGGCAACGTCCGCGTCGAACAATGCGGCGCCAATCTCTGCGGCTATGCCGTGAAGTCGAACGAGCGCATCCTGATCAACATGAAGCCCGAAGGCGCGAAGTGGAGCGGCCGCATCCACGATCCCGACTCCGGCCGCAACTACGACTCCACCATCGCGATGAAGGGCCCGAATGCGATGCGCGTGCAGGGCTGCGCCTTCGGCGGCATGTTCTGCGGCGGCCAGACCTGGAAGCGCGTGAGCTGAAGCCAGTCACTCGCCGCAGCATCCAGCCTTCTTGTTCTTATGATGGCGCCACGTCCCTGACACGGGGACGTGGCGCTTGAACGTTCGCCCCTCCCCTGACACATGTTCATCCACCATTCAGCTCCATCGGGCTGAAATCCGCCGACCTCGCCTTCGCGTTCTCACCGGGACCCCCCTCGTGACTTCAATGATTGCCTGGCGCCGCTTCGTCGTCGCGCTTGCCCTGCTGGCCTTGCCGCTGGCCGGCGCGCCCGCGGCATGCGCATCCGACGCGATCGAGCTTGCACAGGCGCAACCACAATCGCAGCCGGCACCCGCGCCTTCCCCGATTCCATCAGCCTCGCCGACACCGGCAACAGACGCGCAGCCCGCCGCCGTCGAGCCGATCGGCAACGTCGCGACCGTGACGGGAATCGCGACCGTGATCCGCGACAGGAATTCCTATCCGCTGCGCGTGCGCGACGACATCTATCTCAACGACGTCGTGCAGACCTCGTCGAACTCCGCGCTCGGCATCACCTTCAACGATACGACCACGTTCAATCTCTCCGCCAGCGCAAAAATCACCATCGACAACTACGTGTACGAGGATGGCGGCAAGCAGAACTCGGCGATTTTCGACGTCGGCAAGGGCACGGTCGCCTTCGTCGCGGCGGCGGTGGCGAAGACCGGCGACATGAAGATCACGACGCCGACTGCGACGCTCGGCATCCGCGGCACCACCGGCGTCGTCGACGTGCCCGAAGGCGCTGCGGCGCGCAGCGCAAGCAACGTCAACATCAAGCTCTATCCCGACGCGGATGGCCGTGTCGGGCACATCGACGTCGACGACCGCACCAGCGGCACGCGGCTCGGCGCGCTGACGCAAGCCGCGAGCGGCTTTGCGATCCGGCCCGGCGCGGGCGCCGCCGGCGCCATGCGCTTTGCCGCGGTGCCGATCGTCATTCCCGCACAGCAGATCGCACGCGACCGCGGCTTCGTCAGCCAGGTGCATCTGGCGCAGACCACAGGCCGCCAGATCGTCACCGAGCAGCGTGACTTCCGCCGCGCCAATCCGACCGCGATCAGCCGCATTCCGCGTCCGACCCAGATGCCGCAGCAGCAACAATTGCGGCCGGCGACGGCGCCAGGCCAGCAGCCGCAGCGGCCGAACGTTCAACCCGGCCAGAACAACCGGCCGGATCGGCAGCAGCCGGGCGCGCCGGGTCGCCAAGGCGGCCAACAAGGTGGCCAACAAGGCGGCCAGCCGCCGCAGCGGCAGGGCCAAGGACAAGGCGGCACGGTGCAGCCGGGCACGCCGCGCGTGGGTCAGGGGCAGCAGCAACGTGCGGGACAGCCGGCAGGCCGGCCACGCACCGGGCAAGGCGCGCAGCCGGGCAGTGCGACGCAGGCACAGCCACAGCGCAACGGACAAGCTCCGACGCAGCCCGCAACAGCGACGCCGCCTCAGCCGGGCGTGACCGTTCCGCAGCAACCGCAAACGCCGCGCACGGGACTGCAACCCGGCCAGCCACCCGCAACTCAGCAACCAGGCAGCATCCAGCGCCAGGGCGGATTCCAGCAGCGCGTGCCGGGCGCACAACGCCCAGCAGCACCGCGCAAGCCGGTGCCGGCTCCGAAGGAGAAAAGGGAGCAGCGGTAAAGTGTAGTGCGCACAGGCGCGCTCCCTCTCTCCGTTGTTACGGGGAGACGAGTGGGGCGAGGTAAAGAAAGCGACGGCTCACGCCTCGCCGCGCAGCCAGGCCTTCACCTTTTGCAACAGGCCATGGCGCAGTTCGTCGACGGAGACGGCTTCGGCCGGCGTCAGCGTCTGCAAGGCTGCATCGACATCCTCGGTTGCGAGCGGCGGTGTGACGTCGGCTTCGGCGATTGCAACGCCTGCGGCAGCGAGTGCGATCGGACCGACCTGGACCAGGAAGGCGCGCTCATATTCCCGCGACAGGCGCACGAGCGCATCGTCCAGCGTCAGCCAGTCGACCGCCTTGATGTCGTTCATCAGCTTGCGGACCGGCCCGCTTCCGGCCTCCATGCGCCAGAAATGCACGACCTTGGAGCGGCCACCGGACTGATAGACCAGCGTGCCCAGGAATTCGTGGATCGCGACCTCGTGGCCGGTCTCTTCCAGCACCTCGCGATGTGCGGCTTGCTTCGGCGTTTCGCCGTCGTCGAGCTTGCCTTTGGGCAAAACCCATTCGTTGCGCTTGCGCTGGCGCACGACCGCGATCAGCGGCGGCGCACCCCGCCGCAGCACAATACCACCCGCCGCCAGCACCGGCGCCCGCGCCATCACCAAATCCGTGTCGATCCAGCCGTCCCACCGAGGATATAGGCGGCCGGGACGGCGGATTGAAGGCTAGTTTTTTCGCAGCAGCGCCTGACCGGCACGGATGCGCGTGCCCTCGGCGATGCCGTCGCAGAAGGTAAAATCGCCGGGTGCCAGGATGATGATGGTCGAGCCGTGCTCGAACCAGCCGAGCTCCTCGCCTTTGGTCACGTTGACGTTGCAAGGAAAATTGACCGGGCCGCGGGTCTGCGCGTTCAGCACCATGTCGAGGAAGTGCAGCCGGATGCTCGCGACCAGGATCGCGGCGACCGGCACCAGCGTCACGGCTTCACCGGTCGACAGATGCGTGCGGATCACCGCACGCTCGTTCTTGCAGAACAGCCGCTCGACCCGCTTCAAGGCGATCGGGTTGACGTTCCAGACGTCGCCATGGATCAGCGTGACGCGCTCGATATGCGCGTCATGGGGCGCATGGAAGCGGTGATACATGCTCGAGGTCAACCGCAACGTGACGAAGGAGCCGTTGCGGTGCTGATCGACCAGCGCGGAATCGCCGAGCAGGTCGAGCAGCGAATAGGGTGCGCCCTTGACCTGGAACAGCTCGGTGTCGGCGATCCGGCCGTGGGCGCCGACGATGCCGTCGGACGGGCTGGCGACGACCGCGGGGTCCGGATCAAACGGCCGCAGGCCGGGCTTGAGCTCCCGGGTGAAGCAGTCGTGCAGGCTCCTGAAATGGGTCTTGTGTGCCTCCGACAGATCGAGGTCGGAGAACAGCTTCCACAGCGCGATGGAGCCGTCCCGCACCAGCGGGTTCTCGATCTTGGAGAACCAGCCCATGAAGCGGGTCAGCGCGGCGCGCGGGATGCGATTGGTCAACAGGAAGTTGAGGTCTTCCTGCTGGGTGAAAGAGGCTATGAGGGCTTTGACTGTCATGAATCTGTCAGCTCGCAGTATTAGCGCTTGTTGTCATGGAAACGACACTCCCGATTCTCTCATTTTCCGTGGCCGCCGCAGCGTCCGCTGCCGCCGCCTTCCCGAAGCTGAAGGCGCGCATCGCACTCTCCCGCGCCAAGCACCGCTCGCTCGCCGGGCACTCCAAGATGTCGCGCCGGGTGGCCCGGCTGCTCCCGTTCTACGAGTTCGAAGGCGACAAGTATTTCGGCTGCGACGGCGCACCGGCCAACGTGGTGTTGCAGCGCAAGGACGCCTTCTTCCGCCTCGCGCGACTCTACGCCGATCGCTACCCCAAGGGTCGCGCGATGACGAAGGAGGCGGCGGACAAGATCTCCGACCTGCACTTCACCGAGACCTACCGCGTGCCGTTCCAGTTCTCGCGCCTCGTCCGCGAGCACCTGGGCACCTCGACCTTCATGGAGTCCTCGCGCGGCGTCACCGTCACGGATGTCGACGGCAACACCTCCTACGACCTCACGGGGTCCTACGGCGTCAACATCTTCGGCAACGACTTCTACAAGGAGTGCATCGAAGGCTCCGAGAAGCGGGCGCATGCGCTCGGACCGGTGCTCGGCCCATACCATCCCGTCATCCTCGATAACGTGCAGCGGCTCTGCCGGATCTCCGGCCTCGACGAAGTCTCGTTCCACATGTCCGGCACCGAAGCCGTGATGCAGGCGGTGCGGCTCGCGCGCTACCACACCAAGCGCACGCATCTCGTCCGTTTCGCCGGCGCCTATCACGGCTGGTGGGGCGACGTGCAGCCCGGCGTCGGCAATCCGATTCCAGCGCACGAGACCTACACCCTCGCCGAGATGTCCGAGAAGACGCTGCATGTGCTGCGCACGCGCAAGGATATCGCCTGCGTGCTGGTCAACCCGCTGCAGGGGCTGCATCCGAACGCCAACGCGCCCGGCGATTCCTCGCTGGTCGATTCCTCCCGCGGCGGCAATTTCGATCGTGCGGCCTATACCGAGTGGCTGAAGCAGCTGCGCGAGGTCTGCACCGAGCGCGGCATCGTTCTGATCTTCGACGAGGTCTTCGTCGGCTTCCGTCTCGCCGCCGGCGGCGCCCAGGAATATTTCGGCATTCGCGCCGACATGGTGACCTACGGCAAGAGCCTCGCCGGCGGCCTGCCGGTCGGCGTGGTCTGCGGCAAGAAGGAGCTGATGCGCCGCTTCCGCGACGATCGTCCCGCCGACGTCTGCTTCGCCCGCGGCACCTTCAACTCGCATCCCTATGTCATGACGGCGATGGACGAGTTCCTGAGCCGGCTCGCCAGCGCGAACTTCCGCGCGATCTATGACGGGCTGGACGAGACCTGGAACGGGCGCGCGCAAAAGCTCAACCAGATGATGACCGATGCCGGCCTGCCGGTGCGGTTCGCCAACTTCTCCTCGATCTGGACGGTGAAATACACCACGCCGTCCCGCTACAACTGGATGCTGCAATACTACCTGCGCGCCGAGGGCCTGTCCCTGAGCTGGGTCGGCACCGGCCGGCTGATCTTCAGCCTGAACTACACCGACGCCGACTTCACCGAGGTGGCCGAACGCTTCGTCCGCGCCGCCGAGAAGATGAAGGCCGACGGCTTCTGGTGGCACGACGGCGTGCTCACCAACAAGAACATCAAGCGCCAGATCCTGAAAGAGATGCTGGCCAAGCGCCTGGGGCGCTGAGGCCTCACCACACGCACCCCGCGCCGCGAGCACCACGAACACCGCCCTCTCCTCCCCCTCTCCCCGCCTGCGGGGAGAGGGTTGGGGTGAGGGGGACCCTCCGCGCGCGCGGTGAGCGTTGGCGCACGATCCGCTAGCGGCGCCCCCGCGGATACCCCCCCTCCCCCGGCTTTGCGCTACGCGCAAATCCGACCTCTCCCCGCAGACGGGGCGAGGTGAAAAGAGCGCGCGGCTCCACTGAGTCACTTTAAAGATATCCCCAAGACGTGGATGCCCGGCACGAGGCCGGGCATGACGCAATCATCAGACATCGGAGTGTCTTGTGTGCGCAGCGCGTTCAGGCGTGCTGCTCTTCGAGCGCGGGCTCGCCGATCAGGCCCAGCGTGTGCTCGGGATTGAGGTGCAGGCCGGGATCCATCAGTTCGCCGCGCATCAGCGCCAGCGGCGCATTGCGATAGAGCATCAGATCGTGGAAGGGGTCGGTCAGGATCTTGGTCATCCAGACGAGGCCGGTCTCGACGTCGCGGATGAAGAACAGGTGCACGGTACGGAACAGGAGGCCGCCGCCGCCGATCACGAGCCAGATCTTGGCAACCTGACGCATGAAGTCGGTCGCGCTTGCCCAGGGCGTGAACAGGCCGAACAAGGTCGGATCGGCGAACAGCACCAGCGGGGACGCAGCCCAGATCGCCATCAGCACCACCTTGCGCTGAAGGTTGTAGCCGACCTTGATGTCTTCCTTGTACTCGTGGGTGGCCTGATTGATGTGGTCGTAATCGTGCGGCTCGAAGAAGAAGTGGCCGGCCTGGCGCGAGGTCATCGAGACCAGCCAGCCGACCAGCGCGGAGATCATGGGATCGACGAACAGCCAGACATAGGCAAACAGGAAGCTCAGCGCGCTGACGAAGTGCAGGCTCTGATTGATGCGGCTGTGGTGATAGTAGCGATGGTCGTCCCAGCGCTGGATCCGCAGCTGCTCCAGATAATTCTTGATCATGCTCTCCCCCAAAATGCTTTCGGGTTCAGGATTTACAGGGATTCGATGTAGGCCGTGTGACATCATCATTTTGTCATATGACGATGTGCAACGGCGCGGTGACGCACGGGGTACTCTTTATCCTTTCATCCTGAGGAGCGCGGAACGCGCGTCTCGAAGGATGAAGGCCGAGGTGCATCTGCACGGGCCTTCATGGTTCGAGACGGCGCTTACCGCGCCTCTTCACCATGAGGAGCAGCAGTTACGCTGCCTTGGCGACGTCGATCTTGCGGAAGCGCACCAGCGAAAAATGACCGAGCGGCGGAATCAGGCGGCGTTCGGCAAGCTCGATGCCTTTGGCCCCGGACAGCCACTTGGCGTAGCGCGACCAGGCGAACTCGGCGGTGCGGAAGCCGAGCGGACGAACCACCGGCTGCAGCTTCTGCTCGATGAAGCGGCGCATGCCGGTATCGGCACTGACGCGGGTGAGGATGATCAGCTCGCCGCCCGGGCGCAGCACGCGGGCGAATTCGTCCAGCGCGACTTCCGGATTTGGCACGGCGGTGACGACGTATTGCGCCATCACGACGTCGAAGGAATTGTCGGGGAATTCGAGCTTCTCGGCGTCCATCACCGCGAGACCCTCGACGTTCTTCAGATTGCCCTCGGTGACGCGCTGGCGCGCCTTGTCGAGCATCGCTTCCGAAATGTCGGTGCCGAAGATGCGCAGGTGCGGCGCGTAGAGCGGCAGCGAGATGCCGGTGCCGACGCCAACTTCGAGCACGCGGCCGCCGATCTTGTTTGTGGCCGCGATCGCCGCCTGCCGGCCCTTGGCGAACACGCCTCCGAACACGAGGTCGTAGACGGGCGCCCAGCGGTCATAGGCCTGCTCGACCGTGCCACGGGTGAGGTCAAGCTGCTGGGTGCCGTCAAGGTTCATGATCTTGGACATCGGTGTGGTTCTCGCTTTGGGTCAGGACGTGAGGATCAGCCGCGCACCGGCCGCCGCGCCATGACCGGCGAGGCGCGCAGGATGCGGCTGGGCTGAAGTGAGGTGAGGTTGCCGACGAACTGGCGCGCGCTGTTCTCCCAGGAGCGCTCCAGCGCGAAGTTGCGGCAAGTCTCGCGCGACATGGTCAGTGCACGCAGGCACGCAGTACGCAGATCATGGTCGATCGCGCCGATCGGGTGATCGGCGATGACGTCCTTTGGACCCGTGACCGGAAACGCCGCAACCGGCGTGCCGCAGGCCAGCGCTTCGAGCTGCACCACGCCGAACGTGTCGGTCAGGCTCGGGAACACGAACACGTCGGCGGCGGCGAGATGCGCGGTGAGATCCGCGCCCTTCTTCTCGCCGAGGAAGACGACGTCCGGATACTTCCTTTCGAGCGCCGCCTTCTGCGGGCCGTCGCCGACGACGACCTTGGTGCCGGGCAGATCGAGCGACAGGAACGCTTCGAGATTCTTCTCCACCGCGACGCGGCCCATGGTCATGAAGATCGGGCCCGGCAGATCGAGCCTGGCCGGGGAATCAGTATGGAACAGCTCGGTGTTGACGCCGCGCGTCCAGAATCCCAGCCGCTTGAAGCCGCGCTCGGAGAGCTCCTGCCGCAGCGAAGGTGTCGCCACCATGGTCATCGCGGCGGCATCGTGGAAGTGCCGCAGCACGGCATAGCCGACGGCATCAGGAATTCCGGTCCGCACCGAGATATATTCCGGAAAGCGCGTCGTGTAGGAGGTGGTGAAGGCGAGCCGGTTGCGGCGGCAATAGGCGCGCGCGGCCCATCCGATCGGGCCTTCGGTCGCGATGTGCAGGGCTTCCGGCGCCGCCTTCTCGATCCGCCGCGCGGTCTCCTTGCGGCTCGGCAGCGCGATGCGCAGGCCCGGATAGGTCGGCAGCGGCCAGGACGGAAAGCCGTCCGGCGTCAGAAAGTCGATCTCGACATCGAGGGCCTTGGCCGCGTTCGCCAGCGAGGTCAGCGTCCGGACCACACCGTTGACCTGCGGATGCCAGGCGTCAGTCGCGATTAATACCCGCATCGGAAAATCCCGAGAGTTTGATGATTCTCGGCTTACGACCATCAACCACGGATATTTCAGGCGTGTGACGTCACATAAGTGTCGGCCCGCTGTTTTGTTCGTTAACGGGGCGACGCGGCCACGAAACTGTCATGAAACAATCCTTGCCGCGATGAAACCGTTTTCGGTTTTCCGCGCAAAAGTCCCGAAACCTATTGCCGGTAGTGATTGACCCAACGGAGCACCGCAATGGTGCCGCGGTGGAGAAAAACACCGAGCAAACAGGGGCGATCACATGTTCAATCTGGACACGTTCAAGACGTATTCGCGCGCCGTTGCTTTGGGCGCAATGGCTGTTGCCGCGATCGCATTTGCCGGCCCGGCCAAGGCCGCGCCCGTGCAGCTGTTTCCATTCTTCCAGCCACTGCCGACGATGACCGCGCCGCAGCCTTACCAGCCTTATCAGGCGACGCCGTACCAGACCGCGCCGTCCGAAGACGAGGACCCGGCCGTGATGCCGGCCCGCTTCCGCCGCCAGACCGTCGCCTACGCGACGCGCGAGGCGCCGGGCACCATCATCATCGATACGCCCAACACCTATCTCTATTATGTGCTCGGTAACGGCCAGGCGGTGCGCTACGGCATCGGCGTCGGGCGCGACGGCTTCACCTGGTCCGGCATCCAGTCAGTGACCAAGAAGGCCGAGTGGCCGGACTGGACCCCGCCGCCGGAGATGATCGCCCGCCAGCCCTATCTGCCGCGCCACATGGCCGGCGGCCCCGGCAACCCGTTAGGGGCCCGCGCCATGTATCTCGGCGGCACCATCTACCGCATCCACGGCACCAACGCTCCCGACACGATCGGCAAGCACGTCTCCTCCGGCTGCATCCGCCTGACCAATGAAGACGTGAGCGACCTCTACTCCCGCGTCAACGTCGGCACCAAGGTGATCGTGCTGCCGATGACGGAGCGGCGCGCCGAGCTTGGCCGCACGCTGCGGTAAGCGACAGGACATTGTGACGCAAACGGCCCCGGAACCCACCGGGGCCGTTTTCGTTTGCATGGAGCTCTCCGGCCGACTTCGCCCCCGAGAGCACGAGCGCAATTTCTCATGGAGGCGCAGATGCAAACGTTGCCACGCCCATGGCTACACGCCATCGCCTGCGCCGGAATACTGGCGCTGCTCCTGTCCACGCCCTTCTCGCTCGCGCAGCAGCCGGCGAGCGCCGACGCAGCCCAGCAGGCCTTCAACAATTCCTGTCGCACCTGCCACTCGGTCAAGGAAGGCGACAATCGCCTTGGTCCCAATCTCAGCAAGATCGTCGGCCGCAACGCAGGCTCGCTGCCGAACTACAACTACTCCCAGTCCATGAAAGAAGCCGGCTTCGTCTGGGACCAGGACAAGCTCACCCGCTTCATGCTCAGGCCGGACGAGGTCGTGTCGGGCAACAAGATGCAGCCCTACGGCGGCGTCTCGGCCGACGAGGCTGCGAAGGTGATTGCATATTTGCAGGCGGTGAGTTCGCAGTAACGGCCCTGGCGCGTCGTTACGATGCGGTTGCGGCGGGAGCAATGTGGGACTTCGCACCTCACCTCCCACCTCCACCCCGCCGCTCCGCGATCAGCTTCAGCCACGCCGCCGAGTGAAACGCGCTCATCAGGAGATACATCGGCACCATCCCGCCCAGCAAAGAGCCATGTCCGGCGGAGCAGAGCATGTCGGCGGAGCCGCCAATCATGGTCGTCAGCGCGGCCATGATTGCGAAAGTCGGCGTGGCGGCGAGGCCCAGCCATCTGGCGAGGCGCCGCGCGGCGATGGCGCCGTCGCGGCTGGCGTTGCCAGCCGCGCTGAGGGGACTAGTCACGTCCTTCCGCCGCCTCCTCGCGAAAGGCCTTTTCGCCGGCGTCCGAGATCTCGACCCATTTCTTGTCGGGCGCGGCGCCTTCCGCGTAGGTGTCGTGCCAGTTCCACCATTTGTAGGTCGGCGTCTGCGGATAGCCCTTCGGTGAATCCTCCCAGACCTCCTGGCGGCCGAGCGGCGTGATGTCGAGATAATTCCAGGTACCACCCATCTGCTCGTCGCCGCGGCTCTTGACGAAATAGGTGCGGAAGATGCGATTCCCGTCGCGGTAGAACACGTTGGTCCCGTGCCATTCGTCGACGCCGAAATCGACGTCAAAACTGTCGGTGACGGTGACCCAGGGCATGGTCCAGCCCATCCGCTTCTTCAGCCTGATGATGTCGGCCTGCGGCGCGCGCGAGGCGAAGACCAGCGTGGTGTCGCGGGCGTTCAGATGCGAAACATGAGCGACCTGGTCGGCCACCATGGAGCAGCCGCGGCAGGCATGATCGGGCCAGCCGAACACACCAGGCTCGAAGAAGGCGCGGTAGACGATCAACTGCCGGCGGCCCTGGAACAGGTCGTGCAGACTGACCTTGCCGCCGGGCCCCTCGAACGCATAGGTTTTGGCCACTTCCATCCACGGCATGCGCCGGCGCTCGGCGGCCAGGGCGTCGCGGGCACGGGTATGCGCCTTTTCCTTCACGAGCAGTTGCTGGCGGGCTGCCTCCCAGTCCTGCGGCGACACCACCGGCGGTGTCTGCATGGCGGTCTGTCCGTTCGTTCCTGCTTTTTCTGCTGATGTCATCATGGCTCTCCAAACCTCTTGCCAAATCTCTTGTCTGGGCGGGCTCTCCGCGGGTCGCTATGACAGACGCGGAACCGCTCGCCCCTTACCGCATGTTGCCGGCGGTCAACGATTTGTGGCATCGGACGGTTGCGCGGTGGGAGTAACAAGTGTGGCGGGATTTGAATGGAGTCGCTGATCACGGCCGCGGCGCGCGCGCTCGAAGCCGGCGATCCGCTCGGCGCGCTGAACCGCGTAGCGCTGCGCAACGATGCACCGTCGCTGGCGCTGCGCGGCATCGCGATGGCGCAGCTCGGCGATCTCGCAAAGGCGAAGACGCTGCTGCGGAGCGCCGCACGCGCCTTCGGTCCGAGAGAGGCGGTCGCGCGCGCAAGGTGCGTCGTGGCGGAGGCCGAGATCGCGCTCGTCTCGCGCGACCTGAACTGGCCGGCGAACACGCTCGCGGCTGCGCGAGCCACGCTCGAACGGCACGGCGATCTCGCCAACGCCGCCCATGCGGGCCACATCGAGGCGCGCCGTCTTCTCCTTCTCGGACGCCTCGACGAGGCCGAGCGCACGCTGGCGGTGCTCGGTACCGCATCGCTCCCACCTGCCTCCCAGGTCGCCCGTGAGCTCGTCGTCGCGGGCATCGCAATCAGGCGCCTGCGAACGAAGGATGCGCGCACGGCGCTCGAGCGCGCCTATCGCGCAGCACAGCAGGCCGGCATCCCTGCGCTCGCGGCCGAGGTCGAAAGCACGAACCGCGTGCTCGATACGCCGGCAGCGCGGCTGATCACGCGCGGACACGAGCGGCCGTTACGGCTCGAAGAGGTCGAGGAGCTCGCGACATCGCAGGCGCTGCTGGTGGACACGTTCCATCACTCGGTTCGCCGGCGAGGCACCGTGGTGGCGCTCGGAAGGCGGCCGGTACTGTTCGCGCTCGCCCGCATCCTCGCGCAGGCTTGGCCCGCGGATGTCTCCCGGGAGGCGTTGATCACAGGGGCGTTTCAGGCGAGGCACGTCGATGAATCGCATCGCGCGCGCCTGCGGGTCGAGATCGGGCGGCTCCGCACCAAGCTCAAGCCTCTCGCCGATGTCAGCGCGACCAGGCAGGGCTTTGCGCTGACACCGCGCAGGACAAGAGACGTCCTCGTGCTGGCGCGGCCCGTCGAGGAAAAGCACGCCGCGGTGCTCGCCTTCCTCTCCGATGGCGAACCCTGGTCTAGCTCGGCGCTCGCGCTCGCGCTGGGAACGAGCGCGCGCACCGTGCAGAGGTCTCTCGAAGAGCTGGCGCGGTCGCACAAAGTGCAGTGCTTCGGCCATGGCCGGGCAAGACGCTGGATGACCCCGCCCGTCCCGGGTTTCCCGACAGGCTTGTTACTCCCCGGCCCGCTCCTGAAGACGTAAGGTGGGATCGTCTCACAGGGATCGAGCAACATGAAGCGTTCAGCAGCCGAGATCGTCAGGGAATACGGGCCCTTTGCGGGCGTCGAAGCCGTGCACGGCGTCACCTATGACGGGAGCCATATGTGGTTCGCGTCCGGCGACAGGTTGAATGCGGTCGATCCGGCCGACGGCAAGATTGCGCGCTCGATCGATGTCGCCGCGCATGCGGGAACGGCGTTCGACGGCCGGCACCTGTTCCAGATCGCCGAGGACCGAATCCAGAAGATCGACGCGGCGAGCGGCAAGGTGCTTGCTACCATCCCGGCGCCCGGCGGCGGTGGCGATTCCGGACTGGCCTGGGCCGAGGGCTCGCTCTGGGTCGGTCAATATCGCGAGCGCAAGATCCATCAGGTCGATCCCCAGTCGGGAAAGATTCTCCGCACCATCGAAAGCAAGCGCTTCGTCACCGGGGTGACCTGGGTGGACGGCGAGCTCTGGCACGGCACCTGGGAGGGCGAAGAGAGTGACGTGAGGCGGATCGACCCCGAGAACGGCAAGGTGCTGGAGCAGCTCGACCTGCCCGCCGGCACGATGGTTTCAGGGTTGGAATCCGACGGCGGCGACCGCTTCTTCTGCGGTGGGGGAAGCGCCGGCAAGGTGAGAGCGGTCCGCCGTCCCAAGCGCACATAGAGCATGATCCGGAAAAGTGCGAAGCGGTTTTCCGAAAAGATCATGCTCAAACAACAGCTTTAGGCGCGATGATGGCCTGAATGCACGGCAACGGCGCGTTCGCCGCCGTTAACCCATTCGCCCCAATTCCACCCCATCGGTGCGCTCTAGCGCCCTGCTCGCCTGCCCTGTAAAATCCCCGTTGGGCGGCTTGGGGGTAAGATGCGTCTGACGTTGAACCTGAAGACTATCCTGATCGGCGTCGCGGTGCTCGCGGCGTCGTTTTTCATCAGCCTGAAGGCGATGGACTTGTTGTCGCCGCGAGCGACGAATTCCGCGCCGCCGGTCGCGCAACTGCCGCCGCTGCCGCCGGTCTCGAAGAGCTCGATCGTGGTGGCGCCGGTCGCGATCGCGCTGTCGGCGATCCGCGAGCAGGCCGAGAAGGCTTCGCCGCGCAATTTCGCCGGCAAGGCCGAGAACCCGATCTCGCAGATCCTGCAGGATGCCGACATCGGCTGGACGGCGGCGCGCGGACCGATGTCGGCGGCCGGCGACAAGGACGTGCTGACGCTGTCGACGCCGCTCACGGGCAAGCTGAACGTGACGGGCTCGCTGTCGTCGAAAGCGACCGGCGCCCTCGGCGAGGCGCTCGGCAGCGTGCTCGGCGGCAATGCCGCCAAACAGATCGGCGCGGTCAACATCAAGAACCTGAACGCCAGCGCCGAGATCAGGGGCAACGTCGTCGTCACCTCGCGGCCGAAGCTCGCGGCCAACTGGCATCTCGAGCCCAATCTCGGCGCCCAGGTCAATCTCGGCGACACCAACCTCAACGTCGCCGGCGCCAAGGTCAACGTGCCGGCGCAGGTCAAGCCGCTGATCGACAAGAACGTCGGCGAGCAGATCAATGTTGTTTCCGAGCGCATCCGCAACGATCCTTCGTTGCGCGAGAATGCGAAGCTGCAATGGGCCAAGGCCTGCCGCTCGATTCCGCTGCAAGGTTCCTCGGCCGCGCTGCCGCCGCTCTGGCTGGAGATGAAGCCGATCCGCGCCATCGCGGCGCAGCCGCGCGTCGACGCGCAGGCGGTGACGCTGCTGTTGGGCCTCGAGGCCGAGACGCGGGTCACGTCGACGCCGACCAAGCCGGACTGCCCGTTTCCCGACAAGATCTCGATCGTGCCGCCGACCGGCACCGGCGTGAACATCGGCGTGCCGATCGACGTGCCCTTCACCGAGATCAACAAGCTGATCGCGGCGCAGATGGTCGGCCACACCTATCCCGAGGACGGCTCCGGCCCGGTGGACGTCACCGTCAAGAGCGTCAACGTGGTCCCGTCGGGCGAGCGCCTTCTGATCTCGCTGCTGGTGCGCGCCAAGGAGAAGAAGAGCTGGCTCGGTCTCGGCGCCGAAGCAAATGTGCACATCTGGGGCCGGCCGATGCTGGACCAGGCACAGCAGACGCTGCGCCTCGCCGACATCCAGCTCGCGGTGGAATCCGAGGCGGCCTTCGGCCTGCTGGGCGCCGCCGCACGCGCGGTGGTGCCGCAGATGCAGCAAGCGCTGGTGCAGAAGGCGACGCTCGATCTGAAGCCGATCGCCGCCAACGCCCGCGAGAAGATTGCCGCCGCGATCGCCGACTACCAGAGGAACGAGGACGGCCTCAAGGTCGAGGCGAAGATCGACAGCCTGACGCTGGCCGACATCGCCTTCGATTCCAAGACGCTGCGCATCGTCGCCGAAGCCGGCGGCTCGCTGAACGTGTCCGTGAGCAAGCTGTCGGGAATGTAGCGCGCTTTCACCCACCGGGCCCGCGCAAATCGCTTCCGCCGCTGGCATTCTTGTCGGAGGCTGCTAAGCTGTTCTTCGCAACCTCGGACGAGGTCCCGACAGCACTGTAGCTGACAACGCGAGGAAAATATGGAAGCCGGTATGGTCACGCCAGCACCGGCACTGGTGCGCTTTTCCGGCATTCAGAAGACCTATGATGGCGAGCATCTCGTGGTGAAGAACCTCGATCTCGACATCAGGAAGGGCGAGTTCGTGACCCTGCTTGGCCCGTCGGGCTCGGGCAAGACGACCACGCTGATGATGCTGGCTGGCTTCGAGGTTCCGACGCATGGCGAGATCTACCTCGCCGAGCGGCCGATCAAGAACGTGCCGCCGCACAAGCGCGACATCGGCATGGTGTTCCAGAACTACGCCCTGTTTCCGCACCTGACGATCGAGGAGAACGTCGCCTTTCCGCTGTCCGTGCGCAAGGTCAACAAGGCGGAAACGCAAGCGCGCGTCAAGGCAGCGCTACGGATGATCAAGATGGAAACCCTGGCGCAGCGGCGGCCCGGGCAACTGTCCGGCGGCCAGCAGCAGCGCGTGGCGCTGGCCCGCGCGCTGGTCTTCAACCCGCAACTCGTGCTGATGGACGAGCCCCTGGGCGCCCTGGACAAGCGCCTGCGCGAGCAGATGCAGCTGGAGATCAAGCAACTGCACGAGACGATGGGCATCACCGTCGTCTACGTCACCCACGACCAGAGCGAAGCGCTCACCATGTCGGACCGTATCGCCGTGTTCAACGACGGCATCGTGCAGCAGATCGACAGGCCCGATGCGCTGTATGAGCATCCGGTCAACAGCTTCGTCGCCAACTTCGTCGGCGAGAACAATGTGCTGGCCGGCACCGTGGAGACGATCGAGAAGGACTATTGCCGCGTCGCGCTGGCGGCCGGCGGCTCCGTCATGGCCCGTGCGGTCAACGTATCAGGCGCAGGCGCATCGACCTCGTTGTCGGTGCGGCCGGAGCGGATCGCCATTATCCCTGACAGCACCTCCAGCGACGGACCGAACCGGCTGCCGGCCAAGGTGCAGAACACCATCTATCTCGGCGACCACGCGCTGGCCGTGCTCGATGTCGCCGGCAACGCCGAGTTCATGGTCAAGCTTCAGCCGGGGGCGCATGATGGGCTGCGACACGGCGAAAGCGTGTTCATCACCTTCCGCCCCGAGGATTGCCTCGCCCTCGATCCCGTCTGATTCCAACGCAAGCGGCACTTGCACCGATCAACCTCAACGCAACGCAGATGAAGAAGGAACAAGGACCATGCTGAAGCGCAAGATTGGCAAGATTGCTCTGGGTTTCGCCGCTGCACTCACTGCCAGCGCCGGGCTGGCGACAGTCGCGCAGGCGCGTGACCTCACCGTCGTGTCATGGGGCGGCGCGTATCAGGACGCCCAGAAGAAGGTCTATTTCGAGCCGTTCAAGAAGGCGGCCGGCATTGCCATGAACGACGAGTCCTGGGACGGCGGCGTCGGCGTGCTGCGCGCCAAGGTCCAGGGCGGCGCCGCCACCTGGGACGTCGTCCAGGTCGAGAGCGACGAACTCGCGGTCGGCTGCGAGGAAGGCCTGTTCGAGAAGCTGGACTATTCCAAGATCGGCGGCGAGGCCGCTTACATACAGCCGTCGGTCAATCCGTGCGGCGTCGGCGCCATCCTGTACGATTTCGTGCTCGGCTACGACAAGGACAAGCTGAAGGACGCGCCCAAAGGCTGGGCCGACTTCTTCGACACCAAGAAGTTTCCGGGCAAGCGCGCCCTGCGTCAGGGCCCGAAGACCACGCTCGAGATCGCCCTCATGGCCGACGGCGTCGCACCGAAGGACGTCTACAAGGTGCTGGCGACCGACGAGGGCATCGAGCGCGCTTTCAAGAAGCTGGACACCATCAAGAGCGACATCGTCTGGTGGAAGGCCGGCGCGCAGCCGCCGCAATTGCTCGCCTCCGGCGAGGTGGCGATGACCTCGGTCTACAATGGCCGCATCGATACCGCGAACAAGAACGAGAAGAAGAACTTTGGCATGGTGTGGGACGGAGCGCTCTTCACCCTCGACAGCTGGGTCATCCTGAAGGGCAGCCCGAACAAGGACGCGGCCTACAAGTTCCTGGACTTCGCCGGCAAGGCCGAGAACCAGTCGAAGCTGTCGGAGAACATTGCCTACGGGACCTCGAACAAGGACGCCGCCGCCAAGCTGCAGTCCGCCGTGCTGAAGGACCTGCCGACAGCGCCTGACAACATCAAGAACGCGGTCGAGATCAACGTTGCCTTCTGGCTCGAGAACATCGACCGCCTGACCGAGCGCTTCAATAAATGGGCCGCGAAATAGCGCGCGGCCGAAATTGGCGCTGAGGCAAAGACGTGGCAGATAGCACGCCTGCGGCGCATCCTTCGAGACGCCCGCCTACGGCGGGCCCTCAGGATGAGGTCTGAGTTTGTGGCAGTGACTCTACGGGCACCATCGTCGAAGAGCCTGATCCTGAGGAGACCGCGATGCGGTCGTCTCGAAGGACGAGGCGCTTGCTCGGGCCGCTCCGAAGGGCTCACTCCATGACAGGAATGTCTCTAGCCGGCGCCAGTTCGTCGACCGAGGTGCCGCTCAAGCGCCGATTGAGGCGTGCAGAGCGGACACGCCAGGTCAAGGCATTGGCGCTGGTGCTGCCGCTTCTCGTCTTCCTGCTCTTCACCTTCGCGGGCCCGATCGCCGGCATGCTGTGGCGCGCCGTCGATGACCGCGAGGTGCGTCAGGCTCTGCCTCAAACCGTCGCGGCTCTCGCCAGTTGGGACGGCAAGGACCTGCCGGACGAAAAGGCCTACGCGGCGCTGGCAGGCGACATCCTGGCGGCGCGCGCGTCCGGCACCATCGCCATCGCGGCCAAGCGGCTCAATTACGCACTGAACGGCTTTCGCACGATCCTCATCAGCACCGCACGCAATTTGAAGGCGGTGCCGGAGCCCGGCACCGCCAGGGAGACGCTGGGCAAGATCAACCCGGCCTGGCGCGAACGCTCCACCTGGACGACGATCAAGGACGCCAGTGGCCCCGTGACCGGCTTCTACCTTCTGGCAGCGCTCGACCTGACGCGGAACGTGGACGGCGCGATCGTCGCAGCCCCGCCGGATCAGGCCATCTACCGCAGCGTTTTCGCCCGCACCTTCCTCATCAGCCTCAGTGTCACGGTGCTCTGCCTGATCCTTGGCTTCCCGGTCGCCTACCTGCTGGCGACATTGCCGCCGGGCCGGTCCAACCTGCTGATGATCTGCGTACTGCTTCCTTTCTGGACGTCGCTTCTGGTCCGCACATGCGCCTGGATCGTCTTGTTGCAGAGCAAAGGCGTCGTGAACGACAGCCTGCACTGGCTTGGCATCATCGACGAGCCGTTGCGCCTGATCTACAACCGCTTCGGTGTCTGTGTGGCCATGACCCACGTTCTCCTGCCATTCATGATCCTGCCGCTGTACAGCAGCATGAAGGCGATCTCGCCCGCCTACATGCGTGCCGCCGCCTCGCTCGGTGCGCCGCCGCTCGCCGCCTTCCTGCGGATCTACGTGCCCCAGACGCTGCCCGGTATCGGCGCGGGAAGCCTGCTCGTCTTCATCCTGGCGCTCGGCTATTACATCACGCCGGCGCTCGTCGGAGGCGCCGCCGATCAGATGATCAGCTATTTCATCGCGCTCTACACCACCGAGACGGCCAATTGGGGCCTCGCTTCGGCGCTGGGGGCTGTGCTGCTGCTGGCCACCGTTCTGCTCGCTCTCGTCTACGGAAAGCTGGTGCAGGGCCAGCAAGTCACCGGAGGCATGAAGAATTGAGCGAAGCTCCTTCCCTCCGCACACCCAGCCAGCGCATCGCGTGGACCGCGACGATCGTTGTCTCCACGCTGGTGTTCATCTTCCTGATCACGCCGATCCTGGCGATCATGCCTCTGTCCTTCAGCTCAGGCTCCTATTTGACCTATCCGCTGCCCGGCCTTTCCTTGCGCTGGTACGGCGACTTCATCAATTCGCCGCGCTGGATGAATTCGCTGAAGAACAGCATGATCATCGGCGTCGCCTCGACCCTGCTGTCGATGGTGCTCGGCACGCTGGCCGCACTGGGGCTGGCGCAATGGAAGAGCCGGCTCAAACCGCTCGTGCTCGCTTTCGTGCTGTCGCCGGTGGTCGTGCCGGGCGTCATCACCGCGGTCGGCCTGTATTTCTTCTTCGCGCCGATCGGACTGACCGGCAGTTACCTCGGCTTGATCCTGGCCCACACCGCGCTGGCGACGCCCTTTGTGGTGATCACGGTCGGCGCGACGCTGCAAAGCTTCGACACCAATCTGGCGCGCGCCGCCGCCTCGCTCGGCGCCTCGCCGCTTGACGCGTTCCGCCGCGTGATCCTGCCGCTGATCCTGCCGGGCCTGGCATCAGGTGCGCTGTTCGCCTTCGCGACCAGCTTCGATGAGGTCGTGATCGTGCTGTTCATGGCAGGTCCCGAGCAGCGCACCCTGCCGCGCGAGATGTTCAGCGGCATCCGCGAGAACATCAGCCCGACCATCACGGCGGCGGCGGTGATCCTGACGACGGTGTCGGTCATCCTCCTCGCCACCCTGGAAGGCTTGCGCCGACGCAACGAACGGCTCAAGGGCAGCGGCGCCTGACCGGCGGCGCACTTTTTCTTCTTCCTTCCCCCCTTGTGGGAGAAGGTGGCGCGAAGCGCCGGATGAGGGGTTGCCTCCGCAAGTACGAATGCAAGATGGTTGCATGCGGCAAGAACCCCTCACCCGTCTCGCCGCTATGCGGCGAGCCACCCTCTCCCACAAGGGGAGAGGGCTAGAACACCGTCGCCCCCTGCTTATTTGTCCACCCCCTCACGCATCTTTGGCTTAGCTGCCGCGACCGTTTGTCGCTAGAACAGTCCCCGCAACAAAACCCAAACAACAACACACGGGGAGAAAAACCATGCAAAAACTCATCGCCGCCGTCGCGGCCGGTCTCGCGCTCGCCGCCACGTCAGGCGCCGCGCAGGCGCAGATTTCCGACGACGTCGTCAAGATCGGCGTGCTCACGGACATGTCGAGCCTCTATGCCGACGCGACCGGCAAAGGCTCGCTGGCCGCCGTCGAGATGGCCGTCGCCGATTACGGCGGCAAGGTCGCCGGCAAGCCTGTCGCAGTGGTCGCCGCCGATCACCAGAACAAGCCCGATGTCGGCGTCAACATCGCCCGCAACTGGTACGACAACGACAAGGTCGATGCGATCTTCGACGTGCCGACCTCGTCGGTGGCGCTGCCGATCTCGGCGCTGACGCGCGAGAAGAACAAGATCAACATCAATTCCGGCGGCGGTTCGTCCGACATCACAGGCGTCGCCTGCTCGCCCAACACGGTGCACTGGACCTACGACACTTATGCGCTGTCGAACGTCGCCGGCAAGGCGATGGTGAAACGCGGCGAGGACAGCTGGTTCTTCATCACCGCCGACTACGCCTTCGGCATGGCGCTGCAGCGCGACGCCGCCAACGTCGTCAAGGAGAGCGGCGGCAAGGTGCTCGGCGAGGTCCGTCATCCGCTCAATTCCTCGGACTTCTCCTCCTTCCTGCTCCAGGCCCAGGCCTCCAAGGCCAAGGTGGTCGCGCTGGCCGATGCCGGCGGCGACACCACCAATGCGCTGAAGCAGGCGGCCGAGTTCGGTCTCGTGCAAGGCGGCCAGAAGATGATCGCGCTGCTCATGGAGATCACCGACGTTCATTCGCTCGGCATCAAGGCGACGCAAGGCCTGATCATCACCGACGCCTTCTACTGGGACATGAACGAGGAGACGCGCGCCTTCTCCAAGCGCTTCAACGAGAAGGTCGGTCACATGCCGACCATGATCCAGGCCGGCCTCTATTCGGCGACCATGCACTATCTGAAGGCGATCGAGGCCATCAAGACCGACGAGGCGCCGAAGGTGATGGAAAAGATGCGCGCCACGCCGGTCAACGACTTCTTCGCCAGGAACGGCAAGATCCGCATCGACGGCCGCATGGTCCACGACATGTATCTGTTCGAGGTGAAGAAGCCCGAGGAATCCAAGGGCGAGTGGGACCTCTACAAGCTGATCGCCACCGTGCCCGGCGACGAGGCGTTCCGTCCGCTCGACAAGGGCGGCTGCCCGCTGGTGACGCACTGAACCAGCATCCTCCTTCATTGCGAGCGACTTGTCCGCCGTAGCTCGAAGAGCGAAGGCGGAAGCGAAGCAATCCAGAAATCCATCCGCTTCGGATTGCTTCGTCGCAAGTGCTCCGCGATGACGGGAGACGAAAAAACACGACAGCGCGCCCGGCAAGACCGGGCGCGCTTCGTTTAGCCAGTCAGAGCCGCATTACTCCGAGTACTTGAACTCGGGCATGTTCTTCAGCTCGTCCTTGGTCGCGTTGAACACGGCGTGGTCCGGATACCACTTCGACGAGGCCGTCGTGGTCGTGGTCGTGGTCGTGGTCTTTTCGGTGCCGGTCGCAGCACCCGTGGTCGTGGTGGTGGCCGGCTTGGCGTTCGGATTTGCGCCGGCCGCGCCGGTATAGGCCACGGCCTCATTGACGAACTTCAGCTTGTCGTAGGGCACGGCAACCAGATGCTCGCCCATGCCGAGGAAGCCGCCGACGCCGATGACGGCAATCTTGATGGCGCCGCTCTTGTCCATCAGCAGGTCGTTGATCGAGCCGATGTTCTCGTTGGCCTCGTTGTAGACCTTGACGCCGTCCATCTTGGACGTACGCCACTGCCCGGACGCGCTCGTGGTCGTCGTCGTGGCGACGGCAGCCGGAGCCTTGTCAGTGGTCGCGGTCGGATTCTGTGCGAACGCAACGGTTGCGAGCAGTGCGGTTCCGGCGAGGCCGGCCGCGATCGATTTCATCAACATATTGTTCTCTCCTTCAGCAAAAAACTGATACGGAGAAAACAGCGCTGATCACTCGCAGTTCCTTGCGTGCTGCAATTTCGTCGCGCGATGCGCGCGCGTGAACGCGTGCGATTGTTCCAGAATCACTAAGGAACATTTTGCAGCGCACCGTTCCCCGCCGCCGACCGTGCGCCCTGGGTGAAGCACGACCGCGGCGAGGAACGCGCCGACCCGCGTCGCTCAGGTCAGCTCTTGTAATCGATCAGAAGCGCCGAGAAATCCGAGCTGCCGGATGAGCTGCCGCTGGCGCCATAGGACGACGATGACGATTGCGACTGCTGCAGCGCCTGGAGGAACTGTTGGAGAATTTCCGCCGTGGTGGAGTCGGTCGACGTGCTGCTGGTCGAATCCGTCGACGACGAATCCGAAGAGCTGTCATCCGGAGGCGGACCGGGCGGCGGCCCGCCTGCGCCGCCGGGACCGCTCGCGAAGGCGGACTGAAACACGTTCTTGAGCTCGTCGGCCTGGTCCGAGGTCAGCGTCCCGTTCGACACCTCGTTGGAGATGAGGTCGTCGATCTTCGACTGAAGCTCGTCCTTGGAGGGAGGCGTGCCGCTCGACTGATCGCTGGACCGGCTCGACTGCAAGGCCGTGTCGATGTCGGTCAGCGCCGTCGAGAGCGCCGACTGGTCCGACGACGAAACCGTGCCGGCGGAAACTTCCGATTGCAGTTCCTGCTGCAGTCGCTGCAGCGGCGACTGGTAGTTACCGGCGGAGGCCGCCGAAATCGAGGTCATCATGGCTCCGTGGGTTTTGCGGGGTTTCGTAGCAAACGCCGTCACGGTATGGTTAACGGGCTTAACGAGACCTTGCCGCTCCACGACCAGGTCGTGTCCCGGTGTTGCGGCGTGGACCATGGAAACAATCCGAAACAAAAATCTTCGCCATTTGGCCCGAATCTTGGACAAACAAAGCGCATGGCCATTCCCAATCCCAACATCCTGGTCGTCGAGGACGACCGCGAAACCCGGACGTTGATCGCGAAGTACCTGCGCAACAACGCCTGCAACGTCACTGCCGTGAGCGACGGCCGCGAGATGTCGCGCGCGATGGCCGATCATCGCGTCGACCTCATCATCCTCGACGTCATGCTGCCCGGCGAGGACGGCCTCAGCCTGTGCCGCAAGGTGCGGTCGGAGGGGCAGACGCCGATCATCATGCTGACCGCGCGGGGCGAGGACGTCGATCGCATCGTTGGCCTCGAGATGGGCGCGGACGATTATCTGTCGAAGCCCTTCAACCCGCGCGAGCTGCTCGCGCGCATCAACGCGGTGCTGCGCCGGCAGGCCGCCGCTCAGGCGGCGAGCTCGATCGAGGGGGCCTCCACGCTCGCCTTCGAAGGCTGGCGCATCGATTTGCGCCTGCGCGAGCTGCGCAATCCGGAAGGCGCCCGCGTCGCGGTGACCAGCGCCGAGTTCGATCTCTTGCGCACGTTCTGCGAGCGGCCCGGCCGCGTGCTGTCGCGCGACAGCCTGCTCGACCTGACGCAGGGCCGCAACACCGGCTCGTTCGAGCGTTCCATCGACGTGCTGGTCAGCCGCATCCGCCGCAAGATCGAGCCCAATCCGGCCGATCCGACCATCATCAAGACGGTGCGCTCCGGCGGCTATCTGTTCACGCCAAGAACTGAAGCTGCTGGAACTGAAGCGGCGAGCAACGAAGCGATCGCGGCGCCCCTGGGCAACTAGTGGGGCGGCCCTCATGATGCCGTTCCGCTTCTTCCACCTCAAGAGCATCGGCGGACAGATCGCCGCGCTGGTGGTGGCGTCGATCGTCGCGCTGCATCTGATCCTCACCGTCAGCTTCCTGATCAGCCGGCCGGACCGCGCTGATCCGCCGCCCGACAGCGCACATCAGCTCGCCGATGCGGCCCTCCTGCTCGACGGCGCCGATGCCGGCGAGCGGCCACGCATCCTCGCCGATATCGCGCGGGCGTTCCCGAAGGCCGGGATCGAGCTGCTCGCGCCAGGGACCGTCTCGGCCGCCGGGAACAGCGACGGCCCGCACGTGCACAACGTCCGCCGGCATCTCGGCCGTCAATACAGCGTCACGGCGCTGGCGCCGCAGGCCGGCACACACCGGATTGCGATCGGATTGCCCGACGGCACCATGATCGCGGGCCGGGTCGAGCAGGGACCCTATCCGCCGCGATTCTGGGGCGGCCCGTGGATGATCACGCTGCTGTTCGCGCTGATCAGCGTCACCATGCTCGGCCTGTGGGCGGCCTATGCGCTGGCCGCGCCGCTGTCGTCCTTCGCCAAGGCCGCAGAAAATTTCAGTCTCGACGTCGCCGGCGAGCCGCTGCCCGAGCGCGGTCCGGAGGAGATCCGCTCGGTCGCGCGCGCGCTCAACCGCATGCACGAGCGGATCGCGCGGCTGATGTCGGATCGCACCAGGATGCTGGCCGCGATCAGCCACGATCTGCGCACGCCGATCACGCGGCTGCGCCTGCGCGCCGAGTTCATCGAGGACGAGGGCAACCGCAAGCGCATGCTGATCGACCTCGACCAGATGCGCTCGATGCTGGAATCGGTGCTGTCGCTGCTGCGCAACGATCGCAAGATCGAGGCGGTAACGCTGGTCGACATCGCGAGCACGCTGCAGCTCATCGCCGACCAGTTCGGCGACATGGGCCATGTCGTGCACTATGACGGCCCGCTCTCCGCGACCGCCGCGGCGCGGCCCGACGATCTGCATCGCGGCATCACCAACCTCGTCGAGAACGCGGTGCGCTTCGGCGCCGAGGTCACGATCCGCCTCCAGATGTCGGGCACGAAACTCGTCATCGACGTCGAGGACGACGGTCCCGGCATTTCGGATGCGCGCAAGCAGGAGATGCTGGAGCCGTTCGTGCGCGGCGACGACGCGCGCACCATGGACGAGTCCACCGGCTTCGGGCTCGGCCTGTCGATCGCGCGCGCGATCGCGATCGCCCATGGCGGCGAGCTTTCGCTGCACGACCGCGAGCCGCACGGCCTGATCGTGCGGATGCAATTGCCGGTGTGGCAGCAGCCGCGGCTGGCGGCTTGATCTCAGGCTGCGAGTGGCGGATACGCGATGGCCGCAGGCTCATCGAAGATCGCGATCGCCTCGAAGCGGTAGCTGCAGGCGTGGCACGTCCAGAGATACGAGACGCGCCCCTCGCCCGGCTCGATCCAGTCGGGCTGCGCGATCGGCGCGCCGCACTGGGCACAGGGGTTCTGCTTGGGGATGTCGCCGGTGCTGGCTTCGACCATGGTTGCTTTTGTCATGGCACCTCTCCCGATTTGCAGCGCTTGCATACTCGCTTTCGCAGGCTTGCGCGAATAGACAGGCGTGCTGTCGCGAGCTGTCCTGCCTGAGGGAACTCTTGCGCCGGCATTGAGTCGTAATAGCGGCTCGGCGCTGCGAAAACGAGAACGGCGGCGTTTGGCCACATCATCGCCGCGTTCGGGGGGCCTAACGGCAGGCCGGGCGCAGGTTGCTCAGGGACATCCGGGATATCCGATGAAAATTTTACGCGTTGCCGCGCTGCTCGCGGCCGGACTGGTGTTACCGCAGGCCGCGTTCGCGGGCGAAGCCGAATACGCCGAGATGGTCGCGGCCCATGCCCGCGCCAACGGCGTGCCGGAGGCGCTGGTGCATCGCGTCATCATGCGCGAGAGCCGCTATCAGCCCGGCCTCGTCGGCCGTGGCGGCACCATCGGGCTGATGCAGATCAAGCTCGCGACCGCTCGCGGGGTTGGCTACACCGGCGATGCCGCCGGGCTGCGCGATCCCAACACCAACCTCACCTATGCCGTGAAATACCTCGCCGGCGCCTATCACGCCGCCAATGGCGACCATGCCCGCGCCGTGCGCTATTTCGCGGGCGGCTACTACTACGCCGCAAAACGGCAGCGGCAGGAGGCCGTGCAGGTCGCCAATGTCGGCGAGACCTGGCTCGAGCCGAACGGCAATCCGCAGCCCATGTTCGGCGCGACGCCGCACAGGAAGCTCGCCCAGCGCGTCCGCAACGCTCGCGCCCAGGCGCCGAAGTAACCCCGGTTCCCGGCAACATACATTGACACCACGCCCCACTGGCATACATTAGAGCCGTTCCGAGGGGTGCTCCGAGGAGGAGCTGAGATACCGCTAAATGGGCAATCCGCCCAGGACCGCGGTGACCCTTTGAACCTGATCCGGGTCATGCCGGCGAAGGGACAGGGATGTTGCAGACGACCAAGCGACCGGATTCCCCGGTATCCATCATCGGCGCAGGCATTGCGGGCGCATGGCAGGCACTGCTGTTCGCGCAGGCCGGCCATGCCGTGACGCTACACGAGCGCGGTGACGCGGCGATGACCGACGCCACCAGCCATTGGGCCGGCGGCATGCTGGCGCCCTGGTGCGAGGCGGAGGTCGCCGAACCCGTCATTTCCAGGCTCGGCCTGCGCTCGCTCGACATCTGGCGGCGCGAATTGCCGGATACGCCGTTCAACGGCTCGCTCGTCGTCGCCCACCCGCGCGAGCGCAACGATTTCGAGCGCTTTGCCCGGATGACCGGGGGACACCGCCGGCTCGATGCCGCCGGCCTCGCCGAGCTCGAGCCGTCGCTGGAGGGCCGCTTCCGCGACGCGCTGTTCTTCCCGACCGAGGGCCATGTCGAGCCGCGCCGCGTGCTGCCCAAATTGCACGAGCGCATCAAAGCTGCCGGCGGCACCATCAAATTCTCCAGCGACGTTTCCGCCCAAGATCTGCAAGACCTCGACGGCATCGTGATCGACTGCCGCGGCCTGGCCGCGCGCGACGAGCAGCCGGAGCTTCGCGGCGTCAAGGGCGAGATGATCCTGATCGAGACCGGCGAGGTCGAGCTTTCGCGCCCGGTGCGCCTGATCCATCCGCGCTGGCCGCTCTATGTGATCCCGCGCGAGCAAGGCCTGTTCATGCTGGGTGCGACCTCGATCGAGGCCGAGGACACCGGCGTCAGCGTCCGTTCGGCGCTCGAGCTGCTCGGCGCGGCCTATGCCGTGCATCCCGCCTTCGGCGAGGCCCGCATCGTCGAATTCGGCTCGGGCCTGCGGCCGGCCTTCCCCGACAATCTGCCGCGTATCGGCATTCGCGGCGGCAGGATCAGCGTCAACGGGCTCTATCGCCACGGCTTCCTGATCGCGCCCGCGCTCGCCGAGCTGACGTTGCAGTACGTCCAGCGCGGCCAGATCGACAATGAGGTGATGCAATGCGCGTGATCGTCCAATGCGTTTGATCATCAACGGCGAGCAGCGCGAGGTGAACTCGGCCAGCGTCGATGCGCTGCTGTCCGAGCTCGATTACGAGGGCACCCATTTCGCGATTGCGCTCAACTTCGACGTCGTGCCGAAAAGCCGCTGGGCCGAGACCCACCTCAAGGCAGGCGACGAGATCGAGATCATCACGCCGCGGCAGGGAGGGTGAGAACATGGTGACCTTCTACGGCAAGACCTTCGCCTCGCGCCTGCTGATCGGCAGCGCGCTCTATCCCTCGCCTGCGATCATGCAGGGGGCGATCCGCGCCTCAGGCTCGAACATCGTCACGGTGTCGCTGCGGCGCGAGGCCGCCGGCGGCAAGACCGGGGACGCGTTCTGGAAGCTGATCCGCGAGCTCGACGTCGCCGTGCTGCCGAACACCGCCGGCTGCCGCAGCGTGCGCGAGGCGGTGACGACCGCCAAGCTCGCGCGCGAGCTGTTCGGCACGTCCTGGATCAAGCTCGAAGTCATCGCCGACAACGACACGCTGCAGCCCGACGTTGTCGGCCTGGTCGAGGCCGCCGCCATCCTGATCAAGGACGGCTTTGAAGTGTTCCCCTATTGCACCGAGGATCTCTCGGTCGCGAGCCGCCTGGTCGATGCCGGATGCAAGGTGGTGATGCCGTGGGCCGCCCCCATCGGCAGCGCCAAAGGCATCACCAACCGCGATGCGCTCAGGCTGCTGCGCGAGCGGCTGCCCGACATCACGCTGGTGGTTGACGCCGGCCTGGGGGCGCCGAGCCACGCGGCGCAGGCGCTCGAGCTCGGCTATGACGCCGTGCTGCTCAACACCGCCATCGCCAAAGCCGCCGATCCCGTCGCCATGGCCAACGCCTTCCGCTTGGGCTGTGATGCCGGCCGCACCGCCTTTGAGGCCGGGCTGATGAACGCCCGCGACTTCGCCTCCCCTTCAACCCCTGTCGTTGGGACCCCGTTCTGGCATGCCGTATCCTGATCGCTTTTATCCCGTCGTCGACAGCCTCAAATGGGTCGAGCGCCTGACGCAGCTCGGCGTCGGCACGATTCAACTGCGCTCGAAAGATCTGAACGACGCCGAAGCGCTCCAGATCGTCACCGACGCGCTGGCCATCACCAACGGCACGCAGGCAAAGCTCGTCGTGAACGACTATTGGCGTGCGGCGATCGTCGCCGGTGCAAAGTACCTGCATCTCGGCCAGGAAGACCTCGCCGATGCGGACCTCAAGTCCATTCGCGAGGCCGGCCTTCTCCTCGGCGTCTCCACCCATGACGGTACGGAGCTCGAGACCGCGCTCGCCGCAGAACCCGACTACGTCGCGCTCGGCCCGATCTTCTTCACCACGCTCAAATCGATGCGCTTCGAACCGCAGGGCATTCCGAAGATCACGGAATGGAAGCAGCGCATCGGCAGCATCCCGCTGGTCGCGATCGGCGGCATCAAGTTCGAGCACGCCGCGGAGATCTTTGCCGCGGGTGCGGATTCCATCGCCGTCGTCAGCGACGTCACCCAGAATGCCGACCCGGACGCGCGGGTCAAACAATGGCTCGGCCTGTCCGCGGAGGCGGCGTGATGCCCACGCTCTCTCCACCCGTCATTGCGAGGAGCACTTGCGACGAGGCAATCCAGACTGCTTCCGCGGAAGCATTTCTGGATTGCTTCGCTTCGCTCGCAATGACGGAACAAGAACTCACCGGCGTTGCCCGTACGCACGCCCACCAGAATTAAACCGGAGGATCCCATGAACATCCGCTCCAATCCCGACAAGACCGTCCCCGCCGTCACCACCGGCCCGCTCCCCTCGTCGCGAAAAATCTTCGCGTCCCCCGACGCCGCGCCCGAGCTGCGCGTGCCGCTGCGCGAGATCATCCTGTCCGAGGGTGCGGGCGAGCCGAACCTGCCGGTCTACGACACCTCCGGTCCCTACACCGATCCGTCCGTCACCATCGACGTCAACGCCGGCCTCGCGCGCGGCCGCAAGGCCTGGGTGCTGGAACGCGGCGGCGTCGAGGAATATGCGGGCCGCCAGATCAAGCCGGAAGACAACGGCAGCGTCTCCACCGACAAAGCCGCGCGCGCCTTCTCGGCCTATCATCAGCCCTTGCGCGGCCTCGACGGCCACAAGATCACGCAGCTCGAATTCGCCCGCGCCGGCATCATCACCAAGGAGATGATCTACGTCGCCGCCCGCGAAAATCTCGGCCGCAAGGAGCAGCTCGAACGCGCCGAAGCAGCGCTCGCCGACGGCGAGAGCTTTGGCGCGGAAGTCCCCGCCTTCATCACCCCGGAGTTCGTGCGCAGCGAGATCGCGCGCGGCCGCGCCATCATCCCCTGCAACATCAACCACAGCGAACTCGAGCCGATGATCATCGGCCGCAACTTCCTCACCAAGATCAACGCCAATATCGGCAACTCCGCCGTGACGTCTTCGGTCGAGGAGGAGGTCGAGAAGATGGTGTGGGCGATCCGCTGGGGCGCCGACACCGTGATGGACCTCTCGACGGGCCGCAACATCCACACCACCCGCGAATGGATCCTGCGCAATTCGCCGGTGCCGATCGGCACCGTTCCGATCTACCAGGCGCTGGAGAAGTGCAACGGCGATCCGGTGCAGCTGACCTGGGAGCTCTACAAGGACACGCTGATCGAGCAGTGCGAGCAGGGCGTCGACTATTTCACCATCCACGCCGGCGTGCGCCTGCAATACATCCACCTCACCGCCAGCCGCGTCACCGGCATCGTCAGCCGCGGCGGCTCGATCATGGCGAAGTGGTGCCTGGCGCATCACAAGGAAAGCTTCCTCTACACGCATTTCGACGAGATCTGCGACCTCATGCGCAAGTATGACGTCTCGTTCTCGCTCGGCGACGGCCTGCGCCCGGGCTCGATCGCGGACGCCAACGACCGCGCCCAGTTCGCCGAACTCGAGACGCTCGGCGAGCTCACCAAGATCGCGTGGGACAAGGGTTGCCAGGTGATGATCGAAGGCCCCGGCCACGTGCCGATGCACAAGATCAAGATCAACATGGACAAGCAGCTCAAGGAGTGCGGCGAAGCGCCGTTCTACACCCTCGGGCCCCTGACCACCGACATCGCGCCGGGCTACGACCACATCACCTCGGGCATTGGTGCCGCCATGATCGGCTGGTTCGGCTGCGCCATGCTCTGCTACGTCACGCCGAAGGAGCATCTCGGCCTGCCCGATCGTAACGACGTCAAGGTCGGCGTCATCACCTACAAGATCGCGGCGCACGCCTCCGATCTCGCCAAGGGCCACCCGGCGGCGCAACTGCGCGACGACGCCCTCTCCCGCGCCCGTTTCGACTTCCGCTGGAGCGACCAGTTCAACCTCGGTCTCGACCCCGAGACCGCCAAGAACTTCCACGACGAGACCCTGCCGAAGGAAGCCCACAAGGTCGCCCATTTCTGCTCGATGTGCGGACCAAAGTTCTGCTCGATGAAGATCACGCAGGACGTGCGGGACTATGCGGCGACGCTGAATGACCCCAACTCGGTCGGCATGTCGCTGAGCGGCACGGCCGAGGACGGCATGAAGCAGATGAGCGCGAAGTTCAAGGAGATGGGCTCAAGCGTGTATCTGGATGCGGAGAAGGTGAAAGAGAGCAATCGGGTGTTGTAACGGACGCGAGTCCTCATAGAATAAACTGAGATCAAGCTGGCGGACTTGTGGCCGCCAGCGCCGGAGATTTTTGGATGACAAAACGGAGCCCTACTACGAAGGACATAGCGCTGCTGCATCAGCTCTTTTCAAATGGACAGCTAAGCCTTGCCCCCGAATTTCAGCGAAATGCAGTATGGCCAACTCCTGCTAAGGCCTATCTCATCGACACAATCTTAAATGATCGCCCGATACCACTTTTATTTTTCCAACGCACTACATCAGCGCAAACAGGACTCTCGAACTACGTTTGCTGCTCTCCAAGGGATTGGCATCGACAAAGTTTCTCACCTTGCCTCCGTCGTACTAGCAATCGTGGTCAAAGATCCACGAGTGGTAAATCTCCATTTTCCCGAAATGATGTACGATCCAACTATTACTCAACTCGTCGAAAAGAGAGTAAAGCGGGTGCGGTAGCTTTTATCGTTGAGGCAACTTACCTCACCGCGTTCTAACCCATGCCACGGACCCATACTTGCCCGACGGTATTACCCACCGCCTCCCCGACCAGCTCCGCCCCAACCTCCGCCTCGTCTTCGTCGGCACCGCCGCCTCGACGCGCTCGGCCGAGCGCGGGCACTACTACGCCCATCCCGGCAATCGCTTCTGGCGCGCGATCCATGAGGCCGGCATCACGCCGCGGCGCTATCAGCCGGGGGAGTTCGCGGAGCTGATCGCGCTCGGGATCGGCTTCACTGATCTGTCCAAGTCGGGCGCCGGGATGGATCACCAGATCGAGGCTGCATCGATCGACGTACCCGGCTTCAAGGCCAAGATCGAAAAATATCGGCCGCGGACGATTGCGTTCACGAGCAAGAAGGCCGCGAGTTTGTTTTATGGCAGGCCGTCGGCTGCGATTGCGCTCGGGCGGCAGCAGCGCGACGAGAGTTTGCCCGAGGTGTTCGTGCTGCCCTCGCCGTCCGGCGCGGCGTCCGGGCATTGGACGCTGGAGCCGTGGCGGGAGCTCGCGGCTTGGATCGCTTCGTAGGGTGGGCAAAGGCGCTCTTGCGCCGTGCCCACCATCTCTCCACAAATCCGGCAAAACGGTGGGGCACGGCGCGCGAAGAGCGCGCCTTTGCCCACCCTACGAGAGCTACGCATCCTGGACACTAAAGATCGAAATTGGTCGGCAGCATCACCACGTCGCGGATGGTCATGCCGCGCGGCCGGGTCAGCATGAACATCACGACCTCGGCCACGTCGCTGGCCTCCAGCAGGCTGCCGGAGTCCCTGGCTTCCTTCAGCTTCTCGGGCGGCCAGTCCGCGAGCAGTGCGCTGACGACCGGGCCGGGCGAGATCGAGCCGACGCGGATGCCGTGCTTGAAGACCTGGCGCCGCACCGTCTGGACAAAGCAGTTGATCGCCCATTTGGACGACGCATAGACCGGCTCCCATGGCGTCGGAAAATGCGCCGCCAGCGAACTCGTGACGATGATGTCGCCGGTCCGGCGCGCGATCATGTGCGGCAGCGCGTCGTGCACGTTCTTCATCACGACGTTGACGTTCAGGTTCAGCATCCGGTCGATCGCCGTGGTGTCGGCATCGACCAGGTCGCCGCCGACATAGGTCCCCGCATTTGCATGCAGGATGTCGAGCTTGCCTGTCTTCTCCAGAACGCGCGGCAGCAGCGATCCGCAGTCTTTTGGATCCAGCAGGTCCACGACCAGCGGAATCACCGCGTCACCGTGCTTGTTGCAGAGCGCCTCGAGCGCGGCGGCGTCGCGGTCGACCATCACCACGTGCGCGCCCGCGGCCAACATCGCCTCGGTGCTTGCCAATCCGATGCCGGACGCGGCCCCGGTCACGGCGGCAACCTTGCCTTCCAATTCGTTTCCCATGGGCACACCATCCTGCTGAGATTGGCAGTATAGCGATCCAGGGCGACCTGGCGAAGTGGATCACGCCGCCAAACTGTCGCGCGGGCAAAGCCTCATCATGTCGGAATCCGCGTCGGCCGTTCGTCCTTTGGACAAATCGCATTCACTCCGGAGTTCCCAGATGCATCCCACCATCACCGCCTTCGAAAGCTCTCCCGACCGCGGCCGGGGACAGGCCCGCGACATGCGGGTGCGCTGGGCGCTGGAAGAGGTCGGCCAGCCCTACAATGTGCGCCTCGTATCGTTCAAGGCGATGAAGGAACCCGCGCACATTGCGTTGCATCCGTTCGGGCAAATTCCGACCTATGAGGACGGCACTCTCACCCTGTTCGAGTCCGGCGCGATCGTGCTCCATATCGCGGAGCGTCATGCCGGGCTGCTGCCCGACGACGCCAACGCCAGGAGCCGCGCGATCGCGTGGATGTTCGCCGCGCTGAGCACGCTGGAGCCGCCGGTCGTCGAGCTCGGAATGGCGATGCTGTTCGAGCGCGACAGGAGCTGGTACGCGGAGCGACTGCCCATGCTGCAGGATCGCGTCCGTGTCAGGCTCGGCGAATTGTCCCGCCGCCTCGGCGATGCCGACTGGCTCGACGGCGCGTTCAGCGCCGGCGATCTCATGATGGTGACCGTGCTGCGCCGGTTGCACACATCGGGCTTGCTCGACGAATACCCTGACATCGCCGCCTATGTCGCCCGCGGCGAGGCGCGGCCGGCGTTCCGGCGGGCGTTCGAGGCGCAGCTGGCGGTGTTCAACGCGGCGTCGCGTTCGTAGGGGCACTCCCTCATTGCGTCCGCCACGGCTCCCCTGCATGCTGCCCCCAACGCGGAAGAGCGTCCCATGCTGACCCTCTACTCCTATCCCGAACTGTTCGGCGTCGCCGACAACAACGGTTACGGCCTCAAGGTCTACGCCTTCCTGAAGCTCGCCGGCGTGCCGTTCGTGCACGAGCACGTCTTCGATGCCTCGGCCGCGCCGCGCGGGCAGCTGCCTTACGTCGTCAACGACGGCGAGACCATCGGCGACAGCGAGACCATCATCGCGCACGCGACCGCGAAATATCGCCTGGGCATCGATGCCGCATTATCGCCGGAGCAGCGCCGCACCAATCATTTCGTCACGCGCATGCTCGACGACCTCTACTGGGTGATGTCGTATTCGCGCTGGAAGGACGATCGCTTCTATCCGGCGTTCCGCGACGGCTTCATCGCGCAGCATCCGCAGATCGACGCGGACGGATTCGAGAAGGCGAAGGCGTACAATGCACAGCGCTATCATTACCAGGGCATCGGCCGCTACACGCCCGATCAGGCCTACGCGCGAGGGCTCGCCGATTTGCAGGTGCTGGCCGAGATCGTGCCGGCGAACGGCTTCGTCCATGGCGAGCGGCCGACCAGCGTCGATGCCGGCATCTACGGCTTCATCGCCAACATTTTCTTCTTTCCAATCCCGACGCCGCTGAAGGCCTTCGTCGATGCGCAGAGAAATCTCGTCGCGCATTGCGCGCGGATTCATGCGGCGGTGACGGGAGCGTAGGCCGGGCTTCGTATCTCGTAGGGTGGGCAAAGCGACTTGTCCGCCGTAGCTCGAAGAGCGAAGGCGGAAGCGTGCCCACCGTCCCTTTCGCCCGCGGCCATCCTTCGAGACGGCTGCTCCGCAGCCTCCTCAGGATGAGGCCTGTAATTGCGGAGACGGAGATGATGGTGGGCACGGCGCTTGCGCGCCTTTCCCCACCCTACGGCACCGCGTGCCCTACCGCATCGTGATCGCAAGCCCGCTGAGATCCGCATTCGCCATCAGGCCGGTCTGGTAGCCCGACAGCTCCAGCACCGCGCCCTTCTGGTTGGTCAGCACGATGGCGCGGGCGCCGCGGCCGACAGCGAGGCCGGCACCGGCGGCGCCGTAGACACCGGCGACGTCGGAGGGGCGGTTGATGTTGGAGACGCGGCCGCGCAGCACGGTCTTGGAGCCGCCGAACACGAGGCCGTAGTCGAGCCCGCCGGTGGAGAGCGAATAGGAGCGGCCGCGGAAGTTCAGCATGCCCGAGCCGCCGGAACCGCCGATGATCCAGCCCGCTTTGTAGATCGTCAGCACCACGGTGCCGCCATCGGCCATTGCCGAGGTCGAGAGCCCGGCAAGGGCGGCAATTGCGACCAGCGCGGCGCGGAAGGTGGATGCGAACTTCATGGGGCGTCTCCGGGGGCTATTTTTCAAGGAGGGAATCGAATCAGACGGGTCGAATCTATCCGATGGATCGCGGCGGCAACATGATGGTATGAGTTTCCGCAAGTGCGGTGCTGACTTGAGTTCGCGGAAAGTCCTCATTCTCCGTCATTGCGAGCGCAGCGAAGCAATCCAGAATCTTCCCGCGGTGGCAGTCTGGATTGCTTCGCTGCGCTCGCAATGACGGGTGCGGATGGATGCCGGCGTCTCCCCCGGAGGGCCGCACGCGGGGAGAGGCGAACTCCCGCCCACACCGGCACCATCGCGATCATGCCATTCTGCTCCTGCTTTGCCCGACGGGTCAAGCGATATTTCGGATTAAATGAATTCGAGGAAATCCAGCGACTTCTCTACTGTGCATGGGGTTGTTTTCGCATTTTCTACTTTTGCCCCTGCGCCGGCCCTCCCGATCCCGATTGCAACTGCCCCGCATCCCGCTACGCTGATGCGGGCCACGCGACCGTCCCATCCGAGGTGATCCCATGCCGATCCAGCATTTCGCGCCCCCGCCGCACGTCAAGGCGCCGCCGCTGTCCTTTGCGACGCGCGCCGGCGATCTCCTGTTCGTCTCCGGCATTCCCGGCTTCGACGCAGCCGGCGCGCTGCCCGACGGGTTCGAGGCGCAGTTCGCCAACGTCGTCGTCAACATCAAGCGCGTGCTGGACGAGGCCGGCGCTGGCATTCGCGACCTCGTCAAGGTCAACGTGCTCCTGACCCGCGCCTCGGACGTTGCCGCCATGAACGCGCTCTATGCCGGCGCGTTCGGCCCGCCGCCCTACCCTGCACGCACCACCTGCGTGGTGCAGGCGCTGCCCGGTCCGAAGATGCTGATCGAGATCGAGGCAGTGGCGTCACTGGCGAAGTGAGTCACGCCTTGCACGTGTGACTTGCCGGGCACTCGGCCAAACCAAGTGCGCGGCTCCATCTGACATATCCGTGAACTGCCGCTCCCCGGCTTGCAAAGCACCTGCTTTTACCGCACGAATTTTCGGGTCACCCTTCCCCACAAGGAGATTATTTCATGCGTCGCGTTCTCGCCCTTTGTGCCGTTGCCGGCATCGCCACCTCCGTCTTCGCCGTGCCGGCCTCGGCCAAGGTCGGCTATTACGTGATCCGCTGGGACAACACCGGCATCTGCCAGGTCTGGAACGAGGACCTGAAGTACAAGCCGCTGCAGTGGGGCGTGTCGACCTACAAGGTCGTCAGCAAGCCGCTCCCGACCTTCACCGCGGCCTCGGACCTCCAGATCAAGCTGCGCGCGGAGCGCCGCTGCACGCTCTGAGCCTGACGCGCCAGATCGAATTCAAGGGGCGGATCGCGCGAGCGGTCCGCCCTTTTTCCTTTCGACGGGCCGCTGGTTTTCCCGGGCCAAATCACCCATTTCCGGCGCACGCGCTTTGAACCTGCCCCGCCGATGGAACTACTCACATCTTGTCCGGGGCGCGCACCCCCAAAGCGTCCCGCACCACCCCTCCCCGTCCTTGTCGGGAGGCGCATCACAACTTTCATTTGAGGAGCTGATCATGCGTCGTATTTCCGTGCTGTGCGCTGCTGCGGGCCTTGCCCTTGCGGCCTTCGCAGCCACCAGCCAGGCCGAAGCCGGCTATCATCTGATCCGCTGGCAGAACGGCGGTTTCTGCCAGATCTGGGACGAGAGCATCCCGACCACACCGTGGCCCTCCGACTACGCCCGCGTCAGCGCGACCGTGCCGACCTTCGGCGACGCGCTCATGTTGAAGGACCATGCGTTGAAGGACGGCCACTGCAGCTGGTAAGATTTCGATCGGCGGACGACAAGGGTCGGGCAAGGATGCGATGCTAGCGTCCTTGCCCGATCGCGTTTCCAGCCACTCCTTGCGGGATCAATCGATGCGCACGCTCACCACGACGGCCGCCATATTCGGCGTTGCTTTCGCACTCGCCTCCGCAAGCCAGGCGCAGGCGCCGCAATCCTTCCGCGTGATCTCGCCGATCTTCGGTCAGCTCGTCAGCTTCGCGATGCCGTCGAATTTCGTCGTTGTGTTCGAGAACACCAAGGGCGGGCACTACATCCGCGAGGCGGTGCTGAAGGGCGAGACGCCCGAGCGCTGGACCCAGATGATCACCGTGACAGGCGAGAAGGGCATGACGCTGACGCCGGGTGCATCGCCGGAGAAATTCGCGGGCTCGATCGCCGGCGGCTTCATATCCGCCTGCCCCGACAGCTTCGCGGCAAAATCGCTCGGCGCCGCGAATTTCGGCCGCTTCGAAGGTTTTGTCGCGGTGATCGGCTGCGGCCGCATCGATAGCGGCCCGACCCGGCACACCGAGACCGCGCTGCTGGTCACGCTCAAGGGCGCGAGCGACTACTACACCATCCAATGGGCCGAGCGCGGCCCCGAAAGCGACGAGCCGCCGGTCAATGACGAGCGCTGGCAGGCGCGTCTGCGCGAGCTCAGCCCGATCGAGCTCTGCCTGATCGTCGCAGGTGAAGCCGCGCCCTATCCGAGCTGCGTGAACAAGAGCTGAGCGCTCTCACGCGTCCTTGTGCGCGCCGGGATGGATCAGGATATCGCGCGCGGCGGCGAGATCGATGAAGGCTTCCGCGCTGCCGCCCCGGTCGGGATGCATGCCCTTGGCGGCGCGGCGATAGGCCTGGTTGATGTCCTCGCAGGTGAGCTGCACCGCGAGCGGCAGGCCGAGCATCTTGCGGGCACGATCCTCGCTGGATAGATTCTTCGGCTTGGCATTGCGGCGGCCGAAGCGCGGCGCGGTCAGATCATGAACGACGTCGAGAACCACGCCGATGCGGCGCTGGGCCGCCAGCGCGATGCCGTGATCGTCATTGTCCACGGCCTGTCGCAGCACCGGAAGCGCCTGCTCGGCCGCCTGGCGCAGCATGGTGTCGGTGCTCATCCGCGCGATCTCGGCGACGAGCCGGCCCGCCTCGGCCCAATCAGCCGGCTGCGCCGACCGCAGGCGTTCGAGAGCGAGTTTCCAGGATTCAAGCCGTTCCATCATGCGCGCAACGTTTAGCAATCAAGAACAGTATGCCAAGGCCGCCGTTTCCGACCCCTTAATTTCGAGTTAGCTTTTCATGAAACTTAGAAGCGAAATTGTCATGGCATTGCTCGCTAACCATATCGCCGTCGTCACGCCACCCACCGGATAAGCGGCCGGAGCCCGCACCGGTCAATTGAACTGATACGCGAGACCGAAGGTCGCGACGTGGCTGCGCAGCGTAACATCGAAAGTGTCGACGGTGTTGCTGGGCGCGAAGTGCGACGTTCGGCTGATCCTGTAAGTCGACGTGCCGAAATCGGCAAAGCCGTATTCGGCGCGCGCCAGCCAGTGATGGCCCAGCGCCGTCTCCAGGCCGCCGCCGATGGTCCAGCCGAGCTTCGTCGTGGAATTCGCTATCACCGACGGCGATAGATTGAACAAGGTCCGGCAGGGTGCGCTCCCGCAGGTCGAGATCACCTCGTCATGCTGCCACGCAGCACCGCCGCTCGCGAATAGCAGCGTCGCCGGCGTCACCAGGAAGCCGAGACGCGCTCGCAGGCTCGCGTCCCATGTTGTCTTCACCACAAGGGAATCGGCGGCCTCGTGGAAGGTGCCGAAGGCAGGCGACACCGGATATCCGGCAAGCGTGGCGCTCCGGTCGGCAAAGCCGGCGTCGCCCTCGATACCGGCAACCCATTTGGGCGCGAATTGCCAGTTGACGCCGGCATAGGGGCTGGCGCGGAACGCGGTGCCGTTGAACGGCACGATATGCTCAGCAATCGGGATCGGCGCACCGCCAAACACTTCCGATCTCGCCGCCGCATTCGCCTGCAGCGCGCGGGCACCGAGACCAAGACCGAGATAGGGGCCGGTCCACGACGTCGCGATCGGCGCTGCCTTGGTGATCGCTGCCTGCGCTCCTGCCACGATCGGGTCGCCAAATTTGTAGGCCACGCCGAACGAGGCATTGTGAGTCCGCATTTTCAGATCGAAATTGTCCGAGGTCGGATTGAGGGGTGAACCGGCAGGGCCGGTTCGTGCAATGGTGAAAGGCGTCGCGCCGAAATCGGCATAGCGATATTCGGCACGTGCAATCCAGTTGCCGCCAAGCGCTGTCTCGATGCCGCCGCCGACGGTCCAGCCGGCCTGGATGCGTGAGGCCGAGATCACGGAGGGCGAGAGGCCAAAGTCAAGACAGCCGTCGATGGCACAGATCGAACTGTATTCGCTGCGCTGCCAGGCGACGCCGCCGGTCGCATAGGCCAGCGTGGCGGGTGTGAGCAGGAAGCCGAGACGCGCACGCAGGCTGGCGTCCCAATCGGTCTTCACCGTCAGTCTATCGGGCGGCCGGGCAAAGAAGCTGAAGCCGGGCGAGAACGCCTGCGACTGGCGCGTGGTCGACTGGTCGGCGAAGCCGACATCGCCCTCAAGGCCTGCGACCCATTGCGGGGCAAATTGCCAGTTGAATCCGACATTGGAACTGGTGCGAAAGCCGAGCCCGTCGAAGGACGCGGCGGTCGGCCGGCCATCCGCCAGATTTTGCGGGATGCCGGCGATCGTCTCCGATGTCGTCGTGGCGTCGGTGCGCGAGGCGCGGAAGCCAAACCCGAGACCGGCATAGAAGCCGCTCCAGGGCGACGCCGCTGCCGGCGCGGCCTTGTCGGCGGGCGCGGCCCCGATATCCGCCGCCAGGGCACGCCCCATCACCGCGAGCGCGATCAGCGCCGCACTTCCGCATGTGACTTTCTTCATGCGCCCCTGTCCCCATCGGCGCGCGGAATCGTCGCGGCCCCATATGTCCGGAACAAGATGTGAGGCCAGCGGCTCCAGACTTCTTGGACGCAAACGACCGCGGATTGGACAGGCACGAACCGGCGCCCTTTCTGCGGTGGCGTGGCATCTTTGCCACATACACAGGGGTGTCCTCGCCGCGATTGCATGAGGCGCGAGCGCCGCGCGACGTTTTCGTCGCTTCGGTTTTCAACTAGTCTTGCCGCCAACATTCGAAACAAACAGCCGAGGAAACCCCATGCCGCTTCTCCAAAACCACATCGCCGTCGTCACGGGCGCCGGGTCCGGCATCGGCCGCGCCATCGCGGCCGGCTACGCCCGCGAGGGCGCGCAAGTGGTGCTGCTCGATGTCAACGCCGACACCGTCGCGGAAGCCGCCGCGGAGATCCGCAAGGCCGGCGGCAGGGCCGAGAGCTTTGCGCTGGACGTGACAAGACGCGAGGATTGCTTTGCACTGGCAAAGCAAGTCGCCGACAAGGTCGGGCAGGTTTCGATCCTCGTCAACAATGCCGGCATCACCCGCCGCAACGCCTTCACCGCGGAGACCGAGACGGTGGCGAAGGACTGGAACGACATCATCTCGCTCAATCTCAACGGCGTCTTCAATATGACGCAGGCGTTCCTCAGCCCGTTGCGCGCAGCCAAGGGCCGTATCGTCAATATCGGCTCGATCCAGTCCTTCGTGCATCTGCGCACGCCGAGCTCGGCGGCCTACACCACCTCGAAGCACGGCGTGCTCGGCTTCACCAAGGCGCTCGCGGTCGAGCTCGGCAGGGACGGCGTGCGCGTCAACGCGATCGGGCCCGGCTTCATCGAGACCAACATCAACGCCAATGTGCGCGCCACCAATCCGGCGCTGGTGCAGGCCTTCGTCGACCACACCCCGCTGGCGCGCACCGGCAAGCCCGAGGACATCGTTGGCCCCGCAGTCTTCCTTGCCTCGGACCTGTCGTCTTACGTCACGGGAACGATCGTGATGGTGGATGGCGGATATCGAACGGTGTGAGCGATGGCTGCTTTTTGACGCGAAGTATGCTCGCGGGAATATGCAATCCGTGCCAATCGCGGCGGCTTCGGGGTATTCCTGAGGTCAATTGGTGCGATCGCCCGCGGTTAACCTTTCGTTAACCAAACCCGCCCACCGTAGATCTACGGCTTGGGGGTCGTTTGTTCTCGATCCGCTTCCAAAGACGGAAGCGGGCGTTGATCGGGGAGTGAGTCGATGACCACTGTTCATGTCGCTGCGTCCGAACCGGGCGCATATTTCCTTGCACCCAACCAGATCGTTCCATTGCTGATCGGCGCGACCGTCGGCGAGGTCGAGCGCGAGCTCGTGCTCCAGACGCTTGCGCGCTGCGACGGCAACCGGACGCGCGCATCGCGCGTGCTCGGCCTGTCGGTGCGGACGCTGCGCAACAAGATCAGGATCTATGCCGCTTCCGGCATCGAGGTGCCTGCCTATCACGACTAGCGCGTGACGTCAGTCCGCCTGCGACGCCTTGCGTGACGATGCACCGCGCGACCAGCGTCGCAGCTCGCGCCGCAGATGTGCGACGGCTAAGAGTGCAAGTGAGATGATCGCAACCGCCGCTGCGATCATCTCGATCGTGCGGAGCAGGAAGGCCGTCATGACCGCCCATGTCGGCTGCGGCTCCTCGGCGAATGCGACCGGCACGATGTCTGGCACCAGCAGGTGAGCGAGGCCGAGCGCGGCCACGAGGATGACAGCGAACAGGCAAAAGACGTTCCACGCTACGCGCATCGGTCGCTCCTTGCCGGGACTGCGCACGATCAATGACACGGCGCCTCGTGCCGCCGATTGATGTTGATCAAGCCCTGCGCATTGCCCGGGCGGAATTGCTGCCGTCGTCAAACGCCGCTAAGTAGCTTGCTTCCGGTCAAGGGAGCAGTGGCGTGGCAGACGAACAGAAACGGCAGGGACCTCAGGGACCGCGAGGGCGGCAGGGCGAACCGGGTCGGCCGGGCCCGCAGGGTCATCCGGGCAAGCGGGGGCCGGATGGCGCGCGTGGCAAGCCGGGACCGCAGGGCAAGCAGGGCCCGATCGGAAAGGCCGGACCGCAGGGCAAGCCAGGTCCGCAGGGCAAGCAGGGCGAAGCCGGCCCGCGCGGGGCCGCCGGAGCACAGGGATCGATCGGACCGCAGGGACCGGCGGGGCCGCAAGGCCCGCGCGGCGAACCCGGGCCGACCGGCCCATTGCCGTCGATCGAGCAGGTGCTGCCGTGGCTCGATCAGCTTTTCGACGCCTGGGATGAACGCCGCCGCCAGCGCGAGCATGAAGCTGCCGAGCGCGCGGCGCTGGAGGCCGCCGTGCAGGAGGCCGACGACGTACCCCTCGATGACGAGGACGACGGCAGCGAAGGCGACGATCACAGGAAAAAGAAGAAGAAGAAGAAGCACGGCAACAAGGATTAGCGGCTACTGGTCCTCACGCCGCGGCAGCATGCCCATGCGCTCGAATTGCCAGCGCATGGCGCGGTACCAGAGATAGCCGACCGCCGCGCCGCACAGGGCGAGGATCACGACGTTCGCGCTCGAGAACGAACCGCTCCACCACATCATCCACGCGGTCCACAGCAGCGTGAAGGCGATGGCACCTGCTTTCAGCGGAAGAAGGGGGCGGTTCATGATCGTGCTCCGGGCTGTCAAAACCCCGGCGAGCATCATTGCAAGTTGAGGCGCTCCAGACCGTGAGCCAGGTCACGGAACGGACGTTCGATCCGCCTAACCGAAGCGCAGCCGCGAACGCTCCTTGGCCTTCTCCGCCTCGATCTCGCGGTCGCGCGCCGGCGCATGGGTGTGCAGCGACGTCAGGAGTTTTCGCGCGGCCTCCGAGACCTCCGCGACGGCGCGGTCGAAGGCGGCCTGGTTGGCCTGCGACGGCTTGTTGAAGCCGGACAGTTTTCGCACGAACTGGATCGCGCTGGCGTGGATCTCGTCCTCCGTCGCGGGTGGCTCGAAGTTGAACAACGTCTTGATGTTGCGGCACATGCAGGCTCTCCGGACATTTCCCTCGAGGACGATCGGCGGAAGGGAAATCCTACATCCTTCCGGACAATTCTGCTAAGTTCCGCCCCAACGCGGCCGCCGGATACGAGCCGCATGGGGAGAGAAACATGAAAGCTTCTTGCGCAGCGCTGTCGGCCATCCTGCTGTCCATCGCAATACCCGCCATGGCCGCCGACTACCCGGCGCCCAAGCAGGGCGACTGGATCGCCAGGGATTTCAAGTTCCACACCGGCGAGACCATGCCGGAACTGAAGCTGCACTACACCACCGTCGGAGAGCCGACCGGCCAGCCGGTGCTGGTGCTGCATGGCACCGGCGGCTCGGGCGCGAGCATGCTGTCGCCCGCCTTTGCCGGCGAGCTGTTCGGCGCGGGGCAGCCGCTCGACGCGTCCAGATATTACATCATCATCCCCGACAATATCGGCCATGGCAAATCGTCGAAGCCGTCCGACGGGATGAAGGCGGGCTTCCCAAAATACGATTACGACGACATGGTCGAGGCGCAATATCGCCTGGTGACGGAAGGGCTCGGGGTCAAGCATCTGCGGCTCGTCATCGGCAATTCGATGGGCGGCATGCACACCTGGCTGTGGGGCGAGAAATATCCGAAGGCAATGGACGCGCTGGTCCCGATGGCCTCGCAGCCGACCGAGATGGCGTCGCGCAACTGGATGCTGCGGCGGATCATGCTCGACACCATCCGCAGCGATCCCGACTACAATGGCGGCAATTACACCAGCCAGCCGCGCATGATGAAATACGCCGTCACCGCCTACGGCATCGCGAGCATCGGCGGAACGCTGGCCTATCAATCGCAGGCGCCGACGGCGGCCAAGGCCGACAAGATCGTCGACGAACGGCTGGCGACGCCGATCACGGCTGATGCGAACGACTTCGTCTATCAATGGGAGTCCTCGCACGACTACAATGCCGGCGAGAAGCTGGAGCAGATCGAGGCATCGCTGCTGCTGATCAATTCCGCCGACGACGAGCGCAACCCGCCCGAGACCGGCATCACGGACGCTGCGATGAAGCGGGTCAAGAACGGCAAGCTGTATCTGATCCCCGCAAGCACCGAGACCCGCGGCCACGGTACCACCGGCAACGCGAAATTCTATGTCGAGCAGATCAGGCAATTGCTGCAGACCGCACCGCAGGGGACGATGTAACGCGGCAGGCCGCTCGTATCGCAACGCATCATATGCGGCGCCTCGGCGCCGCATATTATTTGAGCATGCAATGAGCTGACAGCTCGGGCTTAATCGCATCAACGACACGAATCGAACGCGACGGAGGATCGCATGCACAGGCTCGCGCTGTGCGTTTGGCTGGCCGCGACGATGGCGCTGACGAGCGCCACGTTCGCGTTCGACAATGGCCAATACGACCACGTGCCGCCCGACATCCGCGCCTGGTTCAAGAGTGTGATCGCACCGAACGGCGTGCCCTGCTGCGACATTTCCGACGGCCATCGTACCGAGTACGATGTGCGGGGCGGCAACTATTGGGTGCCGATCGAGGGACAATGGATGGAGGTGCCCGACCGCGCCATCATCCGCGACCGCGGCAATCCGGTCGGACAGGCCGTCGTGTGGTACGTCCACCACCGCGGCGCCATCATCATCAGCTGCTTCGTGCCGGCGGATGCGGTGTAGATCACTCAGGCCTTGAGGTCTCGCCTGGGCGCGGCCTCTACATATTCGATGTCATCGCCGAAATCGACGAGCGCGGCGCGAACGGACTTGGCGTCGGCCTCAGCGACGGTGAAGATCGCCGCGAGGTTTTGCCGCTTCTGGCCCGGAAACAGGTTCTCGGCGACATAGCCGGCATCGCCGAGCGTCTTGATGATCATGCGCCGCCGGCGCTGATCGACACGATCGTGGAATTTGAACTGCACGGACATACCGAGAAGCTAGCCGTTCGCGGCGCCCGTTCAAGGTCGCAGACCTATTTTCGTCCCTTCCTCGCTTTGGCTGTTTTCTTGCCGGTTTTCCTGCCGATTTTCCTGCCCGTCTTTGCACGGCCGAGCGCAGCGGCAACGTCCAGGAGGCCGGCACCATATTCTTGCGTGAAATCCCTTCCCCGCATCGCCGGCAATTTCGTCGCGGTCGCGATCAGGCGCCTGGCGACCGCAAGCCCGGCCGCCCTGGATTTCGGCCTGTTGATATAGACGAGTGCGGCGGCACCCGTGACATGCGGCGTTGCCATCGACGTTCCGGGCCAGGAATCGTAGCTGGTATGGTCGGCGAAGCTTGCCTTCACCCGGGGTACCGTCGACAGGATGTTGACCCCCGGGGCGACCAGCTTGATGTGCTTCCCCGTGTTGGAGAACGAGGCGCGCCGATGGGACTCGTCGACGGCGCCAACTCCGATCGTGTCCGCGTAGCCCGCCGGATACTCCTTCGGGTTGCCGTCCTCGAACTCGTTGCCCATGGCGGTGGAGATGACGACGCCGGCATCGATCAGTTCGGCGAAGATCGTCGCTTCCGCCTTCGAATGGTCCTCACCCCCAATGCTGAGGTTGATGACCTTGATGCTGGAATCGAGCGCAGCCGCGAGCGCCTTGCTGTAGAACTCGAAGTTGAAGTTCTCGTCGTCGCCTGGGCGCTTGGGATCGTCAAACACCTTCCAGCAATGCAGACGGCAATTGGCCACGCCTGCGATGCCGGCCGAATTATTGACCACGGCCGCGATCGTGCCGCTGACATGGGTGCCATGGCCGAGGAAATCGCGCGCGACGTTGCCGTCGTGACGATATTCCTCGATCGTTTCTGCGAGATCGGGATGTCGGGCGTCGACACCACTGTCGAGCACGGCAACGTGAACCCGCCCCGCACCTGGCCGCGGTCTGTCGAACCACCTGATGGCGCGAAGGCCCCACTGCCGAATCTTCATGGGATCGGCCGCGGCACTGAGCCATCGGTTGGGAACGGGCTCGACCAGGTCCACCGCCCTGGAGGCACGCAGGCTCTTCAGGACTCCTTCGTCCATCTTCCTGTCCTTCACCTGCACGATCTGAAATCCGGCCAGCGCCTCCCGCGGAGCCGCCGTTGCGGAGCGTGCCATCGCGCGATGAACCGCGGCCAAAGCCATCGCCTGCGGCCGCGCGGGTGCATCACCGCCATCGACCACGAACAGCGGCTTCATCGACTGAAGCCCGAGCTTGTCGTGCAGAAAATCGATCGGACCTCTGACTTCATCGGGCATCGCGGCCATCAGCGCACGCGGCGTCGTCGCCTGAAGTGACATCGCCACGATCTGCCGCACGGCGGACGGCTTCAACCGAACGATCAACTGTCCCGGGACGTGCTTGCGACGGCGCGGCCCATCGCCCGCGACCCGCATTGCCTGCGTGGGGGCCATGGCGAATTCCTTTCTTTAAAATCGAAAAATTATCTCACGCGTTATAAGCGAAATTGGTATTCAACGCTACCTGAACCATCCGATTGTGCTACTCCCGCTCGCTGCGACATTCGGTGGTCACTCCCTGCCGCGCATGCTATTTCGGCTGATGGATATCAATCGCACCAACGATCGGACACGCACCGTCATGCGCTTCGTTCTCGCGGCATTCTATCTGGCTGCGGGCATCGCGCATCTCTGGGTTCCGGACAAGCTGCTCGCAATCACGCCGCGCTGGGTCCCCTTTGCGATGCAGGTCATCCTCGTCACCGGCGTCTGCGAGATCGCAGGTGCCATCGCGCTGGTGACGAAGCCGCTGCGCTGGTGGGCGGGCGTCGCACTTGCGCTCTATGCGCTTTGTGTGTGGCCGGCGAACATCAGGCACGCCCTGCAGGGCATCGACCTGCCACCCATCCCCAACAGTTGGCTGTACCACGGGCCACGGCTGGTGCTTCAGCCGGTCCTGATCTGGTGGGCTCTGTATTGTGCTGGCGTGGTCGACTGGCCGTGGCGCCGTGAGAAATGGGATAGCGACCAGGCCGGGGAATGATATCCTCGAGCCTCCAATCAGGGAGACCTTCGTGACTGATCTTTGCGCCGAAGACCTCGCCACCATCTATGCCAAGCCGAGCCCGCGCGTGATCGCCAAAGCGCGTCCCGCGATAGATGCGCATGCGAAGAAATTCATCGAGATGTCGCCGTTCTGCGTGCTCGCGACCTCTGGCACCGATGGCAGCGTGGACGCGTCGCCGCGCGGCGGCGGCATCGGCTTCGTCCACGTCGCCGGCCCCAACCAGTTGCTGATGCCCGACCGCTCCGGCAACAACCGGATCGACAGTTTTCGCAACGTCGTCGAAGGCTCGGGCTTCGTACATTTGTTGTTCTTCGTGCCCGGCATCGACGAGACGCTGCGGGTCGGCGGACGCGGCACGCTGTCGGCCGATCCGGACCTGCTCGCCTCGATGGTGGAGTTCGGCAAGCCGCCGCGCGCGGTGCTGAACGTCGCCGTCAGCGAAGTCTATTTCCACTGCGGCAAGGCGCTGATACGCTCGAAGCTATGGTCCCCGGAGAAGGTGCCGCGCTCGGTGATGCCGAGCATCACCGAAATCATCCACGACCAGACCAGCCTCGGCGAGCCGGACAGTCAGGAGATCGTGGAAGGGCGCTACAAGGCGCAGCTGTAGGCGGCGCAGCCAGCTTTGTGTCGTGCCGGCGAGGCCGGGACGATACGGGAGTGTGTGGCGACCTCAGGGCTCAGTGCCCCTCGCCCTCGAGCCCGCCGACGTGCTTCTGGGTGTAGAGTTCGAGGCCGATGCGGCCGATCAGGTCGAGCTGGGTTTCGAGGAAGTCGATGTGATGCTCCTCGTCGCTCATCAGCTTCTCGAACAGGTCACGCGTGACGTAGTCCTTGACGCCGTGGCAGTAAGTCGCCGCTTCCTGGTACAGGGCCCGCGCGCTCATCTCGGCGGCGAGGTCGCACTCGATGATCTCCTTGACGTTCTGGCCGATGCGCAGGGGATCGAGCACCTGCATGTTCGGGAAGCCGTCGAAGAACAGGATGCGCGCGGTGAGCTTGTCGGCGTGCTCCATTTCCTCGATGGACTCCTTGCGCCAGACCTTGGCCATGTCGAGGAGGCCCCAATTGTCGAGAAAGCGGTAGTGCAGCCAGTACTGGTTGATCGCAGTCAGTTCGTGACGCAGTGCCTTGTTGAGATAGTCGATAACTTTTGCGTCGCCCTGCATGGTTCACTCCAGCTCTTGCAGTCCAAATCGGCTCTAAACCGAATTTAGAACGCTTCTAAATGAGTTTAAAGATGGGAGCAACCGGCTACGGGGACGCAGCCGGGGGAAAAGCTCAGCCGAGGGGCGGAAGATTTCAGCAGGCCGCGAGGGCGAACTGGGCAGGCTCAGCCGTCTCGTCGTTGGCTGCTACCGTGTGGCTGTGCGGGCAGCCGGAGCAGCAAGACTTGGCACAGGGGCCGAGCGCCTCGTCGATGATGGTCTTGATCGTCCGCGCACAGCGGCCGCATTCGGCGCTGCAGCCGAGGCACCCGTAGATCTGCTTGGCATGGCGCACGGCGTCGTCGGACTCGGCGACGGCGGCGCGGATGTCATCATCGCTCAGCACGTTACAGGAACAAACGATCATGGAAGCGGAAGGCCCTTCGGTGATGCGCCATCATCGATATTTAAGGGGCCGCCCGGATGCAAAAGGAAAAACCGGAATTTGAAGCTATTCCAAACTAGCCCGGAAACAGCCTAGAACGGCTCTAAAATAGCGAGTTGCGCTGGATCAAGATTGCGGCGGACCTAGTCGCCGCCACCGCCTCCCCCACCGTCGCCACCTCCGCAATCCCCGCCACTGCTGCCGCCATCGCTCGTGGAACAGCTGCCGCCGTCGGTCGAGCTTCCCGAACTGTCGCTGGAGAACCAGCTTCCAAGCGAGAAGCCGTCGCTGGTTCCCGAATAGCTCTCGCTGCTTCCCCCATCGCCACCGGTCGCAGCGCGGGAGCGCCGGACGCGGTTCTGGAGGTGGGTGAACCAGCCGTAGCCGATCGCGAACGCGATCCCGGCGGCGATCAAAGCATTCATCATCGTATTGCCCATCATCCCCGCCTGGCGGAGTGCCCGATCCATATTATTTGGTCGCACCCGGCAAAGGTGCCGTTCATTGATCATTCAAACGAAGTATGGAACTCTGGTCCCCAAAGAGTTCCGCGTATGAAGAGGTCAAGCCAATGAAGAAGTCGCTCCTGGCGGTCGCTGCCGTCGCCACCCTGGCCCTGACGGCCGTAACGCCAGCCCACGCGCAGCGCGGCGTCGCTGCGGGCGTGGCCGCCGGAATCATCGGCGGTGCCATTGTCGGCGGGGCGCTGGCTTCTCCGTATTATTACGGACCCGGTCCCGCCTACGGATATGGTCCGGGCTATGGCCCCGGCTACTACCCGCCCCGCTATTACGCGCCGGGTCCCGGCTATGTCGCCGACGACTATTACGGCAACGGCTGCGTCTGGCAGAAGCAGCGCTTCTGGGACGGCTATGGCTGGCGCGTCCGCCGCGTCAGAGTCTGTGGCTGAGGCGACTTGAACCGCTTAAACCGCTTGCTGGTCCGGTTCACTACGGATGCGCCGTTCATCTCGGGGCCTGAAAAAGACCGCTTTTTCTCGTCACAGCTCCGTGTGCGTTTACCGCGGATTGACCATTTGCGCGCTTCCTAGCTGCAAGGCCAATCCCATCAGAGTCTGCGTGAACCTTTGAACCCCGGGCGCTTCTAACAAGGAGCGTCCACCTCTCAGGAGAGCCAAGAGCATGAAGAAGACTTTAGTTGCCGCCCTCACGGTTGCGACGATCGCCGGTTCGCTGGTGACCGCCACGCCGTCCGCCCAGGCCCGTGACGGCGTCGGTGTCGGCATCGCGGCCGGCCTGATCGGCGGCGCGATCGTCGGCGGCGCCATCGCGTCGAGCCGTCCGGCCTATGGTGGTCCGGTTTACGTGGCCGAGCCCGGCCCGCCGCCCCCGCCCTGCTATTGGCAGCGCCAGCGCTATTGGGACGGCTATGGCTGGGTCGTTCGCCCGGTTCGCGTTTGCTATTGATCTGATCGCAAGATCTGATCGTCAGGCGCCTCCGCGCCGCGATCGAAGCCCGGCCGAAACCATCGGCCGGGCTTTTTTCTTTGGCGAAGAGCTGCGTCGCTACCGCGCCGCCTGGATCGAGCGCAGCACCTCTTCGCTCGGCCAGCAATCGACCTTGAGACCTGCCGACTTCTGATAGGCGCCGAGCGCGGCGCGCGTCTGCATGCCGGCCTTGCCGTCGATCTTGTCCTTGTAGAGCCCGACGCGCGTGAGCCCGCGCTGCATGGTCTCGACGTCCTTGGTGCGCAACTGCTTGGAGGCCGACCAGGCCGTCGCGAACGGCAACGGGCTGGTCATGCTGTCACTGAGATGGCCGACGAACAGCACATAGAGGTCGGAGAAATTGTATTCCTTGATGACGAAGTAGTTCTTCGTGGTCAGGAATGACGGACCGTAGATGCCTTCCGGCTGGAGCAGCGAGGCCGGCTGCGCCTGCTCGGCGGCGCTGAGCTTTTGTCCACGGACCGGCACAAAGCCTTCGCGCAGCCACTGGCCGATCGGCTTCGTCACCTCGGGCACGCCGGCGGTGCAATCGACCTTCGCCGGCGCCTGCACCTCGTAGGCCCAACGCACGCCGTTCTGCCAGCCCTTGTTGACGAGCTGCTGTGCGGCCGATGCCAGCGCATCCGGCACCGAGTGCCAGATGTCGATACGGCCGTCGCGGTCGAAATCGACGCCGTGCTTGTAATATTCCGACGGCAGGAACTGCGTGAGCCCGGTGGCACCGGCCCAGGACGAGCGCATGTCCTTGCGCGTCACCGCGCCCTCGCCGAGGATCTTCAGCGAGAGGATGAACTCGTTGCGATAGGTGTCCTTGCGGCGGCCGACATAGGCCTGCGTCGCCAGCACGCGCACGAGGTCGTAAGGCAGCGTGTAGTGGCCGTAATCGGTCTCGCGACCCCAGATCGCGAGCATGACGGACGCAGGCACACCGGAGTTTCTCTCGATCTCCGTCAGCGCCGGACGATATTTTTGCATCAGCCGCTGTCCCTCACCCGCAAGCCGCGCGATCGAGGCTTCCTTGACGTAGTCAGCCGGCACCTGAACGAACTCGGCCTGCGACGGCGCACCCGTCGCGGGCCGTCCCGGCAAAATCAGATCAGGCAGCTTGTAATCGGGCTCGAGCCCGCGCGTCTCTCGCTCGAACGTCGCACGCGACACGCCGGCGGCCTGCGCCTCCGGCCAGAGCGAGGCGATGAATTGCGTGAAAGCGGCATCGGCGGCGCGGGCGGACGACCATCCGCAGGTGATCACGATCACCGCAGCGATGAGCATCCGCCGCATCATGCCCGGATCACCGCGTCAGCTTCTTGTACTTCACGCGGTGCGGAATGATGCTGTCCTGGCCGAGCCGGCGCATCTTGTCCTTCTCGTAGTCCTGGAAGTTGCCTTCGAACCATTCGACGTGGCTGTCGCCTTCGAAGGCCAGGATATGGGTCGCGATGCGGTCGAGGAACCAGCGATCATGGCTGATGATGACGGCGCAGCCGGCGAAATCCTCCAGCGCCTCTTCGAGCGCACGCAGGGTGTCGACGTCGAGGTCGTTGGTCGGTTCGTCGAGCAGCAGAACGTTGGCGCCGGACTTCAACATCTTGGCGAGATGCACGCGGTTGCGTTCACCGCCCGATAGCGCGCCGACCTTCTTCTGCTGGTCGGCGCCCTTGAAGTTGAAGGCCGAGCAATAGCCGCGCGAGTTCACTTCCTTCTTGCCGAGCAGGATCAGCTCGTTGCCGCCGGAGATCTCCTCCCAGACGTTCTTGCTGCCGTCGAGCGCGTCGCGCGACTGGTCGACATAGCCGAGATGCACGGTCTCGCCGACCGTGATGGTGCCCTTGTCCGGCGCTTCCTGCTTGGTGATCATCTTGAACAGCGTGGTCTTGCCGGCGCCGTTGGGGCCGATCACGCCGACGATGCCGCCGGGCGGCAGCTTGAAGGTGAGATCGTCGATCAGCAGGCGATCGCCAAAGCCTTTGCTGAGGCCTTCGAAATCGACCACGTTGGCACCGAGCCGCTCGGCGACGGGAATGATGATCTGCGCAGTCTGGGTCTGCTTCTCGCTGGCCTGCTTGAGCAGATCCTCGTAGCGCTGGTAACGCGCCTTGGACTTGGCCTGACGCGCCTTCGGCGACGAGGCGACCCACTCCTGCTCGCGGGCCAGCGTCTTCAGGTGCGCGGCGTCCTCGCGTCCCTCCTGCTCGAGCCGCTTCTGCTTCTGCACCAGCCAGGACGAGTAATTGCCCTCGTAGGGAATCCCCTTGCCGCGGTCGAGCTCGAGGATCCAGCTCGTGACGTTGTCGAGGAAGTAGCGATCATGGGTGACGATCAGGATCGCGCCGGGATAATTGCGCAGATGTCCTTCCAGCCATGACACCGACTCCGCGTCGAGATGGTTGGTGGGCTCGTCGAGCAGCAGGAGTTCGGGCTGGTCGAGCAGCAGCTTGCACAGCGCGACGCGACGGCGCTCACCGCCGGACAGTTTCGTCACGTCGGCATCGTCGGGCGGACAACGCAGTGCGTCCATGGCCTGATCGACCTTGCTGTCGAGATCCCAGAGGCCCTGGGCCTCGATCTCGTCCTGCAGCTTGGTCATCTCGTCGGCCGTCTCCTCGGAATAGTTCATCGCCAGCTCGTTGTAGCGATCGAGGATGGCCTTCTGTTTGGCGACGCCCAGCATGACGTTCTCGCGCACGGACAAGCTGGCATCGAGGTGCGGTTCCTGTTCGAGATAGCCGACGCGGGCGCCCTGGGCGACCCAGGCCTCGCCATTATACTCCTTGTCGAGGCCGGCCATGATCTTGAGCAGCGTCGACTTGCCCGAGCCGTTGACGCCGAGCACGCCGATCTTGGCGTCCGGGTAGAAGCTCAGATGGATGTTGTCGAGCACCTTCCGGGTCGGATAGCTCTTGGTCAGGCCCTGCATGAAATAGATGAACTGGCGCGCCATCGGTCCCGAAAACCTTCGATTTGAGGAAATTTGCTTGCCGCCGATGTAGCGATCCCGCCCCCAAAGGGCAATGTTTTCCCTCCGTTCACCACGGATGAATACGGGACGGACACCATCCCGCCGCCGATCCGGACAATTGAAACCTTCTTTTAATAAATCAGGCCAAAGCTTGGTTTCGCGCGGAAACAGCGCCACCCGCTCAGAATGAACGGGAGCACAGCGAGACAGCGTCATGGCCATGATCGAGACCAATTCCCTTCCCGTTCCGGCAGAAGCCGGCAGCGCCTCCGCGTTCGCCTCGGAGATCAAGGGCTTCTGGAAGCGCTTCTTCGCCACCGCTTTCAACCCTTACCGGCCCGAACTGCATTACATGCGCGGCCCCGGCCCGGCCTGGCGCGCCAAGCACGGCATGAATGCGCCGTTCCGGCTCAAGCCCCGCGACCTCTGAACCCTTCTTCCCTAGCGGATTTTTGAAATGTCGGCGGCTTGCGCGCAGGTGTGATTGCGCGCAACCATGGCCGGGTTCCGATGATGGCGCTCCCGCCGGTGCCATCGCCCCTTGCCATGGATGAACGCTGATGACGCGGCTGCGCTGTGCAATTCTGGACGACTATTTCAACCTCGCCCTCGACGTTGCCGATTGGCAAAGCCTGTCCGACCGGGTCGATGTCACCGTGTTCAGCCATCCCTTCGCCTCCGAGCAAGCCGCGGCCAGCGCGCTCGCCGACGTCGACATCATCTGCGCCATGCGCGAGCGTACGGCATTCCCCAAGAGCCTGTTCGCGTCGCTCCCCAAGCTGAAGCTGCTGCTGACGTCAGGCATGCGCAATGCCTCGATCGACATGGAGGCCGCGAAGGCGCGGGGCGTCACGATCGGCGGCACGCAATATTCCCGCGACCCCACCGCGCCGCTCACCATGGGCCTGATCCTGGAGCTGACCCGCGGCATCGGCCGCGAGAACGCCCGCATGCATGCGGGCGCGCCCTGGCAGGCCTTTGCCGGCGTCGAGATCGAGGGAATGACGCTCGGCATCGTCGGGCTCGGCAAGCTCGGCAGCAAGATGGCGGGCATTGCGAAAGCGTTCGGCATGAACGTGATCGCATGGAGCCCGAACCTCACGCCGGAGAAGTGCAAGGACGCCGGCGTCGGCTATGCCAGCAAGGAAGAGCTGTTCGCCAAGGCCGATATCATCACCATCCATGTGGTGCTGAGCGAGCGTTCGCGCGGGCTGGTCGGCCGTGCCGATCTCGCGCGGATGAAGCCGACGGCCTTCCTCGTCAACACCGCGCGCGGGCCGATCGTGGACGAGCAGGCGCTGCTCGAGGCCTTGCAGCAGAAGAAGATCGCGGGCGCCGGCATCGACGTGTTCTCGGTCGAGCCGTTGCCGACGGACCATCCGTTCCGCAAGCTCGACAACCTCGTGCTGACGCCGCATCTCGGCTACGCGACCGAGGACGGCCTGCGCATCCATTACGGCCAGATGGTCGAGGCGATCGATGCCTGGACCAAGGGCGGCGAGCTGCCGCGGAAGCTGGCCTAGACGGTCGGCTACGCGGCGGAGCGCTGGCTGACGGGCTGCCTTGCCACGTCGGCGAAACCGTCGCGCCAGGAGGTATGAGCCGGGAGCCAATCCAGTTCGCGCCTGGCCTTGGCGTTGGAAGCCCCGCGCACGCGTCATCATCGAGACCATATGCTCGCCGGCCAACAACCGACCGAGCCATGCCGGCACGTGAAGCGGCGGCTTGGCACCCAGCAACTCGGCCAGCGCCGGCAGCCATTCCCTGACCTGTGCCGGGTGGTCGTCGACGATGTTGTAGATGTTGCCCGGACGGCCGCGCTCGACTGCGGCGACGGTGGCAGACGCGGCATCTTCGGTGTGAGTGAACGACCAGTAACCACCGCCATCGCCGATCAGCGGCACGCGCCGGTGGTGCAGCTGGTCGAGGCCATCGGCGACAACGGGTTCGGCCCCCAATGCCATGAGCATCCCGGCCTTTTCCGTGGCTCGCGTGGAGCCGACGACCGTGTGTCCCTTGGCGATGAGCATGGCAACCAGATGGCGACCGATCGCACCGGTCGCGCCTGCAACAAAGATTCGCATCCTGTGCTCCTCACGTCGTCGCAATTCTTCCGTGAGGTAGTCGACGCGTGCCGGGATTCACCCCGGCGAACACACTCGCCGGTCATCGTCAGCGCCACAAACATTTGCGGCGCGTGGCCGAGGCACACGCGCCGCAATCAATCCAATTGTTCCACGCGAGGTTAGCGCACGGTGACCGGCGCTGGCAGCGGCGGCACCACCGTCGGCTGGGTACCCGGGACGGGGCCAGCCTGGGCAGCCATCGGAGCCGGCCCGGCAGCACCCGGCGTCGGCGCAGCGGAAGCGGTCGCCGTTCCCGGCGGCGGGCCACCCGGCAGCACCACCACGCGGGTGCCGACCTTGACCCGATCAAACAGATCCGAGACGTCCTCGTTCAGCATGCCGATGCAGCCGGACGAGACGAACTTGCCGATCGTCGAGGGCTGGTTGGTGCCGTGAATACGGTAGACCGTCGATCCGAGATACATCGCGCGCGCGCCGAGCGGATTGCCGGGGCCGCCGGCCATGAAGCGCGGCAGATAGGGCTGGCGCTCGATCATTTCCGTCGGCGGATGCCAATCCGGCCACTCGGCCTTGCGGGTAATCTTCTGCACGCCGGTCCAGGTGAAACCATCGCGGCCGACGCGGACGCCGTAGCGGATCGCCCGGCCGTTGCCGAGCACGTAATAGAGGTAGGTGTTCGGGGTATCGACGATGAGCGTTCCAGCCGGCTCCTTGGTCGCCAGCGAAACTTCCTGGCGGCGCAGGTTCGGCGCCAGCTGCGCCGGCGCAGCGTCGGGCTGCTCCTCGGGCGGCAGCGAAGCGATCGCCATCGGCCGGCCATCGTTGCCCACGGGGGGCTGCGCCTGAACCGCTCCAGTCGCTGCGGGACCACCGACGGCCTCCGGCGGGCGCAGGCCGTCGCCGCCGGGTGCCTGGCCCGGGCGATCGGCATAGATCACCGCGGGCGGTCCGGCGGGACGGCCATAGCGGGGATCATCGGGTGACATCACGGGGCCCTGTGACGGCGCCGCCGAGTAGACCGGGGGACCAGCCGGACGGCCATAACGCGGATCATCCGGCGACATCACCGGCCCCTGCGGCGGGGCCGCCGAATAGACCGGAGGGCCGGCCGGACGGCCGTAACGCGGATCGTCGACCGGGCCGGGCGGCGGCAACGCAGCCTGCGGCATCGCATCGTCGTCATCTTCCAGCGCGTCGAAATTCGGGGCGCGGTCGCCGGGGCGGTATTCAGCCGGCGCCCCATAGCTCGGCGCCTGCTGGACCGGATAGCTCTGAGCCTGTGCGAGCGAGGTTCCCGCCGCAGCGACTGTTGCGGCAGCGCATATCGTCAGAAAATGTTTGATCATCATCGCTCTTGTATAGTCCCCGGGCCCCGTCCGGACCGTTAACGGCCAGATGACCGAAGATAGCGGCACATTCAAGACATATCGGGCTTATTTGCGCCGGACTTGCCGATTTGTGATCCGCAACACTACCGTTGCCCCGTTGCATCACGGGGCGAAAATCATCTCCTGCGGCAAATCGGCGGAGTTTTCGGCTCGGTTTTTACGGAACGGCGCGGAATCGTTGCGCTATGTTCGAATAAGCCTGATTCGCCACCGCTTTGAGCTCAGAATCCCTGCGTGGCGAACGCGGCAATCAGTATCGTCACCGCGTTCAGATGGCTCATGGGCCCTGGCACGTCGCCGCCGGGGCGGAAATTCGCAATTTCTCGATGCTTCCCGGCTTTCGCTTCCTGTTTGCCGCGATCCTGCTGTCAGCCTCCATCCTGGTGTTCGGCCTGGGCGCCGCCGCGCTGCTGCGGGCGAGCCATGAGCAGTATGTCAGCAACCCCTCCTGGCGGAACGGCCCGCAGGAGAAGGTGTTTGCGCAAGCTCCCGAGCCCGCCCAGCCTGTGCTCGCGGTCCTCCGCGCCGAGCCGGAGGCGGCCGCTGAGCCGACGCCGTCGCCATCGCTGCGCGACCAGGTGCCGACCATCGCACTGCCGTTGAGCGAGCCCGAACAGGTGGCCACGGTGACGACCGGGACCGACGTCCAGCCGCAAGTCATTGTGGCTCCGGCTGAGGTCCCGGCCGCCGAGCCGGCCAATCCCGAGACGATCAAGCCCGAGATGATCAGGCCCGAGACGACCAAGGCCGAGACGTCCGAGCCCCAGACGACCGAGCCCGAGAAGACAACGGACGCTGCTGCGCCGGCTCCCGCCGACACGCTCACACCGGCCGATACCGCGGCGTCGATCCCCGAGACCAAGCCTGCCGCGGCCGCCAGCGCGCCGGCGGCGGCCGACCCCAGTGCCGCCCTTGCCTCATCGGCACGCGACATCACCTCGGACAAGATGGCCGTACTGAACGATCCCGCGACCACGGCCTGGAAGGATCCGCCGGCGAAGGTCAAGACCGGCAGCAGCACGCCGGAGAGCAAGGCGGCCAAGCCGCGGGCGCATAAGGTGAAGAAGCGCCGCCGCGTCGTACGGCGCCCACCGCCGCCGGTTCAGCAGCTCGATCCGTTCGGACGGCCGCAGCCGACGCTCGCCGCAACGACCACGCGCGCGCGGCAATAATCTCACGCCGGCCCGGTCGCGACCGGCGGGCCTTTTTCCTGGCCCCATTCCGACCATGAGCCGTCATAGAGCGCGGTGTCGGTGATGCCGAGGCGATAGAGCGCGAGCGTCAGCACGCCGGCCGACACGCCCGAGCCGCAGCTCGTCACGATCGGGGCGTCGAGCTGGACGCCGGCGTCGGTGAACGCAGCGCGGAGATCGTCGAGCGGCTTCATCGTTCCGGTCGCGGCATCGAACAGCTGATTGTAGGGCACGTTGCGGGCGCCGGGGATGTGACCGGAGCGGATGCCCAGCCGCGGTTCCGGCGCACGGCCCTCGAAACGGTCGGCAGCGCGCGCGTCGATCACCTGCTCGGCACGGCTTTCGACGTTGGCGACCAGTTGCTGCATGCTGCGCACACGCTTCGCATCATAACTCGCCTTGAAGCTCGCCGGCTTCGGCTTGACCTCGCCGCTCTCCACGGCGCGCGCTTCGGCGCGCCACTTCTTCAGGCCGCCATTGAGGATGCGCACGTTGGCGTGGCCATAGGACAGGAACATCCACCACGCGCGCGGCGCTGCGACCCAGCCGCCGGCATCGTAGAGCACGACGGTGTCGGCATTCGAGATGCCGAGATTGCCGACGTCACGGCCGAACTGCTCGGCGCTCGGATACATATGCGGCAGCGGGTTGGAATGATCGGACACCGCATCGACGTCGAAGAACGCCGCGCCCGGCAGATGCGCGGCGAGATAGTCGTCCTTCGGCAGAGGCAGCACGCCCGGCAGCTTGAAGCTGGCGTCGAGCACCTTGACGTTGGCGTCGTTGATGTGGGCGGCGAGCCATTCGGTGGAGACGAGGGGATCGGTGGCCATCGGTGTTTCCTTGTCATTCCGTGGCGCCCGGAGGGCGAGCCCGGAATCCATCGCGCGGCGGTGTTGGTGGATGAATGGATTCCGGGCTCGCGCTGCGCGCGCCCCGGAATGACGGAGCGAGCCCCCTCACCCCTTCTTCTTCGGCTCCCATTGCTGCACCGGTCCGCCGGCGTCACGCCAGGCGGCGTAGCCTCCGGCGATGTGAGCGACGGGCTTCAGGCCCATGTCCTGGGCAGTCTTGGCGGCAAGTGCGGAGCGCAGGCCGCCGGCGCAGTGGAACACGAACTTCTTGTCTTCCTGGAACACCGGCTTGGCATAGGGGCTCTGCGGATCGATCCAGAATTCGAGCATGCCGCGGGTGCAGGCGAACGCGCCGGGGATGCGGCCGTCGCGCTCGATCTCGCGCGGATCGCGGATGTCGACGATGACGACGTCGCCGTTCTTGGATATCTCGATCGCATCCTTCGCTGTGAGCGTCTCGATCTCGGCATTGGCCTCGTCGATCAGCGCCTTGATGCCGCGGGTGATGGTCTGGGGCACGTGGTTCTCCTCTTCTCGTCATTCCGGGGCGCGACGCAGTCGCGAGCCCGGAATCCATTCCTCCACTGACACTGCCGCCCGATGGATTCCGGGTTCTCGCTGCGCAAGCCCCGGAATGACGGCGTGTGTGGCTAGTGCGTCAATTCCTTCATCGCGCCTTCCAGACCTTCGATCGTGATCGGGTACATGCGGTTGGCGAAGATGCGTTTGATGATGGTGGTCGATTCCGAATAGTCCCAGTGCTTCTGCTGCACCGGGTTCAGCCACACCGAATGCGGATAGGTGCGGATGATGCGGTCGAGCCAGACCGAGCCGGGCTCCTCGTTGACGTGCTCGACCGAACCGCCGGGCACCATGATCTCGTAAGGCGACATCGAGGCGTCGCCGACGAACACGATCTTGTAGTCGTGAGGATATTTGTGCAGCACGTCCCAGGTCGGGGTACGGTCGGTGAAGCGGCGCTTGTTCTGCTTCCACACGCCTTCATAGAGGCAATTGTGGAAGTAGAAATACTCCATGTGCTTGAACTCGATCTTCGCCGCCGAGAACAGCTCCTCGACCTGCTCGATATGCGCGTCCATCGAGCCGCCGATGTCGAAGAACACCAGAAGCTTCACCGCATTGCGCCGCTCGGGACGCATGTGCACGTCGAGATAGCCGTGATTGGCGGTCTCGCGGATGGTGGTGTCGAGATCGAGCTCGTCGGGCGCGCCGGTGCGCGCAAACTTGCGCAGGCGGCGCAGCGCCACCTTGATGTTGCGGATGCCGAGCTCGACATTGCCGTCGAGATCCTTGAACTCGCGCTTGTCCCACACCTTCACGGCGCGGTTGTTGCGGTTCTTCTCCTGGCCGATGCGGACGCCTTCGGGATTGTAGCCGTGGGCGCCGAACGGCGAGGTGCCTGCCGTGCCGATCCATTTCGAGCCGCCCTGGTGGCGGCCCTTCTGCTCCTCGAGGCGCTTCTTCAGGGTCTCCATGAGCTTGTCCCAGCCCATGGCCTCGATCTGCTTCTTCTCCTCGTCCGTCAGGTATTTCTCGGCGAGCTTCTTCAGCCACTCCTCGGGGATCTCGGCCCCCTCCATGGCATCGAGCAGGCTTTCCAGCCCCTTGAACACGGTGCCGAAGACGCGGTCGAACTTGTCGAGATTGCGTTCGTCCTTCACCAGCGCGGTGCGCGACAGATAGTAGAAATTCTCGACCGAATAATCCGCCAGATCGGCGTCGAGCGCCTCCACCAGCGTGAGGTATTCGCGCAGCGTCACGGGGACCTGCGCGTCGCGCAGAGAAGTGAAGAATTGCAGGAACATGGGTGACAGATTGCCCGTCGGGTGGCGGACGTCAAGGGGCGGCGGCCACTGCTCGGCGCTGGACCGGGAGGCTTTTTGCTCTAGAATTGGCGGCCTCACGGGGTTGTTTGGGGGACGTTTGCAATGGGAATTCTCGCAGCGCTGATCATCGGCGCGATCGCCGGCTGGCTTGCCGGCAAGATTGTCCATGGGGCGGGATTTGGGCTGATCGGCAACATCGTCGTCGGCATCATCGGCGCACTCGTGGCAAGCTGGGTTCTGCCCCAGCTGCACATCCAGCTCGCAACCGGCACGGTCGGCGCCATCGTGGACGCCACCATCGGCGCGGTGATTGTGCTCGTCATCCTTTCGCTGATAAAACGGGTCTGAAAGCCTGACCGAACCAGGAACGGCCGCCGCGTGCGGCCGTTCCCATGTCGCGACCGGGGCGAGCCCCGGCCGACGACCAACAAGGACGCGCAATGAAATTTACCGGCACCAAGGACTATGTAGCGACCGACGATCTCAAGGTCGCCGTCAATGCCTCGATCGTGCTGGAGCGTCCGCTCCTCATCAAGGGCGAGCCCGGCACCGGCAAGACGGTGCTGGCGGAGGAAGTGGCGAAGGCGCTGAACGCGCCGCTGCTGACCTGGCACATCAAGTCCACCACCAAGGCGCAGCAGGGCCTCTACGAATACGACGCGGTGTCGCGCCTGCGCGACAGCCAGCTCGGCGATGCGCGTGTGTCGGACATCAGGAACTACATCAAGCGCGGCAAGCTGTGGGACGCCTTCGCCGCCGAGCAGCGCCCGGTGCTGCTGATCGACGAGATCGACAAGGCCGACATCGAATTCCCCAACGACCTGCTGCTCGAGCTCGACCGCATGGAATTCCATGTCTACGAGACCGGCGAAACGATCAAGGCCAAGCAGCGCCCGATCATGATGATCACCTCCAACAACGAGAAGGAGCTGCCGGACGCCTTCCTGCGCCGCTGCTTCTTCCACTACATCAAGTTTCCCGACGCCGACACGATGGGCCGCATCGTCGACGTCCACTTCCCCGGCATCAAGAAGCGCCTCGTCGAGGAAGCGCTGCGCATCTTCTTCGAGGTGCGCGAGGTGCCCGGCCTGAAGAAGAAGCCCTCGACCTCCGAGCTGCTCGACTGGCTCAAGCTCCTGCTCAACGAAGACATGAGCGTCGAGCAATTGCGCGAGCGCGACCCGCGCAAGCTGATCCCGCCGCTGCACGGCGCGCTGCTCAAGAACGAGCAGGACGTGCACCTGTTCGAGCGGCTGGCGTTCTTGAGCAGGCGGGAAGTTTAGGTTTCTGGGTCCCGGCTCTGCAGCGCACCGCTGAAGGAGCGTTGCGCTGCGTCCGGGGCGCGAGAGCGAGGTGTGGGCGCATGCCCCCTCCACCTCGGCATTGCGAGCGCCGCGAAGCAATCCAGAATCCCTCCGCGGAAGCAGACTGGATTGCTTCGCGGCGCTCGCAATGACGGAGCAAGGGGCATCGCTGCTTCTCCAACCCGCATCGCAATCGCAGACAAACCTTCGCATCCTCGCGGCGCATTTCGCCCGAGCTTTGCTCTGTCCGTCGCCCCCCCAAAGAAAGAGGGCGCAGGGAAGGCCGGGTGCCGGCTGGCACCCACGGTCCGCTGTGCGAAAGCACACGCAGAAAAACTGCACAGCGGCATACAGGTGAAGCCAAACACACGGCCTTCCCTGCGCAGTGGTCGGACGGCTTATGCCATGCTCTCCCGGGAGCCGAGTTCCTGCTGGCCTCCCTCGCCCTGCGAATTGACGATGCCGTCCACCCGGTTGGGCTCGCGCACATCTCCGCAAAGGCTTGACCGTAGCAACGACGGCCAGGACCACACGGTTTTGCCGTACGCAGCTCATCCGGCTTCGCCATGAGGCTTCGCCGGACTTCGGCGCCGCTCGTCCGCACGAAGCCTCGGGCTCACAGGGACTACCCGCCCTGCCCGCGCCTCTCGCGCACGACGCTGCCGCGTCCACCGCAACCCGGCCCGCGTTTCGAACGACTCGCGAACCGCCCCTCTTCGTGGGCCGGGCTGTTTTGGGTTATGACGCAATTCCGAATTTCGGTAAAGTGGAATATTTTTGAGGGAAGGGATTGACGGGGGTGAGGGGTGTTTTGGCCGACGGGCAACGAGATCCAGTAGCCCGGATGGAGCACAAGCGTAATCCGGGATCGTGCCACAAACGACGGGCCGTCCCGGATTGCGCTGCGCTCCATCCGGGCTAAGGGGTCTGCAACGTCGAGACCCACTCAAGAGCTGGAAGCACCGTGCCAACAAACACACCGGTTGAAAACGCCTTTCGAACTGGGGTGCCCCAAGGAAACCATCGCACTCCACCCATGAAGTACACTGCCGCCCAGGCACCGACCAACAGGGTCCAATCCCGCCACCCTACCCGCAACAGCAAACCAATCGGAATGGCGGTACAGAGAAAGACGATCGCGCAGATGGCGATCTGGCCAACAGATTGCCGCTCATCGTTGATTTGGGGCATTTGCCGCGTTTCCATGAACGGAGCTCGTAGGGCGGCTTGGCCGTCAAGCGCAACCCACCCTACGAAATATCACGCCACCGCGGCATCCGGAATCCGCGCCGCTTCCATCGGCTGCTTGCCGCGGATGAGGTCCGACGCGCGATCCGCGATCATCATTGTCGAGGCGTTGAGGTTGGCCGAGATCATGCGCGGCATCACCGAAGCATCGATGACGCGGAGGCCCTCCAGGCCGTGGACGCGGAGCTGGTCGTCGACCACCGCCCAGCTCGAATCCGCCGGGCCCATGCGGCAGGTGCAGCCTGGGTGGAAGGTGGTGGTGCCGCGTTCGGTGGCAGCGGCCAGAAACTCGTCGTCGGTATTGATGTTGGGACCGGGGAAATCCTCGTAGGCGTAATAGGGCGACAGCGGCGCACTCTTCAGCAGGCGCCGCGCGAGCTTCATGCCGCCGACGATGACACGGCGGTCGAGCTCGGCGTCGAGATAGTTGGTCTGGATGATCGGCGGCGCGAACGGATCAGACGAACGGATGCGGACATAGCCGCGGCTTTCCGGGCGCTGCTGCCAGGACGCGACCGTCATGCCGGGCTCGTCCTCGAGCTGGCCCTGCACGCCTTCCTTGTAGCTTGCCGGCGTGAAGGTAAGCTGGAGGTCGGAAGAGTCGGCGCTCTCGCCGGAGTGCCAGAAGCAATAGACCATGGTCGGCGACAGCGACAGCAGGCCGCGGCGCGTGGTCGCCCATTTCAGCGCCTCGATCCAGAGCGAGAGGCCGCGGCGCAGCTCGTTGATGGTCTTGATATCCTTGACGCGTGCGACCGTGCGCGGCGCGTAGTGATCTTGAAGGCCTTCGCCGACGGGCAGCGCATGGCGCACGGCAATGCCGTGGGCCTGGAGCAGGTCCGGCGAGCCGATTCCGGAGAGCTGCAAAAGCTGCGGAGAATTGTAGGTGCCGCCGGACAGGATCACTTCCTTGTTGGCGCGGACCTCGACCGGCGTGCCATTGCGGCCGCCCTTCATGTAGCGCACGCCGACGGCGCGCTTGCCCTCGAAGATGATCTCGGTCGCGTGCGCGTGCGTGTGCACATGCACGTTCGGCCGTTTCATCGCGGGCTTGAGGAAGGCGGTCGAGCCGGAGACGCGCAGGCCGTTGTCGATGGTGCGCTGGCAGTAGGAGACGCCTTCCTGCTTCGCGCCATTGTAATCGGGGTTGCGGGGGATGCCGAGTGAGACCGCGCCTTCCATGAAGGCTTCGCAAAGCGGGTCGCGCCACTCCATGGTCGTGACCGTGAGCTTGCCGTCGCGGCCGCGGAAGGTGTTGTCGCCCTCGCCGACCCGCTTCTCCAGCCGCTTGAAGTAGGGCAGCACGTCGGCATAGCCCCAGCCGCGATTGCCCATCTGCGCCCAGGTGTCGAAATCCATCCGCTGGCCGCGGTTGTAGATGTGGCCGTTGATCGAGGAAGAGCCGCCGAGCGTCTTGCCGCGCGGCGCGTAGATGCTGCGCCCGCCGGTCCAGGGCCCGACCTCCTGCTGGTAGGCCCAGTTGATGCTCTTCATGTGGAAGGTCTTGATGAAGCCCGCCGGCAGATGGATGTAGGGATGCCAGTCGCTGGGCCCGGCCTCGAGCACGCAAACGCTGGTGCCGGGATCTTCGCTCAGCCGGCTGGTGAGCACGCAACCGGCGGAGCCCGCACCGACGATCACATAATCAAATCTGTCCATTCGTCCGTCCCCAGCGTGTCGTGAAATTGAGTGAATTGCCGCGGCGCGGGCCGACACCTCTCCCTATGGGAGAGGTGATCGAGCGCGCGGCCAATCCGGTGCACATCATCTCTAGCGCGGCTTTTCGTTGAGTTGATATTCGAGATGCGTCCGCACCGTCGGCCATTCGGCGGCGGTGATGCTGTAAACCACGGTGTCGCGCAGCGTGCCGTTCGGCGTGACCTGGTGGCTGCGCAGAATGCCGTCCTGCTTGGCACCGAGGCGCTCGATGGCGCGGCGGCTCTGGTGATTGAAGAAGTGGGTACGGAATTCGACCGCGATGCAGTCCAACGTCTCGAAGGCGTGGCGCAGCAGCAGGAGCTTGCACTGCGTGTTGAGCGGGCCGCGCTGCGCGCTCTTGCCGTACCAGGTCGAGCCGATTTCGACGCGGCGGTTGGCGGCGTCGATGTTCATGTAGGTCGTCATGCCGACGATATTGCCGCCGGCGTCGAACACGGTGAACGGCAGCATCGAGCCCGCGGCCTGCAGCCCTAAGCGGCGGTCGATCTCCTTGCCCATGTTCTCAGGCAGGGGAATCGCGGTGTACCAGAGCTTCGAGAGCTCGCCGTCCTTCACGGCCTCGACCAGCCCCTCGCGATGCTGATGCGACAGCGGCTCGAGACGGGCGTGCTGTCCGCGCAGGGTGATGGGATCAGGCCATGGCATTTTGAAGTCTCCTTACGTCATTGCGAGCGAAGCGAAGCAATCCAGAATCTTACCGCGGCGGCAGCCTGGATTGCTTCGTCGCTTCGCTCCTCGCAATGACGGCTTGGCTCACTTGTTCAAAAAATTCAACGGCAAACCGCCGCGCGGCCAGTCCATGGCGATCAGCTCGCCCTTGCCGGACAGCGTGATGTAGGCGGTCTTCAGCCCGGGACCGCCGAAGGCGATGTTGGTGGTGACGCGGTCGCCGGTCGGGACCTGCTCGACCAGGGTCCCATCCGGCGCGATCACCGAGATGCAGCCGGAAACGAGGGTGGCGACGCAGACATTGCCGTTCGCTTCGACCGCGAGCGAGTCGAACATCTGGTAGCCGCCGAGGCCGCAGATCGGCTTGCCCCGCTCGCCGCGATAGATCACCTCGCGCGGCTTGAGCGTGCCGGGCGCGGAGAGCTCGTAGGCCCAGAGCCGGCCCGTCGGCGTTTCCGCGATGTAGACGGTGTTTTCATCCGGCGACAGGCCGATGCCGTTGGCCGGCAGCACGCCGTGCACGACTTCGACGATCTCGGTCATGCCGGGCTTGAGATAATACATGCCGCCGACGTCCATCTCGCGTGGACGACGCTTGCCAAGATCGGAGAACCAGAGGCCGCCGTGCCTGTCGAAGACGAGATCGTTCGGCCCGCGCAGATCGTGCTCGCCGCATTTGGTCACGACGGTCTCGACCTTGCCGGATTGCAGGTCGACGCGCTGGATCGAGCCGCCAAGATAATCGTCCGGCTGTGGTCCCGGCATGATCATCTTGCCGGTCGGGATCCAGGAGAAGCCGCCATTGTTGCAGATGTAGATCTTGCCGTCGGGGCCGAGGGCCGCGCCGTTCGGCCCGCCCGGCACCTTGGCGACGATCTCCTTCCGCCCGTCGGGATAAACACGGGTCAGACGCTGGCCACGGATTTCCACCAGCACGACCGAGCCGTCCGGCATCACGACCGGCCCTTCGGGAAATTCGAGGTCGGTGGCGAGAACGCGGACGTTGGACATGTGGTGACCCTCCCGGATGCTTGTTATGACTTGCACGGGATGTCCGGCACGGGCCCCACACGCAAGATTTGCCTGCGGTTATGGCAAAACAGGTCCGCCTTGCCAAGCAAGCGGGATGGTATGCCAGCGTTGCAGTCCTACTCCGTCACCGGCACCCAGATCTCGAAGCCGCCGTTGCCGGTGGCAGGATCGAATTTTTCGTCATAGCGCTCGAAGTTCGGCGCATCGGCGGCTTTCAGCCCGGACGCCGGCAGCCATTGATTCCAGATCGTGTTGACGGTGCGGCGGATCGAGGCGACGTGCTCGGTATGGGTGAACACCGCATAGCGCTGCTCGGGAATGCGGATGCGACCGAACCGGCGCGGCAGGTCGGAGAAATCGGCGACCTCGACGCCGGCAATGTAGTCGAAATTGCCGGCATCATCGCCGTTGCAGCAGACGCCATAGGCGACTTGATCTTTCCCTTGGCCGATGCCCGCGGGGATGTCGGCGACCTCCTGATGGAAGCGCTGCCACAGTCCGGGAATGGCCGCGCCGTTGTCGCAGGAGATGCGCTCGTTGATGCCTGCGACGAGGAAGGCGCTTGTGGTTTCGAAACGCGGCGGGGCGAGATGATCGAGCATGGTGGAATCCATGAGGATCGGCTCCTGTAGCTTGAGATGGCTGACGCATGTCGCGGCCCGCACCGCTTCGGGTGTGGTGCCAAACTGGTCGCGGAACGCGCGGGTGAATGCTTCGTGCGAGCCGTAGTCCGCCTCCAGCGCCAGCGACAGGATGTCCGGCGCGCCGTTCGCGAGGCTGCGCGCCGCCTCGGTGAGCCGCCGCGCGCGAACGTAACGCATCACGGGATAGCCAGTGGCTGCGGCAAACGCGCGCACGATGTGGAACCGCGACACGCCTGATATCGCGGCGATCTCGTCGAGCGTCATCGGCTCGGCCAGATGGCTCTCGATGTACCAGAGCGCGCGCTGGGCTGGGTTCATGGTGGTTCTCGTTCGAAGCGTGACCATGATGCACGAAAGCCCGCTTGCTTCGCTTGATCGGCGTTGCGGTCCTGCGAGAGGATAACGCCGGAACAGCCACTGGCAACGTCCGGGCGTTCACGGCTACACTCGGTGCGTCCTTGAAACCGCTCACAAGAAAGCAGGAGGAACCGCGTCATGAAGATCACCGATGTGCGGGCGCACCATATCCGCATCCCCTATGATGCCGGTGTCGCGAGCTTCCGCCAGGGCGCCTCCGCCATCACCGCCCTCGACATGGTGATCGTCGAGGTCACCACCGACGCCGGGTTGACCGGCTGGGGCGATGCCTTCGCCTATGTCTGTCCCCGCACCACGCGCAGCGCCGTCGAGGAGATGATCGCACCGCAGGCCTGCGGCTTGGAGGTACCCGATGCCGCCGGCATTCCCGCGGTGATGGAGCAGATCCAGCGCAATCTGCATCTGTTCGGCCGCTATGGAATCACCATGTTTGCGATCTCCGGACTCGACATCGCGCTGTGGGACCTTGCCGCCAGGATCAGGGGCGTACCGGTGCACCGCCTGCTCGGCGAGACAAGGCGCCCGGCCATTCCGGCCTATGCGAGCCTGTTGCGAATCGGCTCGCCCGATAACATCGCCGCCGAATGCAAGAAGGCGCGTGCGCTCGGCTATGGCGCCATCAAGCTGCACGAGACCACGGCACCGGCGGTGTTTGCCGCGCGCGAAGCGATCGGGCCCGGAATTCCGCTGATGGTGGACATGAACTGCCCGCTGTCAAGCGAGCAGGCGATCGCGTTCGCCAGGACATGCCGGGACGCGCAGCCGATGTTCCTGGAGGAGCCGGTCTGGCCGCCGGAGGATTTTGCAGCGCTCGCCGAGGTCCGCAGCAAGGGCGGGCTCGGCGTCGCCGCCGGCGAGAACGCCTGCACGGAATATCAATTCCGCCAGATGATGGATGCGGGCGCGGTCAGCCACGCCCAGCCGTCGGTGATCAAGGTCGGCGGCATCACGGAATTTCTGAAGGTCGCGGCGCTCGCAGATGGGCTCGGCGTCAAGATCGTTCCGCACTCCCCGTATTTCGGTCCGGGTCTGCTCGCGACGCTCCATCTGCTGGCGACGCGTGACGACGGCCTCGTCGAGATGTTCTATCTCAAGCGCGAGGCCTGCCTCTGGGGCGGCCGCGCCGATGTCGATGCCACCGGCCATGTCGCGGTGCCGACTGGAGTTGGGCTCGGCTATGAGCCCGACCGCAGCGTGATGGAGCGATATCGCGTCGCGTGAGCGCGGCGCCTATTTCGCCGCGTCCTTCGGCGGCGGCGCGTCCTGCTTCTTCTTCACGTCCTCGGCGACCTTCGCCTGCGCGGCCTGGAGATCGCCGAGCGTCTTCTGCAAGCCGGCGACCGTCACCTTCAACGCGTCGATCTGGCGAGCCGCGGCATCCAGCTTCTGCTGGTGATCGAGGTTGAGCTTCGTGATCGTCTTCTGGAGGAAATCGACGTTGCTCTGGAGGCAGCTGGTGCGCCGCTCCATGGTCTTCTCGACGGTGCAGATCTCGATGCCGGGCACGTCCTGCGCGCGGACCGGCGCAATCGCCAGCATGGCGAGCAGCAACATCGCGACACAGACGCCGGCGCTTCGAAGCAGCATGCAGGTTCCTCGTCGATTCAATCACGGCAATGTGCGCTTTTTGCGCGCGGTCGCCGGAGGCTACCACACTCGTACCGCATTCTCGCGTTGAGCTTGGCCTGTTCCCTCGGACGGGGAGCAATGATCCGCATGCGGAGGAAGTGGGCACTCCTTCCGCGGCTTTGTTTAGGGGAGATTTTTGGAATGGCAACGCGCGACAGACGACTGGCGGAATTCGACGGCGCCGGAGAACCGCCGCCCGGCCTTGCAGTCGAAGTGCTGTGCGAAGACCACAGCGGAACGTATCAACTGCCGTTCGCCTGCCGCTATGTCGAAGGACGCTGGCAAAACCACACCGCCGGCGTCGCGGTCGAAGCAACCGTGATCGGCTGGCGCGTGCCGCGCTCGAAGCATTCGGGCGCGGCCTGAACGTCAGGGTTTGTGTCAAAATGCAACGGGGCCGCGCTTCGCCTTAACCTTCGGAACGCGGCCCGAACGAATCACGTCCGAATCAGCCGTAAGGCAGTGTCCACGCCTGTTCACGGCTAGATGTCGCAACGCGCCGGTGCGCGCATACAATATCTGCGCAGCGCGTGAGCAGGCCCGCGCCGGATCCGACGCCGAAAGTTAACGGCTTCAATGACATGGCCCCTGGTTGGAGCGGCGAGGGCCCCGCTCCCAAAACAGGCAGGACGGCACCAGGCCTGCCTAATATTCGACCTCGAGCTCCTCGATCTCGGCCGGCTCTTCCTTTGCCGCCGCGATCCATTCCTTCATCTCGGGCATGGCCATGATGGTGTCGGCATACGCCTTCAGAAGCGGCTCGAGCTTGACGTCATAAGTCACGAAGCGCGTCACCACGGGGGCGTACATCGCATCCGCCATGGTGCGCCTCTCGCCGAACAGGAAGGGACCGCCCGACTTCTCCAGGCAGTCGCGCCAGATCGCCCAGACGCGATCGATGTCGGCCTGCGCGCGCGACCAGATCTTGAAGCCGGGGAAATGTCCCTTCAGGTTCACCGGCAGCGAGGCGCGCAGCGTGGTGAAGCCGGAATGGATTTCGCCGCAGATCGAGCGGCAATGTGCGCGCTGGACGCGGTCATCAGGCACCAGGCCGGCATCCGGCATCGCCTCGTTGAGATATTCGGCGATCGCCAGAGTGTCCCAGACGGTGGCGCCGTCGTGCCGCAGGCACGGCACCAGGATCGACGACGACAGCAGCAGGATTTCGGCGCGCGCCGACGCGTCGTCCGGCGCGGTGACGATCTCCTCGAAATCGAGCCCGGAAAATTTCGTCAGCAGCCAGCCACGCAGCGACCAGGACGAGTAGTTCTTGCTGCTGATGGTCAGTGTCGCCTTCGCCATTTGGCCCTTCCCTCACGCCTGATACCGGCACTCCGTCCGGCCCGCGGCGTGCCCATTACCTGTGCTTCCCACCCGTTCAGCAGCAAGCCACGTGCCAGTTTTCCGGGCGATTTGACTCAGGTCTGGCTTCGATATTGCATGGCAACATGGGACAGGTGGGCACTCTAGTATGATGTCGATGTATTATCAGGCGTTTCAGAACCAAATGGACCTGACGGCGCCGTGGCGGGCGGGGGCGTCCTCCGCGCTCAAATTCCTCCATCTGGTGCCGCAGGGCCTGTCGGATCAGGTCGTTGGCCGGCTCTCGGCGGCGCTGGAGCTGATCTCGCGCTCCACCCTCACCTATCATCGCCCGGCCTATGGCATCGACAGCATCATGGTCGGAAATCGCGAGGTCGCCGTCACCGAGGAGATCGCCTACGCGACGCCATTCGGCTCGCTGCTGCATTTCAGGAAGGAGGGCGTGGGCGAGCAGCCGCGCATGCTGCTGGTGGCGCCGATGTCCGGACACTTCGCGACGCTACTGCGCGGCACCGTGAAGACGCTGCTCCAGGACCACGACGTCTACATCACCGACTGGCACAACCCGCGCGACATTCCCCGCAGCGAGGGCCGCTTCGGCCTCGACGACTACACCGAGCATCTGATCGACTTCCTCGGCCAATTGGGTCCGCGCCCGCACATGGTCGCGATCTGCCAGCCCTCGGTCTCCGCGCTCGCGGCCGCCGCGATCATGTGCGAGGGCAACCATCCCTCGCGGCCCGCGACGCTGACGCTGATGGCGGGGCCGATCGACACGCGCATCCAGCCGACCAGGGTCAACGAGTTCGCCAAGAGCAGGCCGATCGACTGGTTCGAGCAGAACCTGATCAACTACGTGCCGGTGCAGTGCCGCGGCGCGCTGCGAAAGGTCTATCCGGGCTTCGTGCAGCTCACCGCCTTCGTCTCGATGAATCTCGAGCGCCACATCAAGCAGCACATGGATCTCGCCGACCACATCGCCAAGGGCGAGAAGGAGAAGGCGGCCAGCATCAAGACCTTCTACGACGAATATTTCGCCGTGATGGACCTGCCGGCCGAGTTCTACATCGAGACCGTGCGCGACGTTTTCCAGGAGCATCTCCTGCCCCAGGGCAAGCTGATGCATCGCGGACGTCCGGTGAACACCAAGGCCGTCAGCCGCATGGGGCTGATGACGGTCGAGGGCGAGAAGGACGACATCTGCTCGATCGGCCAGACGCTGGCGGCGCAAGACCTCTGCACCGGCGTGCGCGCCTATCGTCGCGTCCACCACATGCAGGCCGGCGTCGGCCATTACGGCGTGTTCTCCGGCAAGCGCTGGAATAACGAGATCTACCCGCTGCTGCGGGATTTCGTGCACGTGAATTCGTAAGACCGGATTCCTTCAGCAGGATCGGACAAAGCGTCGCGGCTTTGGGAAAGACGCGAGCGCTGCACCAGGCTTAAGGCAAGGCATGTCGCTCGAGCCCGAGGCCCTGCCATGTCCGAATTGCCACCCCCTAATGCCACGCCGGCCGCGATCGTCGACGCGCTGAAGGCGGTTGCGGGCAATCCGCCAAAGGTACGCGCGAGCTTCGCCAAGGGTCGATGCGTACGCGGCACCTATACCCCATCCGAGAGCGCCGGTGAGATCACGCGGTCGCCGAGCTTCACAAGACCGTCGCGCGTGCTGGCGCGCTTCTCCGTCGGCGGCGGCAACCTGAAAGTCGCCGATACCAACAACCTCGTGCTGCGCGGCTTCAGCTTCAGGCTTGGCGACGAGGCCCATCGCTCGGACATTTTGGTGGAAAGCGCTCCGGTGCATTTCGCAAGGACGCTCGACCAGATGCTCGCCTTCCTCGAGGCGCGCATTCCCGGCGCGGACGGCAAACCTGATGCAGAGAAGGTCAAGGCGTTCTCCGCGGCCAACCCCGAGACGCTGAACCAGGCGCATTACATCGCCGCGCGGCGGCTGCCCGCGAGCTTCGCCGGCACGACCTATTGGGGCGTGCACGCCTTTCCCGCCACGAATGCCGCGGGTGAGACCCGCTTCATCAAGTTCAAGCTCGCGCCTGTCGGTGGCGATGTCACGCTGAGCGAGGACGAAGCCAGGACGAAGTCCGCCGACTTCCTGCACGAGGATCTCGCGCGGAAGATCGCAGCCGGCGAAGTCCGCTTCAACGTCATGGCCTTGCTCGACCGTCCCGGCGATCCCACGCTGGACGTAACGCTGCGATGGCCGGACGAGGACAAGCGCGAGGAGATGCGGCTGGGGACGATCGTCATCACCAGTCTCGAAGCCGACGATGCCTGCGACGGGTCCATCTTCAATCCGGCCCATCTTGCCGACGGTATCGGCCATCCGCCCGACGAGATCTTTGCGGCGCGCCGCGCGGCCTATGCGATCTCGCTGGCGAAGCGCCGCTGATCAGATCCTTGTTTGGACGCGTTTTCTTGACGCCAACCGGGCTCCACTTCGCTCGAAAACGCTACTCGTCGGGCCCGCCATCCGTTTCCCGGCGCCACGCGCCCGGACTGACGCCGACCATGGACGAGAACACCCGCGTGAAATGGCTCTGATTGGCGAACCCGGCCGAGATGGCAATCTCGGACAGCGGGAGGTCGCGGACCGTCATCAGCTGCTTCGCCGCCTTCACGCGCTGGCGGAGCAGCCATTGATGCGGCGGCAGGCCGGTGGAGATCCGGAATGCGCGAGAGAAGTGGCTGACCGAGAGGCCTAGCTCGGTCGCGATCCGCTGCAACGCGATCTTGCCCGAGAGATCGGAGTCGAGCCGGTCGCAGGCGCGCTTGACCTGCCATGGCGCGAGGCCGCCGCGGTTCGGTTCTGCGGCGGGCTTCAGCCCGCCATAGGTCTGGCCGACATGGGCGGTGAGCGCGAGCATCATGTGATCGACGAAAAGCTGGTTGGTTTCTTCGGGCCGGCGCAGCCCTTGCTGCAACGAGGCGCCGACATGCCGGATAGTCGCATCGTCATGGCCGACACCGGGCTCGTAGCTGAGCTCGCCAACGCGCGGTCCGCCGGGCTGCCTGGCGATGTCGCTGAGGGCCGAGCGCGGCAAATAGAAGAAGAGCGAGTGAAACGGCTTGTCGATCACATAGCGCGGGTCGCGCTTGAGGTCGTACAGATAGGTCGCACCTGCGCGAACATCCGCCTTGGCGACACAGCGGCCCTCCTCCCAGCATTCGCAATCCGGATAGTCGCGAAATTTCAGGCTGACGAGATAGGCATCCTCCGCAGGCAAGGAGCCGGACAAATCCGGCATCGGATCGTCATTGCGGGCTTCGGTGACCGCGAGCTCGGCGCTGTGCAGCGAACGCGTGATCAGCGCCGGTGCCTGCTTCAAGTGAAGGCCCTGTCCGAGTCTCTGTCCGTAGACGCCTGCTTGTGTCATCTCAGTAAACCCATTAGTGAACGGCACGTCTCCGTCGGCCTTTCCGATCGACGCATTATCGGATCGATGGCCAACGGTCCACCTCCACGGCATCAACATGAAGTGTTGTGGCAGGCCGTCGCGCCGACCGCGACGAGGTGAATTCATTGCGATTTCAGAGGCTCGGCATCGCGAAGGACAACGCCGTTGACCTGTTGGGCGAATGACCGCGCGATTTCATCGTGCGTTCTTGAAAGTATTTGCAGCTGGGGGCATTGCCTCAGTCTGACCATTCCTCGCCCCACACCTGGACGACATGGCCGGGCGACACTTCCCGATACTGCCGGACCGGCGGCTGGTAGTCCGGCGCGCGCACCGGGCTTCTGATCTCGTCGTTCGAGACCTCGCGCCTGGAGCCGCGGCGCGCTGGATCGGGCACCGGCACGGCCGCCATCAGCTTCTTCGTGTAGGGATGCTGCGGATTGCCGAACAATGCGGCACGCGGGCCGGTCTCGACGATCTCGCCGAGATACATCACCGCGACGCGATGGCTCATGCGCTCGACCACCGCGATGTCGTGGGAAATGAAGAGATAGGCAAGACCCATGCTGGCCTGAAGGTCGAGCATCAAATTGACCACCTGCGCCTTGACCGAGACGTCGAGCGCCGAGACCGCCTCATCCGCGACGATCAGCTTCGGCCCGAGGGCGAGCGCGCGGGCAATGCAGATGCGCTGGCGCTGGCCGCCGGAGAATTCGTGCGGGAAACGCGCGGCCATGTCCGCGGTCAGGCCGACCCGCACGAGGAGGTCTGCGACCTTCTCTCGCGCCTTCGCCGCCGTGGCGAGCCCGTTGGCGAGCAGCGGGGCAGCGATCGCCGTTCCCACCGACATGCGCGGATTGAGGCTCGCGAACGGGTCCTGGAAAACGATCTGCATCTGCTTGCGGAAATCACGCAAGGTGCGGGCATTCATGGCCAGCACATCCTGACCGTCGATCAGGACGGTCCCGCTGTCCGGCTCCGTCAGCTTGAGGATGGAGCGGCCCGTGGTCGACTTGCCGCATCCGGACTCGCCGACCAGCGCCAGCGTCTCGCCGGCCCGCAATGTGAAGGAGATGTTCTCGACCGCGTGGACCCGGCCCGAGACCTTGCCGAACAAGCCCGAGCGGATCGGAAAGCGCGTGGTGAGGCCCGCGACTTCAAGCAGTGGCCGCCCGGCGGCCGAGACCGTATCCGGTGTCTCGGTCGGCTCATCCGAGGTGCCCGTGACCTTGTCGACGATCGGAAAGCGCATCGGCCGCGGACGCCCGTCCATCGAGCCGAGGCGCGGCACAGCTGCGAGCAGCGAGCGGGTATAGGGATGCGAGGGCGCCGCGAAGATGCGCGCCGTCACGTCGGTCTCCACGGCCTGCCCGCCATACATCACCACGGTACGGTCCGCGATCTCGGCGACCACGCCCATGTCGTGCGTGATGAAGAGGATCGACATCCCCTCCTCCTGCTGAAGCTCTTTCAGGAGTTCCAGGATCTGGGCCTGGATGGTGACGTCGAGCGCGGTGGTCGGCTCGTCCGCGATCAACAGCTTGGGCTTGCAGGCCAACGCCATCGCGATCATCACGCGCTGGCGCATGCCGCCGGAGAAGCGATGCGGATGCTCGTGGAAGCGCGATTTTGCCGCGGGTATCCGCACGCGGTCGAGCAGGCGGATGGTCTCCGCCTCCGCCGCCGCGCGCGACAGGCCGCGATGCTGGATCAGTGCCTCCGCGATCTGGAAGCCGATGGTGAGCACCGGGTTGAGGCTCGTCATCGGCTCCTGGAAAATCATGGCGACGTCGTTGCCGCGAATGTCCGTCATGCTCGCTTCGGGCAACGCGAGGAGATCGCGGCCGGCGAGCGTGACGCGGCCCTCGATCCGGCCGCTCTCCTTCGGGATGAGCCGCATGATCGACAGCGCAGTGACGCTCTTGCCCGAACCGGACTCGCCGACAATCGCCACCGTCTCTTTGGCAGCGACATCGAACGACACGTCGCGGACGACGGGAAGCCATTGCCGCTCGCGCATGAACGAGGTGGTGAGGCCCGCGACCGACAGCACCGGCGCCTGCGCTTCGGCAACGACTTGGTCGGGTCTGCTTGCGCCGCTGCTCATGCGAAGACCTCAGTACATACCGCAGCCAAGGTGCGCCCCCTCTCCCGCTTGCGGGGGAAGGTTGGGGAGAGGGTGCTTCCACAATCGAGGGCCCCCAAGAGGAGAGAACCCTCACCCGCGCCTCTGGCGCGACCTCTCCCGCAAGCGGGAGAGGTAAGGGGAGCCCGCGGCTGCACCGATGCGACCATCATCATCTCGCCCTTAGTAGCCCCGTGTCCGGTCGACACGCCCCGGCAGATCTTCGCCGCGGCGATGGCGTGCGATGACGTCGAGCACGAAATCGACGGCACTATCCGGCGACGTCATGCTGGCATTGTGCGGGGTCAGCAGGATGCGCGGGTGGCTCCAGAAGGGATGACCCGAAGGCAGCGGCTCGGGCTCGGTGACGTCGAGCACCGCCCCCGACAACATGCCGCTGTCGAGTGCCGCGAGAAAATCGGCCTCGACCAGATGCGGGCCACGCCCGACATTGACGAGCCCCGCACCGCGCGGCAGGCGCGCGAACAGGTCGGCGTTGAGGATGCCACGCGTTTCGTCGGTCAACGGCAGCAGGCAGACGAGAATGTCGGCCTGCGCGAGGAAATCTGGCAACGCCTCCATGCCCGCGTGACAGGTGACGCCTTCGATCTCGCGCGGCGAGCGATTCCACCCCGAGAGCGGAAAGCCGAACGCCCTGAGGCGTTCGAGCACGGCCTGGCCGAGCTGGCCGAGCCCCATCACGCCGACGCGCCGCCGCTTTGCCGGCGTGATCCGGATCTCGCGCCAGACCTGCTCCTTCTGCTGGCTGATGAAATGCAGGAGATCGCGATGCAGGCCGAGCACGGCCATGGTGACGTATTCGACCATCGTCTCGGCGATGCCGGGCTCCAGCATGCGGACCAGCGGAATGTGCAGCGGGAGTTTCGTGGCGTCGAACTGGTCGACGCCGGCGCCGACCGAGAAGACCAGCTCCAGATTGGGGAAGGTCGCCCCGATGTCATCCGGCGGCACCCACGCCACGAGATAGCGCACCTCGGCGGGATCGCCGATGTCGGGCCAGAGCCGGAACGGCAGGTCGGGCGCACGCTCCGCGAAGAAGGTCGCCCATTCGGCGCCGCGAACCATGTTGGCCTTGTAGAGAACCGTCATGCCACCAAAACTCTCAGAACGGGCTGACCGGCGCGAGCCGGCGGCCGTCGATCATGCGCTTGTGGCTGTAGGCCGCGGGATCGACCAGGGGCGTCGCGCCGGTCACGATGTCGGCGGCGAGCTTGCCGGCTGCGGGACCGATGCCGAAGCCGTGGCCGGAGAAGCCGGTGGCGAGGAAGAAGCCCGGCAGTGCATCCACCGGCGAGATCACGGGAATCGTATCAGGCGTGCAGTCGATGGTGCCGCCCCAGGCTTCCGCGATCTCGATGTCCTTCAATTCAGGATTCGACTTGATCAACGAGGCCAGCGCCGCATTGACCAGCGACATGTCGGGCTCGGGATCGCGCACGCGCTCGGTTTCGAACGGTGACGGCTTGTCGAAGCTCCAGCTGGTGCCGCGCATGAGCTGGTCGAAGAACGACTTTCCGAACGACATCTTCAGGCCGTTGCGGCGATGCAGATAGGTCGGCCAGAAGGTGCGGGCGTAGCGGAACAGGTCGGGCGACAGCTCCACAGTGCCGCGGTTGCGCAGCGCCAGCGTGAAGCCGCCGTCGAGCCGCCGGCGGATGCAGTAGAAGTCGGTGCCGAGCGCGCCGGAGGTGATCTCCGGCGCCGGCGTGGTCCGGCATGCGGTGGCATTGACGAGGCCGATCGGCAGCTCGATGCCGTGGCGGCGGCAGAACAGCGACGACCAAGCGCCGCCCGACAGCAGCACGGACTGCGTCCGGATCGTCCCCTTTTCGGTGACGACGGCGCTGACGCGTCCGCCGGTCGTCTCCAGCCCGCGCGCGGCGCAGCCCTGATGAATGGTGACGCCGTGTTTTCGTGCGGCGGCGGCGAGCGCGGGCACGGCCATCGAGGGCTCGGCGCGCCCGTCGCTCGGCGTGTGCAGGCCACCGACCCATTTGTCCGAATTGCCGGGCAGCCGTTCGGCGACCTCGGCCGGCGTCAGGACGGTCGAGTGCACCTGCATCTCGCGCGCCGTTGCGGCCCACCGCTCCCAACTGGCGAGCTCATCCTTGCTCTTGGTCAGGAACAGCACCCCGGTGCGGCGAAACCCGGCATCGACGCCGGCATCGTTCTGCATGTCCTCCCACAGCCGCAACGCCTCGCGGGCCAGCGGGATTTCCTCACGCGCGCGGCCCTGCTGGCGGCACCAGCCCCAATTGCGGCTCGACTGCTCGCCGCCGACATGCCCCTTCTCGACCAGCGCGACCGAGAGGCCCTTCTTCGCCAGATGATAGGCCGCGGAAACGCCGATGACACCGCCGCCGATGACGACGACGTCCGCCTGCGCCGGCAGGCGTTCGTCGCTATTTATACGGTTGAGCGGCGGGGACATGAGGCACTCCTTAACGTCAGCCTGGACTTCAGTTCGATCGAGATATTGCTCGTCATGGGATGTTCATTCGCGGATCGAGCGCATCGCGCAGTCCGTCGCCGAGGAAGTTGAAGCTCGTCACCGCCAGCGTGATGGCGACGCCCGGCGCGATCGCAAGCCACGGCGCGCTGGTGAGGTAGATCTGGGCGTTATTGAGCATGTTGCCCAAGCTCGCGGCCGGCGGCTGGATGCCGTAGCCGAGATAGCTGAGATAGGATTCCAGCAGGATCGCCTTGGCGACGTTCAGCGTCGCCGCCACCACGATTGGCGCGATCGCGTTGGGCACGAGCTCGCGGAACATGATCCGCAGGTTCGACGAGCCGAAGGCGACGGCGGCGACCGCGAACTCGCGCTCCCTGAGCGAACGAACCTGGGCCTCGACGACGCGGGCCACCCACATCCAGGCGGTCGCCGCGATCAGCACGGTGGTGGTGACGAAGCCGGGCTCGGTGAGCGCCGCCAGCGCGATCAGCAGAAAGATCGTCGGAAAGCACAGCACGGCATCGACGAGCCGCATCAGGACCGCGCCGACCACGCCGCCATAGAAGCCCGCGAAGGCACCGACCGCGATTCCGACCGCCATCGCGATCACCATCGCGGTGATGCCGATCGACAGCGAGACCCGCGCGCCCATCATCAGCCGCGCCAGCACGTCGCGTCCGAGCTCATCCGTGCCGAGGATATGCGCACCGGACAGCGGCGGCGCGAACCGTTTCATGATGTCGATATAGGTGTCGTCGAACGGCAGGAGATAAGGACCGAACGCCGACCCGAAGACGAGGACCAAAATGATCACCGCCCCCGCGAGCGCGAGCCGGTGCCGGCGAAAGCGCCGCCACGCAGCCTGGCCGGGCGCAAGTTGGTCGGTGGAGAGGGCGGCAGTCGTCATCCCTAGCCCACCCGGATGCGCGGATCGACGACGGCATAGAGGATGTCGGCGAGCAGCGAGCCGATCAGCACCATCGTCGCCGAGAACATCAGGATGCCCATCACCACCGGATAGTCGCGGTAGCCGATGGAGTCGAGGAACAGCCGGCCCATGCCGGGCCAGGTGAACACGGTCTCTGCGACCAGCGCGCCGCCGAGCAACGTCGGAAGCTGAAGGCCGGCCACCGTGATCATCGGCAGCAGCGCGTTGCGGAGCGCGTGCACGGTGAGGATGCGCCATTCCGGCATGCCCTTGGCGCGCGCGGTGCGGATGTAGTCCTGGTTGATGACCTCGAGCATCGAGGAGCGCATGAAGCGTCCCCACATCGCGGTCTCGACCAGCGCCAGCACCAGCGCCGGCGCAATGAGGTGATGGAGGAGATCGAGCACCGAACCGTCGCCGACGGTCTCGCGGTCGCCGGACGGCAGCCAGCCGAGCTTCACCGAGAACACATAGATGGTGACGAGGCCGAACCAGAAGGTCGGGATCGACAGCGCGATCATGGCGCCGACGGTCGCCAGCGTATCGAACAGCGAGTAACGGCGCAGCGCGCCGAGCACGCCGATCCAGCAGCCGAGCAGCACCGCGATGATCGTCGCGGTCGCCATCAGCTCCAGGGTCGCGCCGAGATGCGACGATATCACCGACAGCACCGCCTCGCCGTCGCGATAGGAGCGGCCCCAGTCGCCTTTCAGCATGCGGCCGAACCAGTCGAGATACTGGATCGGCAACGGGCGATCGAGGCCGAGCTGCTTGGTGACGCGGTCGAGATCCTCCTGCGTCATCTGGGCGGAGGCGGCAAATTGCGACAGCGGACCGCCGGGCGCGAGATGCAGGATGGCAAAGCCGATCGCCGAGACGATCACAAGCAGCATGATCGCCTGCGCCAGGCGATTGGCGACGTAGCGGGCCATCTCAGGCGATCCAGCAAGCCGGATATATCAGGCCCAGTACCATTCGCGGATGTTCCAGCTGTTGATGGAGGTGTTGATGTTGGGACGGAAGCCTTGCAGCCCTTCCTTCACCCCCTCGGCGATGAAACCCTGGAACAGTGGCAGGATCGCGAGGTCATTGCGGATCAGCTTTTGCAGATCGCCATAGATCGTCTTGCGTTGCGCGAGATCGAACTGCCTGGCGCCTTCGGCGAGAAGGCGGTCGGCCTCGGGGCTCTTGTACTGATAGGTATTGTAGCCGCGGCCGCCCTGGGCGGGAATGGCGCCGGAGCCGAAGCGCGGCGTCACGTCGGGGTCGCTGCCCAGCATGAAGTTCACGCCCACTATCACCGAATTGAATTTCGACTGCTGCCAGAAGTCGCCCCAGATCACGGCGGCCGGCATGTTGTTGACGCGCATCGCAGCGCCGATCGCGCGCCAGTCCTGGATCAGCAGCTGCTGGGTCTGCTCGCGCACCGCGTTGCCCGACGTCGTCGAATTGGTGAATTCGAGCTTGACGCCGCCCTTCTCGCGCACGCCGCCCGAGCCACGCACCCATCCCGCCGCATCGAGCAGCGCGTTGGCCTTGGCAGGATCGTATTTGTGCTGCGGCAGCCCCTGCTGGAACGACCAGGCCTGCTGCGGCACGAAGCTTTCGGTCTGCCTCGGCAGGCCGTAGTTCAATGCGTCGATGATCGCCTGCTTGTTGATCGCGAAATACAGCGCCTCGCGCACCGTGCGGTCGGCCAACGCGCCGAACTCGAGGTTGGGCGCGATGTGCTCGACCGAGGACGTCGAGGACACGAAGATCTTGCGCCCCTTCAGCGTCTTCGCCTCCTGCACGAAGTTCGGCAGGATACCTTGCAGGCCGGTGTAATCGACCTGGCCGGTGCGGAACTGGGTGTAGAGCACGGTGAGGTCGGGAATGTATTTGAAGACCACGCGTTCGACGTACGGCCCCTTGCCGTGATAGCCGGTGTTGGCATTCAGGAGGATGTGGTCGCCCGGCACGCGCTCGCCCCAGCGGAACGGTCCGGTGCCGACGGGCGCGTTGTGAAACGGCGAGGCGTTCGGATCGGACACCTTCTCCAGGATGTGCTTGGGAACGATGAAGGTCAGCGATCCCAGGATCGACATGTAGGGCGAATAGGGAGCTTCCATCCGCCAGTGGATCTCGTCGGGCGCGACGACCTTGATGTCCTTCACGAGGCTGTGGCCGACGCGGCTGCGCGCGCGGAAATCGGGGTTGTTGATCAGCTCGAGCGAGAACTTGACGTCGTCGGCCGTGAACGGCGTGCCGTCATGCCACTTCACGTCGCTGCGCAGCTTGATCTTCCAGGTCAGGCCGTCGGCCGACAGGCCGCCATTCTCGATGGTCGGGACTTCGCGCGCCAGATCGGGAACGAAATTGCCGTCGGGATCGATGAACCAGAGCAGCGAGAACACCTGCCACCAGACGCCCTGATCGACCTCGATGCCAGGCATCAGCGGATGAAAGACGGTCGGCTCCTGCGACAGCGCCGCGATCACCTGCCCGCGCGGCTTGTCCGGCGGGTTGGTCGGGCGTTCGGTCTGGGCGAAGGCGTTGCCAGCAAGGCTCCATCCCGCCGCGGCGCCGGCGCCGAGCTGAAAGAACTGACGGCGATTTGGAATGCCGGGATGCAGTGCCGGAGTGCCGAACCTGCCGGTGTCGTCTGTCATGACCACTCTCCGTTTTCGCACGCGGCACCATCTCCCGCGCCCCCGAGACCCCGGCAAAGGGACAGGAGTGAGCTTTAGTGCTTCTAAATTTTTCTACCAAAATTTCATCATGACTAAATACAGCTGTCAATCACATTGCTAGGATGCGCGACCTTTTCACTCCGACTAAAGCCTAGAACCGATGCGGTCCGGGGCTGAGATGATGCATGGGAGAGAGCGACATGGATGGTCGCGGCGATACCAACGGACCGAAGGACGCCCCGACGATCGAGGCCGACGATGCCGTCGACCAGCGCCTCGGCGAAACCGTGCGGCTGCTGCGCCAGCGCGCCGGGCTGTCGATCCAGGACGTCGCCAACAAGACCGGTCTCTCCACCGGCATGATCAGCCAGCTCGAACGCGCGCGCGCCATGCCGTCGATCCGATCTCTGCGCCTGCTCAGCATCGCACTCGACGTTCCGATCTCCTATTTCTTCGAGACCACCGATCCCGCCGACGTGCAGCGCTACATCGTGCGCAAGAACAGCCGGCGCCTGCTGCGGCTCACCGCCAGCGGCGTCGTCAAGGAAGCCCTGACGCCGGCAGACAAAGGCCAGCTCGAACTCTATGAGCTCACGCTCAACCCGGGCGCCTCGTCCGGCACCGACTTCCTGCAGCACACCGGCGAGAAGGCCGGCTACATCCTGTCCGGCAGCCTGCGGCTGTGGCTCGACAACCAGGCCCACCTGCTCGAGGCCGGCGACAGCTTTCGCTTTCCGAGCATCGTGCCGCACATGTTCGACAACCCCACCCAGCAGGTGGCGCGCGTGATCTGGGTGACCACGCTGCGCCAGGCCGATTCGCCGGCAGGTTGACGCGCCGCCCCCGGGCACCACCGCAAATTGCCCCTCGACGCCGCCGCACGGAGTCTGTAGCTCACATGGAGCCGGACTGATCGACAGGGCGGACGCGAGGGCCCGTGACTGACGCATTGGTGTGAGACCATGAAACTAAGGGGGCTTCTGACACTCGCGATGGCTGCGCAGGTCATCGTGACCGCGGCGGCCCTTCTGACCTCGTATGCGGTGACCGGTGCCGCCGGGTTCGGCCCGGTCCAGTTCATCGCACTGCTCGCAAGCGCCGCGGTTGCGGTCCTGCTCGCGCGGCTCTGTACGCGCGCGATCGAAACGGCCCAGCAACGGCGCACCGCCGCGCAGCTGGCCGAGCAGGCGCAGGCCAGCGCCCAGATGACCCAAGCCGTGATCAAGACCGCGCTCGATGCCTTCGTTCAGACCGACGCAGACGGCACCGTCCTGGAATGGAGCGTTCAGGCCGAGGCCCTGACCGGATGGACGCGCAAGGAGGCGCTCGGCACCGACGTCGTCAACCTCCTCATCGCCGAGCCGCTCCGCGACGGTTTTCGGCAACGCATGATGCGGCTGCTGCCCGAGCTGTCGAATACGCCGACCGGCATCCGGTTCGAGGCGACCCTGCTGCACCGGGAGGGCGAGGAGATCCTGATCGAGGCGTCGAGCACCGCGCTCAAGATCGGCGGGCGCACCATCATCAACAATTTCGTCAAGGACGTCACCCGGAAGCGCGCGGCCGAGGAGCAGCTGATCCAGGCGCAGAAGATGGAGGCGGTCGGCCAGCTCACCGGCGGCATCGCGCACGAATTCAACAACATGCTCACCGTGATCACCGGCACGATCGAGATCCTCGCCGAGGCCGTGAAGGACAATCCGCCGCTTGCGACCATCACCAAGCTGATCAGCGAGGCCGCCGATCGCGGCGCCGCGTTGACGTCGAGCCTGTTGTCCTTTGCCCGCAAGCAGGCGCTGCGGCCGGCCGAGATCGACGTCAACGAACTCCTTGAAGAGCTCGCAAAACTGCTGCTGGCGACCTTCGACAGGAAGATCGAGATCGTCACCAGGCTCGACGGCAACGTCTGGCTCGCCCTCGTCGATCGCGGCCAATTGAGCTCGGCGCTGCTCAACCTCGCGATCAATGCCCGCGACGCGATGCTGGATGGCGGCAAGCTGACGCTGACGACGCGCAACGTCGTGTTCGGCGTGCGCGAGGCCGTCGCGGTCGGTGCCGGCTATGCCGGTGACTATGTCGAGATCGAGATCGCCGACACCGGCACCGGGATTCCGCAGGCTCTTCGGGAGCGGATCTTCGATCCCTTCTTCTCGACCAAGGACGTCGGCAAGGGCACGGGTCTCGGGCTCAGCATGGTGTTCGGTTTCGTCAAGCAGTCCGGCGGCGGCATCAAGGTCACGTCCGAAGAAGGAAGCGGCACGATCTTCACGATCTACCTGCCGAAGGCGGAGGCGAGCACGCTTCGCCCGACCGGCTATGACGAGCGCAAGATCGTGGGCGGAACGGAAACCATCCTGTGCGTCGAGGACGACCGCGACGTCCGTCAATATGTCACGGTCCAGCTCGAGAGCCTCGGCTACAAGGTCATCCCTGCGGCCAACGCGACCGAGGCCCTGGCCATCGCCGCCGAGGGCTCGCCGTTCGACCTGCTCTTCACCGACATCGTCATGGCCGGCGGCCTCAACGGGCGCGAGCTCGCCGAGCAGATGGTGGCGGCGCGGCCCTCGCTGCGGGTGCTGTTCACGTCAGGCTATGCCTACGATTCGCTGCACGCGCAGGGCCGCACGATGGGCGCGCCGCTTCTGACGAAACCCTATCGCAAGGCCGAGCTCGCGCGCATGCTGCGCCGCAGCCTCGACACCGCCGTCGACGCCGCGGGCGATGCGATCCCGACGCCCTATTCGGTGCAGGCCGATGTCGAGGGCTTTCTCCGCAGGCAGACGTCCGACCGCGACCGCCGTTAGCGTGATAGGATTCGGCAAAATTCCTGGTGCGAACATGGATCGATCGACCAAGGCGACCTTGTGGATCGCCTTCATCGTCATCGCCTCGTATGTCGTGTGGTTCTATCTCGCTTGTGCGATGGACGACGCGTGCCATATGGTCTGCGAGGGCGGCGGTCGTCGCGGCTGCCATCCGCAATGGACGACTGACTCAAAACAGCCCTAACGCGCGGCATTGCGACCGCCTGCAGGCTTGTCGACGGTGACGCGGTATTCGAATGCTGCAGTTACGTCCGCAAGCCGAAATGCGAACAAGCCGCCGGCTCGACGGCCGATCCATGACGTCGGCCTTCGGCCCAGGGGCGCCATTGTACTTTGCGAAAGCCGGACTATAGGCTTGGCTGCAATGTTCGAGTGAGGTTGTGCGTGGGTGGAGACGTGGTCAGCGACTTCCTGGCGGGCGGCGGCGAGATGGGCGCCCTGACGCGAGAATTTGACTGGTCAAAGACCGCGCTCGGTTCCCCGGACACATGGTCGCAGAGTCTTCGGGTGACGGTCCGGCTCGTTCTCACCTCGCGCCATCCGATGTTCATCTGGTGGGGACCGGACCTCATCCAGTTCTACAACGACGCCTACCGCGAGACGATGGGACCCGAACGGCATCCGAGCGCCCTGGGCGCGCGGGGCCGCGAGTGCTGGGAGGAGATCTGGGACATCATCGGTCCCCAGATCGAGTACGTCATGGCGGGCCACGGAGCGACCTGGCACGAGGACCAATTGGTGCCGGTGACGCGCCACGGCCGTCGCGAGAATGTCTGGTGGACGTACAGCTTTGGCCCGATCGATTTCGAAGGCAAGGTCGGCGGCGTGCTCGTCGTCTGCAAGGACGTCACGTCCGAGCACATGGGAAAGGAAGCGCTGAACCTCATCAACGAGGAACTGAAGCACCGCGTCAAGAATACGCTGACGGTGCTCGGTGCGGTGGCCACGCAAACGTTTCGCGACGCATCGAGCAAGGCCGATCTCGACAAATATCAAGGAAGGCTGGCCGCGTTCGGACGCGCGCACGACTTGCTGACCGCAGCAAACTGGGCGGCGGCACCCCTTCCAGACGTGATCAGCACGGCCCTCAGTCCCTACAGGGCAGGCGACGTCCGGTTCACGGTGTCGGGGCCTCCGCTTGTCGTCAAGTCCCGGCAGGCCCTCGCTCTGTCCCTGGCAATCCACGAGCTCGCGACCAACGCCTTGAAATATGGTGCTCTGACCGCCGCAAGTGGCCACGTGTCGATTACATGGGCGTCCGAAGATCAGGCGGGCGAACCGAAATTCACTTTCGTCTGGCGTGAGACCGGCGGCCCGCCTGCGTCCAAGCCGGCCGGCGTGGGCTTCGGCTCGCGCCTCATATCGCGGGTTCTGCAGGACGATTTCGGCGGTTCGGTCGAAGTGTCCTATGAATCCAGCGGGCTGGTCTGCCGACTGACGGCGCCCCTCGAAAATCTGGCATCAACCCTCGACTAGCGCGCGAGTGCAGGCCCGCCCGCGGATGCGGTATCCGGCTTCCACCAGCGATGCGTCCGGCCTCGTTTCACGGATGGACAGCGCGTCGCTCCTGGCCGATGCTCCGTCCATCGAACATTCATTGGAGGCGAGCCATGACGACACTCGAGAAGGGCATTACCGCCGTTGGCACGGGCTATGGCGGCAAGAGCTGGAACATCCTCGGCCAGGTCTATTTCCCAAAGGCCGTCACCGAGTCCACCTTCGCGTTCGAGACCAACAGCGAACCGGGCCAGTTCGTCCCGGTGCACATCCATCCGACCCAGGACGAATTCATCCTGGTGCAGGAAGGCACGCTCGACCTCAAGCTCGACGGCCAATGGGTCAAGGCCCATGCCGGCGACCTCGTGCGCCTGCCGCGCGGCATTCCGCACGGCTATTTCAACAAATCCGACAAGCCGGCCCGCGCGCTGTTCTGGGTCTCGCCGATGCAGAAGCTGGAGGCGCTGTTCAACCAGCTTCACAATCTGACCGACCCCGCCGAGGTCGTGCGCATCTCGGCCGAGCACGAGGTCGACTTCCTGCCGCCGGAGGCCAACGACTAGGCTACGATCTCCCGATGCACGAATCGTTGGGGGAACCGGCCATGCCTGCACGACGTCATGTCATCGCCATCATCGCCGCGCTCGGGCTGATCTTGACGACATTCGCGACGAGCCAGGCACAAACGCTCACGGCGAAGCAATCGGAAGCACAGGCGGCCTACGAGCGCGCGCTCGGCGATTTCAAGGCGATACTCGCCGAGCGGCGCAAGCAGATAGACGCGAAGCAGCCGCTGCCGAACCTGCCGGGTCAGGCCATCTATCTCGCACGCGTCGCCGTCATCAGTACCTACAAGGATCTCACCGACGCCATGCCATCGCGGATCGGCAGGCCCAACAAGTTCGAGATACCGCCGGCCTATTTCGATGCCGACATCGAGCCACTGATCGACGAATATGCCGCGCTGTTCGAGGTCATGGAAGCGCCGCCGGCGGGAGCGCAGAACTCGGCGACGCCGTTCAAGGACGTCGTTGATCTCGCGGTCGCAATCGCACGCGCCAAGGGGCTTGCACCGGTTCACGCCGAAGCTGCGGGACGCATCAGCCTCGGGCTGTTCTTTGCGGAGACCAACGGCAAGCAGAACGTCCGCAACGGGCGCTCGAACACCTATATGGGCAGCTTCCAGACCGGCCCGTCCGAGGACCGCAACGGCCGCAGGAAATGGGAGGCGATCAAAGGCGAGATCGCCGCGGCCAATCCCGAGCTAAGCGCGCGTGACGACAAGGAAGAGGTGCGTGCCCGCGGCACCGACTATCGCTTCAACCACTGGACCAATGTGCGCGACGGCCTGATGAACGCGCACGCCGATGTTTTCAGGGAGATCCCCGGCATCGTGAAGACGCTGCCCGACCCGATCGACCAGATGAAGCTGTTCGAGCTGATCCAGATCGTTCCCACCCCGACCCGGTCCGCGCTTAAATCGGGAGATCTTCTGAACTACCGGGTATCCAGTCCGACGATCATGAAGCACTTGCGCAACAACAGCATCTTCGCATTCGGGCAGGCGGACCGGGCGCGCACTTCGGCGAGCTTCCGCGAGATTCTCGCCGCGATGTGGTTGTTCAACCGGAAGTTCGAGAAGGCGATGGCGAAGTACGCGGAGATCAAGCCGCGCTGAGGGGCAGGTTGCTCGCCGCTTGGCACACCGACAAGACGAGCTAAGGCGCGTACTCATAATTCTTCGTCAATGTCCGCTTGATTCGGTACCGACCGCCTTTGTGCAACCGCAGCAAAGGTCGCAAGGGACCAGAAGGAGCCGCTCTATCGTCGGGGGCAACCGGCCGGCGCCTGAAAGCGCAACCAGTCCCTGACCTCACGGCAGCGTCTCATTTGCGCCACCCGGCCTTGCCCAATCCCTCCATTAAGTGCTCGTGATCTTGAAGGCGAAAATATCGGGGCGGTCGGCTAACATAGGCCGCGATTGAAGCCGCATGACGCATTTGAAGAGTCTCGATGACACGACAGCCCTCCGCGCGACGGCCGAGTTGGCCGAGTGCGGCCGCCATCCATCGGAAAGCCATCGGTATGTCTGGATAGTCGCGAATCGTCTGCCGCGCGACGCGTAGCGCATTCTCGTAATCATTCTCGAAGTAGTAGGAAGCGGCAAGCTGAGACAGCCTGATCGACTTCGCCGGATCCCGCGGACTGAGGCGGAGAAACTTCTCGATGGCGACCCGGCCTTCACCGGGCCGGCCGGAGAAGACGAGAGCCGTTCCCTGCGCTCCAAACGCATCCGCACAGTTCGCTACAGTGGCCAACGCCGCTTCCGTCTCCTCGATCGCCGCCTGGTTGTTTCCCCTCAGATGAAACGTCAGGGCAAGTCGGGTGCGTGCGCCTGTATTGTCTGGGTTAAGCTGCAAGGCCCTGCGCACCAGCGGCTCGCTAAGGTCGCACGCTTCGTCGACCGGCATTCGACCGAGAGCGGAAGCATCCACCAGGTGAGTCCATGCCCATCCGTCGAATCCGTGCGAATAGTCCGGCTTGAGCGAGACGGCCTGTTGAAATGATTGCCTGGCCGAAACGTTCCCTTCTATCGACGGCGTGAGCATGTATGCGACGCCACGCTGATAGGCTTCCCACGCGGTCAGGCTATCGGGTGGCAGGCGCGCGATGCGGCTTCGCTCTGCATCGAGGATTGCCGGCCCGATTTCGCTGATCACGGCTTCCCCTATTTCGTCCAGCACCTGGAACAGATCCGTGAGATTGCGATCGTAGCGCGCTGACCATATCTGCAGTGCAGTTGTTGCGTCGATGAGCCTGCACGTAACCCGGACGCGGCCGTTGTCATGCCAAGCGCTGCCTTCAAGGACATACCGCACATCGAGCTCGGTGCCGACCTGACGAACATCAACGGCGCGGCCTCGATAGATGAAGCTCGAGTTGCGAGCGATCACCAGAAGCCAGCGAAGGCGCGCCAGTTCGGTCAGCACCTCCTCGGCCAGCGCATCGCCGAAGAAAGCCTGCGCAGGGTCGCCGAGAGGATTCGCGAACGCCAAGACAGCAATGGACGGCAGGTCCCTTCTAGCCAAGGCCGGCTGCGGCGAGGCGTGCCATTCTACCCGCGCATCACCAACAAAGCGAAATCCCCTGCGCGGGTAGGTCTTGATGAGCCTCTGCTCCCGCCCGTTGTCGCCCAGCAGCTCTCGCAAGACGTTGATGCGCGTCGTCACGGCAGCATCGCTTACGATGCGGCAGTTCCATACCGACTCCACGAGCTGCTGCTTGGTGACCACGTTGTCTCGGTGCTCGATCAGGTGAACGAGCAACGCAAGCACCTGAGGCGAGGCCGGCATGACCAGACCGTGACGGCTCAGCTCTTGCCGAGACGTATCGAGCGCGAAATCTTCAAAGCAGAAGCGCATGGCGCACCCACCAAGGCGGTCCCGCGGCACAGTAACATGCCGCGGTGAGGTGTCGATTAGAAAAAACCAAGCATTGGTGAAGTCAAATGCCCCGCGGAGCCGTATCGTTCTAACAGACGTCCGGAAGAGAGTCGCATGATCGAGCGCCGTGAATTCATCGTTGCTGCGAGTGCCTTAGGCATCTCCACCATCATGGCGCGTGCACAGTCTGCGGGCCGGGTGGTCAGGGTTGGTTCGCTGATCAACGGTGGTCCCGGTCCAATCCTGCAGGTTTTCAAGGAGACGTTCGAGACGCTGGGTTACGCCGAGGGGCGCGACCTAATCTTCGAGCACCGGTTTGCCCGCGGTCAACTAGATCGATTGCCAGCACTTGCGGGCGAACTGGTGCAGGCCGGCGTCCACGTGATCCTTGCGGCCGGCGGGCCGGCATCGCGGGCGGCCAAGGGCGCTACCTCGACCATTCCCGTCGTCTTCTCGATCGTCACAGATCCCCTGCTGCTGGGCCTTGTGGAAAACATGGAGCGTCCCGGCGGCAACCTGACGGGGTTGACCAGCCTTGACCCCGAGCAGGCTGACCGCCAGTTGGCTCTTCTGCGCAGCATGTTCCCGAATCTCGCCCGTGTGGGCGTTCTCAGCGACGACACGATCCCGGGCGCAGATGCGAGCGGGCTTGCTCCGATCGATCGCGCCAATTCTGCGGCCGCGCGCAAGCTCGGCATCGAGCCCATCGTCCGAAAGGTTGCCGGAGGACCCACCCCCGATTATGCGGCCGCGCTGGACGATATGCTCAAGAACGGTGCCGAGGCCCTACTGGTGCTGGAGGTTCCGATGCCGCTGCGCGACGGCAAGATCGTCGCGGAGGCCGCGAGTGCGCGGCGCATGCCGTCGATTTTTCCTGGAGGCCAATCCAGCACCGGGGGATTGATTGCCTACGGCACTAGTGTCCTCGATACGTGGCCCCGCATGCCGGTGCTGGCAGACAAAATCCTGAAGGGCACCGCTGCGGGCATGATTCCGATCGAAACGATTACACGGCGCGAGTTCGTGGTGAATCTGAAGACTGCGCATGCGATCGGCGTAGCCATCCCCGAAGAGCTGCTGAAGCGCGCAGACCGAGTCATCGAGTAGCGTCCGATAGATCGACACTGAGGCCCCTGTCCATTCTGGGTCGTTTTCGACGGATGCGGCGGTGGTTTGCCGGCTAATTGATGTGCGCTTCTGTCACAAGAGCCCCGAACCGGGTTAGGTGAGTGGCATTGCGTTCGGCTGGACCCCTGTGATTCAAACTCCCAAATTGGGGAGCTCGAATCATGCGCTACGAACTCGCCGACTATGAATGGGTTGCCATCAAGCCGATGCTGCCGAACAAGCCGCGCGGCGTTCCTGGGGTAAGCGACCGTCGTATTCTTAATGGCATCTTCTGGGTCCTGCGATTCGGAGCACCATGGCGTGATCTGCCCGAAGCGTTGGGGCCATACACCACGTGTTACAACCGCTTCGTACGCTGGCGGCGGACTGGTGTCTGGGGCCGCATCATGGACGTACTTGCTTCTGCCCATGATGACGCTGTTCAGATGATCGACACCTCCATTGTCCGCGTGCATCAGCATGGAGCGTGCGTCACAAGTAACCAGCGCCAATCGATGGGAAGATCACGCGGCGGCTTGACGAGCAAAATTCATGCTGTAGTCGATAGCAATGGTCCACCGGTACGGCTGGCGCTGAGCCCCGGCGAGGCCCACGACGTTCGGCTTGCCGGAAAACTGCTGTCTCGCCTTAAATCCGGGTCAATACTGCTTGCCGACCGTGGCTATGACGCCGACTGGATTAGAGAGCAACCGTGTCGAGCGGTTCTTCAACAAGATCAAACAATGTCGTCGGGTGGCGACGCGCTGCGACAGGCTGGCCGAAAACTACCTCGCCTTCGTTCAACTTGCGTCAATCAGGCTACGGCTGCGTCTTAATGAGTCCGCGGCCTAGTTCTCCGGCTTGTTGCCGTCCGTCAGCGTCTTCAGGAACGCGATGATGTCGGCTTCGTCCTGCTCCGTCATCGCCGGCTTGTCGCCGGGGTGACGGTCGAACGGCGGATCGGTGACATCGACATTGGCGTGATATTTTTGCGGCAGATCGTTGTACTTCTGAACCGTGCCCTCGGCCGCGCGCGGAAAGACTTTCTCCGGATTTGTGTCGCGGAAATTATAGAAGTCGAGCACCTGCTCGAGGGTATGGAAGACACCGTTGTGGAAGAAGGCGTGGCGCGTGGCCGTGTTGCGCAGCGTCGGCGTCAGGAACATGCCGCAATACTGCGTCTGCTCGGCAATGTCCGTGCGATGCGGACCGCAGACGCCCAGGTCGAAGTAATCGGGATCGCGATTGCCCGCGAGCGCGGCATTGCGCGGCGCGCCGAGCGCCTCGTACTGGTGATCCGTGAACAGCGGCGGCAGTCCGTCGCGCGTCGGCGCCGAGGTATGGCAGCCGGCACAATTGGCCTTGTCGGGGTCGTTGAACAATTGCAGGCCGCGCAGCTCGCTCTCGGACAGCCGCGCCTTGCCCTCGAGCCAATGATCGTACTTGCTGGTGTAAGGATGGAAGTTCGGCTCCTCCACCTGATAGCGCGCCACCGCAAACATCGCCTCCGCGATCAGGAGTCGCTGATTTTTGAGCACACCCGCTCCGAACAGCTCGACGAAGCGCTGCACATAAGACGCATGGCGCAGCTTGTCGGCGACGATCTCGGCGCTGCCGCCGTCCATCTCGTTGCGGTCGAGCAGCGGAAACAGCGCCTGATCCTGCAGCGTGTCGGCGCGACCGTCCCAGAACAGGCCGCCTTGCGGCACGATGTTCGCGGACGCGCCGGTGCCGCCCGCGGTTTTCGTCGTGCGCGCCGCCTGCTGGCCGATTGCTGCCATCTGCGCGAGATCGATGACGTTGTCGTCATCGCCCTTGTCGGGGCCGATGCTGAAATTCGGATGGCGATCGAGATAGGTCAACGACGGCACCGCGCGCGCGCCCTGCCGCGACAGGGCCGCGCCGCCGAGCATGACTGGTCCGTCATTGGGCGGACCGTAGGCGTGATCCGGGCTGTGGCAGGAGGCGCATGACAGCGCGCCTGACGAGGACAGCGAGGCGTCGTAGAAGATCTCCTTGCCAAGCTGTGCCATCGCCGACAACGGCGCGACCGGCGGGCGCATGAGGCGGACCGGGTTGGGATTCGCGCCGGCAGGAATCGCCTCCGCGAATCCTTGCGTCTCGACAGCAAAGACGGCGCCGGCCAGACAGAGCAGGCCGGCGCCGAGAAGCCACATGGTGCGGCTGTTCATAAAGCGTCCCGTTGGACTAGTAATGATGGTGCTCGTCTGGCGGGCTGGTGATCACCGTGCCCGAGGTCGGGTCGAGGAACAGCGCATCCGTCCGGAGGTCATGGCTGTGATCATGATCGAAGTCGAACAGGTCCACGATCGAGCCAGAGCTGGCGTCGAACGAGCCGCCGCCGAGACGCTGGCCATGCAGCCAATTGTCCTCGATGAACCGCACCACGGAGGCCTGGGAGATGTAGGTGTGGCTGACGAAATTCGACCTCGCATAGGGCGAGACCACGATGAAGGGAATGCGCGTACCCGGACCGCAGCGGCCGTTCACCGGTTTGCCGCCAAGGCCCTTCGGTGCCGGCTGCTTCTGCGCACCCAGGCCGCACAGGCCCGGACCGTTGACCTGATCGGCCGTCGGGTCGTAGGACGCGCTCTTCGGCGCGACGTATTGATGGTCGTACCAGCCGTCGGAATCGTCATAAGTGATGATGACCGCGGTCTCGCGCCATTCCGGCTGCCTCTGCAGGAAATTGATCAGTTCGACATTGCCGACCTGCTCGTCGAGCGGATCGGAGTTGCCGGCATGACCGTCCTGGAAGGCCGGCATCTTGATGTATGACACGGCCGGGAAATTGCCGGCCTTCACCGCAGCGTAGAAGTCCTCGAGATCGTAGCCGTGGTTGGCCGGATCGACGTTGCCGTTGAAGTCATGGGTGTGGCCGATCGCACGCACGGAGCTTGGCCGCGCATGGTTCGGATTGGCGGTCGACTTGTAGTACTGGAACCAGGCGTGGTGCGGAATGTAGTCGACGATGCTGCCGTTGACGTTGCTGGAGAACGTGCTTCGGCCGCAACCGGTGGTGCCATTGGCGTTCTTGAGCGTCAGGTCGAAGCCGCCCATGAAGCTGCCCCAGCTGATGTGCTCGGCATTGAGCAGGTCGCCGATGTTCTTGCCGTCCATCAGGATCGTGCTGGTCTTGCTCGAGCAGGGATCGTTGCCCGGATCGGTGTCGCCGATCAGCGTCAGGCCGCCCTGGCCGTCGGCGATCGACGCTGACGTGCCGACGATGTTCTGCACGCCGTTGGTCTGACCGGAGATCACTTCGAGCATGCCCGGCGTCGACGGGCCGAAGGTGTCGGTCCAGGCATTGTCGCTCATCGAGAAGTGCTGGGCGTAGTTCCAGAGGGCGGTGATGGTGTTGCCGTCGAAATAGCCCATCACCTGGCCGTTGGTGCCGAAGGCGCCGGCGCCGCCGGCGGTGCCGCGACCGGTGAATTTCGGGAATAGGTCTTCCTTGCCGTTGTCCACGGCCTGCTGCTCGGGCGTGTAGGAATGGTTCTGCGAGCGCGTATTGGCCTGGGTGCGGTCGAGGCGGAACGGATCCGTCGCGGCGGTGCCGTTGGCCGGGCTGTTGTTGGGGTTGTTGACCAGCAGGTTCGCCGTGACGAGGTTGTTGACCTTCGGCGTATGCGGCTTCGGCGCGAAGGGAATCGAACCGGACGGATTGGCCGCGTTCGGATAGGTCGCGAAGTAGTGGTCGAACGAGCGGTTCTCGTTGAAGATGATCACGAGATGCTTGATCGGCGTCTCGGTGTGGATGCCATGTGGATGGCGATGATGATCCTGGTCATGATCATGATCCCGGTCCCGACCGAAATCGCCCGCGAGCACCGGCATGGCGCACGCGAGTGCAGTCGCGGCCGCGAAAATCGCGGCCGTCGTCAGAAATCTGGATTTCATTGTTGTGTTGCCCCGAAAGATTGACACCGACCCTCGGGACGTTAATGGCGCGCGATGACAGAGCTGTGTCAGTTTGACGCAAGAGACACTTTGCGCAGTTGTTCAGACATTTTTTTCGATATGGGCGCTTTACCCGAGGCTGCTGCCCTACTCGATGCGGATCGGCGCGTCCTTCAGGCCGTTATTGTCATAGGCCTTGCGCAAGGTGCCGTTCGTCGTCGCCTCGTTCATGAACCTGGTGACGAAGCTCAGCGCCTGCGGATGGCCGAGCGGCACGGCGACGGCCGTCACCGTCTTCTTGAACGTCTCGTCCAGCACCCGTGTGCCGGGAATCTTCTGCGCCATCTTGTTGAGCTGGTCGCGCGACAGGGCGAAGGCATCGATCTCGCCGCTCTTCAGGAGACCGAAGATCTCGTCATAGGTCTGATAGCCCGTAACTTTCGCATTCTTCAAATGCGCGATCGCGCCACGCATGGTGGTGGTGGCGTTGACGGCCGCGACCTTGATGCCCGCCTGGTCGAGCGTGGCAAAGTTGGTAACGCTCGAACCGGCCTTGACGATGTAGGTGGCGTCCGCAACCTCGTAGACCGGGCCAAACATCATCATGGTCTCGCGCTCGGGATCCTTGGGGAGCCAGGTGACGTCCCAGGTCCCCTTCGACGCCGCATCGGTGATCTGACCGGAATTCTGGTGCACGACATATTCGACGGCGACGCCGAGCTGGGCCGCCATCTCCCGGCCGAGATCGACGGGGACGCCGGCATAGCCGGCTTCGGTCTTGGTCGACCAGAACGCTCCGCCCGCCGGGCTGATCGCAATCGCGACCCGGAGCCTGCCGGTCGGCGCGATCTCCTCCTTCAAACCGTCCGCTAGCGCAGGCATGGCGACCAACGCTGCGAGAACGAGGCCGGCGAGAGCCGACGGGAGCGACCTTGGCATGCCATAATCTCCTGACCTTTTCTTCTTCGTTTCTTCTGAGTCTCTTCTTTTTCTTCTCTTCTTCGTCCCGACCGCGCCGCGCGCCGTCGCTCGGCCTTTGACACAATTCTGGTCGATCGTGCGCACGATGAAAAGCGGTTTGTCGTGACAAAACTGTCAAAGGCCACAGCGCTGTTTGCAGTGCAAGGCCGCTGACCGCCATGGCTATGGTGTTCCACGGCAGGACATTTGTTGATAGCCTGCCGCACCGACAGACAATAATCGGGGGCCACCGAATGACCTGCGCGAATCCCGCATCTCCCGCACGGCGCAACGGAGCGTGGAGAGGTGTCGGGCGGGCGCTCGCCGCCGCGATGGCCTTGGCGGCGCTTGCCGGCTGCGAGGAGAAGAACAGCTTCGTGGCCCCGCCACCGCCCAAGGTGGACGTCGCAACGCCGGTGCAACGCCCGGTGACGCGCTATGTCGAGGCCACCGGCAACACCGCGCCGATCAAGAGCGTCGATCTCGTCGCGCGCGTGCAGGGCTTCCTGCAATCGATCGACTATCAGGACGGCACCTTCGTCAAGCAGGGCACCCAGCTGTTCACCATCGAGCCGGAGACTTACAAGGTCAAGCTCGAGCAGGCGCAGGCGGCCGAGGCCGGCGCGCAGGCCTCGGTCCGGCAGGCCGAAGCCGATTTCAAGCGACAAAGCGATCTGGTGCAGCGCCAGGCGGTGTCGCAGGCCACGCTCGATACCTCGACATCCACCCGCGACAACGCGCAGGCCAATCTCCAGCAGGCCCAGGCCAACACCAGGCTCGCCCAGGTAAACTACGGCTACACCAACGTGACCGCGCCTTTCGATGGCATCGTCAGCGCTCACATGGTCTCGGTCGGCGAGCTCGTCGGCGTCTCCTCCCCGACCCAGCTCGCCTCCATCGTTGCGATGGACCCGATCTATGTGAACTTCACCGTCAACGAGCAAGACGTGCTGCGCATCCGCGCCGAGGCCGCCCGACGCGGATTGACCGCCGCCGACATGAAGCAATTCCCGATTCAAGTCGGCCTGCAGACCGAAGCCGGCTATCCACATGAGGGCAAGCTCGACTACGTCGCGCCGACCCTCACCCAGTCGACCGGCACGCTCGCGGTGCGCGGCCTCGTGCCCAACGACAAGCGGGTGCTGCTGCCCGGCTATTTCGTCCGCGTCCGCGTGCCGTTCACCCAGGAGAAGGACGCCCTGCTCGTTCCCGACACCGCACTCGGCAGCGACCAGGGCGGCCGCTATCTCCTCGTCGTTGGCAGCGACAACATCGTCGAGCAGCGCAAGGTCCAGATCGGCCCCGTCGACAACGGCCTGCGCGTGATCGAAAGCGGCCTCAAACCCGACGACAGCGTCGTGATCGCAGGGTTGCTGCGGGTTATCCCGGGCCAGAAGATCGACCCGCAGGTGACGAAGATCGAGCAGCCGCAGGCGTCTGCCAAGTAGGGAGCGCCAGCCATGATCTCAAAGTTCTTCATCGAGCGGCCGGTCCTCTCGAACGTCATCGCGCTGCTGATGATCCTGATCGGCGGCGTCGCGCTGTTCAATCTCGCCGTCGCGCAATATCCCGACGTCGTGCCGCCGACCGTGCAGGTGACGACGCGCTATCCCGGCGCCAGCGCCAAGACCGTGATCGACACGGTTGCCTTGCCGATCGAGCAGCAGGTCAACGGCGTCGAGGACATGCTTTACATGCAGTCCTACAGCGGCTCCGACGGCACCTACACGCTGACGGTGACCTTCAAGATCGGCACCGACCTCAACTTCGCGCAGGTGCTGGTGCAGAACCGCGTCTCCAGCGCGCTGTCGCAACTACCGACCTCGGTGCAGAATCAAGGCGTCACCGTGCAGAAACGGTCGACCTCGATCCTGCTGTTCGTGACCCTGACCTCGCCGGACTCCAGGTTCGACAGCCTTTACTTGAGCAACTACGCCACCATCAACATCCGCGACGAGCTCTCCCGCCTGCCCGGCGTCGGCAACGTCACGGTGTTCGGCGCGGGCCAGTATTCGATGCGGGTGTGGCTCGATCCGAACAAGCTGCAGGTCCGGGGCCTCGTGCCGCAGGACGTCATCCAGGCGATCCAGCAGCAGAGCCAGCAGGTCGCCGCCGGCCAGGTCGGCGCGCCGCCGACGCCGCCGGGCCAGGCGTTCCAGTACACGCTCAATGTGAACGGCCGGCTCGACGACACCAGCGAGTTCGAGAACATCATCGTGAAGTCGGGCACCAGCGGCGACGTCACGCGGGTGCGCGACGTCGGCTGGGTCGAGCTCGGCGCGCAGACCTACAGCCAGATCTTCTCGCTGAACAAGCAGCCCGCCACCGGCATCGGCGTGTTCCAGTCGCCGGGCGCCAACGCACTCCAGGTCGAGCAGGCCGTCGAAAAGAAGATGGCGGAGCTCGCAAAGGCGTTCCCGCAAGGCATGAAGTACGATACGCCGTTCGACACCACGAAGTTCGTGCAGGCCTCGGTGCACGAGGTCTACATGACGCTGATCGAGGCCGGCCTCCTGGTGCTGGTCGTGATCCTGGTGTTCCTGCAGGACTGGCGTGCCATGCTGGTGCCGGCAACCACGGTGCCGGTCACCATCATCGGCGCATTCGCCGCGATGGCGGCGCTCGGCTTCACCATCAACATGTCGACGCTGTTCGCGATCGTGCTGGCGATCGGCATCGTCGTCGACGACGCCATCGTCGTGGTGGAAGGCGCCGCTCACAACATCGAGCAGGGCATGAACGGCCACGACGCCGCGATCAAGGCGATGGACCAGCTGTTCGCGCCGATCGTCGGCATCACGCTGGTGCTGATCTCGGTGTTCCTGCCGGCCTCGTTCCTCGCCGGCCTGACGGGGCGCATCTATTCGCAATTCGCGCTGGTGATCGCCGCAACCGCGCTTTTGTCTGCCATCAACGCGGCCACGCTGAAGCCGACGCAATGCGCGCTGTGGCTGCGGCCTACGGTGCCGCCGGAGCGGCGCAACTTCTTCTACCGCGGCTTCAACGCGGTCTATAACCGCGTCGAGCGGGGTTACACGCGGCTCATTGGCGTGCTGTGCAGGAACAGCACGATCTCGGTCGCGTTCGCGCTGGTGCTGATCGTAATCGGCGGCTACGGCCTGTCGCGGGTGCCGACCGGCTTCCTGCCGATCGAGGACCAGGGCTATCTGATCGCCGCCGTGCAGCTGCCCGACGGCGCCGCGCTGGAGCGGACCCAGAAGGTGCTCGACAGAGCGAGCGAGCTGATCAAGGAGGCGCCCGGAGTCCAGCAGGTCATCACCATCGCCGGCATCTCCGCGCTCGACAACAGCGCCAGCCTTGCCAATGCCGGCGTCGCCTACATCATCCTGAAGGACTGGGAGGCGCGCAAGGGACCGGGCGAGGATCTGCGCTCGCTGGTGTACGGGCTGAACGACAAGCTCGCGGCCATCATGGAGGCGCGCACGCTGGTGCTGCCGCCGCCGCCGATCCAGGGCATCGGCAACGCCGCCGGCTTCTCGATGCAGGTCGAGCTGCGCGACGGCAACAGTGATTTCGCCAAGCTGCAAGCGATCACCGGCGCGATGGTCTCCAACGGACAGAGCCAGAGCGCGCTGCAGCGCGTGCAGTCCTCGTTCCGCTCGTCGGTGCCGCAATTCAACGTCGAGATCGACCGCATCAAGACCCAGACCCTGCACGTCACCACCGATCAGGTGTTCGCGGCGCTGTCGACCTATCTCGGCTCGTCCTACGTCAACCAGTTCAACAAGTTCGGCCGCGTATTCCAGGTCTACACCCAGGCCGATCCCGCCTTCCGCGTCACCGAGCGCGACATCGCCAACATGCAGGTACGCAACTCGAACGGCGACATGATCCCGATCGGCACCGTCGCCACGATCACGCCGGCCACCGGTCCGTCGCTGATCAGCCTCTACAATCTCTATCCCTCCTCGACCGTCATCGGCCTGCCGGCGCAGGGCTATTCGTCCGGCCAGTCGCTGAAGCTGATGGAAGAGATCGCGGACAAGACGCTGCCGCCGGGCACCGGCTACGAATGGACCGCGATGTCCTATCAGGAGAAGGCGGTCTCGAACCAGATCTACTGGGTGTTCGGCCTCGCCATGCTGCTGGTCTATCTCGTGCTCGCCGGCCAGTACGAGAGCTGGTACGCGCCGATCTCGGTGATCCTCGCCGTGCCGCTGTCGCTGATCGGACCCATGCTGATCCTCAACGGCCTGAAGATCGACAACAACCTCTATTGCCAGATCGGCCTGATCCTGCTGATCGCGCTCTCGGCCAAGAACGCCATCCTGATCGTGGAGGTGGGCCTAGAGCTGCACGGCCGCGACGGCAAGCCGGTGCTGGAAGCCGCGATCGAGGCGGCCCGCGCCCGCTTCCGCCCGATCCTGATGACGTCGTTCGCCTTCATCCTCGGCGTGGTGCCGCTGGTGATCGCGACCGGTGCCGGCGCCAGCGCCCGCAAATCGATCGGCATCACGGTGTTCTCGGGCATGCTGGCCTCGACCTGCCTCGCGGTGCTGTTCGTGCCGGCCTTCTTCGTGGTGGTGCAGCGCTTCGAGAACTGGCGCGCGTCGAAGAAGGTGGCAAAGACGCAGGTGGCACAACCGGCCGCGGAGGTGAAGTCCTAGGCACTCTCCGCCGGCGATCGCCGCGCCTCGCCGCTCGAGACCAGCAGCACCGAGACCTTCGACTGCCGCAGCACGGCGTCGGCGACGCCGCCGAATGAGAGATGGTCGCCCTGGATGCGATCGACGCCCATCACCACGAGATCGATATCCGTTGTGTCGATCTCGCGCAGGATCGCGGCTTCCGGTGCCCTGTTCACGCGCAACGTCGTGGTGATGTCGACGTCGTAGCGGGCGGCGAGGTCGCTGGTGTCTTTCAGGATTCCCTCCTCCTGGCTCAGCCCGCGGGACGCGCCGCGCTGCGCGCCCTTGTCCCGCGTCGTCGCCACGTAGATCACGCGGAGCGAGCCTGATCCGGCCTGCGCCAGCGCGACCGCGACCTCGGCGCCGCGCTTGGAGACGCCGCTGCCCGAGACCGGGACGAGGATGTTGAGAGCGTCGGGCATCGGTTGCTTCAGGTGCTTGCCCTTGGCCGCCACGATCGCGAGCGCCCCCTCGAACTCCGCCGCGATGTCCTCGATCTTGCGATCGAAGCGCTCGTTGGTCGCGGTGACCCTGTCGACGCCGACGACCAGGAGATCGAAGCCCTTTTTCGCCTCGTCGCCGATCGCCTCGCCGAGCCCGGACTTGCGAACCCGGGTCGTGACATCGACGCTGCCGGCATCGCCGTCGCCATTTGCGGAGACGGTGTCGGCGGCCTTCTTCACCACGACCTCGTGGCTCTTCTCCTCGCCGCGGGCCTTCTCCTGATCCTTGGCGCGCTGGCCGACATGCAGCACCGTGATCGGCAGGCCGCGCATGCCGGCGATCAGGCCGGCGATGTGGGCTGCGAAGGTGGCGTTGACGCTCTCGTCCACCGCCAGCAGGGGACGCTCGAGATTGGCGACGAAGCCGCGCTTCTCGAATTCTTCCCGCTCCAGCCGTTCCTTCTCCTCCTTGTTCATCGGCAGCTTTGCCAGCGCGGCGCGCAGCATCGGCGGCATCGCCATCGTGGTCACGATCGCCATGGTCACGATCATCGTGAACAGGTTCTGGCTGAGCACGCCGATGGAGAGGCCAATGGTCGCGATGATGACCTCGGTCGAGCCGCGCGCGTTCATCCCGCTCGCCAGCGCCAGCGATTCCCTGGTGCTCAGGCCCCCCAAGGTGCCGCCGACGAAGGCGCCGCCGAACTTGCCGACGCTGGCGATCACGACCAGCAGGCCGGTGAGCATCAGCAGATTGGGGTCGCGCAGCACCGAGAGATCGGCGCTGAGCCCGGCAAGGCCGAAGAACACCGGCATGAAGAAGCTCGAGATCAATCCGCGCAGGCGCTCGTCGATCTGCCGCGTCAGGATCGGGGATTCGCCGACCAGAATGCCGGCGACGAAGGCGCCGAGCACGGTGTGGACGCCGATCAGGTGCGTGATCAGCGCCATGCCGCTCATCAGCAGCAGGATCACGGTGATGACAGGCGCCGTGCTGACGAGGTTGTCGTTGGCCCAGCGGATCAGCTGGAACACCAGCCTGCGGCCGATGGTGAAGCTGATGGCGAGGAAGGCGAGCGTGCCCAGCACGGCTTTCGCCACCGAGGCGATATCCAGCGCCCCGTGCGAGGCCAGGCTGAAGATGACCGCGATGATGATCCAGCCGATGGTGTCGTCGATCACGGCGGTAGCGACGATGATCTGGCCGACATTGCGGCGCATGAAGTTCATCTCTCGCACGACCACGGCGACGATCTTCACCGAGGAGATCGACAGCGCCGTGCCCATGAACAGCGAGGCCACCAGGCGCTGCTCCGGTTGGGGCAGCAGCGCATCGGGCAGGAACTCGCCCAGCGCGAAGCCGCAGGCAAAGGGCACGAGGATGCCGGCGATCGAGATCGCGATCGCCGCCTTGCCGACCTTCCTGACCAGCTTCAGGTCGGTCTCCATGCCGGTGAGCAGCAACAGCAGCAGGATGCCGAACTGGGCGATGCCGTCGATCATCGCCTTCTGCTCGGGCGTCTTGGGAAAGATCGCGTGCTGCGCCTCCGGCCAGATCCAGCCGAACAGCGACGGCCCGAGGATGATGCCGGCGAGCAATTCGCCGATCACCGAGGGCTGGCCGATGCGCTGCATGATCTCGCCAAGGCCGCGGCCGACCGCGATCAGCAGCACGATCTGCGCCACCAGCAGGAATTCGGACGGGCCGGCGGATTTGCCGCCCTCGGCACTGGCCGCAATGGTGGTGAGGACAAGCGCCGCGGGGACAAGACCGACCGGTCGGAACAGGCGCCACTGCATGCAGGTGTCTTTCCCCCTTCATTCGCCGCGACGAGGTGCCGGCGGCGACAGGGACAGAACCCGCGGGAGGCAGAGGGAGTTCCCTCCAACAGAAAAGTCGAAAACAACCCCATGCACAGTAGAGACGGGGTTGAAAAAGCTTGAAAATTTCGGTCTTACCGAAATTACTTGCTCCGTCGGGCAAAACACCGGCATACTGGCATCATCGGCGGCATACGTGACGTGGCGCAACGCACGCCGTCTCCCCGCCATTGCGAGCTTCTCCGTGATTGCGAGCCAACGGGTCCGCGCGAACGCGCGGCCCGATGACAGGCTCCGCGAAGCAATCCAGAGTCCTTCCGCGGAGACAGTCTGGATTGCTTCGCTACGCTCGCAATGACGAGATCACGCCGCCTGCGGCGTCCTGATCTCGCGCGGGAGGATGATCGCCGCCGCGATCGCCAGCAGGCAGAGACCGGCAAAGGCATGCAGCATGGTGACGAAGCCGCCCTGCTCGTAGAGCCAGGCGACCAGGCCGACCGAGGCGCCGGCGGCGGTGAAGCCGATGAAATAGCGCACGGCGTAGGCGCGCGAGCGCCATTCCTCGCTGGTGTATTTGCCGACCATTGCATCGTTCACCGTGACCTGCCCGAACGCGCCCATGACGATGCCGATCGAAACCAGGATCAGCGGCAGATTGTTCAGGCTCGCCGCGAGATACAGGAACGGCGCCAGCATGAAGGACAGCGGCAGCGCCACCGTCTTCAGCGAGTAGCGGTCGAGCAGCCGGCCGATCGTGTACTGCGTCATCGCGCCGAACACGTAGACGCAGGCCGCGATGACGCCGAGCAGCGCCGGACTTTTGGTCAGATCCGCAAGCCGCTCCGCGAACAGCTTTGGCAGCGCGACGGTGACGGCATTGAACGTCGTCGAGATCGCGATCACGACGATCAGCAGCGCGAGGATCACGCGCCACATGTCCTGCTTGGCCACGCGCGCCTGAGCTGCCGCCTGCCTGGAGCCCTTGCGATCCTCATGCACGACCGTCATCGCGAACGCGATACCGATCAGGATGGTGACGATGCCGGGGACGATGAAGGCGAAACGCCAGCCGAGATACTGGCCGATCACGCCGGTGACGAGTGCGGAGGAAGCAACGCCGAGATTGCCCCAGACGCCGTTCAATCCCATCTCGCGGCCGAGCTTGTCGGCGTAGGACACGATCATCGCGGTGCCGACCGGATGATAGATGGAGGCAAAAATGCCGATGGCGAGCAGCGCCGCGCCGAGTTGCGCCTGCGTCTGCACCAAGCCGACCGAGATCATGGACAAGCCGATGCCGACGAAGAAGATCAGCATCATGTGGCGGCGGCTCCAGCGGTCCCCGAGCCAGCCGGTCAGCAGCGAGCCGGCGCCGAAGGCGACGAAGCCGGGCGTCGCGTAGGGCAGCAGTTCCGAATAGGCCATGCCGAGCGCCGGCCCCATGATGATCACGGCGGCGGCGAAGATCAGCATCGCATAATGGTCGATGAAATGGCCTGCGTTGACGAAGCTGATCACCCGGCTGGGGCTGTTCATGCGAATCCTCTCCTGCTCCGAAATGAGTTATATGTCGACCCCATGACGGGATGCTGCCAATGACTGTCGTCGAAACGCCAATCCTCCGGGAGGTCCGGAGCAACCACCGCTCGCCGGCGGGCGTGCATCTGGTCGCCCGCGACTATCCCAAGGGCATGCGGATCGATCCGCACATGCACCGCGAGGCACAGCTGATCTATGCCGCCAAGGGCACGATGCAGGTGACGACGCCCGGGGGCCGCTGGCTGGTGCCGCCGGACCGCGCGGTGTGGGTGCCGGCCGGGCTCCAGCACGCCATCGATCTGCTCGCCGACATCGAGATGCGCACGCTGTATTTCGACCTGCCCTGGCTGAAGCGCCAGAAGCGCCATGAGGGACTCACGAAGGAGTTCGTGGTGCGGGTGTCGCCGCTGCTGAACCAGGCGATCCTGGCGCTGTTCGACGCGCGCAATACGGAAGAACGCACCGAATTGCTGGTGCGCCTGGTGATGCTGGAACTGCATCAGGCCGAGGATTCCGCGACCTTCGTGCCGCTGCCGCACGAGCCGCGCTGCCGGCGCGCGGCGATGATCGTGCTCGACGATCCCACCGGCCTGCACGACATCGACACGCTGGCGCGCGAGGTCGGAACCTCCGCCCGCACGCTGTCGCGGCTGTTCTCGACGCAGACGCAGCTGAGCTTCAAGAGCTGGTGCCAGCGCGCCCGCATCGCGGCGGCGATCCACCGGCTGTCGACGGATGCCGGTGTATCGGTGAAGCAGCTCGCGACCCAGCTCGGTTATGCCAGCGTGCCGGCCTTTTCGGCAGCGTTCCGCCAGGTGACGGGGCGGACGCCGAAGGAGTTTGCGGGGAAGGGGTAGGTCCCCAACCTCCGTCATTGCGAGCGTAGCGAAGCAATCCAGACTTTTGCCGCGGAAAGACCCTGGATTGCGTCGTTACGCTCGCAATGACGGCGGGTGAGGCAGCCGCCTTGTTCTCCAAATGGGTGAACCGGTCAAGATTGGGCATGACAGCATTCTCGAAACGCACGGCCCAGCTAAAGTTGCCAAATTCCTCCGCTTGATTGTGATCGGCTTCCGCCTAAATCCCGTGTAAGCTTACCGCATCGCACAAACCGGATTCGAAAGCCCAGATGGCCAACGCCTTCTTCTCCGACCTGCTCGCAACGATTTCCGAGCGCGGCCGCACGCTGCTTCGCCGCGGTGACGGCCAGGACACCAAACAGGATGCCGACGGGCTGATCGAGCTGTGCGGCGCGCTGCTGTCGGGCCGGGGCGAAGCTTCGGGCACCGCCATGGCGCGTGAGGTGCTCGACATCTACCAGGAGTTGGATGCGACGGGACGCCGTGCCTTCTTCGACGCCCTGGTGCGCGATTTCGGCCCGGATCGGGAGCGTCTGTCGAAGGCGATCGAGGCATGGCGTACCAAGCCCAGTGACGAGGACGCGAGCTTCCTGCACTTCGCCTCGGAGCCGCGCCGGCAGGAGCTGATCCGCCGCCTCAACCGCGCGCCGGGCGGCACCGGCGACCTCGTCAACATGCGCGCCGACCTGCTCGGCATGATGAACGGGCACACCGATCTCGCCGCGCTCGATCGCGACGTCTCGCATCTTCTCTCTTCGTGGTTCAACAGGGGGTTTCTCGTGCTGCGCAGGATCGACTGGTCGACCCCGGCCAACATCCTCGAAAAGATCATCCGCTATGAAGCCGTGCACGAGATCAGCGACTGGGACGATCTGCGCCGCCGCCTCGATCCGGTCGACCGCCGCTGCTACGCCTTCTTCCATCCCGCGATGGTCGACGAGCCCCTGATCTTCGTCGAGGTGGCGCTGACCGAGACGATCCCGGGCGCAATCGCGCCGCTGCTTGCCGTCGATCGCCAGTACCTTCCCATAGAGAAGGCGCGCACCGCGGTGTTCTATTCGATCTCCAACACCCAGCGCGGCCTCGGCGGCATCTCCTTCGGCAGCTTCCTGATCAAGCAGGTGGTCGAGGAGCTGCGCCGCGAAACGCCGAAGCTCGACACTTTCGTGACGCTGTCGCCGGTGCCGGGCTTCATGTCATGGGTGAAGCAGGACAAGGACATGCCGCTGTCGGACGAGGACCGCGAGGTGCTCAAGCGCCTCGACGATCCCAAATGGTTCGAGAACCCCGAGACGACCGCGCTGCTCCGCGCCGTGATCGAGCCGCTCGCGGCGCACTACTTCCTCAAGGCGCGCACGCCGAAGGGCAAGCTGATCGACTCCGTCGCCCGCTTCCATCTCGGCAACGGCGCGCGGCTCGAACGCATCAACTGGCTCGGCGACCTCTCGCCGAAGGGCCTGCGGGAATCCGCCGGCGTCATGGTCAACTATCTCTACCGCCTCGACGACATCGAGAAGAACCACGAAGCGTACGCCAATGACGGCGAGGTCGTGGCGTCGAGCGCGGTGAAGAAGCTGCTGAAGGGCGAAGGCAGGCGGCTGCTGGATATGAGGCTGTCGTAGACGCTCGCTCCACACCGTCATTGCGAGGAGCACTTGCGACGAAGCAATCCAGACTGGCTTCGCGGAAAGATTCTGGATTGCTTCGCTTCGCTCGCAATGACGAGTGCCCTCGCGCGATCCCGGCCGCTGTCCGCCGCAGGCCCAGGCGCCCACAAGCAATATCGCCCGCTCCGTCGTCATTGCGAGGAGCCCTTGCGACGAAGCAATCCAGACTGTCGCCGCGGAAAGACTCTGGATTGCTTCGCTTCGCTCGCAATGACGGAGAATGTGGCGGGCACCCGGGCTCGAGGTCAGATCAGCGTCTCGTACAAATCCGTCCAATCCGGATTGATGCTCTCTATCAGAGCAAGCTTCTTTGCCCGGCTGCCAGCCTTGATCTGCTTCTCGCGCGTAATCGCGTCGGTCATGGTGGCATTTAGCTCGTACCAGACGAGGAGCTTGCAGCCGTACTTCGAGGAGAAGCCTTTCACGAGACCCTCGCGATGCTCGAACGCGCGGCGCGGCGGATTGGAGGTAACGCCCGTGTAGATCGTCCCATTGCGGCGATTGGCGAACATGTACACGCAAGGCTGCTTCATGATCACCCTCATTTGAGAGAGCTTCAAGACTATCACAACCAAGAGATGATTGCGAGCAACGGCCGCGATCGGCGCGATAAAAATATGCGGACTCTCATTGCACGTCATTGCGAGGAGCCCTTGCGACGAAGCAATCCAGACTTCCGCCGCGGAGAGAATCTGGATTGCTTCGCTACGCTCGCAATGACGGAGAATGTGGCGCGGCAGTCGCCCCCAACGTTACTCCGCCAGCGCCTTCATCTCCTTGTAGAGATCCGACTTGCCTTCGAAGCCGATGCCCGGGAGATCAGGCATGGTGATGTGGCCGTTCTCGACGCGGACGCCGTCGGGGAAGCCGCCATAGGGCTGAAACAGGTCGGGATAGCTTTCGTTGCCGCCCAAGCTAAGGCCTGCTGCGATGTTGAGCGACATCTGGTGGCCGCCGTGCGGGATGCAGCGGCTGGGCGACCAGCCATGGGTCTTCAGCACCTCCAGCGTGCGCTGGTATTCGCACAGGCCGTAGGACAGCGCGCAGTCGAACTGCAGCCAGTCGCGGTCGGGGCGCATGCCGCCGTAGCGGATCAGATTGCGGGCGTCCTGGTGGCTGAACAGGTTTTCGCCAGTTGCCATCGGGCCCGGATAGAATTCGGCGAGCGCGGCCTGCAGCGCGTAGTCGAGGGGGTCGCCGACTTCCTCGTACCAGAACAACGGATAGTCGCGCAGCATCTTGGCGTAGGCGATCCCGGTTTCGAGATTGAAGCGGCCGTTGGCGTCGACGGCGAGCTTCGCGTCCTTGCCGATCTCCTTCAGCACCGCCTCGATGCGGGTGCGGTCGTCCTCGATCGGCGCGCCGCCGATCTTCATCTTGACGACGTTGTAGCCGCGGTCGAGATAGCCGCGCATCTCGCCGCGCAGCATCGAGAGATCCTTGCCGGGATAGTAATAGCCGCCGGCGGCGTAGACGAACACGCGCGGATTGGCTTTGACGCCGTGACGCTCCGCGAGCAGGCGGAACAGCGGCTTGCCGGCGATCTTCGCCACCGCGTCCCACACCGCCATGTCGATGGTGCCGACCGCGACCGAGCGCTCGCCATGGCCGCCCGGCTTCTCGTTGGTCATCATCGCGCCCCAGACCCTGTCGGGGTCGAGATTGTCGCCGGACGCGTTCAGCAGCGACTTCGGATCGGCCTCCAGGATGCGCGAGGCGAAACGCTCGCGGATCAGGCCGCCCTGCCCGTAACGGCCGTTGGAGTTGAAGCCGTAGCCGACGACCCGCTTGCCGTCGCGCACGACGTCGGTGACGACGGCCACCAGGCTCGTCGTCATCTTGGTGAAGTCGATATAGGCGTTGCGGATCGGGGACGAGATCGGTTTTGTGATCTCGCGGACGTCGACGATGCGGACGGACATGCGGTTCAGCCTTCGATGGTTATTTTCGTCATTGCGAGGAGCTCTTGCGACGAAGCAATCCAGACTGTCACTCGCGGAAAGATTCTGGATTGCTTCGCTTCGCTCGCAATGACGGCGGTTGGACTTTACTTCTTGTCCCTGAAATACGGCTCCACCGGCCCGTGCACCTTGATGGTCAGCGGGTTGCCGTGGCGGTCCTTGGCATTGCCGGCGGTGACGCGGACCCAGCCTTCGCTGATGCAGTACTCCTCGACATTGGTCTTCTCGACGCCCTTGAAGCGAATGCCGACGTCGCGCGCCAGGATGTCCGCGTTGTAATAGGGGCTGTTCGGATCGACCGACAGGCGGTCGGGAAATTCGTCGCTCATGATTGTCTCGCTCATAACAGGGTCTCGATTTGCTGCCGCAATCCTTCGGGCCGGGCGGTCGGCGCGTAGCGCGCGATCACCTTGCCGGCACGGTCCACCAGGAATTTCGTGAAATTCCATTTGATGGCGGCGCCGAGCAGGCCGGATTGCTGGCGTTTCAGGTACTCGTACAAAGGGTGCGCGTTGCTTCCATTGACGTCGATCTTCTCGAACAGGGGAAAGGTGACGTCGTAATTGGCCGAGCAGAACGCCTGGATCTCGCTCGCCCGCCCCGGCTCCTGCGCGCCGAACTGGTTGCAGGGGAAGCCGAGCACGGAGAAGCCGCGCGGCGACAGGTCGCGATAGAGATCCTCGAGGCCGCGATATTGCGGCGTGAAGCCGCATTTGCTCGCAGTGTTGACGATCAGCAGCACCTGTCCCTCGAAACGGCGCATGGCGACTTCGTCGCCGGCAAGTGAGTTGGCCTTGAAGTCGTAGATCGCGGACATCGCTAGCCCACGGGATCGATCGGCGACGGCGGCACGCCGCCCGCCTCGATCGCTTCGCCGGCGAGGAGGCAGAGATCCTCGCGGTAGCGGCCGGACACGATATGCACGCCGACCGGCGCCTTGCCGACGAGGCCGGTGGAGACCACCAACCCCGGCAGCCCCATGAAGGGAATGGCGATCTGCGGCAGCTGCGCTTCCCAGACGCGCTTGAAGGATTCGTCGTCCTTGCGGTCGAGGTGATCCGGGAACGGCAGCTCGCCGGAGACCGGCGTCAACAGTACCGCGTAGGTCTCGAAGAACGCCATCCAGTCGCGGGTCAGCGTGGCTCTTCGGGTCAGCGCCTTGGCGTAATTCGGCTGGTCCATCGGCGTCACCCTGCTGCGGTTGCCGCGCAGGCACGCCAGCGCGCCGGGATCGCCCTCGCGCTCGGCCATTTCGAGTTGCGCCTCGTAGCCGTCGCCGAGCCAGAGCTTAATCTGCCACTCGACCGCTTCGCGCATCGGCGGGGTGTTCTCGATTGTCTCGACGGTCCAGCCCGCCCGCTCCAGGCGCTTGCCGGCGTCAATCACCGCGGCCTTCACCTCAGGCGTGGTCGCAAGGCCGTCCGGGTTGAGGCAGAGCGCGGCGCGCTTCGGCCGCGCCGGGCCTTCCAGCGGCGCCGGCACGAACCAGGGGTCGCGGGCGTCGCGGGCCGACATCGCGGCGAGCGAGATCCTGATGTCGTTGACGGTACGCGCCAGCGGACCCGACACCGCCATGATCTGCGGCCCGATCGGGCGCTCCGGCAGCGCCGGGTTGAAGGCGGGAATCCGGCCCAGCGTCGGGCGCAGGCCGTGCACGCCGCAGGCATAGGCGGGATAGCGGATCGAGCCGGCAATGTCGGTGCCATGGGCGATATGGCCGATGCCGGCCGCAACCGCCGAGCCGGCGCCGCCGGACGAGCCGCCCGGCGTCAGCGAGGCATCGCGGGGGTTCTTGGTGTCGCCATGGACCAGATTGGTTGTGAACCAGCGATAGGAGAAGGCTGGGCAATTGGTGCGCCCCAGCAGAACGGCGCCCGCTTTGCGGAAATTGGCGACCACGGGATTGTCCTCGCGCGCGATCAGGTCGCGCTGGAGTTTCAGGCCGTTGGTGGTGGCAAAGCCCTCCTGGTCGACATTGGCCTTGATGGTGACGGGCACGCCGGCCAGCACACCGGGATCCTCCCCCCTCGCGATGGCGGCATCGACGGCGTCGGCCTGCTTGAGCACGTCGTCCGGCCGGTGGTCGATCACGGCGTTGAGCCTGGGATTGACGGCGTCGAGCCGGGCGAGCCCGGCCTGGGCCGCCTCCCTGGCGGAGACTTTTTTGGCTTTGACGAGGGTGACGAGGTCGGCGGCCGAAAGGCGCCAGAGATCTTGCATGGCGAACTCCGTGTAACCGCCGTCTTTTAGCGCCGGGAACGCGGCAAAGCCATGCGGATTTCGCAGCGGCGAAGGGGGTGGGATGTGCGGACTATGGCCGCAACCGCCGTCATTGCAATGACGGCGGAGAGAGCCGTGGCTAATGCCGCGTCGCAGACTGGTCCGGGATGTCCAGGAGCGCCTCGGTGAAGGGGAATTCGAGCACGATCTCGCCTTCGACGTCGGTGACCTCGATCACCGCCTCCATCAGGGCCGGCTGGGCGCCCTCCGATTTCACCACTTCCAGGATCATCTGGCGGGCGACCTCCCAGGCGCGATCGGGATTGCGCAGATCCTCTCCCTCGGGATCCACGATCAATTCGTCGCCGATGCGGGTGTTGAAGAAATATTTGGGCATCACGAGATCCAGCTAAAGTCGCCTGTACCGGATTGAAAGCTGCACTGCACTCACAACTGCTTTATCAGGACAGCGTTCACGACCGAATGCGCCAGGCGCAGGGCCGCATCACCAGAAAGTACTGTTCCCCGCGCATTTTTCGCGGCGCAATATGGCCCTGCTCGGGAAAATTTCACTGGCGAACTTTTGTGCTCGCAGTAACTTAGCCTCGGGCGGATACGTCCGAAATCTCGAAAATGGAGAGCCAAAATGGCCTGGAAAGCCCCCAAGATCGTCGAAGTGCCCTGTGGCATGGAAATCAACATGTATGTGAGCGCCACCCGCAAGTAAGCGGTTGGTGATCTGCGTTCTGCGCAGGTGGATCTTTCGGTCACGATGCATGTCCGGAAGACAGGATTTGTGTCGGCGTGAGGTCCACCTCGCGACATTGCCTCCAGGAGACGGATCATGCTTCGCGTCGTCGTCCTGGGCGCCGGGGCCGGCGGCGGAGTTCCGCAATGGAATTGCGGTTGCGAGGGCTGCCGGGCGGCGCGCAGCCACGGCCAAGAGCTTCATCGAACCCAGGCCTCGGTCGCCTTCAGCGGCGATGGCGAGCACTGGTTTTTGATCAACGCTTCCCCTGATCTCCGCCAGCAATTGAATGCCACGCCGCAGCTGCATCCCAAGGCAGGCGCGTTGCGCCACACGCCGATTGCGGGCGTGATCCTGACCAACAGCGAAGTGGACGCGGTCGCGGGCCTGCTGTCGATGCGCGAGGGCTCGCCCTTCACGGTCTATGCGCACGAGAAGGTGCTGGCGATCCTGAACAGCAACAGCATCTTCAACGTGCTGAACGAGAAGAACGTCAGGCGCCAGCCGATCGCTATCCGCGAGCCGTTCGAGCCGCGGCTGCCGGACGGCGCGCGCTCGGGGCTCGAGGTGCTGCCCTTCGCGGTGCCGGGCAAATCGGCGTGGTATCTGGAAGGCAAGGCACATCCCGGCGGCCAGAGCGGCGACGGCGACACGCTGGGGCTCAAGATCACCGACAAGTCGACCGGCAAGTGCTTCTACTTCATCGCCGCCTGCGCCGAGGTGACCGACGCACTCAAGGCCGAGATCGACGGCGCTGCGCTGGTGTTCTTCGACGGCACGGTCTGGCGGGACGACGAGATGATCAGGGCCGGGCTCGGCCACAAGACCGGCAAGAGCATGGGTCATGTCGCGATGTCCGGCGACGACGGCGCGATCGCGCGGCTCGCCGACCTCACACTCGACAGGAAGATGTTTCTGCATATCAATAACTCGAACCCGGCGCTGCTGCCTGGCTCGCCCGAGCGCAAGTCTGCTGAGCGGGCGGGCTGGCAGATACCCGCCGACGGAACGGAGATCGTGCTGTGAATGCCGCGTCACTGACTGGAATGACTGCGCTCTCGATCGGCAAGGACATCAGGCTCACTAGCGCCGAGGAGCTGGAGGCGACGCTGCGCCATATCGGCGCGACGCGCTATCACAGCCTGCATCCGTTCCATAGGCTGCTGCATGGCGGCAAGCTGAACAAGGGCCAGGTGCAGGCCTGGGCGTTGAACCGCTATTATTACCAGAGCACGATCCCGATCAAGGACGCGGTGGTGATCTCGCGCTTCCGCGACCGCGCCACCCGGCTGGAATGGCGCCACCGCATCGAGGACCATGACGGCGATGTCGGCAGCGAGGGCGGCATCGAACGCTGGCTGAAGCTGACCGAAGGCCTCGGGCTCGACACGGCCTATGTGGAATCGACCGAGGGCATCTTGCCGGCGACGCGCTTCGCGGTCGAAGCCTATGTCCACTACTGCCGCGAAAAGAGCCCGCTGGAGGCGATCGCGTCCTCGCTGACCGAATTGTTCGCGCCGAACCTGCACGAGGAGCGTATCTCCGGCATGCTGGAGCACTACGACTTCGTCAATCCCGATATCATGAGCTACTTCAAGCGGCGCCTGACCCAGGCGCCGCGCGATGCCGGCTTTGCGCTCGATTACGTCAAGGCGCATGCCACGACGCCGGAGCAGCGCGCGCAGGTCTGCAATGCGCTGATCTTCAAGACCAACGTGCTGTGGGTGCAGCTCGATGCGCTCCAGCACGCCTATGTCGAGGGCCACATTCCGCCGGGCGCGTTCGTGCCCAAAGCGGGTTAAGGGATAAAGCGATGGCCGGGCCGCGCAATATCAGCGTCAGCGAGGCAAGCCGCCCGGTGCTGCCGCGGCACGCCAGGCTGAAATACGACGAGACGCGACAAGTCTGGGTGATCCTGGCCCCGGAACGGGTGCTGGCGCCGGACGAGATTGCGGTCGAGGTCTTGCAGCTCTGCAACGGCGAGCGCAATGTCGGCGATATCGCCGATCAGCTGGCCGCGAAATATGCCGCACCGCGCGAGGCGATCCTGGCCGACGTCATCGTCATGCTGCAGGATCTCGCCGACAAGGGCTTCCTCACGGAGGCCCGGGAGAAGACGTCATGAGCGATGTGCTCGGCAACCCGGCAATTCCACCCGACGCCAGCGACAGCCTCGCGGTGCTGGAGAAGCAGCGCTCGACGGCGGAAACCTTCGGCATTCCGCTGGCGGTGCTGCTCGAGATCACCCATCGCTGCCCGCTGCAATGCCCCTATTGCTCGAATCCGGTCGAGCTCGACCGCTCGGGCAAGGAGCTGACCACCGGGGAATGGAAGAAGGTCCTGAGCGAGCTTGCCGAGATCGGCGTGCTGCAGGTGCATTTCTCCGGCGGCGAGCCGACGGCGCGCAAGGATCTCGTCGAGCTGGTCAAGCATGCGAGCGACGTCGGCCTCTACACCAACCTCATCACCTCGGCCGTGCTGCTGACGCGCGAGCGGCTGAGCGAGCTTGCGGACGCCGGGCTCTGCCACGTCCAGATCTCTTTCCAGGGCGTCGAAGAAGGCCTCGCCGATCGCGTCGCCGGTTATAAAAACGGGCATCGCAAGAAGCTCGAAGTGGCGAAATGGACCCGCGAGCTGGATCTGCCGCTGACCGTCAATGCGGTGATGCACCGGCAGAACCTGCATCAGCTCCCTGACATCGTCCAGATGTCGGTCGATCTAGACGCCGACCGGCTCGAGGTCGCCAACGTGCAATATTACGGCTGGGCGCTGAAGAACCGTGCCGCGCTGATGCCGACAGTGGCGCAACTCGACGAGTGCACCCGGATCGTCGAAGAGGCGCGCGAGCGGCTGAAGGGGCGGCTGACGATCGACTACGTCGTTCCCGACTATTACGCGCTGCGGCCGAAGAAGTGCATGGGCGGCTGGGGCCGGCAGTTCTTCAACATCTCGCCCGCCGGCAAGGTGCTGCCCTGCCACGCCGCCGAAAGCATCACCGGACTCGACTTCGAATCGGTGCGCTCCAACCATTCGATCGCCTGGATCTGGCAGAACTCCGAGGCCTTCAACCGCTATCGCGGCACCGGCTGGATGAAGGAGCCGTGCAAGTCCTGCGAATTCCGCGAGATCGATTTCGGCGGCTGCCGCTGCCAGGCCTTTGCGCTGACCGGCGATGCCGCCAACACCGACCCCGCCTGCGCACTGTCGCCATTGCACGAAACCATCTTCAAGCAGGCCGAGCGCGAGGCCGAAGGCGAGACCAACCGCTTCCTCTACCGCAACTTTGCCGGTGGCACCTTGGAATCCGAGAATGGCGCCTGACGCCGACGCGGCCGCATCCGCCAGGCGCGCCGATCCCTTTGCGCCGCTGACCTCCGAAATGCTCGATGTCGGCGAGGGCCACGAGCTCTATGTCGAAAGCGTCGGCCGTGCCGACGGCATTCCCGCCATCTATCTGCATGGCGGCCCCGGCAGCGGCTGCCAGCCCGATCATCGCCGGCTGTTCGATCCCGACCGCTTCTGCGCGGTGTTGTTCGACCAGCGCGGCTGCGGCCGCAGCCGTCCCAAGGGATCGCGCCAGCACAACACCACGGCGCACCTGATCGCGGACATGGAGAAGATCCGCGAAAAATTCGGCTTCGAACGCTGGATAGTGGTCGGCGGCTCCTGGGGCGCGACGCTGGCGCTGGCTTATGCGCAGGCGCATCCCGGGCGCGTCAGCGGCATTGCGCTGCGCGCGACGTTTCTCGGCACGCGCGCGGAAGTGGAGACGGCCTTTACCTCGCGCCTGTCGCAATTCTATCCCGCGCTCTACGAGGATTTTCTGAGCGTACTGCCGCTAGAGGAGCGCGAGCGGCCGGTGGAAGCTTACTATCGCCGCATCCTCGATACCGATCCCGCCGTGCACGGGCCCGCGGCGCGCGCCTGGCACGACACCGAACGCGCGTTGTCGGAACACAAGGCGGCAAAGACGCGGCTGGACCTGGCGTCGCTGAACGTGTGGCGCACATTGCCGGCGACGCCGTTCATGGAGGCGCATTATTTCGTCCACGACAGCTTCATGACGGAGGACCAGCTGTTGCGGAACGCCGGCAAGCTCGATGGCATTCCCGGCATCATCGTTCAGGGCCGCTACGACCTGTTGTGCCCTCCTGAGACATCTCAGGCGCTGGCGAAGGCGTGGCCGGGTTCCGAGATTCGCATCGTGGAAGAAGCCGGGCATTCGCTCTATGATGCCGGCGTGCGGGACGCGGTCATGAAGTCGATCGCAGACCTCGCATCAAAGGCCGCACGATAACAGGACAAGAAAAATGCCGCTCGCCGGGAAAGGCATGCTGCTGACGTCGATGAATATCGACGCGGCCGATGAGGCCGATTTCAACCGCTGGTACGATCGCGAGCATCTGGAAGAGCGCGTTGCGATCGAGGGATTCCTCGAAGCGCGGCGCTATGTCGCGCACGCCGCCAATCCCAAATATCTCTGCCTGTATTCGACCGCGACGCTCGACGTGCTCGACAGCCCTGCCTACCGGGCGCGGCTCGCCAACCCGACCGACTGGTCGCGGCAGAGCATGGCGCGGTTCAAGGACATGCTGCGCGTCGTCGCGCGGATCACCATCAGCAACGGAGCAGGGCGCGGCGCCGCGCTCGGCGTGGTGCGGCTGCGGCCGACCCCGGAGAATGCCGTGGCGTGGCGTGACGCACTGCAAGAAAGGCTGGCGCCGGAAAAACACGACGGCATCATCTCGATGCATCTGCTCGAAAGCGAGCCGGAATTGTCGGGTGCGACGCCTGAGATTCCGGCAATGCGCAACGAAGGTGCACGCGACTGGTTCGTGCTGATCGACGGCACCCGTGTCGGCGCGGTCTCGGCGGTCATCGCCGAAAGCTTCACCGGTCCTGCGGCAGCGCCCTTCCCGCTTCCGGTCTCGGTCGGCACTTACGCGCTGATGTGGGATCTGGCGAAGAGCGAGATCGCGCGCGGCTGAAGCAGCGCAGCGCAACATGTTGCACCGCCGCATTGCTGCGCGCTTCCGTTAATGCTGTGCGCGCGCAGCTCCCATGAAAGAGGGGAAGCGCGAAAATTTGCCGTTGTACTTCGGACCGGTTCTAATAAGCTAACCCAATGACGTCATTCAGAAACCAGATCGACGCGCGTTAAGCGTTCGCCAAGCTCAGAAGAGGCCGCCGGGTCTTTGAGCCTGCGCGGACAGGGTAGGAATGAAACCGACCGATATCGCGGCCCCCGACTACTTTCACAAAGTGGTCGATTGCCAATGGGCCTGTCCTGCGCACACCCCCGTTCCCGAATACATCCGACTGATCGCCCAAGGCCGCTACAGCGACGCCTACATGATCAATTGGAAATCGAACGTGTTTCCCGGAATTCTGGGACGCACCTGCGATCGTCCATGCGAGCCGGCATGCCGCCGCGGACGCGTCGAGGAAACGCCGGTCGCGATCTGCCGCCTCAAGCGCGTCGCTGCCGACTTCAAGGACGACATTACGCATCGCCTGCCGAAGCCCTCCGCGAAAAACGGCAAGCGCGTCGCATTCGTCGGCGGCGGCCCCGCGTCGCTGACGGTGGCGCGCGACCTCGCGCCGCTCGGCTATCACTGCACCGTGTTCGACGGCGATCCGGAAGCCGGCGGCATGATGCGCACGCAGATCCCGAAATTCCGCCTGCCCAACTCGGTGATCGACGAGGAGACCGGCTACATCCTGGGTCTCGGCGTCGAGTTCAAGGGCGGCCACCGCATCGAGAGCATGAAGGCGCTGCTCGCCGAGAAGTATGACGCGATCTTCGTCGGCTCCGGCGCGCCGCGCGGCCGCGAGCTCGACATTCCCGGCCGCAAGGAAGCTGCCGCCCACGTCCATATCGGCATCGACTGGCTGTCCTCGGTGTCGTTCGGCCACACCGACAAGATCGGCAAGCGCGTGGTCGTGCTCGGCGGCGGCAACACTGCGATGGATTGCTGCCGCACCGCGCGCCGGCTCGGCGGCGAGGACGTCAAGGTCGTCGTGCGCTCCGGCTTCGAGGAGATGAAGGCCTCGCCCTGGGAGAAGGAGGATGCGATCCACGAGGACATCCCGATCCTCAACTTCCTTGTTCCGGTTTCTTTCATCCACGACAGCGGCAAGCTCACCGGCATCACCTTCCAGAAAGTGAAGGCCGAATACGACGCCAAGGGTCGCCGCAACCTCGTTCCATCCGGCGAGCCGGACCAGACCATCGAATGCGACGACGTGCTGGTCGCGGTCGGCCAGGAGAATGCCTTCCCCTGGATCGAGCAGGATTGCGGCATCGAGTTCGACAAATGGCATATGCCCAAGGTCGATCCGAAGACCTTCGTCTCGACCAACCCCAAGGTCTTCTTCGGCGGCGACGCCGCGTTCGGTCCGAAGAACATCATCTGGGCCGTGGCCCAGGGCCACGACGCCGCGCTGTCGATCCACAAGCTGCTGTCGGGCGAGGACATCACCGAACGGCCGCTGCCGGAGGTGAATGTTTCCTCGCAGAAGATGGGCATCCACGAATGGAGCTATGACAACGACATCTCCAACGACAAGCGCTTCAAGGTGCCGCATCGCGACAAGGTGATCGCGCTGAAGGACATCCGCACCGAGGTCGAGCTTGGCTACGACGTCAAGCTGGCGCTGGGCGAGGCCGAGCGCTGCCTGAACTGCGACGTCCAGACCGTGTTCTCGACTTCGCTCTGCATCGAGTGCGATGCCTGCGTCGACATCTGCCCGATGGACTGCATCACCTTCACGGAGAATGGCGAGGAAGCCGATCTGCGCCAGCGCCTGAAGGCACCGTCGCTGCACCCCGACCAGGACCTTTACGTCTCCAGTGACCTCAAGACCGGACGCGTGATGGTCAAGGACGAGGATGTCTGCCTGCATTGCGGGCTGTGCGCCGAGCGTTGTCCCACCGGAGCCTGGGACATGCAGAAATATTTGATCGAAATGACTCAAGCGGGATCATCATGTCCGACAAGAAGCCGATCAGCAGCGTAAACGACTTCGTCGTCCGTTTCGCCAACGTCAACGGATCGGGTTCGGCCAGCGCCAACGAGATGTTCGCGCGCGCGATCCTGCGCCATGGCGTTCCGGTGTCACCGCGCAACATCTTCCCTTCCAACATCCAGGGGCTGCCGACCTGGTACGAGGTGCGGGTGACCGAAGACGGCCATCTCGGCGCCCGCGGCGGCGTCGACATGATGGTGGCGATGAACCCGCAGACCTGGGACAAGGACGTCGCCGGCATCGAGCCCGGCGGCTATCTGTTCTACGATTCCACCAAGCCGATGCCGTCGACCAAATTCCGCGACGACATCACCGTGATCGGCGTGCCGCTGACGGCGATCACCAACTCGACCTACACCGATCCGCGCCAGCGCCAGCTGTTCAAGAACATCATCTATCTCGGCGCGCTCAGTGCGCTGCTCGACATGGACCCGAAGCTGATCGAGCAGCTGATCGGCGAGCAGTACAAGGGCAAGGAGAAGCTGCTCTCCTCCAACGTCCACGCGCTGCATCTCGGCCGCGACTGGGCGCTGCAGAACCTCAAATGCCCGATCGGTCTGCGCGTGAAGAAGTCCGACAAGGTCGGCGACCGCATCTTCATCGAGGGCAACAGCGCCGCCGCGCTCGGTGCCGTCTATGGCGGCGCGACGGTGTGCGCCTGGTATCCGATCACGCCGTCCTCGTCGGTGGCGGAGGCCTTTACCGCCCATTGCAAGAAGTACCGGCACGACCCTGATACTGGCATGGCGAAATACGCCATCGTCCAGGGCGAGGACGAGCTTGCCTCGATCGGCATCGTGATCGGCGCCTCCTGGAACGGCGCCCGCGCCTTCACCGCGACCTCCGGCCCCGGCATATCGCTGATGACCGAGTTCATCGGCCTGTCATACTTCGCCGAAATCCCGGCCGTGATCATGAACATCCAGCGCGCCGGCCCCTCGACCGGAATGCCGACCCGCACCCAGCAATGCGACATCATCGCCTGTGCCTATGCCTCGCACGGCGACACCAAGCACGTGCTGCTGTTCCCGGAAGATCCCGCAGAAGCGTTCGAATTCGCGGCCGCCGCCTTCGATCTCGCCGAGCGGCTCCAGACCACGATCTTCCTGATGCTCGACCTCGACATCGGCATGAACCACCGGCTCTGCCGTCCGCTGAAATGGGATGACGCAAGGCAGTACGACCGCGGCAAGGTGATGACCGCGGAGATGCTGGAGGAAGGCCGCGACTTCGGCCGCTATCTCGACGTCGACGGCGACGGCATCCCCTACCGCACCTATCCCGGCACGCATCCGACCAAGGGCTCCTATTTTACCCGCGGCACGTCGCGCGATCGCTATGCGCGCTACTCCGAGGAGGGCTCGGTCTACGCCGACAACATGCAGCGCCTGATGCGCAAGTTCGAGACCGCGCAGGATCTGGTCCCGCGTCCGCTCCAGGCCAATGCCGAACGTCCGACCAAATACGGCGTGATCTATTTCGGCTCGACCTCGCCGGCGATGGACGAGGCGATCGCCCTTCTGGAAGCACGCGGGCATCAGCTCGACCGCCTGCGCATCCGCGCCTTCCCGTTCCACTCCAGCGTCGCGAGCTTCCTCGCCGAGCACGATTTCGTCTACGTGGTCGAGCAGAACCGCGACAGCCAGCTGCGCCAGCTCATCGTCAACGAGAACGGCATCGACCCGGTGCGGCTCGTGCCGATCGTGCATTACGACGGCTCGCCGATCACCGCCCGTTTCATCGCAAAAGCCATTGGCGACCACCAGGATCACCTCAAGGTGACCCCGCTCCGCAAGGCCGTATCATGACCTACATTGCAAAGCCGAAATTCCACCATCCGGGCCTCAAGAAGAACGAGCTCGGCTACACCCACCGCGACTACGAAGGCAAGATCTCGACGCTGTGCGCCGGCTGCGGCCACGATTCGATCACGGCCTCGATCATCGAGGCCTGCTACGAGCTGTCGATCGAGCCGCACCGGGTGGCAAAAATCTCCGGCATCGGCTGCTCGTCGAAGACGCCGGACTATTTCCTCGGCAATTCGCACGGCTTCAACTCCGTGCACGGCCGCATGCCGTCGGTGCTGACCGGCGCCAACCTCGCCAACCGCGACCTGATCTATCTCGGCGTCTCCGGCGACGGCGATTCCGCCTCGATCGGCTTCGGCCAGTTCGCCCATTCGATCCGGCGCGGCGTCAACATGACCTATATCGTCGAGAACAACGGCGTCTACGGCCTGACCAAGGGGCAGTTCTCGGCGACCGCCGACCGCGGCTCGAAGTCCAAGAAGGGTGTCACCAATACCGACAACGCCATCGATCTCGTCGCGATCGCACTTCAACTGGGCGCCACTTTCGTCGCGCGCTCGTTCTCCGGCGACAAGACCCAGCTGGTGCCGCTGATTGCGGCGGCGATCCGCCACAAGGGCGCGTCCTTCATCGACGTCATCAGCCCCTGCATCGCCTTCAACAACCACGCCGGCTCGACCAAGAGCTTCGACTACGTCCGCGAGCACAATGACGCGGTCAACCGGCTCGACGTGCTGGTCGGCCGCGACCCGATCGCGGTGGATTACGCGCCGGGCACCGTGCAAATGGTCGAGCAGCATGACGGCAGCAAGATCGCGCTGCGCAAGATCGACGCCGACTACGATCCGCACGACCGGCTCGGCGCGCAGACGTTCCTCGCGAGGCACGCCGCCAAGGGGCAGATCGTCACCGGGCTCCTCTATGTCGACCCCGATGCGGAAGATATGCACGCGCATCTCAACACGGTCGAGATGCCGCTCAACACGCTGGAAGCGGACACGCTGTGCCCGGGCTCGGCGGCACTGGACAAGTTCAACGCCAGCCTGCGCTGATCATTTGCCGCGCTGAAGCGGCGGCCTGACGCGCACGGTGATCTTGTCCGACACGACAGGCGGCTCGAACGGATAGTGTTTCGCGTCGCCCAGCACCAGCTGAAGGGTATGGGTCCCGGGCGGAAGCTCGAGAAATGTTTCGGTTTGCCCTGCCCCGAAATGCAGATGCGACTTGTCCTGCAGGATCGGCTCCTTCGGATCGAGGGGTTCGCTGACGTCGACCAGCAAATGATGATGGCCGGCGTTCTGGTAGTCGTCGCCGGCATGCGTCACGCCCATGTTGCGCAGGCCGAACCGAACCAGGAATCCGCCGCGCACCTTCTGCCCGTCATACGGGGTGATGAAATAGAGCTTTGCGTCCTTGGGAGCGGTCTTGCCCTGCGAACAGGCGATGCCTGGAATCAATGCGAGCGCAGCCGACAGCACAACGCAGCGAAGGATTTGCATCAGATTTACTCCAGCACCTAGGGACTGAGAGCGACGCGGAATCCATGCGTCGGGTAACGAACATTGGTATCGTAACCATCGCGGTTGGACGGTCGCACGTATCGCGAGTCGTTCTTCCAGGAGCCCGAGCGCAGGACGTGCGAGCTGCAGTCCCCCCCACTCCATGCCGAGCCGTCATTGGGCGCGCCCTGATAGGTCTTGTGCCAGCAATCATCGACCCATTGGTCGACGCCGCCGCCCATATCGTAGAGCCCGAAGGGATTGGGCTTGAAGCTGCCGACTTTCGCCGGCTGCTCGGCCGCGGCGTCGCCGCAATCCTTGCACCCGGCCATGCCCGGCTGGAGCTTGTCGCCCCACCAGTATTTGGTCTGCGTTCCGCCCCGCGCCGCATATTCCCATTCGGCTTCGCTTGGGAGCCGGTACGACTTCTTTGTCGCCTGCGCGAGGAACGCAGCATATTGCTGTGCGTCGGTCCAACTCGCATTGGTGATCGGCGCATCGTCCTTGCCGACGGCAGTGAAGGCGCACGCCTTTGCGGCTGCGCATTCGTTCCACTGCTGGACCGTCACCGGGTATTTGCCGATCGCGAACGGCTTGATCGCGACCTGGTGGACGGGTCTTTCCGTCGGGTCATCGTTGCTGCCCATCGCGAAACTGCCGCCGCGGATCGCGATCATTTCCGGCTCCTGGACCGACATCGTGGATTGCGTCGGAACTGGCGACGGCGAGGTTGTGGGCGCCGCTGTGATCGAGGGAGAAGCCGCAGGTGCTGTCTGCGGCGCCTGCGTCGAAGAACCGGGTTCGGCTTGAGCGGATTGCGACGTGGGGGATGCTGCCGGAACCGGCAGCGGGGGAGCCGCAGCCTGCTCGCCGGGGCTGTGTGGCTGCATGAGCAGATACCAAAGTACGCCGCTCGCAATAACAAGCAGTGTCAGTCCCAGCAGGAATATCAGCACATTCTCGCGCCGACCGCGCGTCCTGCCGACGGCATCCGCATCCGGCAGCACACGGTAGATGCGCACGGGATCGGTGATGTTCTTCACCTTGCGGTCGCCAAGCGCTTCGTAACCGCACACCACCTTGTGCTTGATCTGCTCGTAGATCGCGCCCGAGATATAGACCTGACCGGGCTCGGCGATGCCCTCGATCCGCGTGGCGATGTTGACGCCATCGCCATAGACGTCGTCCGGCTCCACGATGACGTCACCGAGATTGACTCCAATCCGGTATTCGATCCGGGACTCCTTCGCCAGCGAGGCGTTGCGGCCAATGAGATTTTGCTGGATGACGATACTGCAGCGGACGGCCTCAACCGGACTGTCGAAAATAGCGATGAAGCCGTCCCCCGTCGTCTTCACCAGGCTGCCGTGATGCTCGACGATACTGGGCTCGATGAGGTCCCGCTCGATCCGCTTGACGCGAACATGCGTGCCTTCCTCGTCGGCCTGCATCAAGCGACTGTAGGAAGCAATGTCTCCGACAATAATCGCGGCGAGACGACGAGACATCCTGCCGTTTGGCGGCGGGTCATCGTGGCTTCCGGATCTGAAGTTGCGAATTTCGCCCATTGCGGGGCACTCCACAAACTTGCAAGAGGCAGCCGCACCCTACGACTTCGAGAGGCATTCGTCTGTGAAGGCTATCACACTGACGAATCGGGACAATGTCGAAGGATCAGCCGACATCGAGTTCCAGCGAACCGAGGGCTTGCATTGCGTGAACCTTCCTGGCCCGGCCTGCGACTAAGGCAACGCACGGAGCCTCGATCACAGCTCGCTGGAAGCGGGCACGCTGTGCCCGGACTCGGCGCATCGCGCTCTAATGGACCGGCTCGGGCTCGGTTGCGGAGCGGCCCGAATATGCCAACCGGCCGGCCGTCCAGTATTTCCGGCAGGTTTCGAATAGCGCTTCGCCGTCCATGGTCAGGCCGCCTGCATTGACGAGCACGCCGTCCGCGCCGATCGGCTTGTTCATCAGCGACAAGACGCGCCTCAGAAAACTCCCGGCGAACCGGTCGGCGAGAAGAGGATCGAGCTGGAGCACAACGATCTTCTGGCTGCGGTATCGCCACATCGACATGTCCCGCACCGAACGCCAGGAGATGGTGTCATCGGCGATCCTGATATCGCGAATGCCGACACGGGTGACGAAGACGACCGGCTCCCGCGAGGAGATCAGCGTCCGGAGCATCTTGCAGGTGGCCAGGCCGAACAACGCGACGCCGAAATAGCAGATCGCGATCTGGAACGCGGTGATGTTCTTGGCGTCGTGCCAGTTGAATGCGAGTGCGGCACACAGCAGCGTCAGCAACAGGCTGGCTCCGAGGAGCCCGAGCAGCCACGCCAGGGAATAGCCGATCGCAAGGTTGGGCAAGTTCTGACTTACGGACATCGTGACCGCCACCAGCCATCTGCAACAACCAGGGGAATATCAACGCCCTCCTTCTAGGGCTGGAACCTTGCGCGAGGCTCCCCGCAGCAGGGTGAGGCGGAAGCACTTGAACGCGGGCCGCTCCGCCTGCGACTAACCGCCAACCGGCCCCGCCTCACCAGGCGGGCCGCCGACGGCTCACGCATCCGGTGCGATCATGAAGCTTGCCCTCGTCCTTCCGCTTGCTCTTGCCGCCTACGTCGGCGCTGCCCGGGCCGATGAGGCCGACGACATCCGCGAAGCCACCAAGGCCGAGGCCGAGACCTTCAACGCGCGCATGTATGCGGGCACGCCCGGCAGCAAGGCCTACGCCTGCTTCGTGCGCCGCTACGATGCCGGGCATCTGGCGCGGCATCCGAAGCAGAAGGTCGCCGCCATGAAGCTGCTGATCTCCGCGGAGGCCGACCAGGAAGACAAGCAGCTCCACAACTCCTTCCGCCTCGGCTTCAGATATCGCCATCGCTCGGGCGATTTCGACTCCAGCGGTTCCTGTAACCATGCCGTGTTCACCAAGGACGGCACCGAGATCCGCCTCGGCTGCGGCGTCGACTGCGAAGGCGGCGGCATCGGCGTGGCGCTGTCGAAGGACGACAAATCGGCAATCGTGCGGCTGGCACGGGTCAGGGTCTGGCAGAACAACAAGCCGGATGACGATGCCGAGCAGTCGCTGGTCGCCGGCGCCGACGACGGCATTTTCCGCCTCGACCGCACCGACACGGCGGAGTGCGCCTCGCTCGTGACCGACCGCAAGGAACTCGCCGCCCTCCGTCACAAATGATATGTCTCCGGCAAATTCAGGTCAGCCGAGGGAGATCGCCATGAACCGCCGGAACATCTTGTGGAGCGCCGTCTCGGCGTTGGGCGCCGCGCTTGGCGCCTCCAGCGCCAAGGCCGCGACGGACGCGGGCCCGGGCAACAAGCTCAAGGTGGTCTACCATCTCAGTGACGCCGAGAAGGTCAATTTCGTGCTCGGCAACATCCAGAACCACATCGACGGTGTCGGCGGCCCGGATCACGTCACGATCGCGCTGGTCATCCATGGGCCGGCGCTGAAGGCGTTTCACGCGGCGCAGGCCAACCCCGACGTCAGCAAGCGCGTCGGCGATTTCTCCAAGGACGGCGTCGAACTCGCCGCCTGCGGCAACACGATGAAGGCGCAGAACATCACGCTGACGGATCTGCTGCCGGGCTTCGTCAGCGCGGAGAAAGGCGGCGTGGTCCGCCTCGCCGAGCTTCAATCGCAGGGCTACCTCTATCTGCGGCCGTAGGCGCCGCCACCTCCTCCGTCGTTGCGAGCGTAGCGAAGCAATCCAGTCCGTCCGCGGAGACAGACTGGATTGCTTCGTCGCAAGGGCTCCTCGCAATGACGGTAGTGCGCGTTGCGCCAACGAGTCCACATCCCCCATCGGGCTTGACACACCCATAACCCTACGGTTATGAGTAAATCCATAACTTTCTGGTTATGGATCTTATGTCCGCCGCACCCGACCTTCTTTTCAGAACGCTCGCCGATCCGACGCGGCGAGCGATCTTCGAACGGCTTTGCCGCGAGGGCGAGCAGACCGTCGGGGCACTGACGCTGCGATCGGGCGTTTCCCAGCCGGCGGTCTCGAAACATCTCGGCGCGCTGAAGCAGGCTGGCCTCGTGCGCGACCGGCATGAAGGACGCCAGACGCATTACAGCGCGCAGCCCGGTGCGCTCAATCCGCTGGTCGACTGGACCAGCCAGATGGCCGGCTTCTGGCAGAACCGGCTCGACGCACTCGACGATCTCCTGAAGAGGATGGACCAATGACCGAAGCTGCAACCGAGACACGTTCCGTCGTCATCGAGCGCGAATTTGCCTTTCCCGCAGAGCGGATCTGGCGCGCGCTGACGCAGCCGCATCTGATCGAGGAATGGCTGATGAAGAATGACTTCAAGCCGACCGTCGGCCATCGCTTCAACCTGCGCGGCGAGTGGGGCGGCGTGCTGGACTGCGAGGTGCTTGCCATCGAGCCTCAGCGCACCCTCGCCTACACCTGGAATTTTGCGCATGAGGACGCAGCGTTCGATCTCAAGAGCGTCGTGACCTTCACGCTGACGCCGACGGGTGCGGGCACGCACCTGCGTGTCGAGCAAGCCGGCTTCAGCCCGACGCAGAAGCAGGCTTTTGGCGGCGCGCATGCCGGCTGGAAGCAGTTTTTCGCCAAGCTGGACGAGGTGCTGGCACGGGCTGAGTAGCTCGGCCGGCGTCCGTTCCGATCATTTGCCAAGGAGGTCTCATTGAGCACGAACATGTGGATTCGACAGATTCATCGCTGGCTGTCGATGGCTTTCACGATCGCCGTCATCGCGAACATCGTCGCCATGATCATGCAGCTCCAGGCCGTGTGGATCGGCCTGATGGCGCTGGTCCCGCTGATCCCGCTGCTCGCGACCGGGCTGTATCTGTTCGCATTGCCCTATCTCGGCCGCAGCGACGCTGTGCGAAGCGAGGCGAGATCATGAAGAAAGCCGTGACCGCGACCAGGAGTGGTCCGACGGAAGCAAAGGCAGCCTCACCCTCCAAATTGATCGACGGCAGGATCAAGGAGCTCGGCGACTGGCGCGGCGAAATGCTGGGGAAGATCCGCGGCCTGATCAAGCAGGCCGATCCCGAGGTCGTGGAGGAATGGAAATGGCGCGGCGTTCCCGTGTGGGAGCACGACGGCATCATCTGCACCGGCGAGACCTACAAGGCGGTGGTGAAGATGACGTTTGCCAGGGGCGCGGCGCTGGACGATCCGACCGGCCTGTTCAATTCCAGCCTCGAGGGCAATGTGCGGCGCGCGATCGATTTTCGCGAGGGCGAGAAGATCAACGAGACGGCGCTGAAGGCACTGATCCGCGCGGCCGTGGACTTGAACAGGTCCAAGGCCAGGAAGAAGCCGGCCAAACGTTCGGCGTAGACGGCGGCGTCAAGCCGCCGCCGGAATCGGGCGCGGGCTCACCACATATTCGCGCAGGACCTTGTCGTTGGCGTCGACCTCGATCAGCGCGACGTCGTAGGTCCAGAGATCGGCGAGATGCTGGAGCACCCGCTTGGCGTCGGTTTCGTTGAGCTGCGCGCCCTTGATGACATGGTGATGCAGGATCAGCCGGCGGTCGCCGGACAGATCGACGTCGATCACCTCGATATTGGCGTCGATGTAACCGACATCGTGCTGCCGCGCCAGTTCGCGCCGCACCCGGCGGAAGCCGCGCTCGTCGTGGATCGCATCGACCCTTATGCCGGCGCGTTCCTCGGGATCGTCATGCAGGTGGAACATGCGGAGTTGCCGCATCAGCTTCGGGCTCAGGAACTGCGCGATGAAGCTTTCGTCGCGATAATTGGCCCAGACGTCGCGCAGCACGCCCATCACGTCGTTCTTGCCGGCGATGTCCGGGAACCATTCGCGGTCCTCGTCTTCCGGCCTGGTGACGATGCGCTCGATGTCCTGCATCATCGCGAAGCCGAGCGCATAGGGATTGAAGCCTGAGAAGCGCTGATCGTCGAATTCGGGCTGGAACACCACATTGGTGTGCGATCCCAGGAATTCGAGGAAATTGCCGTCGGTGATGCGGCCCTGCTGATGCAGCTTGGTCATGATGCGATAGTGGACGTAGGTCGCCGTCCCCTCGTTCATCACCTTGGTCTGGCTCTGCGGATAGAAATATTGCGCGATGTGGCGGACGATGCGGAGCAGCTCGCGCTGCCAGGGCGCCAGTCGCGGCGCGCTCTTTTCAAGGAAATAGAGCAGGTTTTCCTGCGGCAGGCCGAGCAGCTTGCGGCGGCGTTCGAGCGAGATCGCGGACCGGGTCTTCGACGCTCCCTTTGGCACCGTGCGCCAGAGATCGTTGAAGACTTCCTCTTCGTGCTGGCGGCGGCGCCCTGCCCGCTTCTCTTCCTCGCGCAAATCGAGCTTCTTCTTGCCGGGATAGCGGTCGATGCCGTGCGACATCAGCGCATGCGCAGCATCCAGCGTGCGCTCGACCTCGGTGCGGCCGTAGCGCTCCTCGCATTGCATGACGTAGTTCTTGGCGAAATCGAGGTAGTCCAGGATGCCGTCGGCATCGGTCCACTGCTTGAACAGATAGTTGTTCTTGAAGAAGTGGTTGTGGCCGAAAGCCGCGTGCGCGATCACCAGCGTCTGCATCGTCGCCGTGTTCTCCTCCATCAGATAGGAGATGCAGGGCGAGGAGTTGATCACGATCTCATAAGCGAGCCCCATCAGGCCCTTGCGATAGGACGCTTCGTGGTACGCGAACTGCTTGCCGAACGACCAGTGCTTGTAGAACAAGGGCATGCCGACCGAGGAATAGGCATCCAGCATCTGCTCGGCGGTGATGACCTCGATCTGGTTCGGATAGACGTCGAGCCCGAGATCCTTGAATGCCACCTCCTCGCAGGCATCGGTGATGCGCTGCAAGGTGTGGAAATCCCAATCGGCGCCTTCGAACAAGCGTTCCGTCATGGAGCGGCTTTCTCCTGGGCAGTTTCGCGGCGCTGGAACAGGTCGTGGAACACCGGGAAGATCTCGCTGCGCTCGCTGACCTTGCGCATCGAGAGCGGTGCGCCGCTGTTGCGCAGGCGTTCGTAGAGGGTCCAGAGCGAGGAGTCGGAGAGATCGAAGGCGCTGCCGCCGGACTCGCCGACCTCGAGATAGGCGAAGAACTGGCAGACCGGCAGGATCTTGTCGGTCAGCAGCATGCCCGTGAGCTCGCCGTCGGAATAGGAATTGTCGCCGTCGGAGGCCTGCGCGGCGTAGATGTTCCAGTCCGAGGGATTGAAGCGTTCGCGCACGATCTCGTGCATCGCCTGGAGCGCGCTGGAGACCAGCGTGCCGCCAGAGGCCGGGCCGTAGAAAAACGTCTGCTCGTCCACCTCCTCGGCGCGGTCGGTGTGGCGGATGAAGACGATGTCGACATGCTTGTAGCGGCGCTTCAGGAACACGTAGAGCAGCATGTAGAAGCGCTTGGCCAGATCCTTCATGTGCTCGGACATCGAGCCTGACACGTCCATCAGGCAGAACATCACCGCCTGGGCGACCGGCTTGGGCACCGTCTCGAAGCGGCGGTAGCGGATGTCGAGCGGATCGATGAAGGGAATGCGCTTGGTCTTCGCCTTCAGCTTTTCCAGCTGGGCGAGCAGCACCACCCGCTCGTCCTCGTCCGTGCATGCGGCGATCGCGGCTTCCAGCTCCTCGATCTCGTCCTTGCGCGGACGCTTGAGCGCGATGCGGCGCGCGAGCGCGAGCCGCACCGTCCGGCTGACGGAGATATTCGCCGGCGAGCCGGACGTGGTGTAGCCGGCGCGCTGGATGCCCTCGCTCTCGGTCTGCGCGATCTTGCGCTTGGCAAGATCAGGCAGCTCGAGGTCGTCGAGGAAGAGATCGACGAACTCGTCGCGGCTCAGCACGAAGCGGAAGGCGTCCTCGCTGTCGCCTTCGCCCGGACCGGAATCCTTGGCGCTGCCCTGCCCCGAGCGCTGGAGGTAGTCGCCTTCAATGAACTTCTTGTTCCCGGGCAGCACCATGTCGCGCGTGCCGCCTTCGCGGCGGAAACGCGGCTCGTGCATGCCGTCGAGCGGTATCGTGATCTCACCACCCTCCAGGACGTCCTTGATGTCGCGTTCCTGCGAGGTCTTCTTGACGGCGCCCTGCACCAGGGATTTGGCCCGACGCAAGAACCGCTGCCGGTTCTCAAGACTCTTGCCGCCTGGATTCAGGCGCCTGTCAATGATGTGAATGGCCACTTTCTCATCCGCCTCAACCGGCTTGCTTCACGCGCATGTACCATTCGACCAGACGGCGAACCTGACGCTCGGTGTAGCCGCGCTCCACCATGCGTGCGACGAACTCGCCGTGCTTCTTCTCCGTCTCGCCGTCCTTCTTCGACCCGAACGAGATGACCGGAAGCAGGTCCTCGACCTGGGAGAATATCCGCTTTTCGATCACATCGCGAATCTTCTCGTAGGAGATCCAGGTCGGATTCTTGCCGCCGTTCTGGGCCCGCGACCGTAACGAGAATTTGACCACCTCGTTGCGGAAATCCTTGGGGTTGGCGATGCCCGCCGGCTTCTCGATCTTGGTCAGTTCCTGGTTCAACAGTTCGCGATCGAGCAGCTGGCCGGTATCTGCATCCTTGAAGTCCTGGTCCTCGATCCAGGCGTCGGCATAGTCGACGTAGCGATCGAACAGGTTCTGGCCGTAATCCGAGTAGGATTCGAGATAGGCCTTCTGGATCTCGTTGCCGATGAACTCGGCATAACGCGGCGCCAGATCCGCCTTGATGAATTCGAGGTAGCGCTTCTCGACTTCCTCGGGCAGCTGCTCGCGCTTGATCGACTGCTCCAGCGCGTACATCAGGTGCACGGCGTCGGCGGCGACTTCCTGCGGATCATGGTTGAAGGTCGCGGCCAGGATCTTGAAGGCAAAGCGCGTGGAGACGCCGTCCATGCCCTCGTCGACGCCGGCGGCGTCGCGATATTCCTGGACACTGCGCGCCTTCGGATCGGATTCCTTCAGGCTCTCGCCGTCGTAAACCCGCATCTTGGCGAACACCGTGGAATTCTCGTGCCGGCGCAGCCGCGACATCACCGAGAACCGCGCCAGCGTCTCCAGCGTCGAGGGCGCGCAAGGCGCGGAGGCGAGCTCGGAGCCCTGGATCAGCTTCTCGTAGATCTTCTGCTCTTCGGTGATCCGCAGGCAGTATGGCACCTTGATCACGCAGATGCGGTCGATGAAGGCTTCGTTGTTCTTGTTGGCCTTGAAGCTCGACCACTCGGCCTCGTTGGAGTGCGCGAGAATGACGCCGGTGAACGGAATCGCGCCGATGTTCTCGGTTCCGATATAGTTGCCTTCCTGCGTCGCGGTGAGCAGCGGGTGCAGCATCTTGATCGGCGCCTTGAACATCTCGACGAACTCGAGCACGCCCTGGTTGGCGCGGTTGAGGCCGCCGGAATAGCTGTAGGCGTCGGGGTCGTTCTGCGCGTAGGTCTCGAGCTTGCGGATGTCGACCTTGCCGACCAGCGAGGAGATGTCCTGGTTGTTCTCGTCACCCGGCTCGGTCTTGGCGATCGCGATCTGGCGCAGCCGCGACGGCTGGATCTTTGCGACCCGAAACTGGGAAATGTCGCCGCCGAAGGCTTCCAGCCGCTTGTAGCACCACGGGCTCATCAGGCCGGTGAGCCGGCGGCGCGGAATGCCGTACTTCTCTTCCAGCATCGGACCGAGCTGATCCGGATCGAACAGGCTGAGCGGGCTCTCGAACACGGGCGAGAGTTCGTCGCCGGCCTTGAGCACGTAGATCGGGTGCACTTCCATCAGCGACTTCAGCCGCTCGGCGAGCGAGGATTTGCCGCCGCCGACCGGGCCGAGCAGATAGAGGATCTGCTTGCGCTCTTCGAGGCCCTGCGCCGCGTGACGGAAGAAACCAACGATGCGCTCGATGGTTTCTTCCATGCCGTAGAAGCCGGCAAAGGCCGGATAGGTGCGGATCGTGCGGTTCAAAAAAATACGGCCAAGGCGTGGGTCCTTGGCCGTGTCAATCGTCTGGGGTTCACCGATCGCTGCTAGCAGTCGCTCGGCCGCATTCGCGTATTTCATGGGATCGCTTCGACACGATTCCAGATATTCCGCCATCGACATGTCGTGCTGGCTTCTCGCCTCGAACGACTTAGCGAAAGCGTTGAATAGCGAATCGTTGTACATGATCCCTCTCCGCGTGAGTTCCGCTACAAGCTGAAACGAAAGCAGTTACCGGACCGTTCCTCAGGCCGGATCGAATCAGCGTGAGCACATGACGATCATTGGACACCCGGGTGTCGACTCGACGCAACGCACAACGTAGGCACTCGTTGAGTTACGAACAGGCACATGCCTGTAATTTGTGCGAATCTCTCTCTATATTGGCGCATTTCCAGAAAATGTCACTCGGTCGCAACATCCGGGCATTACCGGATATGAGGCCATCCGGCGCCGCAGCATAGCGATCGGCGAGCGGCGATCTTATGACGCTTGTACGGCGAAGCCTTGCGCGCCGCGTTCATCTTCCTGCTGCAATGCGGTGCGCGGAGCTCTGGCCGCGTGACAGTCGCGGCAGGCGCGAAGCAGTGTATCAAAATCGGTCGCCAGGTCCTCCGTCCGGATGACGATCCGATCGCCCTGCGCACTTCGGGCCAGGGTGCGGATGCTGCGGAGCTGCCGCTGCAAGGCCGGCGTCGGCGTCAGCACGATCATCTTGCGCCCGCGGCGTTCTTCAGCCGAGATCCTCGCGATCGAGTCCCACAGCAGAAATTCATTGCCGATGCGGAGGTCGCGGATGCCATAGGGGGTGACGACCACCACCGGTCCCCGCTCGGCGGGGAGCATCCAGATCAGCCGGATGGTCAACAGGGCGAACACCGCGACGCCGGCAGAGCCGGCCACGGTATCGTAATCGCCAAGACCGTCCCACCAGTCGAAGGCGAGGGTTGCGCTGAGCAACGTCATCGCGAAGCCCGCCGCGATCAGCAGCCGCAGTTGGACGGTACATGGACCGATTTCGAGGTCGGGGGACGCGTCGACGCATGGGGTCGCCGCGGTCGATGGCGGGCTCTCCGCGATCGCGAGCGTCAGACGGTCATGATGTGCGTGCATGCTTACCCCCAGCATGGCCATTCGCGACCGAGCCACAATGCATCAGGCGGACCGGAATCCGCCGATGGTAATCCGCGCAGCCACGAGCGACGAGGCGAAGCAGCTGACGTTACGCAACCAGACTTCGGCCGATTAACTCACGGCCAACGACTATTTACGCAACTCGGCTTCTTCCACCGGGATCGCCATCATGGCGACGGAGTTACACTGGAGGGTATGACTCCCATACCCTTGATTGGTTCCCTCAAGGAAGCATGTAAGCTAGAGGATAGCGCGTCAGGACCGGCGCGGAAACCCCTCGCCCGCAGGCTTGGAGATAAATAAGCACCATGAATCCCGTCAAAGAACTGGAAAAGCACGGACAAGCCGTCTGGCTGGACTTCCTGGCCCGTGGCTTCATCGCCAACGGCGACCTGAAGCGGCTGATCGAAACCGATGGCGTCAAGGGCGTCACCTCCAATCCCTCGATCTTCGAAAAGGCGATCGGCAGCTCGGACGAGTACGACGCGCCGATCGGCAAGGCGTTGAAGCGTGGCGATCGGTCGGTCGCCGACCTGTTCGAGGCTGTCGCGGTTGAGGACATCCAGAACGCCGCCGACGTGCTGCGGCCGGTCTATGATCGCCTCAAGGGCGGCGACGGCTATGTCAGCCTCGAAGTCTCGCCCTATCTGGCGATGGACACCGCCGGCACGGTCGCCGAGGCACGGCGGCTCTGGAAGGACGTCAATCGCAAGAACCTGATGGTGAAGGTGCCGGCGACGCCGGAAGGCCTGCCGGCGATCGAACAGCTCATCGGCGACGGCATCAGCATCAACATCACGCTGCTGTTCTCCAGGGACGTCTATCTGGAGGTCGCCAAGGCCTATCTCGCCGGTCTGGAGAAATATGTCGCAGGTGGCGGCGACCCCTCGCACGTGGCCAGCGTCGCGAGCTTCTTCGTCAGCCGCATCGACTCGGTGGTCGACAAGCAGCTCGACGAGAAGATCGCCCGCGCCAATGATCCATCCGAGAAGGAGCGGCTCGCGGCGCTGAAGGGCAAGGTCGCGATCGCCAACGCCAAGGTCGCCTACCAGGATTACAAACGCCTGTTCTCGGGCGCGCGGTGGGACAAGCTCGCCGCCAGGGGCGCCAAGCCGCAGCGGATGCTCTGGGCCTCCACCGGCACCAAGAACAAGGACTATAGCGACGTCCTGTATGTCGAGGAGCTGATCGGCCCCGACACCATCAACACCGTGCCCCCGGCCACGCTGGATGCGTTCCGCGACCACGGCAAGCCGCGCGACAGCCTGGAAGAGAACGTCGACGACGCCCGGCGCGTGCTGGAGGAGCTGGAGCGCTCCGGCGTCTCGCTGGACGCCATCACCGAGGAACTCGTCAAGGACGGCGTCAGGCAGTTCGCCGACGCGGCCGACAAGCTGTATGGCGCGGTCGCCCATAAGCGCGCCACCGTGCTCGGCCCCGCGATCGACCGCCAGCTTCTCTCGCTCGGCGACGGGCTCGGCAAGGCGGTGGCCAAGAGCACGGAGGAATGGCGGGCGTCAGCCAGGATCCGCAGGCTCTGGCAGCGCGACAAATCGGTCTGGACAGGCACGGACGAGGACAAATGGCTCGGCTGGCTCGACAGCGCCGCCAAGGCCGACGTCGCCGACTATGAGGATTATGCCAGCCGCGTGAAGGGCCAGAAGTTCTCGGACGCCGTCGTGCTCGGCATGGGCGGATCGAGCCTCGGGCCCGAAGTGCTGGCCGAGACGTTCGCGCGAAAGTCAGGCTTCCCGAAGCTGCATGTGCTCGATTCCACCGATCCGGCGCAGGTGCGGGCGATGGAGGCGAAGATCGACATCGCCAACACCGTCTTCATCGTCTCCAGCAAGTCCGGCGGCACCACCGAGCCGAATGCGATGAAGGACTATTTCCACGAGCGCGTCGCGCAGGCGGTCGGCCCGAAGGTGAAGACCGGCCATCGCTTCATCGCGGTGACCGATCCCGGCTCCTCGCTGGAGAAGGCGGCGAAGAAGCTGAACTACGCGCGAATCTTCCATGGCGAGCCCTCGATCGGCGGTCGCTATTCCGTGCTCTCGCCGTTCGGCCTGGTGCCGGCGGCAACCGCGGGCATCGACGTCAAGACCTTCATCAAGCACGCGCTCGCGATGGCGCGCTCCTGCGGACCGGACGTGCCGCCAGCCGAGAACCCCGGCGTGCAGCTCGGCCTTGCCATGGGCCTTGCGGCGCTCGAAGGCCGCGACAAGGTGACGATCCTGTCGTCGAAGAAGATCGCCGATTTCGGCGCCTGGGCCGAACAGCTGATCGCGGAATCGACCGGCAAGGAAGGCAAGGGCCTGATCCCGATCGACGGCGAGCCGCTGGGCGAGCCCTCGGTCTACGGCAACGACCGGCTCTTCATCGACATCCGTATCGAGGGCGAGGCCGACGCCGCCCATGACTCGCAGCTGGCTGCGATCGAAGCGGCCGGCCATCCCGTCGTGCGCATCGTCATGAAGTCGATCGACCATCTCGGCCAGGAGTTCTTCCGCTTCGAGATGGCAACGGCCGTCGCCGGCAGCATTCTCGGCATCAACCCGTTCGACCAGCCGGACGTCGAAGCGGCCAAGATCAAGACCCGCGAACTCACCGCGTCGTTCGAGAAGACCGGTTCGTTGCCGGCCGAGGAACCGGTGGTCAGCACCGCAGATGCCGATCTCTACACCGACGAGGCAAACGCCGCGGCGCTCCGCGCCGCCGGCGCCAATGGCGACCTCACCTCATGGCTGAAGGCGCATCTTTCCCGCTCCGGTCATGGCGATTACGTCGCCCTGCTCGGCTACATCGCGCGCGACAAGGCGACGATCGACGCACTTCAGGCCATGCGGCTCGAAGTGCGCGAGAAGCGGCATGTCGCAACCTGCGCCGAGTTCGGGCCGCGCTTCCTGCACTCGACCGGGCAGGCCTACAAGGGCGGACCCGACAGCGGCGTGTTCCTCCAGATCACCGCCGACGAGGCCAAGGATCTGGCCGTTCCAGGCCAGAAAGCGAGCTTCGGCGTCATCAAGGCGGCGCAGGCGCGCGGCGACTTCGACGTGCTCACCGAGCGCGGCCGTCGCGCGCTCCGCGTCCATCTGAAGGGCGGGCTCAAGAAAGGTCTCGCGGCGCTCAACGCGGCGCTCAACGACGCGCTGAACTAAGGGAATCCCTCAAATGCAACTCGGCATGATCGGCCTCGGCCGGATGGGCGGCAACATCGTTCGACGCCTGATGCGCCACGGCCATTCGACCGTGGTCTACGATAAGGACGCCAAGGCCGTCGCCGGCCTTGCCGCAGACGGCGCGCAAGGCTCGGCGACGCTGGAAGAGTTCGTCGCCAAACTGGAACGGCCGCGCACCGCCTGGGTGATGCTGCCGGCAGGCCACATCACCGAGACCACGATCGAGACGATCGCGGGCGCGATGCAGGAAGGCGACGTCATCATCGACGGCGGCAACACGTTCTGGCAGGACGACGTCCGCCGCGGCAAGGCGCTGAAGGAGCGCGGTATTCATTATGTCGACGTCGGCACCTCCGGCGGCGTCTGGGGTCTCGACCGCGGCTATTGCATGATGATCGGCGGCGAGAAACCGGTGGTCGACCGGCTCGACCCGATCTTCGCCGCGCTCGCGCCCGGCGCCGGCGACATTCCGCGCACGGAAGGACGTGAGGGCCGCGATCCCCGCATCGAGCAGGGCTACATCCATGCCGGCCCGGTCGGCGCCGGGCATTTCGTCAAGATGATCCACAACGGCATCGAATACGGCCTGATGCAGGCCTATGCCGAAGGTTTCGACATCCTCAAGAACGCCAGCATCGAGGCGTTGCCGGCGGACCATCGCTACGATTTCGATCTCGCCGATATCGCGGAAGTCTGGCGGCGCGGCAGCGTGATCCCGTCCTGGCTGCTCGACCTCACGTCAACCGCGCTCGCCGACAGCCCGGCGCTGGCGGAATATTCCGGCTTCGTCGAGGATTCCGGCGAAGGACGCTGGACCGTGAATGCCGCGATCGACGAGGCGGTGCCGGCCGAAGTGCTGACCGCGGCGCTCTACGCACGTTTCCGTTCCCGCAAGGAACACACCTTCGCCGAGAAAATTCTCTCCGCGATGCGTGCGGGGTTCGGCGGCCACAAGGAGCCGAAGCAGCCGGGTGCTTCGAAACCCAAATAGGGCGCAACAAAGCGAAGGCCAATCGTTCGTGACAAAAGACCCGCAAGTAAAGCGCAAGCCGGAAAATTGCGCCTTCGTCATCTTTGGCGTAACCGGCGATCTCACTCACCGTCTGGTGATGCCATCGCTCTACAATCTTGCCGCCGAGCACCTGCTCCCGGAAAAGTTCTGCGTCGTCGGCGTGGCCCGCAAGAGCCAGTCGGACGGCGAGCTGCGCGACAGCCTCCTGAAGGGCCTGCGCCAGTTCGCAACGCGGCCCGTGGACGACGACATCGCACAGAAGCTGCTGCAATGCGTGACCTTCGTCGAGGCCGATCCGAAGGACCCACCGTCCTTCGACCGCCTGCGCGAGCATCTTGATTCGCTCGAATGCGCGCAGGACACCGGTGGCAACCGGCTGTTCTATCTGGCCACCCCGCCCGCCGCGTTCGCGCCGACCGCGCGCGAGCTCGGCCGTACCGGCATGATGAAGGAGAACGGCGCCTGGCGCCGGCTCGTGATCGAAAAGCCGTTCGGCACCGATCTCGTCACGGCGCGCGCGTTGAACGCCGAGCTGCTGAAGATCATGGACGAGCACCAGATCTACCGGATCGATCATTATCTCGGCAAGGAGACGGTGCAGAACATCCTGGTGCTGCGCTTCGCCAACGGCATGTTCGAGCCGATCTGGAATCGCAACCATATCGACCACATCCAGATCACGGTGGAAGAGAAGCTCGGCGTCGGCCATCGCGGCGGCTTCTACGACGCCACCGGCGCGCTGCGCGACATGGTGCCCAACCATCTGTTCCAGCTGATGTCGCTGGTCGCGATGGAGCCGCCGACCCATTTCGACGCCCATTCGGTCCGCTCCGAAAAGGCCGATGTTCTCTCGGCGATCCAGCAGCCCACCGACGAGGAAGCGCTGAAGAATTCGGTCCGTGCGCAATATCTCGCGGGACGCATCGGCGACGACGAGATTCCGGACTACCGCAAGACCGAGGACGTCAAGCCCGGCAGCACCACCGAGACCTATGTCGCGCTGAAACTGATGATCGACAATTGGCGCTGGGCCGGCGTGCCGTTCTACTTGCGCACCGGCAAGGCGCTGGGCCACAAGCGCACGGAAGTCGCGATCAAGTTCAAGCAGGCGCCGCTGTCGATGTTCTCGGGCACCACGGTCGACCGCCTGTCGCAGAATTTCCTCACGATCGGCATCGCGCCGACCGAGACCATCGAGCTGCAGTTCAACGCCAAGATTCCGGGGCCGAGCATCACCATCGACGGCGTCGAGATGAAGTTTCGCTACGGCGACTATTTTCAGGCCGATCCCTCGACCGGCTACGAAACCCTGATCTACGACTGCATGATCGGCGACAACATCCTGTTCCAGCGCGCCGACGGCGTCGAGGCCGGATGGCAGGCGGTGCAGCCTTTCCTGGACGCCTGGAAGCAGGCCGGCACCAACGGCATCGAGACCTATCAAGCCGGCAGCGACGGCCCGGCCTGCGCCGACGAGCTGCTCCGGCGCGACGGACGAAGCTGGCGGAAGTTTTCGCGATGACGGCGGCCGGCCAGCCCGAGCTGATCGTCGCAGCCGACGCCGAAGCCCTCGCACAGGCCGCGGCCGAACGGGTGACGGCGCGAATCGCGGCCAATCCCGGGCGCATCGCGATCTGCCTGACCGGCGGCTCCAGCCCGAAGAGGCTCTATCGGCTGCTTGGCAGCGACGCCTGGCGTGGCAATATCCCGTGGGAGCGCGTGCACTGGTTCATCGGCGACGAGCGCTTCGTGGCCGAAAGCGATCCCCTCAACAACATGGCGGTCGCGCGCGCGGCCTTTCTCGATCGCAACGCGCCCTCCGGGCATATCCACCCGATCCCGACCACGGCTGACAATCCGGATCAAAGCGCCGAGGCCTATGCGCGCGAGCTGCAGGCTTTCTACGGCGCGGACCAGCTCGATCCGGCACGGCCGCTGTTCGACCTGGTCTTGATGGGCGCCGGACCGGACGGCCACACCGCCTCGCTGTTTCCCGGCTATCCCGCGATCGAGGAGACCGAACGCTGGGTCGTCGGGGTGCCCAAGGCCAATGTGGCGCCGTTCGTGCCGCGGGTCTCGCTCACCCTGCCCGCGCTGGCGTCCTGCCGTGAAATGCTGTTCGAGATTGCCGGGCATGACAAGCAGCCGATCTTGACGCGCCTCCTCAATGGCGAGACTCTGCCGGCGTTGCGCGCGCGCTCGAATGGCGAGACCGTCTGGCTGGTCGACCAGGCCGCGCTTCCGGAGGGAATTCGTGGGCCGCGCTGAAGCACCTTGTGCATTGATCGTGATGGGCGTGTCGGGCTCGGGCAAGAGCACGATTGCGGAAGCGCTGGGCCAGCGGCTCGGCTGGCGCTTCGAGGACGGCGACAGCTTTCATCCCGCCAGCAATGTCGAGAAGATGCGGGCCGGCCACCCCCTCACCGATGAGGACCGCTGGCCCTGGCTCAACGCCATCGCCGACGAGATCGCACGGGTCTGCGAACGCGGCGGGCATGTCATCATCGCCTGCTCGGCGCTGAAGCACACCTATCGTGACGTGCTGCTGCGGGGGCGCGACGACGTCCGCTTCGTCTTCCTGAAGGGCACGAAGGAGCTGATCGCCGACCGGCTCGCGCACCGCAAGGGTCACTTCATGCCACCGGAGCTGCTGACGAGCCAGTTCAACACGCTGGAGCCGCCGGCGACGGGCGAGCACGTCATCACCGTCTCGATCGACGAATCCGTCGAAGCGATCGTGGACGGCATCGTGCGGCAACTGAAACCGCGCGGCACGAAACGCTGAGGCCAATCATCCTCGGGAAAGCCAAGGTCCTGCCATGACGAAAATCGCACTCGTGGTCTCCGACGTCGACGGCACGCTGCTGACCAAGGACAAGACGCTGACGGAACGTGCGAGGTCCGCGGTGCAGCGGCTGCACCAGGCCGGTATCGGCTTCACGATCACGTCGAGCCGCCCCGCGATCGGCATGCGGTTCCTGATCGAGCCGCTGGCGCTCTGGCTCCCGGTCGGCCCGTTCAACGGCTCCTCCATCGTCGATCCCGAGATGCACCCGGTCGAGCAGCATCTGATCCCGGCGACCGCGGCCGAACGGTCGCTGCAGATCCTGCGCGAGTTCGGCGCCGACATCTGGCTGTTCACCACCGACAAATGGCTGATCGACAATCCCGATGGCAAGTACGTCCCCCATGAACAGCACACGATCCGGTCCGATCCGACCGTCGTGACGGATTTTACGCCGTATCTCTCCGGCGCCTGCAAGATCGTCGGCGCCAGCGCCGATGCGGCCGGGCTCGAGGCCTGCGAGAAGGCGATGCAGGAGGCGCTCGGCAGCGCGGCCACCGCCGTTCGCTCGCAGACCTATTATCTCGACATCACCCCGCCCGGCTTCGACAAGGGCACGTTCGTGCAGGCCATGGCCAAGCGGCTCGGTATCTCGACCGACGCGGTCGCCACCATCGGCGACATGCAGAACGATCTCGCGATGTTCCGCGTCAGCGGCACCTCGATCGCCATGGGCAACGCCACCGACAGCGTCAAGGAGCAGGCCACCAACGTCACCTCGAGCAACGAGCAGGATGGTTTTGCCGAGGCGATGGAGATGATCCTGAAGCGGAACGGGGTTGGCTGAACGGGCTTCCGGCTCGCTTCACCTCTCCCCGCTTGCGGGAGAGGTCGCCGCGTAGCGGCGGGTGAGGGTTCTCTCCTCTCGGGGGTTCTCGCCCGGCGGAAACACCCCCACCCCAGCCCTCCCCCGCAGGCGGGAGAGGGAGCGAACCGTCGCTGGCGATGCAGTCAAGGCGTTCACTGCTTCGATCGCTGTACTGCCGGCTTATCGCACTCTTGCCTCGCCGCCGACAGATTGTGCGCAGTGTTGATCAGCGCGATGTGGGTCAGCGCCTGCGGGAAATTTCCGGTCTGGCGCCGCGCAAGGGAGTCATACTCCTCGGCCAGCAGTCCGACATCGTTCGCAAGCGCAGCCACGCGGTCGAACAGCGCCTGCGCCTTGTCGATATTGCCGGACAGCACATGGGCGTCGGCCAGCCACAGGCTGCAGGCGAGGAACGCTCCTTCGATCGGCTGGGTCTCCTCGGACATCTCCCGCGGATCGTGGCGCAGCACAAAGCCGTCACGCAGCAGGTGCTTTTCGACGGCGGCGACGGTGCCGCGGATGCGTGGGTCCTGCGCCGGCAGGAAGCCCACCGCCGGCAGCAGCAGCACGCTGGCATCGAGCAGTTTTGAGCCGTAGGATTCGACGAACGCATTCTCCTCCGCGTCAAAACCCCTGTTGCAGACGTCGCGATGAATCGCATCGCGCAGGGTCCGCCAGTGCAGCAGCGGCGCCTTGAAGCCGAAGGTCTCCGCGCTCTTGATGCCGCGGTCGAAGGCGACCCAGGTCATCACCTTGGAGAAGACATAGTGCTTCGGCTGTCCGCGCCGCTCCCAGATGCCGTGGTCGGGCTGGTCCCAGACTTCGGCGAGATGATCGAGCACGGCGCATTCCAGCGCCCAGGTCGCTTCATCGTCGAGCTTCAGCTTGGCCATGCGCGACTGGTGGAAGGCGTCGATCAACTCGCCGTAGACGTCGAGTTGCAGCTGCGCATGCGCGGCATTGCCGACCCGCACCGGCTGCGCGCCCTCGTAGCCGTCGAGCCAGTCGGCCTCCCATTCCAAAAGCCGCCGCTGGCCCCAGATGCCGTACATGATCTGCATGTTCGCCGGCGACCCCGCGGCGGCGCGCAACAGCCAATTGTGCCAAGCCGAGGCTTCCTCGGTATAGCCCGAGTTCATCAGCGCCAGCAGCGTGAAGGTGGCATCGCGCAGCCAGCAGAAGCGGTAATCCCAATTCCTGGCACCACCGAGCTTCTCCGGCAATGACGTGGTCGGCGCCGCGACGATGCCGCCGGTCGGGGCGAAGGTCAGCGCCTTCAGCGTGATGAGCGAGCGCATGATCAGATCGTGATACTCGCCGTCATGCGTGGAGCGGCTTGACCAGTCATTCCAGAATTTTTCGGTCTCCTGGAGCGCGAGCTCCGGGTCGATCGGCGCGGGCGGATCGAGATGCGAGGGGCCGTAGGTCAGCACGAACGGCACGGTGTCGCCTTGCTTCACCTCGAAATCGGACACCGTGGTCATATCCTCGCCGCGAGTCTTCGCCGTCGTCCGCAGCACGGTCATATCCTGGCCGGCGACCGCCAGCAGGGAATGGTCGATCCGCCGCACCCAGGGGATATCGACGCCGAAGCCGAAGCGGATCACGAGCTCCATCCGCAGCTTCACAGTGCCGCTGACACCGCGCACCAGCCGCACGATGTCGGAGGCCTTGCCGCGCGGCGGCATGAAGTCGATCAGCGCGACGGTGCCGGTCTTCGTCTCAAAGCGTGTCTCGAGGATGAGGGTATGGCCGAGATAGCGGCGCGAGGTCGCGGTGACGTCCTCGCTCGGCGCGATCAGCCAGCGCCCGTTCTTGGGCGTGCCGAGGATCGCGGCAAAACAGGCATCGGAATCGAAGGCCGGCCAGCACAGCCAGTCGATCGAGCCGTTGCGTCCGACCAGCGCCGCCGTCTCGCAGTCGCCGATCAGCGCGTAGTCTTCGATCTTCTGAGACAATGTTTTGCGAGCCTAAAAAATCCCCGGCGATCAACTCCCGCCGATCAAGGAACGTTCCCGTGTGGCGGCCTTCAAAGCTGCGAGATCGACCTTGGTCGCGATCTTGTCGAGCGCAACGGGCAGGCGCTGGCGCCAGTTCGGATGCTCGTCGATCGTGCCGGGAATGTTGGGCTGGTCGATCACGCCGAGCAGATCCTCCATCGACACCGCCAGCAGCCGCGACGGCGTGCGCGACAGGAAGGCGAGCACCGAATAGAGATCGTTGGCGCTGATGCTGTTCTGGCGCAGGATCTCGTCGAGCCTGCCGAGCGCGTCCCAGCGCGCCTGATCGCTCTCGCCGGGGTCCAGCCCGAGCGACAGCTTAACCCTGAGATCGCTGAAAGAGCGCCAGCCCGCATAGGTGCAGAGGTCGTGCGTGTTCAGCGTCACCAGCGCGTTCGGCCGATAGAAGTCGATGTTGCGAAAATGGCCGGAATCGTCGCGCTCGAACATCATGACGAGATAGGACCAGATGCCGAAATCCTGCATGGTCTCGCGAAAACCTTCCGGCACGGTGCCGAGGTCCTCGCCGATCACGATGCATTGATGCACCGTGCTCTCGCGTGCGATGGCGCCGAGCAGCGCCTCGAACGGCATCTGCACATAGGCGCCATTGTCGGGCTTGAAACCGCGTGGCACCAGATAAAGCCGCTTCAATCCCAGCACGTGATCGATCCGGATGGCGCCGGCGTGGCGCATCGAGGCGGCGAGCATGTCGGCGAACGGCACGAAGGATTGCGCTTCGAGGCCGCCCGCATTGAAGCCGGCAAGACCCCAATCCTGGCCGACGGTGTTGAGCACGTCGGGCGGCGCGCCGACGGCGAGATGGCGGGAAATTGCCGCCTGCTCGTTCCAGGCATCGAAGCCGTTGGACTGCACGCCGACGGCGACGTCGAGATAGAGCCCGACGCGCATGCCGAGTTGGATGGAAAGCTCCTTGGCGGCCTGCAACTGCGAATCTGCCGTCCATTGCACGAATTCGATGAATTCGACATCGCGCTTGTCGGGACCGTTGCGCAACTCGGCGCACTTGGCCTCGTCAGGCTGCTGCCATTCGGACGGCCATTCCCACCACGGTCCAGTGAAGCGATGCCGCAGCACCTCGAAGCAGGCAAAGCGGGACAATAGCGGCGCGCGGTCGGCCCGGAAGGCGTCGAACTGGTTGCGGCGGACGCCGCTCGCGCTGGTCACGAAGCTGCCATAGGCGGCGCGCAAGCCCAGCCACTTCAAGGCCGCCATGTCGGCATAGGGCACACGATCGCCTTCACGCAGGCGCGCGGCGGTCGCGGCCGCGTCGGGGACGAGATCCGCGGTAAATTCCGGGATCGCCTCGACGTCGATATAGAGCGGATTGAGAAACAACCGGCTGTTCGGCGAATAAGGACTGCAATCGGCCGGATGATTGTCGAACAGCACATGCAGGGGATTGAGCCCGACGCCGTCGGCACCGAGCTGCTTGGCGAGCCGGACGAGATCGGCAAGGTCGGTGAAATCGCCGATGCCCCAATTGCGCTCCGAGCGGACGCCGTAGAGCTGCACGGCGAGCAGCCAGCCGCGGTCGAAATCGCCGCCAAAGGCCCGTTCGGGCGCCACGATCATCGGCACCTCTTCCGCGACACCCTTGGCATCGGTGAGCGTCAACCGGTGATATCCGAGCGGCAGATCGGCGGGCCAGGCGATCACGGGCTCGCGCGTCTCGCCCTGCGCAATCACATTGCCGTTTGCGCGCAATGTCCATTGCAGCGGCGGCGCGCCCATCGTCGCCAATTCGGTGCGCGGATGTCCCAGGGCCCGGACCACCACGGGCCCGCTGACGAAGCGGTAAACCCGCTTCTCCGGCAGGGCGTCGAGGATGGATTTGAGCGCCACGGGATCGGTAACCCGCAACTTTCCGAGGGCATCGACGAATTCGGACTGAACGCCCTTGATCCGGGCTTGAGCTAAAAGATCCATTCGGCACGCAGCTTGCAGGCCATTTTTGGGCCGGGGGCATCGATTTTAACGAGGTGGTGGAAGACGTTAGTCGGAGTCAACTCGCAAACCGCGCTGACCGTTCCCAGGGAACTAATGACACACAACCGGCTTTCTATATAGGTACCAAGCGTAGGTTCCCGACAAGGGAAACGGGGTCCTGCTTTCTTGTCAATGGCATCACCGTGAACAAGACAATTCAAACTGTCGAAAGTGCCGCAGCCGGCAGCGCTTTCCTCATCGAAGACGTCTACCCCTCGATCGACGGCGGTCGCTTTGCCGTGAAACGGATCGCGCGCGAACGGGTCGAGGTCTGGGCCGACGTCTATCGCGACGGCGACGCCGTGATCGGCGCCGCGCTGATCTGGCGCGGTGAGCAGGACCGGGACTGGCGGAGCGAGCCGATGATCCATCGCGGCAATGATCGTTGGTCCGGCGCATTCACGCCAGTCGAGCCCGGCCAGTATGTCTACGCCATCGAAGCCTGGACCGACGAGTTCGCGACCTGGTCTCATGGGGTAGCGTGCAAGCAACGCACCGGCGCGGATGTCAGCCTCGACGCGATCGAGGGCGCCGGCCTTCTGACCAAGGCGCATGGCGCGCAGCAGGACGCCGCGGCCGTCATCGTCAGACAGTGCGAGAATTATCTTCAGACCGGGGACGTCGCCCCGTTGCTTTCAACCGAGCTCGGTGAAGCCATGGCCGAGAGCCAGTCGCGGCCCGACCTCACCCGCTCGGTGCCCTTCCCGCTGATCGTCGACCGCGACAAGGCGCGCTTTGGGGCCTGGTATCAGATCATGCCGCGGAGCCAGAGCCGGATCCCGGGCCGGCACGGCACGCTCCGCGATTGCATTGCGCGCGTGCCCGACATCGCCGCGATGGGGTTCGACGTGCTCTACCTCACGCCGATCCACCCGATCGGCCGCACCCGCCGCAAGGGCCGCAACAATGCGCCGGTGGCGACCGAGGGCGATCCCGGCTCGCCTTATGCAATCGGTGCCGCCGAGGGCGGGCACGATGCGCTGCATCCCGAGCTCGGCACGATCGAGGATTTTCGCGCGCTGGTCGCGACCTGCCTCGAATACGGCCTCGAGCTGGCGCTCGACTTCGCCGTGCAATGCTCGCCGGATCATCCCTGGCTGACGCAGCATCCGGAATGGTTCAAATGGCGGCCGGACCGTTCGGTGCGGACGGCAGATGGCCCCTATTCGGACATCATCATCCCCGATTTCGCCTCGGTCGACCGGATCGGGCTTTGGAACGCCTTCCGCGACGCCATGCTGTTCTGGATCGACCATGGCGTCACCATCTTCGCCATCGACAATCACGATACCGCGCCGCTTCCATTCTGGGAGTGGCTGATCCGCGACATCCGCCGCCGGCATCCCGAGGTGATCCTGTTCTCCAAGACTTTTGCGCGGCCGAAGCTGATGAAGGGCCTCGCCAAGCTCGGCTTTGCGCAATCCTTCAGCTACTTCCCGTGGCGGACGGCAAGGTGGGAACTGGAGCAATATCTCGGCGAGCTGACGCGCTATCCCGAGCGCGACTTTTATCGGCCGAACCTGTTCGTGAGCACGCCCGACCTGCTGCCCTATCATCTCCAGAGCGGCGAGACCTGGGCGTTCAAATCGCGCGTCGCGTTGGCCGCGACGCTGTCCGGCAATTACGGCGTCTACAGCGGCGTCGAGCTGCTGGAGCACGAAGCGGTCCCGGGCCGCGAGGAATATCTCGATTCCGAGAAATACCAGATCAAGCAGCGCGACTGGGACAAGCCCGGCAATATCAAGCCCTACATCACGCAGCTCAACCGCATCCGCAGTGAGAATGCGGCGCTTCAGCAGACCGCCGATTTGCGCTTCCTCGGCATCGAGGACGGCGAGACGATCGCCTTCGCCAAAGAGGCCACCGATCCCGCCAATACCGTCGTCGCGGCCATCGCGCTCTCGCGCCATGCGCGGGAATTCTGGTTGCCGCTCGGCGACCTCACCATCGACGTCGGCGGCGAGCGCCGCCACGTCACCGCGCTCGAAAACCTCCTCACCGGCGAACAGTCCCGCATCGAATGGGGCGGGATCAAGTTGCGTATCGATCCCGACCGTGATCCGGCGCTGCTGTTCCGCTGCCTGGCGTAAGGGGCCACGCCATGAATGTTCTGTCTTCCGTCGACACCAAGAAAGCCGAGGCTGCCGAGATCGTGGACGAGCTCTGGTACAAGGACGCCATCATCTACCAGCTCCACGTCAAGGCGTTTGCCGACAGCAACCATGACGGCGTCGGCGACTTCGCCGGGCTGACCGAAAAGCTGCCCTATCTTCAGGAGCTCGGCGTCACCGCGCTGTGGCTGCTGCCGTTCTATCCTTCGCCCGGCCGCGACGACGGCTACGACATCGCCGACTACGGCTCGGTCAATCCCGATTTCGGGACGATGAAGGATTTCAAGCGCTTCATCCAGGAAGCGCAGAAGCGCGGCCTGCGCGTCATCACCGAGCTCGTCGTCAACCACACCTCGGACCAGCACACGTGGTTCAAGCGCGCGCGCCGCAGCCATCCGGGCTCGAGCGCCCGCAACTGGTATGTCTGGAGCGACACCGACCAAAAATACCAGGGCACCCGCATCATCTTCACCGACACGGAAAAGTCCAACTGGACCTGGGATCACGAGGCCGGTGCGTTCTACTGGCACCGCTTCTTCTCGCACCAGCCGGACCTCAATTTCGACAATCCGCGCGTCGTCAGCGCGCTGATCCAGGTGATGAAGCGCTGGCTCGATGCCGGCGTCGACGGCTTCCGGCTCGACGCCATTCCCTATCTGTGCGAGCGCGAAGGCACCTCGAACGAGAACCTCCCCGAGACGCACGCCATCATCAAGCGGCTGCGGCAGGAGCTGGATTCCTACTCCAAGGGCAAGCTTCTGCTGGCCGAGGCCAATCAATGGCCGGAAGACGTGCAGGAATATTTCGGCCGCGGCGACGAATGCCACATGGCCTACCACTTCCCGCTGATGCCGCGCTTCTACATGGCGATCGCGCAGGAGGACCGTTTCCCGATCACCGACATCCTGCGCCAGACGCCGGATATTCCGGCGAGCTGCCAATGGGCGCTGTTCCTGCGCAACCATGACGAGCTGACGCTGGAGATGGTCACCGACGTCGAGCGCGACTATCTCTGGACCACCTACGCCAACGATCCCCGCGCCCGCATCAATGTCGGCATCCGCCGCCGCCTCGCGCCGCTGATGGACAACGACCGCCGCAAGATCGAGCTGATGAACTCGCTGCTGCTGTCCTTCCCCGGCACGCCGATCATCTATTACGGCGACGAGATCGGGATGGGCGACAACATCTATCTCGGCGACCGCAACGGAGTGCGCACGCCGATGCAGTGGAGCCCTGACCGCAACGGCGGGTTCTCGCGCTGCGACCCGGCCCGCCTCTACGCGCCGCTGATCATGGACCCCGTCTACGGCTACGAATCGGTGAACGTGGAGGCACAGTCGCGCAGCCTGTCCTCGCTGCTCAGCGCGACCAAGCGCCTGATCTCGGTGCGCAAGTCGACGCTCGCCTTCGGCCGCGGCACCATGACTTTCATCCGTCCGGCCAACCGGTCCGTGCTGGCCTATGTCCGTCAGTATCGCGGCGAGGTGATCCTCTGCGTCGCCAATCTTTCGCGCGCTGCGCAAGCGACAGAACTCGACCTGTCGCCGTGGAAGGACCGCATCCCGCAGGAAATGCTCGGCCGCAGCCGCTTCCCCGCGATCGGCGAACTGCCCTACATGATCACGCTCGGACCCTATGGGTTCTACTGGTTCCAGCTCCAGGAGCGCGACAAGTCCGAGCCAGTGACACCAAGCGCGGTGCCGGAATTCGAGACGCTGGTCGTGCCGGTGAATTCGACCTGGGTGTCGCTGGCGCGCGAGCGCGGCGTGTTCGAGCACGAGGTGCTGCCGGGATTCCTGTCGCGCACGCGCTGGTTTCCCGAGCAAAGTCCCAAGCACATCAAGCCGACGCTGACCTCGGCGGTGCCGTTCTGCGACATCGGCGACAACCGGCCCTGGATCGCGTTTTTCGAGACGGCGCGGGACGAGGTCAAGACGCGCTACGTGCTGCCGATGCAGATCGAGTGGGTGCGCTTCGACCGCGAACGCTTCAACCCGAAGGCGCTCGCCGCCGTCCGCCAGGGCGCGCGCGAGGGCACACTGCTCGACGTTGCGACGGAGCAGATCTTCATAGGTCTGTTCCTGCGCAATTTGTCGCAGAACCTGGTGGTGGAGGAGAACAATCTCCGGCTGGAGTTCAAGGCGACCAGCCGGTTCGCCGACTACTCCATCAAGGAGCCCGAGCGCATCCGCGCCGTCGAGCAGTCCAACAGCACCGCGCTGGTCGACAACCAGTATGTCGCCAAGATCTATCGCCAGCTCGAAAGCGGCATCAATCCCGAGATCGAGATCGGCACCTACCTCACCGAGGTCGCCCGCTTTAGCAACACGCCGGCGCTGCTCGGCAGTGTCGAGCTGGTCGAAGGCGACAGCCGCAGCGCGCTCGGCGTGCTGCACGCCTATGTCGAGAACCAGGGCGACGGCTGGGCCGTCACTGCCGGCTATCTCGACCGCTATATCGACGAGCAGCGAGTACTGCCGCCGGGCGAGATGGCGCACGAGACCCAGGAGCAGGCACCCTATCTGCACTTCATGGCGCAGATCGGCAGGCGGCTCGCAGAACTGCATGTGGCTCTCGCCGCCGCGAAGCCCGGCGATCTCGCGCCGGAGCCGATCGGCTCCGCACACGCCAAGCGCTGGGCATCCGACCTCAAGGCACGGGCCGAACGCGTCTTCGAACGGCTGGCCGACAGCCGCGACGGCCTGCGCGAGGCGGACCGGCCGCTGATCGATCAGCTCACGGCGGCGCGTGCGACGCTGTCCGACCGGCTGAATGTGCTCTTGCCATCCGACATCGGCGGATTGAACATCCGTCATCATGGCGACTTCCGCCTCGGGCAAACTCTGATCGTGAAGGACGACATCTTCATCATCGACTTCGACGGCGATCCGCGTCTGCCGCTGGCCGACAAGCGGCGCAAGGCACCTGCCGCGCGTGACGTCGCCGGCCTGATCCGCTCGATTGATCTTTCGGTCAACGCGGCGCTCTACCGCGCGCTCGCGGGCGCCTCCGACGAGCAGGGCCGGCTTACGGCCGCGCTCGACGAATGGCGCGAGCGCGCCGCCGCGACGTTCCTCACCGCCTACCGGGAAGCCATGACCGATCGGCGGCTGTGGCCGGAAGAGCGGCAATCCGCGGCAGGCCTGTTAAGGTTTTTCCTGCTTGATCGAGCGTTCGACGAAGTAGAGTACGAGCTGTCCCACCGGCCTGAGGGGCTCCATGCGCCGCTGTCCGGACTGCTTCGCATTCTGACCAGTACCGAGAGCGAAGCCCATGCCTAAACTCCCAGCCGAAGCCTACGCGATCATCGAGGGCCGCCATTCCGACCCCTTCCACTATCTCGGGCTGCACCCCGAGGGCGGCAAGAGCGTGGTACGCGCGTTTCTTCCCGAAGCCTCCAATGTCGAGGCGGTCGGCGAGCACGGCGAGGTGGCGACGCTCGACCGCGTCCATGCTTCGGGCCTGTTCGTCGGCGCCCTGCCGAACGGCTCGAAGCGCTATCAGCTCCGCGCAAAGTTCGGCAACGACGTCGTCGAGTTCGAGGACGCCTATCGCTTCCCGCCGATCCTGACCGATTTCGATCTCTATCTGCTCGGCGAGGGCACCCATCAGCGCCTTTACGACAAGCTCGGCGCGCATCCGATGCGGCTCGAAGGCATCGACGGCATCGGCTTCGTGGCGCTGGCGCCCAATGCGCGGCGCGTGTCGGTGGTCGGCGACTTCAACTTCTGGGACGGGCGGCGCCATCCCATGCGGGTGCGCGGCGCCGGCTACTGGGAATTGTTCATTCCGCACGCCAAGGCGGGCGACCACTACAAGTTCGAGATCATTGGGCCGCACGGCCACTTGCTGCCGCTGAAATCCGACCCGATGGCGTTTGCGAGCGAAGTGCGTCCGAAGACCGCCTCCATCGTGTTCGACGAGGCGCATCTGCCTCGGCCGCGTCCGATTCCCGACGGCATCAACGCGCTGTCGGCGCCGATGTCGATTTACGAGGTTCATCTCGGTTCATGGCGACGCAAGAACGGCGGTGAATGGCTCACCTATCGCGAGCTCGCCGAGCAGCTGCCGGCCTATGCCCGCGACATGGGCTTCACCCATCTCGAATTCCTTCCCGTCAGCGAGCATCCGTTCGACGGCTCCTGGGGCTATCAGCCGACCGGCCTCTATGCGCCGACCAGCCGCTTCGGCACGCCGGAGGATTTCGCCGCGCTGGTCGATGCCTGCCATCGGGAGGGCGTCGGCGTGCTGCTCGACTGGGTGCCCGGCCATTTCCCGGACGACCCGCACGGGCTCGGCAGCTTCGACGGCACCGCGCTCTACGAGCACGCCAATCCGCTCCAGGGCCGCCATCTCGACTGGGGCACGCTGATCTACAATTACGGCCGCACCGAAGTGACGAATTTCTTGGTGTCGAACGCGTTGTTCTGGCTGGAGCGCTACGCCATCGACGGCCTGCGCGTCGATGCGGTCGCCTCGATGCTCTATCTCGACTACAGCCGGCCGCCGGGCGCGTGGATTCCGAACCAGTATGGCGGCCGGGAAAACATCGAGGCGATCAACTTCCTGCGCCGCTTCAACACGGAAGTCTTCGCCCGCTTCCCGCAGGCAACCACGGCCGCCGAAGAGTCCACCGCCTGGCCGCAGGTCTCGCGCCCGGTCGAATTCGGCGGGCTCGGCTTCGGCTACAAGTGGAACATGGGCTGGATGCACGACACGCTGAACTACATCAGCAAGGATCCGATCCACCGCAAGCATCATCACGGCGACATCCTGTTCGGCCTGCACTACGCCTTCTCGGAAAACTTCATCCTGCCGCTGTCGCATGACGAGGTCGTGCACGGGAAGCGCTCGATCCTGGGCCGCATGCCCGGCGACGAATGGCAGCGCTTTGCGAATCTGCGCGCCTATTACAGCTTCATGTTCGGCCATCCCGGCAAGAAGCTGCTGTTCATGGGCGCGGAGATCGCGCAAAGCCGCGAATGGAATCACGACCAGTCGCTCGACTGGCACCTGCTCGAATACAAGTTCCACTCGGGCATCCAGGCGCTGATCCGCGACCTCAACCGGCTCTATCGCGCGGTGCCGGCTCTGCACCAGATGGACTGCGACCAGGCCGGTTTCGAATGGCTGGTCACGGATGACGCCAACCGCAACGTGTTCGCCTGGCTGCGCAAGGGATTCGACGAGCACGCCAGGTGCATGGTGATCGTCAATTTCTCGCCCAACGTCTACCAGAACTACCGCGTTCGCGTGCCGTTCGGCGGCAAATGGAAGGAAGTTCTCAACTCGGACTCCGCCCATTACGGCGGCAGCAATGTCGGCAATATCGGCGAGGTCCAGGCGGTCAATGGCGAGCTCCGCCTCACCATTCCGCCGCTCGCCGCGATCTTCCTCGTTCCGGAAAGCTGACCGATGCGTCTGACTGCTGGATCGCCCGCACGCCTCGGCGCAAGCTGGGACGGACGCGGCACCAATTTCGCGCTGTTCTCCGCCAACGCCCACAAGGTCGAGCTCTGCCTGTTCGACACGCAAGGCCGCCGCGAGCTCGAGCGCATCGAGCTGCCGGAGCGAACCGAGGACGTCTGGCATGGATATCTCAACGATGTCTCGCCCGGCCAGCTCTATGGCTACCGCGTGCACGGCCCCTACGAGCCCGAGCAGGGTCATCGCTTCAACGCCAACAAGCTGCTGCTCGACCCCTATGCCAAGCGGCTTTCCGGGCGGCTGGTCTGGAGCGACGCGCATTTCGCCTATCGCACCGGCAGCCCGCGCGAAGATCTGTCCTTCGACCGGCGCGACAATGCGCGCGGCATGCCCAAGGCCGTCGTGGTCGACGAGACCTTCAACTGGGGCCGCCGCGAGATCCGTCCCAACATCCCCTGGGAAGACACCATCATCTACGAGGCCCACGTCAAGGGCCTGACGCAGAAGCGCGACGACGTGCCGCCGAATCTGCGCGGCACCTATGGGGGCCTGTCCTCGCCGGCGATGATCGAGCATCTGAAGAAGCTCGGCGTCACCACGGTCGAGCTTCTGCCGGTGCACAGCTTCGTCGACGACCGCATCCTGGTGGAGAAGAAGCTCGCCAATTACTGGGGCTACAACACCCTGTCCTTCTTCGCGCCCGAGCAGCGCTACGCCCAGGACAACGCGCTCGATTCCTTCCGCACCACGGTCGCACGCCTGCACGATGCCGGCATCGAGGTGATGCTCGACGTCGTCTACAACCACACAGCCGAGGGCAATCACCTCGGCCCGACGCTGTGCTACCGCGGCATCGACAACGCCTCCTATTACTGGCTGAACCGCGACAACCCGCGCTTCTACGACGACTTCACCGGCTGCGGCTCGTCGGTGAACCTCACCCACCCGCGCGTGCTACAGATGGTGATGGATTCCCTGCGCTATTGGGTCGAGGTCTGCCACGTCGACGGCTTCCGGTTCGACCTTGCCACCACGCTCGCACGCGGTCCGAACGGTTTTGACCGCGGCATCTCGTTCCTGACCGCTATCCGGCAGGACCCGGTGCTGGCGTCCGTCAAGCTCGTCGCCGAGCCCTGGGATCTCGGCCTCGGCGGCTACCAGGTCGGCGCATTTCCCTCGCAATGGTCGGAGTGGAACGATCGCTATCGCAGCGCCATGCGCCGCTACTGGAGCGGCGAAGGCAGCCTGATCGGCGACATATCCAGCCGCATGACGGCATCGTCCGACCTGTTCAATCATGACGGACGGCGGCCGCGCGCCAGCATCAACCACATCACCGTCCATGACGGTTTCACGCTGGCCGACCTCTTCAGCTACAACGAGAAGCACAACGAGGCCAATGGCGAGGACAATCGCGACGGCTCCAACGACAACCACAGCAACAATTGCGGCTTCGAAGGCCCGACCGACGATCCCGGAATTATCGGCCTGCGCCGACAGCTTCGCAAGAACGGGCTGGCCTGCCTGATGCTGGCGCAGGGCATTCCGCTGATTCTCGCCGGCGACGAGGTCGGCAATTCGCAATCCGGCAACAACAACGCCTATTGCCAGGACAACGAGGTCGGCTGGGTCGGCTGGGACAATCTCGGCAAGGAGGGCGACGACATGATCGAGTTCGTCGCCGAACTCGCCGACATCCGCCGCCGGTTCTCGCAGCTTCGCAGCCATCGCTGGCTCGACGGCCGCCCCAAGGACGGCATCTCATACGGTGCGCTGTGGCTGACGCCGGCCGGCGACGAAATGACGGAAAGCGACTGGAAGTTTCCCGAGGGGCGGTTTCTCTCCTATGTGATGGGGCCGATGGAACCGGGCAGCGCCGCGATCTTTATCGTACTGAACGCCGCCCCCGAAGAGATCGCATTCAAATTGCCCAAAATGACCGAATACAAGAGCTGGCAGCAGATCCTGAACACGACCGACGCCATGCTGAACACGATCGACTTCCCGCCCGGAAGCGACAGCAAGGCGCCGCCGCGCTCCGTGCTCGCTTTCGCGGGGGCGCTATGAGGCCATCCTTCGGGGCAAGGCCGACGAAGGACGGCGTGTCGTTCCGGCTGTGGGCGCCAGGTGCGCGCCGTGTCGATCTGCTGCTCGACAGACGGCACGCGATGCAGCGCCGGCAGGAGGGGTGGTATGTCGCCGAGATTCCCAACCTGGCCGTTGGCAGCACCTATAAGTTCAGGATCGACGACGAGATCGACGTGCCCGATCCGGCGTCTGCATTCCAGCCCGACGACGTGTTCGGCCCCAGCGAGGTGATCGATCACGATGCTTTCACCTGGCGTGCGCGCGATTGGCGCGGCCGTCCCTGGGAAGAGACGGCGCTGATCGAGACACATGTCGGCACCTTCACCCCTGAAGGCACCTACCGCGCGATGATCGACAGGCTCGACCATCTCGTTGCGACCGGCATCACCGCGGTCGAACTGATGCCGCTGGCCGATTTCGCCGGCCGCCGCGGCTGGGGTTATGACGGCGTGCTGTGGTATGCGCCCGACAGTGCCTATGGCCGCCCTGATGACCTTAAGACGCTGATCGACGAAGCCCATCTGCGCGGGCTGATGGTGTTCCTCGACGTCGTCTACAACCATTTCGGCCCCGAGGGGAATTACCTTGGCCGCTATGCGCCGTCCTTCTTCGCCGACGCACACACGCCCTGGGGAAGCGCGATCGATTATCGCGTGCCGCAGGTGCGCGCCTTCGCGGTCGAGAACGCGCTGTCCTGGCTCGGCGACTACCGCTTCGACGGTCTGAGGCTGGATGCCGCCAATCACATCATGGCAATCCCCGGCGAGCAGTCGATGCTGCAGGACCTCAGCGTCGCCGCAGGCGAGCTTGCCAAGGCGACGGGGCGGCACATCCATCTCGTGCTGGAGAACGGCGACAACCGCGCCAGCCTGCTCGACGCTGCGCAGGAGCCGCCGAATGGCAAATATCGCGGACAGTGGAACGACGACTATCACCACGCCTGGCACGTGATGCTGACCGGCGAAACCGCCGGTTATTACGCCGACTATCAAACGCCGCGCCTCGATCTCGCCCGCGCCCTCGCCTCCGGCTTCGTCTACCAGGGGGAGATCTCGGAATTCTGGGACAAGCAGCCGCGCGGCGAGACCAGCGGCGAGCTGCCGCCCGCAACCTTCGTCAACTTCCTGCAAAACCATGACCAGATCGGCAACCGGCCATTCGGCGACCGGCTCGAGAGCCTGGCATCGCCGCAGCAGATCGAAGCCGCGCTGGCAGTGACCCTGCTCGCGCCGATGGTGCCGATGCTGTTTCAGGGCGAGGAGTGGGGCTCGACCGCGCCCTTCCCGTTCTTCTGCGACTTCCAGGGCGGCCTTGCCGACGCCGTCCGCAAGGGCCGCCGTCAGGAATATGCCTGGGCTTATGAGACCTACGGCGACGAGGTGCCCGACCCGCTCGATCCGGCAACGCCGCAATCGGCCGTGCTCGACTGGACCGGCCACACGCCGGAGCAAGCCGTGCGGCTTGCGCTGGTGCGCGATCTGCTCGCGCTTCGCCACAAGGAGATCGCGCCCCGGCTGAAGGGGGCGAGGTTCGGCGATGCCGAGGCGGCCGACAGCGGCCTGCTGACCGCGCATTGGCGTCTCGGCGACGGCGCGACGCTGCGCCTCGCTGCCAATCTGTCCGACAAGGACATCCCGTACGCCAGCGGCAATGCAGGCACGCCGATCTGGGGCAGTGCAAGCGGCGACCGGCTTTCGCCGTGGTCGGTGGTCTGGCATCTCGGAGATTGATATGCCTTCGGCAATCCCTCTCGCAACTTACCGGCTCCAGCTCACCGCAGAATTCGACTTCGACAAGGCCGCCGCAATCGTCCCCTATCTCAAGGCGCTGGGGATCACGCATCTCTACGCCTCGCCGGTGATGAAGGCGCGCAAGGGCTCGACCCATGGCTACGACACCGTCGATCACAGCCAGCTCAATCCGGAGCTCGGCGGCGAGGCCGGTTTTGCCCGGCTGAGCGAGGCCCTGACCAGGCACGATATCGGCCTCATCATCGACTTCGTGCCCAACCATGTCGGCGTGCATTTTGCCGATAATCCCTGGTGGCTCGACGTACTGGAATGGGGCCAGGCATCGCCCCATGCAGTCTCCTTCGACATCGATTGGGATCAATTGGCCTTCCGTGCGCGCGACGGCGTGCTGCTGCCGATCCTCGGCGCATCCTACGGCGAGGCACTGGAGCGCGGCGATATCGAGCTGCGCTACGACCCGGACGAAGGCAGTTTTTCCGCCTGGTATTTCGAGCATCGCCTGCCGATCGCGCCGGAGCGTTACGGCGAATTGCTGCGCATGATCGTGAAGGAAGCCGACGCCGCCGAGACCGAGGCCGGCAAGCGCCTGCTGTCGCTCGCGGCCCGCTACACGGGACTGCGCCGTCCCAATCGCAAGGAGGCGCCGGGCTTCAAGGCCGAACTCAGGGAGATCGCAGGCAGCGCCGACCTCGTCGCGCGCGGCCTCGATGCCTATCGCGCCGCCAAGGACCGTCCCGCGCAGACGCTGACGCTGCATCATCTGCTGGAGCGCCAGCACTACAAGCTCGGGCACTGGCGCCTTGCCTCCAGCGACATCAATTATCGCCGCTTCTTCGACGTCAACGGCCTCGCCGGGCTGCGCGTCGAGGATGCCGGCACGTTCGCCGCAACGCACCGGCTGGTGAAGCAACTCGTTGCCGACGGCAGACTGCAAGGCATCCGCCTCGATCACATCGACGGCCTGCGCGATCCCGCGCAATATTGCCAGCGGCTGCGCCGGCTGGTGCGCGACGCGCAGGGCAAGACAAAGCCGTTCTATACGGTGATCGAGAAGATCCTGTGCGAGCACGAGCGCCTGCCGCACTTCGCCGGCGTCCAGGGCACCACCGGCTATGAGTGGATGAACGCCATCACTCACGTCCTCGTCGACGCCAAGGGGCTGGAGGCCCTGGACGAAACCTGGCGGCAGATCAGCAACCGGCCGCCACGGCTCGCGCCGTACGTCAAGGACGCCAAGCGGCGCGTGCTGGAGACGCTGTTGACCAGCGAATTCACGGTGCTGACGCGCCTGCTCGCGCGCATCGCCAACGGCCATTATTCGACCCGCGACTTTTCCGCCGACAGCCTGCGGCAGGCGCTCGAGCTCTATGTGCTGCATTTCCCGGTGTACCGTACCTACCTGACGACGAGCGCGCCGGCGGCGCATGATCGCAAGCTGATCGACGACACCATTGTGCGCGCCCGTGCGGAATGGTTCGCCGCGGACGAAGGCATCTTCGATTTCCTGCGCGATGCGCTCACCATGGACCTGCTCAAGCCGGGCCGCCTCCCGCACAGCGCCCCGCGGGTGCGCCGCTTTGCGCTGAAGGTGCAGCAATTCACAGGGCCGATGATGGCGAAGTCGCTGGAGGACACCGCCTTCTATCAATTCCACCGGCTGCTGGCCCTGAACGAGGTTGGCGGCGATCCCGCGAGCAAGGGCCTCACCATTGGCGCTTTCCACGAGATCATGCAGGCCCGCGCCAGGGAATGGCCGCAAGGGATGACGGCGACCGCCACGCATGACACCAAACGCGGCGAGGACACCCGCGCGCGGATCGCTGCCTTGAGTGAAATTCCCGGCGAATGGACCAGCGCCGTGGCACGCTGGAAAGTCCTGAACGCCCCGCACCTCGCGCTCGACGGCAATCTGCGCGCGCCGTCGGCGACTTTCGAATACATGCTCTACCAGACCCTGCTCGGCGCCTGGCCGCTTCAGGAGAAGGCCGATGCCGGCTTCGTCGAGCGTATCCAGGCCTATGCGCTCAAGGCCGCGCGCGAGGGCAAGGAAGAGACGAGCTGGCTCAACCCCCATGGGGCGTATGAGAGCGGCGTAACGAGCTTCATCGCGAAGATTCTCGATCCTGCGCAATCAGCCGAATTTCTGGAGGCGCTGCAGACCCTGGCCCGCCGCATCGCGCTGCTTGGGGCGCTGAACGCGCTCAGCCAGCTCACGCTCAAGGCGACCCTGCCCGGCGTGCCCGACTTATACCAGGGCACCGAATTCTGGGACCTTTCGCTGGTCGATCCCGACAACCGCCGCCCGGTGGATTTTTCCGCGCGCCACGCGGCGCTGAGTACGCTGGACGATCCGGATTGGGATAAGCTGATCAAGAGCTGGCCCGACGGCCGGCTCAAGCTGGCCTGGACGCGCCACCTCCTCAAGCTGCGCAACGAGCTTCCTGACGTTTTCGCCCGAGGCGACTACCAGCCGCTTCAGGTGCGGGGCGCCCATGCCGACCATGTGGTCGCGTTCGTCCGCCGGCATGGCCGTGCCGCGGCCATCATCCTGGTCGGCCGCCAGTTCGCACCTTTCGCGCAAGCAGGACGCGAATGGCCGACACACGATGGTTTCGACGCAACCGTCGACGTCGCGGGCTACGACGTGCCGGATCTCGCGGGCAACGATCTGTCGCTGGCGCAGGCTTTTCGCAATTTCCCCGCAGCCGTCATCGCGGCACGAACCGCGGGTGCGGCGAAGCCGGTCCGGCAGCGCGCCCGCGCTTGAACGCTAGCTTTTTCCGTCCTTGCTCAGCAGCAACTGGCCGCGCTTGCGGATCGTGGCCTGCGCCATCTCGGCGAAGCGCTGCAGCAGCCAGGGCAACACCACCTCAACCTTGACATGGTCGTCGGCAACGTCGACCTGCCCCGTCGCGACCTGGCCCATTGCGCGGATGCGAAAATTCATGGTGTCGCCGCTCCAGCGCTCCTCCTCGACCTGCATCACGGGAATGCTTGTTGCGGCACGGCCGAGCCCGGTCTTGAGCCGGCGCACCGCTTCCTCGCGGCCGAGACGATGCGGGATGGAAACGACAAGTGGTGCTGACATGGCCCTGCCCTGTAAGTGATTGATCCTCACATAGTCATGCCGGTCGCGAGGCCAAAGGTTCCATCCGCCTTACCAGCCACGCCCTGTTTCATATCTGGAACTTTAAAACCTGCGGCAAGTTGCCCTGAGCACAACATAGCAACCCTTTGACGAAGGGCTGGAGGAGATTCGCATGTCTATCGGTACAATCATCCTGATCATTTTGGTCATCGCGCTGCTCGGCGGCTTCAGCGGCATCGGCGGCGGCCCGTTCTACGGCACCGGCTATTACGGCGGCGGCGGCCTCGGGCTAATCATCGTAATCCTGCTGATCCTGCTGCTGATGGGACGGATCTAGCGACTGACATCGCAGGGTGGGCAAAGGCGCAACGCGCCGTGCCCACCTCTTCCTCGCGACGCAGGAAAGCTGGTGGGCAAGCTTCGCTTTGCCCACCCTACTTCGTTTTCGCCGCAAGCTTCTTCATCGCCGCCTTGATGGGCGCGGCCGCATCATCATAATTCTCCCACGCCTTCGAGCGGCCGAGCAATCCCGGCACGGTCCGCACCGTGTACCGCTTCGGATCGAGGTCGCCCTTCGCCTGCGCCCACGTCACAGGCATCGACACGGTCGCTCCATCGCGCGCCCGGGGCGATAAGGGCGCGACCGCCGTCGACATGCGATCATTGCGCAGATAATCGAGGAAGATCTTCCCGTTGCGCAGTTTCTTGGACATGTTGAGCAGATAGCGCTCGGGATCGTCGTCGGCCATCCACTGGCAGATGCCCTGCGCGAAGGCCTTGGCTTCCTTCCAGCTCACCTTGTCGCGGGCGCCATGGCGCAGCGGCACCACCAAATGCAGACCCTTGCCGCCGGTGGTCTTGCAAAAACTCTCCATGCCGACATCGGCCAGCCGCTGCCGCATCTCCTTGGCCGCCTCGACCACGTCGGCAAACTCGACGTCCGGCGCCGGGTCGAGGTCGAACACCAGGCGGCCCGGCGTATCATACGCGCCCGGCGCGCAATTCCAGGGATGCAGTTCGAGGCCACCGATCTGCGCGACCGCGGCAAGCCCCTCGACACGGTCAATCTGCAAGTACGGCTTCCGGTCGCCTGAGACTTTTGCCAGTTCAAGCAGGTTCGAGCTCCCCGGCATGGCGTGGCGCTGGAAGAATTTTTCGCCACCGATGCCATCCGGCGCACGCACGATCGAGCAGGGGCGGCCCTTGAGATGTTCGATCATCCAGCCGCCGACCGCCTCGAAATACCGCGCGAGATCGAGCTTCGTGACGCCCTCGCCGTCGCCGCCGTCCGGCCACAGCTCCTTGTCCGGCTTGGAAATCAAGACGCCCATCACCTCGGCAGTGCCGGCGCCCTTCTTTTTGCCGGAGTTTGGCGCAGAACGTCTCTTCGGCGAAGGCTCAGCGAGCTCGGTATCAACTGGCGTCTCCGCCTCGACCTCCTCCGCCGGCTTGTCTTGCCGCAGCCCCTTGAAGGCGGCCTGACGAATGTTGCCGTCGGCGGTGAAGCCGGCGAACTCGATCTCGGCGACGAGTTCCGGCTTCAGCCAGTGCACTTCGCGGTCTTTTTTCGGTGCGTTCTTGCCGCCGAACGGGCTTTGCTTCGCCTCCATGGCCTTCAAGGACGGCATGATGCGCTTGACCATGTCCGCGCCGAAGCCGGTGCCGACCATGCCGACGAAGGCGAGATGATCGCCGCGGTGCACGCCGGCCATCAGCGAGCGGAATTTGCCGTTGGTCGTCTTGTAGCCGCCGATCACGACCTCATGGCCGGCGCGGCATTTGGCCTTGGTCCAGCTCTCGGTGCGGCCGGAGCGATAGGGCGCGTCCAGCTTCTTTGACACCACGCCTTCCAGCTCGAGCTTGCAGGCCGATTGCAGCACGGCGTCGCCGCTGCTCTCGAAATGATCGACATAGCGGATCTGGCTCGATTTGCGCTTGCGCGCTTCCAGAAGTTCCTTCAGCCGCGCCTTGCGCTCGCCGAGCGGCAGACGGCGATGATCGAGGCCGTCCGCGAACAAGAGGTCGAAGGCGAAGAAGATGAGCTCGTCGGTCTTGCCGTCCGATAGCGCAGCCTGGAGCGAGGAGAAATTCGGTGCGCCATTGTGGTCCAGCGCGACGATCTCGCCGTCGATGATCACGTCCGTCAGCACACCCGCTTCCTTCGCAATCGCGGCGAACTTGTCGGTCCAGTCGAGACCTTTTCGCGTCTTCAGCGTCGCCTCGCCCTCCTCGACGCGGAGCTGCACGCGATAACCGTCGAACTTGATCTCGTGGCACCAGCCCTCGCCGCCGGGCGGCCGCTCGACTGGTGTGCAGAGCTGCGGCGCCACGAAGTCCGGCATCTCCGCGACCTTCTTGGCGTTCGAGGCCGTCGTCGTCTTCCCTGCCTTCCGGGTCTTCAAGGCCGTGCGCGGCGCCGGCATGACCGTGCGCCCTTTCGTCTCGTCGGCCCGGTTGGACTGCCAGACCGCGTCCGCCTTGGTCCTGGCGCCCTTCGCCAGCATGAACGGTTTTGGCGCGCGGCCCTTGCCTTCGGCGATCTGATCCATCGCACGGCCGGAGGCGACCGACTTGTCCTCGCTGAGAATGTCCTCGCCCTCGGCCGCATATTCGTCGCGGTGCTTGATCAGGAGCCAATTGGTGCGCTTGCCGCCGCTGCGGTCATTGCGCATGCGCACCAGCACCCAGCTTCCGTGCAGCTTGTCGCCATGCAGGGTGAACTTGAGATCGCCTTTCTTGAAGCCGGCTTCCGGATCATCCGATTCCCAGGTGCCGCGGTCCCACAGCATCACCGTGCCGCCGCCATATTGTCCCTCGGGGATGGTGCCTTCGAAATCGCCATAGTCGAGCGGATGGTCCTCGACCTCGACCGCCAGGCGCTTGTCATGCGGGTCAAGCGAAGGACCCTTCGTCACGGCCCAGGACTTGAAGACACCGTCGAATTCGAGGCGGAGATCGTAATGAAGGCGGGTGGCGTCATGCTTCTGGATCACGAAACGCCGCTGCTTCGATGGCGCCACTGCGGTCTTGCCGGACGGCTCCGGTGTCTTCTCGAAGTCACGCTTCTGTCGGTAGGTGGAGAGTTTTCGCAGCACGACCGGTCCCGCATTATCTAATCGCGTTAAAGCCTATCACGGCAAAAGTCCCAGCCGGAACCAAAACCCCGGAGCCCGGTTGGAGTTCCTGAAAAGCCTTGGAATCGCTGGAGAATGGAATGGCCCCCCGTGCCTATTGGAAGGGAACGTTGAAGCTCTCGCTGGTCAGTTGTCCGGTCGTGCTTTATCCCGCGACCACTGCGGCCGAGAAGACGCGGTTTCACATGATCAACCGCGAGACCGGCAACAGGCTCAAGCAGCAGATGGTCGATGCCGAGACCGGCGACGTCGTCGAAAGCGACCAGAAGGGGCGCGGCTACGAGCTGCGAAAGGGCAAATATGTCGAGATCGAGCCGGAAGAGCTCGAGGCGGTCCAGATCGAGAGCAATCACACCATCGACATCGAGAGCTTCGTGCCGAGCGAGGAGATCGACCAGCGCTATCTCAACCACCCCTATTACATCGCGCCCGACGGTAAAGCTGCGGTCGACGCCTTCGCCGTGATCCGCGATGCCATGAAGGACCAGGACCGCGTCGCGCTCGCCAAGATCGTGCTCACCAACCGCGAGCACATCATCGCCATCGAGCCGCTCGGCAAGGGCCTGCTGGGCACCACGCTGCGCTTCCCATACGAGCTGCGCGACGAGGACCAGTTCTTCGACGACATCAAGAACCCGAAGATCACCAAGGACATGGTCGAGCTCGCCGGCCACATCCTGCATACCAAGGCCTCGCATTTCGACCCCAGCAAGTTCAAGGACGAATACGAGAACGCCCTGAAGGCGCTAGTGAAGCGCAAGGCCAGCGGCAGGAAGATCGAGCTGCCGGAGCCCGAAGAGCGGCCGAGCAACGTCGTCAACCTGATGGACGCGCTGAAGCAGAGCCTGAAGGGACGCGGCGGAAAGAAAACGGCAGCGAAGGCTCACGCGCGCCGCGCGACGGGGCGTAGCCGCAGCGCGAAGAAGACGCATCGTTCGACAGCCCGACACCGGAAGGCGGGTTAACCCATTCCGTCATTGCGAGCGCAGAGAAGCAATCCAGAATCTTTCCGCGGAGACAGCCTGGATTGCTTCTCTGCACTCGCAATGACGGGTATGGCCGGAAACGCGCTCTTCAGTCCTACGGCGTGAAATACACTAATCTCCCGCCTTCAGCCGGTAGCCGATCCCCGTCTCCGTCAGCACATATTGCGGACGCTCCGGATCGGCCTCGATCTTCTGACGGAGCTGGCGGACATAGACGCGCAGATATTGCGCGTCGGTCAGCTCGTCCCACAGCTCCTTGAGCAGGAAGCGATGGGTCAGCACCTTGCCGGCGTGCTGCACGAGCACACGCAGCAGATCGTATTCCTTCGGCGACAGCTTGATGTCGCGCTCGCCGATCTTGACGATGCGGCGGACGAGATCGACCGAGAGATCGCCGCTGCGAAAGATCGGGCGCTCGCCCTGGACCTGCAACTGGTGACGCAGCGCGGCGCGCAGGCGCGCCAGCAGCTCGTCCATGCCGAACGGTTTGGTCAGGTAGTCGTCGGCGCCGAGATCGAGCGCCTGCACCTTGCCGGCCTCGTCCCCGCGGCTCGACAGCACCACGATCGGCACGCTTTCATTGCGGGCGCGGATGGTGCGCAGCAGCTCGTGGCCCTGGACGTCGGGCAAGCCTAGATCGAGGATGATAAGCGCGGGCTCTTCGCTGAGCTTTTCCAGCGCGGTCTTGCCGTTCGGCGCCTCCAGGATCTCATAGCCCTGCGTCGTCAGCCCCATCCGCAGCAATTTGCGGATCGGCGGCTCGTCGTCGATGACCAGCACCTTGATGGGGGCAGCGCTCATGCGGCGGTATCCAATGAGTGGGTCTGTGCCGGAACAGGCAGACGGATGGTCAGGACCGCGCCGCTCCGGTCATTGCGGTTGGCGGCCGCGATCGTGCCGCGCATCGCCTCGACGAAGCCGCGGGAGATGGCAAGCCCGAGCCCGGTGCCCGGGCGGACGTGATCGCCCTTCTGCGCGCGGTAGAACTTGTCGAACACGCTCTCGAGCTCGTCCGGCGGAATGCCGTCGCCTTCGTCGGCGACCTGAAGCACCACATGATCCCTGTCGCGCTGGCTCCTGATCGAGATCGTAGTGTCGGGCCGCGAATATTTGGCGGCGTTGTCGAGCAGGTTGAACAGCACCTGCTCGAATAGCACGGCATCGAGCTGGAGCATGGGGAGGTCCGCGGCAAGCACCAGCTCGACCTTGTGGGCGGTGAGAATCTTGGCTGCCCGTCGCAGCGCGCTGCCGACGATCTCGCCGAGGTCGTGCAGCGCCGTGTTGGGCACGATGGCGCCGGATTCGAGCTTGGTCATGTCGAGCAGATTGGCGATGAAGCGGTTGAGCCGCTCGGACTCGTCGATCACGGTGGCGAGCAGGTCGCGCTTCTCGGTGTCGGACAACGCCCCGGCGAGATCACGCATGGTCGAGGCGGCCCCCAGCACGGACGCGAGCGGCGTCTTGAGATCGTGCGAAATCGAGGTCAGCAGCGCCGAGCGCAGCCGCTCGGACTCGACGGTCCGCTTGACGCGGTCCATGTCCTCGACCAGCAGCACGCGCTCGATCGCGAGCGCGCCCTGGTCGACCAGCGCGTCGAGAAGCCGTCGCTGGTCCGGCGTCAGCAAGGGACCTGTGCGATCGTCGTCGATGCCGATGACGCCGATCGGGCCGCGCCCGGTACGCATCGGCAGGAACAGCCGTTTTGCACCCGGCAGCGTGTCCGAGCCGCGGCCGGCCGTGCGATCGTTGCTCCAGGCCCAGTTGGCGGCGGCAAGATCGGCCTGGTCGAGCTCATCCTCTGGCGGATAACCGGACTTGACCGTGAGCAGGCCGTCCTCGGGCAACAACAGCACCACGCGGACCTTCAGCATCAGCGCGGTCTGATAGGCGGTCGCCCACAGCACGTCATCGAGCGTGGCGGTGCCCGCGAGCTTGCGGCTGAACGCATAGAGCTGCTCGGTCGTGCGGATGCGGCCGATCGCGGTGTCGGCCTGGGTCCGCACCCGTCCCGCAACGTTCGACACCACAAACGCAATCAGCATGAAGAAGAAGAACGCCGCGACATTGGTCGGATCGGTAATCGTGAACGTGTAGACCGGCGGCAAGAAGAAGAAATTATACGCCAGCGACGCCGCTATGCTCGCCAGGAGCGACGGCCATAGCCCATAGCGAACGGCCACGGCGACCACCGCGGTCAGGAACATCAGGTCGACGTTTTCGATGCCGAAATAGGGCTTGATGCCCACCGCTGCGGCAAGGCCGAGCGCAGTGATCCCGAGCGCCTTCAGATAGGGACGTGCGTCAAACGGCTCGGAACGTGCCGCGGTCTGGATCGCCGACTTCGGCGCGGGCTCGATCGCGAGCTCATCGCCGGGAATGACGTGAACGCTGATATTGCCGGCACTGCGCACCAGATCATGCACGACGGAACCGCGCGTCAATTCGAACCACCGCGATCGCGTCGACTTGCCGATCACGATCTGGGTGACGTTGTTGCCTTGCGCGAAATTGATGACGTCGTCGGCGATGCGGCGGCCGACGGCGGGGATGGTCAGGGCCTCGCCGCCGAGCGCTTCCGCGAGCCGCAGCGTATCGGCGACCCGGTCGCGCTCTTCGTCGGAAAGCTGGAGCGAGCGCCGTGTCTCGATCGAGATCGCGGTGAACGCCGCATGCAATCGGTCGGCCAGCCGCTTGGTGTAGCGCACGAGGCTCGCAGCGCGCGGGTCCTCGCTGACGCAGACGAGAATGCGCTCGCCTGCGGCCCAGGGCCCGGCGATAGCGTTCGCCTGCATGTGCGTGAGCAGCTGCTCATCAACCCGCTCCGCCGTGCGCCGCAGCGCCAGCTCGCGCAGCGCGGTCAGATTGCCCGGCGAGAAATAATGCTCCAGCGCGCGCTCGGCCTGCTTGGGCACATAGACCTTGCCCTCCTTCAGCCGCTGGATCAAATCGTCAGGCGTGAGGTCGATCAGCTCGATCGCATCGGCGCGGTCGAATACCGAATCGGGCACCGTCTCGCGCACCCGCACATGGGTGATCTGCGCGACGACGTCGTTGAGGCTCTCGATGTGCTGGATGTTGACGGCGGTGTAGACGTCGATGCCGTGGGAGAGCAGCTCCTCGACGTCGAGATAGCGTTTTGGATGGCGGCTGCCAGCCGCATTGGTGTGGGCGAGCTCGTCGACCAAGGCGATTTTCGGCCGCCTTGCGATCACCGCATCGAGGTCCATCTCCTCGACGATCTGGCTGCGGTAGTCGAGCCGCTTGCGCGGGACCACCTCGAGCCCCCGCACCAGAGCCTCGGTCTCGGCGCGGCCATGGGTCTCGACGAAGCCGACCACGACGTCGATGCCGGCCTTGCGCTTGGCGTGGGCGCTCTGCAGCATCTCGTAGGTCTTGCCGACGCCGGGGGCGGCGCCGACAAAGATCTTCAACTTGCCGCTCGCGCCCTCCTCCCGGCGCGCAGCTTCCAGCAGCGCCTCGGGAGACGGCCGTTGTTCGGGATCGCGGCGCTCTCGGACCATCAGGCCAATATAGTCATCCGGGCATTCCTAGCATAGAGCGCTACTTCGCGGCCACACGATCAAGCGCGAGGTTCAGCGCCAATACGTTAACGCGGGGTTCGCCAAGCAGGCCGAGCCAACGGCCCTGCGTGGTGGAGGCCACGAGCTGCTTCAGCGTGTCTTCCGGCATATTCCGAGCCTTGGCGATCCGCGGCACCTGGAATTCGGCAGCTTCCGGCGAGATGTCCGGATCGAGACCACTGGCCGAGGTCGTGACCAGGTCAACCGGCACGGCCGCGTTCGGGTTCTCACTCTTGAGCCTGTCCACGTCTTCCTTCAACCGGTCGGCCAGCGCCTTGCTGGTCGGACCGAGATTGGAGCCGCCGGAGTTGGCGGCGTTGTAGGGCGCCGAGACCGTCTTGGTCGAGTCGTTCGGGTCCGGCGCGAGCGTCGCCGAGGGGCGGCCGTGGAAGTATTTGTCGTCCTTGAACTCCTGCCCGATCAGGGCGGAGCCGATCACCTTGCCGTCCTTCTCGATCAGGCTGCCTTGCGCCTGCGCCGGGAAGATCGCGCCGGCGATAGCCGTCATCGCGAGCGGATAGGCCAGGCCCGTGATGGCGGTCAGCACCAGCAGCAGGACGATGGCGGGGCGGATTTCTCTGAGCATGTTAGGTCTCCAAATATATCGTCATTGCGAGCGAAGCGAAGCATTCCAGGGTCTTTCCACCGAGGCAGTCTGGATTGCTTCGTCGCTTCGCTCCTCGCAATGACGGGTTAGGCCAGATGCAAGGCGACGACGACGAGGTCGATCGCCTTGATGCCGATAAAGGGAATGACGATACCGCCGAGGCCGTAGATCAGCAGGTTGCGTCGAAGCAAAGCGCCGGCACCGACCGCACGATAGGCGACGCCCTTCAGCGCCAGCGGGATCAACCCAATGATGATCAACGCGTTGAAGATGATCGCCGACAGGATGGCGCTTTGCGGGCTCGACAGGTTCATGACGTTGAGCACGTTGAGCTGCGGATAGAATGCCAGGAACATCGCCGGGATGATCGCAAAATACTTTGCGACGTCGTTGGCGATCGAGAACGTGGTCAGTGCACCGCGCGTCATCAGCAGCTGCTTGCCGATCTCGACTACCTCGATCAGCTTGGTCGGGTTGGAATCGAGGTCGACCATGTTGCCGGCCTCGCGGGCCGCCTGGGTGCCGGTGTTCATGGCGACACCGACGTCGGCCTGCGCGAGCGCCGGCGCGTCGTTGGTGCCGTCGCCGCACATGGCCACCAGCTTGCCCTTGGCCTGCTCGTCGCGGATCAGCTTGAGCTTGTCCTCGGGAGTTGCCTGCGCCAGGAAATCGTCGACGCCGGCCTCCGCCGCGATCGCCGCGGCCGTCATCGGGTTGTCGCCCGTGATCATGACGGTACGGATGCCCATGCGGCGCAGCTCGGCAAAGCGCTCGCGGATGCCGCCCTTGACGATGTCCTTGAGCTGAACGACGCCGAGCAGCTTGCCGTCCCTGGCGACAGCAAGCGGCGTACCGCCCGCCTTCGCAATGTCGTCCGCAATGGTCTGGACCTCGCGTCCGATGTCCGACAGCGCCACCGGCTGGATGGCCCGTGCGGTGTTGCCGGAAGCGACGGCCAGCGGCGCGCCGCCCCCGACATAATTGAGCATGGCATCGACCGCGCCCTTGCGCACCGACGAGCCGCCGGCATCGACGCCGCTCATGCGGGTCTGCGCCGTGAACGGGATGAACGTCGCGCCAAGCTCGGCCATGTCGCGCCCGCGAATGCCATACTTCTCTTTCGCCAGCACGACGATGGAACGGCCTTCCGGCGTCTCGTCGGCGAGTGAGGCAAGCTGGGCTGCGTCCGCCAGCTCCTGCTCGGTCACGCCGCGAACCGGACGGAACGCAGTCGCCTGGCGATTGCCGAGCGTGATCGTTCCGGTCTTGTCCAGCAGCAGCGTATCGACGTCGCCGGCGGCCTCGACGGCGCGGCCCGACATCGCCAGCACGTTGAAGCGCACCAGGCGATCCATGCCGGCGATGCCGATCGCCGACAGCAGCGCACCGATCGTCGTCGGGATCAACGTCACGAACAGCGCGACCAGCACGATCACCGAGATCGAGCCGCCGGCATAAGCCGCATAGCTCGGGATGGTGACGGTGGCGAACACGAAGATGATGGTGAGACCCGCGAGCAGAATGTTGAGCGCGATCTCGTTCGGCGTCTTCGCCCGCTCGGCGCCCTCGACCAGCTTGATCATGCGGTCGATGAAGGTCGAGCCCTGCGCCGCCGTGATGCGGACGCGGATCCAGTCGGACAGCACCTGCGTGCCGCCGGTCACCGCCGAACGGTCGCCGCCGGACTCGCGGATCACGGGCGCGGACTCACCCGTGATGGCAGCCTCGTTGACGGAGGCGACGCCCTCGATCACCTCGCCGTCGGAGGGGATGGTATCGCCCGCCTCGACCAGCACGATGTCGCCGACCTTCAGGCTGGTGCCCGGCACGAGCTGGAAGGCCTGCCCGGCGCCGGTCAGCAGCTTGGCCTGGCTCTCGGTGCGGGTCTTGCGCAGCGAATCGGCCTGCGCCTTGCCGCGGCCTTCGGCGACCGCTTCGGCGAAATTGGCGAACAGCACCGTGAACCAGAGCCAGAGGATGATCTGGAAGGTGAAGCCGAGATTCGCGCCGCCGGTGACGAGGTCGCGCAGGAAGATCACCGTGGTGAGCGCGGCCACGGTCTCGACCACGAACATCACGGGATTTCTGATCATCAGCCGCGGGTCGAGCTTGGTGAAGGACGCGCGAATCGCGGGCACGACGATCTTGGGATCGAGCATCGCCGAGACGGAAGCGCGTTTTTGCAGTTTCATCGTATCCATGGAGGTCACTCCAAACAATCAGAAGGCTGTCGATCAGAACACTTGCTGTTCAGAAAACTTGGCCGGCGTTCATCGCGAGATGCTCGACGATCGGGCCGAGCGCGAGCGCCGGGAAGAAGGTCAGGCCGCCGATGATCAGGATCACGCCGACGACGAGGCCGACGAACAGCCCGCCGGTGGTCGGGAGGGTGCCCGCAGACGGCGGAATGGACTTTTTCGCGGCGAGCGAGCCCGCGATCGCCATCGCGGGAACGATCATGAAGAACCGGCCGACGAACATCGCGCTGGCGAGCGTGAGGTTGTAAAAGAAAGTGTTGCCGGTGAGCCCCGCGAAGGCGGAGCCGTTGTTGCCGGTCGCCGAGGTGAAGGCGTAGAGCACTTCGGTGAAGCCGTGCGGGCCGGCATTCGCCATCGAGGCGACCGCCGCCGGATAGACCACTCCGACCGCGGTCCAGCCCAGGATCATCAGCGGCAGCACCAGGATGGCGAGCATCGCCATCTTGACCTCGCGCGCCTCGATCTTCTTGCCGACATATTCCGGCGTGCGGCCGACCATCAGGCCTGCGACGAAGATCGCAAGGATAACGAACAGCAGCATGCCGTACATGCCGGCGCCGACGCCGCCGACGATGATTTCGCCCAGCTCGATGTTAATCAGGGGAATCATGCCGCCGAGCGCGGTGAAGCTGTCATGCATGGCGTTGACCGCACCGCAGGAGGCCGCCGTCGTGATCACCGCGAACAGCGAGGAGGCAACGATGCCGAAGCGGACTTCCTTGCCTTCCATGTTGCCGCCGGTCAGGCCGAGCGCCTGCAGGGTCGAGGTGCCGTTGGCTTCGGCCCAATAGGTGACGGCGACGCCGGCGACGAACAGCACGCCCATCACGGCGAGGATTGCCCAGCCCTGGCGCTGGTTGCCGACCATGCGGCCGAACACATTGGTGAGCGCCGCACCGAGCGCGAAGATCGACAGCATCTGCACGAAGTTCGACAGCGCGGTCGGGTTTTCGAAAGGGTGCGCGGCGTTGGCATTGAAGAAGCCGCCGCCGTTGGTGCCGAGCATCTTGATCGCGACCTGCGAGGCGACCGGGCCGACCGCGATGGTCTGCTTGGCGCCTTCGAGCGTTGTCGCTTCGACATAATCGCCCAACGTCTGCGGCATGCCCTGCCAGACCAGGAACAGCGTGTAGACGACGCAGATCGGCAGCAGCACGTAGAGCGTCGTGCGGGTGACGTCGACCCAGAAATTACCGACGGTGCGCGCCGAGGCGCGCGAGAAGCCGCGGATCAGGGCGACCGCGAGCGCGATGCCGGTTGCGGCCGACAGGAAATTCTGGTGCGTCAGGCCGAGCATCTGCACGAGATAGGAGATCGTGCTCTCGCCGCCGTAGTTCTGCCAGTTGGTGTTGGTGATGAAGGAGATCGCCGTGTTGAAGGAGAGGTCCTCCGCGACCGCGCCCTGGCCTGCCGGATTGAAGGGCAGCACGGCCTGCAACCGCATCACGCCATAGATGATGAGAAAGCCGCCGACATGGAACAGCAGCATGGAGACCGTGTAGGTCAGCCAGTGCTGCTCGCGCTTCTCGTCGACGCCGGAGAACCAGTAGATGCCGGCCTCGATCGGCCGCAGCACCGGCGACAGGAACGTCCGTTCGCCGTCGAACACGCGCGTCATGTACCAGCCGAGCGGCTTGGCGAGCGCGACGATGATCGCGCAATAGAGAATGATCTGGAGCCAACCGATCATGGTCATGGAATCAATCCTTCAGGCTTGGCGCCCGGCGCAACAGCGGCAGGAACACCGTCAGCAGGCCGGCGACGAGCACGGCGTCCGCCAGCAGCAATTCGACAAGGAGCAGCACGGCTCAGAACCGTTCCGGCCGCAGAAGCGCGTAGGTGAGGTAGAACAGGAGGCCGAACGAGACGGCACCGGCGAGCGCATAATCAAAGATCATGGTCCGCTCCCTCACAGCCGTTCGCAGGCGTAGGTGTAGCCGATCGCAAGGGCGAAAAAGGCGAAGCCCAGCGCCAGCATCAGAATGTCCATCATGGAGATACTCCTCGTTGCGTCTTTATGTCCGGCGCAACCATTTCTCTGGGACCCGGCGGGGCGCGCGGACATGGAATGCAACGCGCTTCCACGGCGCCAGTCGGGACTTTTGACCGTGCTGAAGTGCCACCACGGGCATAGGTTTTCGAGATGAGGGCTATGGCGACGTTATAGGAATCTCATAAAGGCCGGGGCGCGGCGCCGAACGGGATAGGCCCGCCACTTATGAAATCCTTATATCTCCCGCCCCGTCCCCATCTCGTTTTCAAATGCCATTTTCGCCATTTTGGAGAGGCCGGCCGACTGACCGACGCCAATTCCAGGAGGCCTGACATGACCGCCACACTCCGACACTACGACCCGCCTTCAATCAGCCAGCGGCTTCGCGCGGCACCGACAGTGACGCGATCGCTGCTGCTGGACATCATCGATCACGCCTGCCGGCGCTTCCCTTCGCTTGGACAAAGTGAGCGCACAGCGCGCATCATGCGCCTGGTCGATGCCGAGGCCTGGGCCGATGCCGCGCTGGCGCTGCTGGAGCTCGAGCTGCCGCTGTGGCAGGTCCGCCGCATCGCCTATGACGAGGGTGAATGGCATTGCGCGCTCTCGCGCGAGCGCGAATTGCCGGACTGGCTCGACGCCGCTGTCGAAGCCCGGCATGCCGACCTTGCGTTGGCCCTGCTGTCGGCGTTCATCGAGGTACAGGCGTTGGCCGTGGAAATCTCGCGGCCGAGCGTTCCCATCGTGCGCCCCGCCCCCGACCCGTTCTATGAGCCGGTCGGCTGCGAGCACTTCAGCTAGCCGGCCGGGCGGGTTCGCGCCTTGCCGCAGTCTTCGGACATATCGAGGGTCCTGAGCCCGACACGCGCGATCGCGCGCTTTGCCGTCCGCGTCGTACTCCTCGCCGCCTTTGCCGCCTTCGGCAGCATAAGCTTCGGGCGGAGCCTCGCCGCGCTGCTCTGGATGTCGATCATCCTGTGCGCCGCCGTCGCCCTCTTGCGACGCGAGCCGCTGTTCGGTGGCGCCCTCAATCATTGGGACGAGTGCGCGGCGTTCGGTGCGCTGTTCGCGCTGGTTCACGTCGTCAACGAGCTGACCTGAACGCCAGACTTTATGATCTTCCTATGAGATCACCTTCCGAACGCTCTCGAAATCATACCCACCTGAAAAGATATTGATCGAACGGTTGCGGGACATGTCCCCGCCGCCCGCATCAATCGGAAGGACTACATCCGTGAAACTCGTCGAACCTCCCTCGTGCAGCTCGCCTTCGACCATCGTCTTCATTGGCCGCAACCACGGGGGACAATGGGTCGCCCAGGAACAGAGCGGCCTCTATGGCGGCCTGTTCGTCAGCCGCGCGCAGGCGATCAAATATGCGCTGTTCGAAAACGGCCAGCACCCCGAAACCATCGTAGAGCTGCCGCGCGAGATCGAGCTCGACATGGGCAAGAGCCCCGGCAGCAATAGCGCACGCCGCGCCGCCTGAGCCGGCGCATACAGGCGAAAAGCCATGTTCACTCCCCCCTCAGCCTGGTTCACCGGCTTCATCCCGGACATGCCGACCCCGTTCGATGCGGCGGACACGATCGACCTGAAGGCGTTCGCCGCGCTGTGTGAGCGGCAGGTCGCGGCCGGTGTTCCTGCACTCGTGGTGTGCGAAACCGCCGGTGAGGCACCGACGCTCTCGCCGGCCGAGCAGGAGTTCGTAATTCGCGCCGCGGTCGACGTCGCCCGCGGCCGCGTCCGGATCATCGCCGGCGCGATGTCGAATGGCACCGGCCAAGCCATCGAACTTGCGCGGCGGGCGGAGGCAGCCGGCGCCGATGCCGTCATGGCGGTGGTGCCCGCCTACAACAAGCCGATGCAGGAGGGAATGCTCGCGCACTTCCGCGCGATCGCCGGTGCGATCGGCTTGCCGGTGATCCTGCACGACGTTCCCTCCCGAACGCTGCGCCCGCTTGCCGACGAGACGCTTCTGCGTCTCCTCGAATCCCGCCAGTTCGTCGGCCTGCGCGATGGAAGCTGTGACATCACCCGCCCGATGCGGCTGTCCCGGCACCTCCCGGCCGGATTTCGCTTCCTATCCGGCGACGATCCCACCGCCTTCAGTTTCATAGCCAGCGGCGGCGACGGCGCAATCTCCGAGGTCGCCAACATCGCTCCGGATCTCTGCCGCACGATCTTCTCCCAGGTCCGGCAGGGCCGGCTGCAATCCGCCCGCTATTTACACAAGCGACTGATCCCGCTCATCGCCTGCCTCTCGAAGGAGAGCCCGGCTGCGCTCAAACATGCACTTGGCGTGCTCGGCTTGATGTCGGCACAGACGCGACTGCCGATCGTGCCGCTGGACGCGGCGGCGCAGCGGGAAATGGTGCGAGCCTTCGCCGCGATCGCCGACGAGGAACTGATCGACGGCGTCGGTGCCTGATGTTCCAGGTGCGGGCGATTTTTGCGTGAGCTCTATCCCACCGGCCGATGGGCATCACCGGTTGCTCCGTGCCTGGCAATTGGCGCTGCTGCGCTTTGCTGTGACGCGGGATGATTGCGACAGAGTGAACATCGCGGCTCTGGCCGGAGAACTCGATCGTCTCGGCCGGCGCAACACCGATGACTCCCTCCACTTCTTCCGGCGATCCAGCTCGCGGCTCTGCGTTGCGATCAATGGACAGCAAGAGGACGCCGAAGCGATTCTTGGCCATTTTTGTCAAAAAAATTGACGAATCACGGCTGCGGCTCGCCTTTGCCGCAGCCCTCGGGATCACGGGTTCGAGCCCTGCTCCATCCAACGTTCGCCGCAAGCGGAGCCCGGATCTGTTCAGGGGCCTGCCGACACGACAGACCGCTTCTTTATGAGATTCCTATGCAGCGAGCCCGGCGCTCATCTCGCAATCCTACGCGCCGATGGCCATCATTCGAGACTGATGGCGGCGGCTTCGACCGCCGTCAGGCTTTCGAAGGAATACCAGAATGTCGATGCTGACACATGGCGTTGAACGCCCCCTTGGCTGGGCGGAACGCCCCGCGCTGATATCGGATGCACGCAAGGCCCGGCTCAAGCGCATCGCGCTGAGTGCGCTGGCCGTGCTCTCGATGGGCAGCGTGCTCACCGCGCTGATCGCGCTGAAGACCGCGATCTATGTCTGGCACCTCCACGCCTGACGAGCATGGGAGACGATCATGACCTTGCAGATGTGTGAGGAGGCCGCCATGGCTGCGATCGCCCTCCAGGCTTCCCGCCGCCGGCCGGAGACCCGGCACGCGCAGGCGGCGACGCTTGGGCCGCTCGACCCGGATGTCGTCAGTGCCGCCATCCCCGCCTTCTTCATCGGGCGCAACGGCGCCGGCCTCTGGGTCGCGCGCGAGGCGAACGGATGCACGGGCGGCGTCTTCCTGTTCAAGAGCTCGGCGGTGGATTTCGCCAACCGGCAGAGCGGACCGGCACGATGCGCGCTGGTATTTCCCGCCGAGACCTTCGAGCTCGACGTCCAGAACCAGGGCAATCCGCTGATCGTGACAGCCGCACACGTGCTGGACGGGCTCAAGCGTCTCCTGGGGCACAAGGCTGCGAGGTAGCTGGACATGGTCGAGCTCAAGATCATCATGCTGATCGCGCTGATGGCCGCGCTCCTGTTCGGCATGCGCCTCACCGCAGCGCCCGCCTCGGACAGCTAGCATGCAGCTCCTCAAGGGCAATCTCGAGCACGCGGTCACCACGACGATCCTGACGATGACGCTGAGCCTGGTCTGGGGCGCGATCCTGACGATCGTGATCACGCTCGTCGCGCGGGGACTCGGCGTCTAGTCCTCACCGCTTCACTTCCGTCTCGATCAGGCGCGCCAGTTCCACCGCGGTGATCTCGATCGGCCGGCCGCTGCGTTCGACTCGCGCCTGGATCAACGCCCCCTGGAGCGCCGACGTGCAGAGCACGGCAAGCGCCTCCGCCCGCGGCCTGGCGAACCCGTCCGCAATCAGCTTGTCACGAAGCAGCGCGATCCGCGCCGCATAAGCCTTGCGGCCGGCATCGGACACCGCGCGCTCGCGCGGTGCAAGCTCCAGCAGCACGGTCGTAATCGGGCAGCCGTTGCGAAAGCCGGAGCCCTGCATCCATGCCGCCAGCAGCCTTGCATGGGCGCGCAGCAAATCGCCGGTCGAGCCGCATTCGGCCGCGAGTTTTGCGACGGTCGCCGCGACGCGGCGGCCGGCTTCCTCGACCGCAGCGACGGCAATCGAAGACTTGCCATCCGGAAAGTAGTGATAGAGCGACCCCTTCGGCGCACCGCTGACGTCCACGATGTCGTTCAGGCCGGTGCGGGCAAAGCCCTGGCGGCGGAACAGCGTCACCGCCGCATTGATGATGGGCTGGCGGTGTCTTGGCACGGCCGGCATGGCGTCCTCCTTCGATCGTAAATTATATTGATTGGTCTATATCAGCCTCCGACAGTCAAGGCGTGACAACGAGGAGAGGCAAATGCCAAAGGGAGTGACCTACGAGCTGAAGGACGGCGTCGCGCGGGTCGGGCTCGACGACGGCAAGGTCAACGTGATGTCGGCCGCCATGCTGGGCGAGATCGGAGCCGCCTTCGACCGCGCCGAGACGGAAGCGCGGATCGTGGTGCTGCGCTCGGCGCGGCCGGGCGTCTTTTCCGCGGGATTCGATCTGAAGGTGTTCGCCTCGGGCGATGCCGCCGGGAGTCTCGAGATGGTCCGGGCCGGCGCGGAGCTTGCGCTGCGGCTGATGTCGTTTCCGCATCCGACCATCGGCGTGATGGAGGGCCATGCCTTTCCGATGGGGACGTTCCTGCTGCTCGCCTGCGACGTCAGGCTCGGCGCCCGCGGGCCGCACCGCATGGGGCTGAACGAGGTCGCGATCGGCATTGCGCCGCCCAGCTTCGCCATCGAGCTCGCACGCAGCCGCCTGCATCCGGCCTGGCTCAGCCGCACCGCGACGCTGGGCGAAATGTACGAGCCTGAAGAGGCGCTGACTGCGGGCTTTCTCGATCGCGTCGTTTCGCCGGAAGCCATCGACAACGCCCTCGAGGAGATCATCGCGGCATTGCGCGCGATCCACATGCCGTCGCATGCGACCGCGAAGAAGCGCCTGCGCCAGCCGGCCATCGACGCCATGCGAACGGCGATCGAGCGTGAATTGACCATGGCTGCCTACGAGGCAAGCAGCCGTGCCCGCAAGGAGGTCGCGATGCCGGCTTGAGGCCACGTATCCGGCGGAAAACACCCGGCCGATCTGGCGCAATTTCACGGAACCGTGTAGATCGGTTTCATGAGCACAAGCAGCGTCAACGTCGTCGCCCATCCCCTGGTCCAGCACAAGCTCTCCCTGATGCGGGAGAAGGACCGCTCGACCAAGAGCTTTCGCGAGATCCTGAACGAGATCGGGATGCTGCTCGGCTACGAGGTGACGCGCGACCTGCCGCTGGAGCTGGTCGAGATCGAGACGCCGATCGCGCCGATGCAGGCGCCGAAGATCGCCGGCAAAAAGCTCACGCTGGCGCCGATCCTCCGTGCGGGCGTCGGCTTCCTCGATGGCATGCTGGCACTGATGCCCTCGGCGCGCATCGCCCACATCGGGCTTTACCGCGATCCTGAAACATTGCAGGCCGTGGAATATTACTTCAAGGCGCCGCAGGACCTGTCCGACCGCACCGTGATCCTGATGGACCCGATGCTGGCGACCGGCAACTCGGCCTGCGCCGGCGCCTCCCTGCTCAAGGCGCGCGGCGCCCGCGACATCCGCTTCGTGTGCCTTCTGGCCGCCCCCGAGGGCATCGCGCAGTTCCAGAGCGAGCATCCCGACGTGCCGATCTGGACCGCCGCGATCGACGAGCGGCTCAACGACCACGGCTACATCGTGCCGGGCCTCGGCGACGCCGGCGACCGGATGTTCGGCACAAAGTAGACAGGATTGCGCGATCGGGTTAGTTCGGTTGGCATGAGCGCCAATGAACTTTCGCTGCAATGGCTGATCCGGAGCGAAGCCACGGCCGGCCCTGCCTTCGTGTTCGACGGCACGCCCGTCTCGCGCGCGGAGCTTTCAGAGAAGGTCGAACAGGCTGCCGCCTGGCTTGCCGCGCAAGGCGTCGGCAAGGGCGACGTGATCGCGATCTGGCTGGTCAACCGGATCGAATGGGTCGCGCTGCTGTTCGCTGCCGCCCGCCTTGGCGCGGTCGTTACTGCCGTCAATACCCGCTACCGCAGCGCGGAGGTCGCCCATCTGCTCAAGGTTTCCGGCGCCAGGCTCATGGTGGTTGAAGCCGCGTTCCGCTCGATCGACTTCGCCGCCATCCTCGCCGACGTCGCCAGGGACGAGGTCCCCGCATTGCGGGAACTCGCCGTGGTCGGCGCGGACAGGATTCCCGCACAATGGCCCTGTGTACGCTTCGACGCCTTCGACAAGCCTTATCCGCCGGCCCCACCGCCGCAGAACGACGTCGACCTGCCGGTTCTGCTGTACACGACATCGGGCACGACCAGGGGACCAAAGCTCGTTGCGCATTCGCAGCGGACGTTGGCCACCCACGCCGCCTCCGTCGCCAAAGCGCTGAAACTCTTGCCGCAGCGTCACTCGCTGCTGGCCATGCTGCCATTCTGCGGCACCTTCGGCATGACCAGCCTGCTCGGCTTCATTGCCGCGGGCGCGACCGTTCATGTGCTCGACGCTTTCGAAGCAGCGCCAGCGCTCAAGATTCTCGGCGAGTGCAGGATCACGCATTCCTTCGGCTCCGACGAGATGCTTCGCCGCATCCTCGCACTCGCCGATGCGCCGCGGCCGTTCCCGCATCTCGAAGTCTGCGGCTTCGCTGCATTCCAGCCAGGCTGGCGCGAGCTTGCCACAGACGCCGAGGCGCGCGGCGTGCAGCTGTTCGGCCTCTACGGTTCGAGCGAGGTGCAGGCGCTGTTCTCGATCGCCCGGCCTGGCGATGCCTTTGCCGACCGCATCGAGGGCGGCGGCTGGCCGATGTCACCCGACGCGATGGTGCGCGTGCGCGACACCGAGAGCGGCGAGCTCGCGGCCGAAGGCGTCTCCGGCGAGATCGAGATCCGCGCGCCTTCGCGCTTCCTCGGCTACTTCAACAACCCGGACGCAACGCGCGATGCGATCACGGCGGACGGCTTCTTCCGCACCGGCGACATTGGCCGGCTGCGCGGCGACGGCTCGTTCGTCTACGAGACCCGTGCAGGAGACGCGATGCGACTCGGCGGCTTTCTCGTCGCCCCCGGCGAGATCGAGGACGAGCTCAAATCGTGCGCTGGCGTGGCCGACGCCCAGGTGGTCGCGGTCGATCTGAAGGGAAACGCCCGCTGCGTCGCCTTCGTGATCCCGGCCCAGGAACCGCACCAGGAGCCGCCGCAACAGGAGAAGCTGGTCGCGCGCCTGCGCGAGCGGCTCGCCGGCTACAAGGTGCCGGCGCGGATCTATGTCGTGGAGACCTTCCCCGTCACCGACAGCGCCAACGGCGTCAAGATCCAGCGCGCCCGGCTTCGTGCCATGGCGATGGAGCGCATCGCGGCCGAATGAGCCTGTCCTACTTCAGATAGCTCGCAAGATTCAGACTCAGGATCTTGCCAAGCGCCGAATAGGACGCGGTAAGTTGCGACTCGTAGGTCGAGAGCTGCGCCGTAATGGCGGCGACGTCGACGCTGGTGAGGTCGCTCGACAACGTCTCGGCATAGCTCTTGTAGTCGCTCTGGCGGGCGCTCGCCGTCTCGATCGAGGACGCCGCGCTGGAAAGCTTCGCCTGCACGGCCGCCGTGTCGTCGAGCGCCGTGCTGGCAAGATCGAGCGCGCTGGAGATGTCCGCGGACGACAGCGAGGTGCTGTTGGCGACGAATTTCAGCACACGCATCACCTCCTCGAACGCCGAATTGTCGGCGGTTACGCCATAGGAGACGGTTTCACCGGCGCCGACACGCACCGAGGCGATTTCGTCGTCGCCCCCGTAGTAGCTGCTGTCCGCCGTGGCGAGAGAGCCCGTCCCCGACGAAAAGCCCGTGAGATCGACCGGGGCCGTGTCCGTCTTGCCGCCGGAAAAGACATACTGGCCGTCATACTGCGTGTTCATGATCGACCCCATCTCCTCCAGCATCTGCTGGGCGGAGCTGATCACCGAGGTCGCTTCGGTCGTGCTGCCGGTCGAGGCGGCGCTGAGCTGGGAGCGAAGTTGCGTGATGATGTCGGTCATCGAGCCGACCGCCGAATACATCACCTGCACCTTGCTGTCGGCGAGCGTCGCGGCATCGATATAGGACTGCGCACGCGTCACCGAGACTTGGAGGTTGACGACGTGCTGGGCGTCCGAACCGTAACCGCCGATATCGCTCGAGACGATGCCGGACGATTCCTGGACCTGTTTCTCGGCCATGACCGCCTGCACGCGCAGCGCGTCGGAAATCATCTTGCTCGACTGCGCGAAGGTCGCGACCCGCATCGCCACCATGCCCAGGGTGCCTCCTATGTCGACTGCACGGCGGAGAGCAGCGCCGAGTACATGGAGTTGATGGCTTGGATCAGCGCGGAGGCTGCCGAGTATTTGTTCTGGAGCGTGCTGAGTTTCGCCGATTCCTCGTCCAGGTTGACGCCCGACTGCGACGACAGGGAGTTCGCATAGGTCGACTGCGCAGTCTCCTTGGCGGTGTAGTTGGTGGAGGCCTGCGACGACTTGCTCGCGACATCGGACACGACCGCCGAGGCGTAATCGGCGAGTGAGCCGGTAGTGGCGGCGAGCCCGCCGGTGGAGGAAAATGTCCGCGACTCCGTCAAAGCATCGTAGAAGGCATTGACGACCGTGGCAGACCCCGACGACAGCACCGTGCTGCCGGCCGTCAGGCTCGACGAGGAGTCCAGTGTCGCGAGCTGAAGCTCGTTGGTTCCGGACAGGATCTTGCTGTTGACCGCGATATCCGACGCGCTCGTTCCCGTCACCAAGTCGTTGAGACCGAAATACTCCGAAAACCCCTCGCCGGAGCTTCCCACCGAGCTCGTCATCTCATTGATGGCGACGCCATTGCCGGAGCCGGTCGCCGTGATCGAAAGATGGCCGTCCGAATCGACCGATGCGGAGAGCCCGGAGATACCGTTGATCGCGGTGACGAGATCGCCGACCGTGGAATAGGACGAGAGGTCGAGATCACCGTAAGAGACCAGATTGCCGCTCTGGTCGGTGGCGGCGATGCGCACCGTGCCGGTGGCGGAGAGCGCCGTGCTGCTGGTGACGGCAGTCGTACCGGTCAGGCTGGTTGGTGCCGGCACCGAAGAAGCGCCGTTCGAGACGCTGTTCATGGCCGAGGCGAGTTGCTGTGCGAGCTGGTCGAGCTGGGACTGCGCCTCCGACAGGGTCTTGTCGCGAAGCGTGACGAGTGCGCCGATGTCGCCGCCTGATATCTGGGAAGTGATATCGACGCCGTTCACCGTGATCGCGCTGAAGCCGCTCGACGATGAGCCGGCGGTGTAAGTCGTCGACGCCGTCACCTTGGCCGCGGCGGTATAGCTGATCGTGTGCGCGGAACTGTCGACCAGCGCCTGCCCGGACGTGGTATAGACCTGCAGATCGCCGTTCGACGCCGTGAAATAGCTGATGTTCATCTTGGAGGCGACGTCCTGGAGCGCGGTGTTGCGCTGGTCCTCCAGGTCCGCGGTCGATTGGCCGGCCGCCGCCGTCTGCTTGATCGCGGCGTTGAGATCCGCGATCTGCTCCAGATCCGCATTGACGTCGTCGATCGAGGACGAGATGTCCTGGTCGGCGTCGCCGCGGAGCTTCTGGATGCCGCTCGACGTCTCCCGCAACTGGCTCGCGACGTCATCGAGGGCGCTGACGACATTGGATTGCAGCGAGGCGCTGCTCGGCGTGTTCGCCAGCGACGCCAACGCAGATTCCAGCGTGGCGATGCTGTTTGCGAGCGAGGTTCCCGTGGAGCTCCCATCGGTGCTGCTGGTCGAACCGTAGAGCTTTTCGAGCGAGGTCAGATAGGTGTTGGTGGTATCGGCCGATCCGAGGTCGGAAGTCGCCGCGACCAGCGACTTCAGCAGCAGCTTGTCGACGGTCGAGGTGATGCCGGTCACGGTGACGCCAGTGCCGACGCCGTTTGTGACGCTGCTCGACTGGCTGGCGGTCTTCTCGGTATAGCCCGTCGTGTCGGCGTTCGAGATGTTCGACGACGTCACGCTGATCTGCACCGACGTGGCCGATAGTCCGCTGAAGGCGATCGATCGTGCGATATTGAGTGACACGGCGGGGCCCCTCGAATCGTCAGGCGCTGCGGCTGGTGCCGCTGGAGACGGAGCGCGCGGCGACCCGGCCGGAAGCGCCATAGGGCGACACCGCCGCGATCTGCTCGCGGATCGCCTGCATGACGGCCTCGATCCGGCGGTTGCTGGCCTCGATCGCCGCGCGCAGGCGCACCAGGTTCTCGTCCATCGCCGCGCGCAGCTTCAGTATCCGCTCCATGAGCTGCTCACGCAGGATCCGGTCCGGTACGTTCAGGCTGGTCGTGCCCGCCGCGCACTCGGCAACCGTCCGTTCGAACATCTCCGCCAGGAGGTTCTTCTCGTCGACCTGCTTCAGGCGCGAGGCCGGCAGGCCCTTGGCAAGCTCCGCATTCTCCTCGGCGACCAGCGCGGTCAGCGTGTCGATCAGCGCGATCAGCGACTTGATCCGCGTGTCGCCGTTTGCGGCGCTCGTCCTCGTGGCGTGGCTCTTGGCTTGGGCTACAGTCATGGTCATCGCCTTCTTCTAGTTATTCCGTTTGCCGCGGCTGGCCTGCGCGTTGCGCAGGTAAGCGGCGATCGCAGTCGTCCTGACGGCTGCCTGCCTCATCTGGCCCTCGACCTCCGCGCATTCCCGCAACAGGCCGCGGCGCGCCGTCTCGAGGTCGTCGATCAGTGCGAGCAATTGCCTGCGCTCGCCGCCCTTGGCGGTCGCGGCCCGCGCCACCAGTCGTTGCAGCCGACGCAGCAGCGCCTCGCCGACAGTCCCGGATTCCTCACTGCGCACCACTCACCTCATCGCCGAGATCAGGGTGTCGTACATCTTGTTGACGGTCGAAATGACCTGGGACGCCGCCGAATAGGCCTGCTGCGCCGAGATCATGCTAGAGAACTGGCTGGAGGTATCGGTGGTCGAGGATTCGAGCTCGCTGCCGTAGATCGTGCCCGCGCCGTTCTCGCCGGACGCCTGCAGCGCGGCGTTGCCCGACGTCACGGTCGCCGAATAGATCCCGTCGCTGGAGGCGGCGAGCCCGTTGGGATCGGCGAAGGTCGCGACCGCGATCTTGTAGATTGCGATGGTCTGACCGTTCGAATAGGTCGCATCGACCACGCCGTCGTCGCCGATCGAGATGCTGGACAGCTTGCCGTAGGACAGGCCGTCCGAGTCGATGCTGGTGACGTTGACCGACGGCGTGGTTTCGCCGGACGCGTATTGCGTCAGACCGTCGGTCTTGCCGGCGGTGCCGAGATCCATGGTGATCGTACTGTCGGCCGCGCCGTCGGTCCAGCCCGTGATCGAGACGGTCGCCGGGTCAGGGCTGGTGCTGGCCAGCGAGCCGTCGCTGTTGAAGGTGATGTCGATCGTGCCGGAAGCGGTCCCCGTCGCGGTGGTGGTGTCAGAAGCCGAGGTCGGGTTGGCGAAGCTCGCGCTCCAGGTGTTGGTGCCGGTCTTGGACCAGGTGATCTGCATCGAATTCGCGGCGCCAAGCGAATCGTAGACCGTCATCGAGCTGGTATAGGTCTCGCCCGTCGCGGCGTCCGACGGCAAATTGGCGGCGATCGTGGTCTTGGTGGTGGCGCTGCCGCTGGTCGAGGCGACCTGGGTGTTGATGGCTTCGAGATTGCTCGCCGATTCGTTGCCGACGACATTGCCGTCCGCGTCGGTGCGCCAGCCCTCGAGGTAATAGCCGTTGTTCTGGAGATAGCCGGCATTGTCGGTGGTGAAGGCACCGTTGCGGGTGTAGGCGACGGTGCCGCCCGACTTGGCGTCGGTGACAACGAAGAAGCCCGAGCCCTGGATCGCGACGTCGGTGGCGTTGGAGGTCGCGGCCAGCAGGCCCTGCTGGGTGATGTTGGCGCGGCCCGAGACGGTGACGCCGCCCGAGGCATACGAGGTGGTGTTGCTCGACGCCGTCACGAGCGCGTCGAACATCCCGGACGTCGTCTTGTAGGCGGTCGTGTCGGAATTGGCGATGTTGTCGCTGATCATCGACAGGGACTGGCTCTGCGCGCTGAGCGCCGAGATCGCCGAGGATAATGCGCCGCTGAGACTCATGATAGAACTCCGGAAGAAATCAGGATGTGACGCCGATGATGTTGGCCGCGCTGACGGAAATGCCGTTCACGGTAAGCGAGGGTGTCGAGGTCGAGGTGTCGATGCCGGTCACCGTGCCGGTGACGGTCGTGTAATTGAGCACCGAATTTCCGGAGGAATTCGTCGCGGTCACCGCGATCGTGTACTGGCCGCCGTCGGAAAGCTGGTTGCCGCTGGAGTCCTTGCCGTCCCAGGTGAAGCTGTTCGAGCCGGAATTGCCGGTCCCCGTGCCGGTGTAGACGACGTTGCCGGAGGAGTCCGAGATGCTGATCGACACGTTCGAGGCGGCAGAGGACAGCGAGTAGCCGAACGTCGCCGAGCCGTTGCTCAAGGTCGAGGTGTCCGTCTTTGCCTCGACGGTATGGCCGATGTAGTTCACCGAATTCAGCGTCACGAGGCTGGAGAACGAGCTCGCGAGCGAATTGAGGTTGGAGTTGATCGACTGCTGGGAGGTGAAATTCGCGTAGGAGGTGAGCTGATTGACGAGGTCGGTGGTCGAGGTCGCATCCAGCGGATTCTGGTTCTGGAGCTCGCTGACGAGCAGGCTCAGGAAATCGCTGGATGTTAGCGTCGAATTGGACGACGTGCTCGACGACGACGATGTCGTCGTGGTGGCGGTCGACGCAGAACTCGTTGCGGAAACGGTCATCGGAAACTCCGGCCTTCCCGCGCCGCCGGCGACGAGACGTCGGTCGGCGGCGCTTGAAATCTGTGTGCTGATGAAACGGGTGGGCGCGCGGATTCAGGCGGGGATTCACGCGCGCAAAAACGGCTTTCGACACGGCAAAATCTGCCGTGCGGGCCTCACGCGCGGCAAAGCAATCGCATCCGAGAGGAGTGTTCGGGGTGCCGACGCTTCCACTGCGTCATGGCCGGGCTTGGCGGCAACCGCAACGAATTGAAGAACACGCTTTCGGAAGGAGCCCTTCAGCTCTCCGTTGTCTCGCCTTCGGTGCGCGGCTCGGCAGTGTCGCCTTTCATTTTCGCAGCGGCGGCGACGATGCGGTCGGCGAGGCCTTTGGGCGCACGCACCGGAGGGGCTGCAAGCGCGCTGCGAACCGCGCGGGCCTCCTCGAGCAGGGCTTGCGCAGCCGACGAGTGCGCCAGCAGCTCTTCGGCGGGCAAACGCCGATCATCGGGCCAAAGCGAGAGATCCTCGCCCAGCCGGTCGATCAGTTCTTCAAACTCGGTGACGTCCATCGCCCGCCGGTCCCGCCTCGGTCAGGCCGTCATAAAGCATTGCGGGCGATGCGGAAACCGGATTTCAGCGGCTCCGGCCGCCAAAATCGCCGGCAAATGGGGACAAAACAACCGCCCCCAACGCCCCTCCCGCACTGCGGAGGAATAGGCCGCTTCAGCCCGCGCGGGCCGAATCGACCGGCCCGGCCTTGCTGCTCCGCAACGTGGCATCGACCGATTCCCAGGCCTCCCGCAGCTCGGTCAGCCCGGCGATGATCCGCCGAAAACTCTCGCGGGCATGCGGCCGGCCGTAAGCCTTGAGGCTCGCCAGGATCAAAGCGTTGTAGGTCTGGAACATCTGTTCCGCCACCGCCCCGCCCTTCGTGAAATCGAGATTGTGGCTCAGCCCGCGCAGGATCGCGGTCGCCTTCATCAGGTGCTCGTGCCCCTCCTCGAAGCGTCGTCCCTCCTGCGCGTTCAGCGACTTCTGGAGCAAGGTGATCGTGCCGCCAAGCAGCATCGAGACCGCCTTGAGCGGCGGCACGCTCGTTGCTGTCCCCCGATAGGCCTGGTTGGCCATGTACGCCATTGCATTATTCATCATCAATTACTCGAGCTGGAATTGAGCAGGGCCTTGAGATAATCGAGCGTGCTGTTGGCGCTCTCGATCGCCGCCTGGTATTTCGCGTATTGCGTCTCGAGCTGCGACTGCAGCGTCGACGCCGCGCTGTTGATGTCGTCGACCTTCTGCTGGAGATCATCATCGCGGGTCGTCAGGCTGGTAATCTGCGTTTGCAGCGCGCCGGTCGACGACGAGTAGTCCTTAGCGATCTGATAGAGCTGCGTTGCAATGCCCAAGGTCGACGTCACCGTGATCGACTGCGAGGTCGAGCCGCTATAGGTGAAGGCCATGCCGGCGTAGATCGAGCCGGAAGCGCCGATGATCGTGGTGCCGCTGATCGTGAACAGCGATGTGTCGCCGCCGACCGACGCCGAGGTGAGGTTGCCGTCGGAATCGACTGCCAGATCCAGGGTGAAGGATTGCGGCGACGTTCCGGTATTGACGACGCTGAGCTGGCTCGACGACGTCGTCGTCTGCGCCGACAACAGCTTGGTGACACCGCTCAGATTCGTGCTCAGGATATCCGACAGCGTGCTGGTATCCAGCTCGAGTTCGTTGCTCTCGTTGAAGGACAGGCCGAGATCGGCCATGGTCATGCCGCCCACGGTCGTGTTCAGGGCATTCTGGAGCGCGTCCATGATGTTGCGCATGGTGCCGTCGCCGAACAGCACTGCGCTCGAATCCGCGGTGCCGTCCGTTGCGGTCGCCTGCTGGGCGACCACCTCGTCGCGAAAGGCGTTGTAGTTGGTGACGAACGTCTCCAGTGTCGATTCAATCTGGCTGGTGTCGGTCTCGATGCTGATGTTCAGCGTCGCTCCGTCCGGCGTCTCCTGGAGCAGGCTGAAGGTGACGCCGCTCAGGACGTCCGAAATATCGTTGGTGTCGCGCGTCATCGCGATGCCGTCGAGCGTGAACTCGGCGGCCTGCGCCTCCTGGAGCACGTCGGTGAAGCTCCCCGAACTGTCGGTCACGCCGAGCTTGTTCAGGATATCGTCGCCGGACGTGCTGGAATAAGTGATGTCGGCGGCATCCTCCGTGCCCGTCAGCACCATCTGGAACGAAGTGCTGGAGACCTGCACGATCGAGGCCTGGACGTTGGTCGTCGAGGTCTGGGCATTGATGGCATCGACGACGTCCTGAAGCGACATCGTGCTGGTGACACTGATGTCGGCGGTGCTGCCGCCCTCCAGGCCGATTGAGAACGTGCCGGAGTATCCGAGTTCGTCGGTCTGGCTCGATTGCGAGGTGCCGGAAACCTTTTGAGCGGCGGCCAGCTGACTGATCGTCAGCGTGTGGTCGCCGATCGCGGCCCCGCTCTTCAGCGTCATGGAGAGCGCCGACGAGGCGCTCACGTCGCCGGTGGAACTTATGCTCGCCGCGCGCGTCGCAAATGCGCTGGTGGACAGCGAGTTGACCACCGCGGTCGAAAGCGACGCCAGCCCTGAATACAGCGTCTTCAGATCGCTCTGGAGCGTCTGATAGGCCGATATCTTGGCCTCATTGTTCGTAATCGTGGTCGAGATCGTGTCCGCCTGCGCGGTCTTCGCGTCGACGGCCGATTGGATCAGCGCCGTCCAGTCGATGCTGCTCGAATTGGTGGTTCCGCTCGTCGTGACCGATACGCCCGACGAGCTCGTCGTACTTGTGCTGCTGGTGCTCGAACTGACGCTGGTCACTTTGCTCGTCCGTCCCTGACAGAGAGGGCCGGGCCGGCATCATGCCGGCCCGGTCGGTTGGTCATCAGCCCAGCAGCTTGAGGAGGTACTGCGGCATCTGATTGGCGGCGGCCAGCGCCGACACGGCAGCCTGGGTCTTCACCTCGGCCGAAGACAGCTTGGACTGCTCGGCAGCGATATCCACGTCCTTGATCGCGGAGTTTGCCGACTGGAGATTCTGCGTCTGGGTCGAGATCGAATCCGACGAGAAGTTGAATCGCGATTCCTGGGCGCCGATCGAGGCGCGCGCGGCGGAGACCGTGTCGATCGCGGTATCGAGGGCGTCGAGCGCCGACGTCGCGCCGGACTGGGTGCTGACGTCGAGCGAGGTGACGGCGAGCGAGGACGCCGTGAGGCTGGTCAGCGTGATGGTGATGGTGTCGGAGCCGTCCGAGCCGACCAGCACGGACACGCCGGACGAGAACACGCTGGATCCGTCGAGCAGGCTCTGGCTGGAGTAGCGGGTGCCGGTCGCGATCGAGTCGATTTCCGAGTTGAGCTGCGAGAATTCCGATTGGATATAGGCGCGGCTGGAGTCGGTCGTGGTGCCCGAAGCGGACTCGGAGGCCAGCGACTTCATGCGCGCGAGAATGTCGGAGATGTTCGAGGCGCCGCCGTCGGCGGTCTGGAGGATCGCGGTGGCCTGCGAGGCGTTGGTCGCGGCCTGCTGGAGCGTGGTGACGTCCGAGGAGATACGCGTGGAAATCGCAAGGCCCGCGGCGTCGTCGGATGCCGAGGTGATGCGCGAGCCGCTCGACAGCTTCGAGAGCGAGCTGCTTTCCTGCGCGGAGTTGATGTTGAGATAGCGGACCGCTGCGTTGGCGGCGCTATTGGTATTGATTGCGGGCATTGGAAGCTCCTGTGCTGATGGGCATGGCGTGCCGCATCGTTGAAGACGATTGACGACGCGGACCGCAGCCCCGTCCGTTCGCTCAAACGGCGGAGCGCAAGCAGATCAGGCGCGAAAATCTTCGTGAAGTGATTTTTATGGTTAGCAGTCGGTAAACGCGGTGCGGATGTCGCGCTCGTGCTTGCGCAGCAGCTGGCGCAGCTGCTGGCGGCCACGCTTGAGCAGCGATTCCACCGCGGCCACCGTGGTGTCCATCACCTGGGCGATCTCGCCGTTGCTCATGCTTTCGTGGTACGACAGGATCACCGCGATGCGCTGCTGCTCGGGCAGGCGCTGCATCGCGAGCTCCAGCATGCCGTTGAGCTCGTTGCGCTCGATGATCTCGACGGCGCCGGGCTGTCCGTCGGCGACTTCCGGCACCGTCTCGACATTCTCGTTGCGCGGCTTGCGGCGCAGGTCGATGCAGCGGTTGGAGATGACGCGGTAGAGCCAGGTCGAGAATTTGGCGCGGCCGTGCTGCCAGCGTCCGCGATGGCTCCAGATCTTGAGCATGGTGTCCTGGACCACATCCTCGGCATCCGCCGCGTTGCCGACGATGCGAAGCGCGATCGCATAGGCGCGATCGATGTGGCGTTCGACCAGCGCACGGAACGCGGCTTCGTCGCCGGCCGCGAGCCTGTCGAGGAGCTCGCTGTCCTCGTCATAGACGACATCGGCGGTGACAGGTGCACTGTCCGGCGCGAGCGGCACCGACGGCGTCACCGGCACGATCGCATCGACCGGCGCCGTCGTCGCGATCCCGGCCTCGGCGGGAGCCCAGACATCAGCAGCGTAACTCATCCCGCAACCTCCAACCCGCAATGCCGGGGGCGCACATGCCACACGGCTTCCAGGCGTTGAACGCGGAGCCAAAACAATCCAGGCGGCGATTTTTTGTTATTTTTCAAGATGTTAGCCGGTATCTTTTGCCGAGCATCGGGCAAGAATTGCCGACTGCGCGTGACCATCGCGCGTCCAGCCTGCAATCATCACATCGTCTCGCGCCATGGCGGATCGTCCATCCTGAACAGATGCACTCGGGAGAAAACGCTGACATTACGCGGCACTGGATGATCGAACGCGACACGCGCGTACTGCAAGCAGACGCGATTGTTTCCGAGTGTGAATGAACGCGAGACGACTTCTGCACTCGGCAATTTTTTCCGAATCACCTTTTCGAACCTAGCGCTTTTTTTGAATCTGTCAGTCGCGACGAACGCGATTTTGAATCGCGCGTGAATTTTTTTCGCATTTGCGGCGCCTGACTCCGTGCATGCGCACGTTAATCGTCCTGGTGGACGGGGAATTGTCGCATGAAGATCGCAACGGCCGAGCTCGAGCCCCGCGCGAAAATTGTTTCTGCATGGTCGTTCGATGTTTTCGATACGTTTCTGCTTCGCGCCTGCACGACGCCGGATGGTGTGTTTGAAAGGACTTACGAGCTATCCGGCATTTCAGGAACTTGTCCGAATGTTTCCGCAAGTTTCGTTCAGCATCGAATCCAGGCCGAAGCACGTGCGCGCAGGACCGCGAAGGAGAAGCGCGGCGGAAGCGAAGTTCACATCGCGGAGATCTATTCCTATTTTCCGTTCAGGCTGTTCGGTCTCACACGCGGCCAACTGAACGATCTGGTCGAATCGGAGTTCGGGGCCGAGATCGAGCTTTGTCGCGCCAACCCGGACATGCTTCGGCAATATCTGGACATGAAGCGCACGGGCCATCGCGTCGGCTTCATTTCCGACACGTATTGGGATTCCGACCGGCTGGCGCGGCTGCTGCGGGCTTGCCGTCCCGGGCTGACGTGGGACTTTCTCTACGCCTCCTGCGACCACGGCAGCAGCAAGAGCGAGGCGCTGTTCGAAAAATACCTCGCTACCGAGGGCATCGACGCCAGCGCCTCCTTTCACGTCGGCGACAATGACAAGGCCGACATCAAGGGTGCCAGGCGCCACGGCATTCGCCCACGTTACTATCCGCAGGCCACGGCCCGGCTCGCATCGAAATTTCAGCGCGAGACGGCGCTGTTCGAGCTGCTGTGTCAGGGCGCGCCGTCGCGGCTCGACCACGGCGCGCGCACCTTGCGGCGCATGGCCGCCGCGCGCAACGCCGAGAGGTCGCCGGCCTTCCACCTGGGTGTCACGGTGCTCGGCCCGGTCATGACGGCATTCGACGCTTTCGTCGCAAGGCGGTGCGAAGAGGTCGCAGGTCCCGGCAGGAAGGTTGCTCTCGCCTTCCTCGGCCGCGACGGCTTCCTGTCGCATTTGATCTGGCAGGACCTGCACGGGATGCCGTCGGCCTATGTCGAGATCAACCGTCGCGTCGGCCTGATTGCCTCGGCCGACACGATGCAGCCGCTCGTCGATCTCCTCGGCAAGGTCTTCAGGATCGACGCACCGACCTTCCGCGACATGGTGAAGATCCTGCCGTCGGAGGTCGCGGCCTTCTTTGCCGGCTGTCCCGGCGGTATCGCCTCCGGCGAAGAGCTCGCCGAGGCGCTTCCCGGACTGATGGATCCGGCTGAAATCGTCGCACTCGCCACCGGCCTGCGGGCCCGTCTGCTCGTCTATCTTCGCCACGCCATCCCCGGCTTCGACGACTGCACCGACCTCGTGCTCGCCGATCTCGGCTATTCCGGCAGCGTGCAGAAGGCGCTGCGCCGAATCTTCGACCTGGAAGGCATCGAGATCCGCCTCCACGGCGCCTATCTGATCTCGCTCGACGACGCCTTCGACGATCTCGCCGAGCAGGACAGTGCGATGGGTTTTGTATCCGACCTCGTGGTCACGCCGCATGTCAAGCGCATGCTGATCCGCAACGTGGCATTGCTGGAGCAGGCCTGCTGCTCCGCCGACGGCTCGGTTCGCGATTACGACGGCCGCGCGGTGCTGCGCGAGATCAATCCGCGTCCCGCGGAACAAATGGCGCTTGCCGCCGAGATCCAGGCCGGCGCGCACGCCTTCGCGCAGAACGCGGGAGACCTCGCGCTCGACCATGGCCTCGATCCCTATGCTGCGCCCGAGGTTGCCGCGCGCTGGTGCGCGGCGACGCTGGCGCGGCTCCTGCTGTTGCCCGACGATGACGAGCTCGCGCTGCTCGGCACGTTGAAGCACGACGTCAATCTCGGTACCCACGCGCTCGCGCCGCTGCTCGACGAACGATTCGTGCGCGACCAGATCACCGCCCGCGGCCTCTCGGCCGCCTGCGCTTCGGTGGCACCGCCGATGTGGCTCGCCGGCAGCTTTGCCGGCCTGTCCCCCTCCTACGGCTATCTCTATGTGCTGTTCGGTACCAACCGCCTGCCTGCCGACGTCTTCGAGGAACGGCCCTGCGGCCCGGTTCAAGTCGGCCTGTTCCGCGCTGGCGGCGATGCGGCGCTGGAGAGCGTAAGCGCCCATCGCACCGGTCTCGGCGAGTTGCGCCTGCGCATTCCCCTGTCGCGCACCATGGGTATCACCATGATCGCGCTGCCGCTGGCGAAATTCGCGCCCGAGGGCCTTCTTCATGGTGTGACCGTACAGCAAGGCGATCACGTTCGTGGCGCCGCCGAGAGCCAGGACGTCGTCGGCATCGGGGCCGACAGCCTGGTCTATGCCGGCGTGCGGCGGAATGGCTCGCATTATCGCGCCGAGAGCGACGATGGCTGCCTGCTGATCCCCGTCGCTCCCATGACGCAGCAGATCGCGGTCTATTCCGTCGCGATCACCCCGCTCGGCTCCAGCCCCAAATAGTGCGCCTGATCGCGCCGCTCGGGACGTTGAAGTCCAAGGGCTGACGATTTGAGGGGCACGGAATTGACGGACGAGGCGCACGCAAACCTTGATCGGCTGCTGCAATCGGGTGGCGTGAGACTCGGCCGGGCCCAGCGCGACCGCCTGGGCTGGCTCGTCAACCAGTATGGTGCGCCGACGTTCGACGACGTCAGCGAGGGCCGCCGAAACGGCGTCGTCATCCTCAAGGAGCCGCTGAGCGGCGCTGCGGCCGAGCTGTTCTACCGCTCGCTCACGCCCGGCTGTGCCGTCGTCATCCCAAGAAGCGAAAATCCCGGCTTCGATTTTCTCAAATCCAAGCTGACCGAGTTCGGCTCGGTCGGCCCCTGCGGTGCGGACGGCCCGCACGAGATGTGGTGGGGCGGCATCGGCTGGTCGAAGTTTCTCGCCGCTTCCGATGCCTCCTCCCTCCAGCCGCGGATCGTCTCATGCTATCCGCGCGGCGGCGACGCGACAGCAGCGTTCGCCTTGCGGCATTCGCTCGAGCGGTTCGACCTGGCCTGTCACATCGAGGCGATTGAGACGGAATTCAGCGACCGCGTCCTCTGCTTCGAGAAGGCGGAGTTCATGATGCGGATGTGGAACAAGTTTCGCGAGCCGCTGCTGTTCGTCGAAGCCGGCGCCATGCTGCGCGAGGCGCCGCTGCTGCCGTCCTACCTCGGCTGCGACGTCGCGTTGCACAAGTGGAACCGCTGGGAGATGTCGGCGCGCACGCTCTATCTCGGCCGCACCAAGGGGGCGGAGATGCTCCTGCGCAGCTGGCAGCAACTCGCCGCATCCTATCCCGCGATCTGGGAGGGCTATCTGCTCGACCAGGCCTGGAGCCTGACCTCGTCACAGCTGCCACTCGACACGGTATGGCTGCCGCGCTCCTATCACGCGCTGAAGGGCGACCTCGGCGCGATGCGCGCCACGATCCTGCATGACCAGCAGACCACAACGCTGGAGCTCGGGCCCGATCCGGCCTTTGCAAGCATGGTGCGCGCGGCCCGTCGCGCCGGCCGCACCGGCGCCCGCGATGCCTTCATGGTGATGACGTCGCAGGCCGAAGCCGGCAACGGCATCTCCGTGATCCTGCGCGATATCTCCGCAAGCGACGCGGGCGCGGTGGCCGCAACTGTCGAGGCCGTGACCGGCGCCTATGCCGCCGATTGCGGCGGATATGGCCGGCTCGAGCTGTCGCTCTGCGCCTGGCAGGACGACGTCGGCGCCGCGCGGGACGCCGCAGCTCTCGCGCGCTACCGCATCCTGGAGATCGCGCCGGGACAGCGCATCGCCAACGACTTCTTCGCTCACCACGCCGCCGACGATGCGGTCATGACCGCCCGCCATCTCTTTCCCTGAGGCATGTCACAAGATGCTCAAGACCATCATCCTGCTCACCGACACCGTGCAACAGCAGCAGCCCCTGGCCAATCTGCTCCGAGAGCACAATCACGATCTCGCCTTCTGCTCGGCGCTGCGCGCCCATGACCTCAGCTCGATCGAACCGGAGGTGCTGAGCGAAGCGCGGCTGGTGTCCTTTGCCGCTGACGTCGCCGTCTCCGAAAAGTTCCTGCTCCAGCTCGGCTATGGTGCCTACAAGTTCTACGCGGCACCGGTACAATACCCGGGCTTGCCGCCGGCACCCGACGAGAGCGACGATGATCCGCGCTGCTATTCCGTGATCGCGCAATCGATGACGATCTGGCCGGATTTCAAGAAGGTTGTCGGCCTCGAAACCGTGACGGTCCCGGACGGCACCGTTCCTGCCGAACGCGAGCGCCTGGTGTTCTCCCGTCTCGCCCATCTGTTCTGGCAGATGTCGGGCATGATCGCCGGCGAGGCGGCGGACCTCCCCGGGATCATCGGCTCCAGCGAGAGCCAGCGTCCGGCATTCGCGATGATGAACTGAGCTAGCACGCGGCGCGGCGAAGCTGTTCCCAGAGCGCGTCGCGGTGTTCGGGCGCCGCGATCGCGATCATGCGGCGTGCCCGCTCGGCCAGGCCGCAACCTCGCAACTCCGCAACGCCCCATTCGGTGACGATGGCATCGACGTCGGCGCGCGGCGTCGTCACGGTCTCGACGATGGAGACGATCCGGCTGGTCCCGTCAGAGCCCGTCGCCGGTAGCGCGATGATCGCCCTGCCCCCGGGCGAGGCATTGGCACCGCGCACGAAATCGAGCTGCCCGCCGATCGCGCCGATGGCGACGCCGTTCAGCGTCTCGGAATTCACGCTGCCGTCCAGCCCGACCTGAAGCGCCGAGTTGATCGCGACCAACCGGCTGATCCGCGCCAGCACGCCTTGGCCGTGCGTATAGGACGTCGGCCGCACCGCGACCGCCTTGTTCTCGTGCACGAAACGATAGAGCCGCCGGCTACCGATCACCTGGTTGGTGACGGTGATCCCGGCATCGATGCCCTTCGCCGCATTCGTCACCGCACCGCATTCGATCAGGTCGACGACAGCATCGTTGATCAGGCCGGAATGAATGCCGAGATTGCGTACATGGGAGAGCGAGGAGAGGACCGCGTCCGGTATCCGCCCGACACCGAACTGCAGCGTGCTGCCGTCGACGATCAGGCCGGCCGCATGCGCCGCAATGCGCCGCGAAACATCGTCGAGCGGCATCGGTGCCAATTCAACTGGCGGCCTCCGAGCCACCACGCGGACATGGATCGGCGCATCCTCCGGCCATTCCGCGCCGAACGTGAAGGGCGAATCCGGATTGATCTCGGCGATGACGAGGCGCGCGCCGCGTGCGGCGTCGATGACATAGTCGTTGGAGAGGCTGGCGCTGAGCCGGCCCCTGGACTCCGCAAGCTGCACCAGAACGACATCGGCCTTGTGGCGGCGCGCGGCGAAGTCCGCACAGAAGGCGCTGTAATTGCTCGGGATCACGTCGAGCCGCCCGGCTTTCGCGAGCCGCCGCGCATTGCCGATCACACCGTAGCTCTGGAAAGAGACGCTCCCCGTGCAAGACGCGGAAAACGTCTCCGAGAACACCGGCCCAAGCATCATGCGATACGGCGGAAGATGTGCCGCCTGTGCCATCAGCGCCTCGGTCAGCGTGGCGGGCTCCGCCGTCGCCTGGCCGCACACGATGAGATCGCCGTCACGGATCAGGCCGGAAAAGTCGATCGGCGGCGCGTGCTCGGGCATGGCCACTCAACCCATCGGCGTGAGGCGCGCAGAGGATTCGCCGAGCAGCGTGCGCAGCTCTGTCTTGACGATCTTGCCGTAGCTGTTTTTCGGCAGCTCGCCGGTGACGTAATAATGCTTGGGTCGCTTGAAGCGGGCGATCCAGGCGTTGCATATCTGATCCAGCTCATCGCGCGCCACGGTTTTTCCGGTGACCGGTACGACGACCGCCACGACCTCCTCGCCCCATTCCGGATGCGGCCGGCCGATCACCGAAACCTCGGCGACGGCCTCGTGCCGCAGCAGCACCTCCTCGACCTCGCGCGGATAGATGTTGGTGCCGCCGGAAATGATGACGTCCTTGGAGCGGTCCTTCAGCGTGAGGAAGCCGTGCGCGTCGAAAGCTCCCATGTCGCCGGTGTAGAGCCAGCCGTCGCGCAGCGTGCTCGCGGTTGCGTCCGGATTCTGCCAGTAGCCGGACATCACGGTGTCACCCCGCACGATGATCTCGCCGATCTCACCCGTCGCGACATCCTGCCCGGCCTCATCCACGGTGCGCACCTGGACGACGCCCTGGGCAATGCCGACCGAGGCAAGGCGCTCCTCGTGGCGCGGATGCCCGGCATCGGCATGCATCGATTTCGGCAGGTATGTGATGGTCATCGGCGTCTCGCCCTGACCGTAGATCTGCGTGAGTTTTGGTCCGAACACGGCCAGCGCGGCCTTGCAATCGGCGACGTACATCGGGCCGCCGCCATAGATGATCGTCTTCAGCCCCCGCGCGGTCACCCCTGCTGCCTCAGCCGCGACCGTCAGGCGCCGCACCATGGTGGGCGCAGCGAAGAAGGAGATGCCGTCGCGCTTCGTCGTCAGCTCAAGGATTTCGTCCGTCTCGAAGCGACCGCTCTCCGGGATGATCTGCGCGCCCATGCCGAGCACGTGCGGCACCATGTAGAGGCCGGAGCCATGCGACATCGGCGCGGCATGCAGCAGCGCTTCGCCCGGCGCGATCGGATTGATCTCGGCAAGATAGTTCAGCGACATCGCAAGCAAATTGCGATGGCTCAGCACCGCGCCCTTCGGCCGGCCCGTCGTGCCACTGGTGTAGAAGATCCAGGCCGGGTCGGTGGTCTTGACATCGGCGATGGCGATGCCTTCGCTCTTTTCCAACCTGCGATATTCGGCGGCGCCGATTTCGACGATGCGCGGCTTGGCGGTGCCGAGAACCAAAGCTTCCGAGGCACCCCCCGCCATGTCCTCGGTCACGAACACGATCGCCGCGCCCGAATTGTCGAGAATGAACGCGACCTCGCGCGGATGCAGCTTTGCGTTGATGGGAACGGCAACCAGCCCGGCATGCCAGCAGGCATAGAGACAGGCGACATAGTCCGGCACGTTCTTCATCAGCAAGGCAACGCGGTCGCCTTTGGCCAGGCCAAAATGCTGTTGAAGCGACGCAGCCAGCGACGCCACCGTCGCAGCGAGCCGGCCGTAATCGGCAACCGGCGTCAACCCCTTCAGCAACGCCGGCGCGGATGCGTCGGCCCTGGCGGCCCGCAGAAGATGGTGAGCGAGGTTCATGGCGATCCTGCCGAGCTATCCGCGCGTCAGCTTAATACGACTTTGCTAGCCCAAGCACCTTTTCCGCGATGAAACTGAGTGCAAGCTGCGGGCTCACGGGCGCAATGCGCGGGATCAGACTTTCACGCAAATAGCGCTCGACATGAAACTCTTTGGCGTAGCCGAAGCCGCCATGGGTCATCACGGACTGCTCGCAGGCGGAAAAGCCCGCTTCGCCCGCGAGATATTTTGCGGCATTGGCGGCGGCCCCACACGGCATGCCCTTGTCATATTGCCAGGCCGCCGACATCACCATCAGCCAGGCCGCCTCGAGCTCGACCCAGTTCACGGCGAGCGGATGCTGGATGCCCTGGTTCTTGCCGATCGGCCGGTTGAAGACAACGCGCGTCTTGGCGTATTCGCTGGCGTGCGACAGCGCGACTTTGCCGAGGCCCACCGCCTCCGCCGCGATCAGGATGCGTTCGGGGTTCATGCCTTCGAGGATGTACTGAAAACCCTTGCCTTCCTCGCCAATGCGATCTTCCATCGGGATCTCAAAGTCCTCGAAGAACAGCTCGTTGGAATCGACGACCTTGCGGCCCATCTTCTCGATCTCGTGGACCTTGATCTTGTTGCGGTCGAAATCGGTGTAGAACAGACTGAGGCCATGGGTCGGCGAGCGCACCTCTTCGAGCGGGGTCGTCCGCGCGAGCAGCAGGATCTTGTGCGCGACCTGCGCGGTGGAGATCCACACCTTCTGGCCGTTGACGATGTAGCGGTCGTTCTTGGCGACCGCGCGGGTCTTGAGCTGCGTGGTGTTGAGGCCGGTGTTGGGCTCCGTGACCGCGAAGCACGCCTTCTCGCGGCCCTCGACCATCGGCGGCAGCATGCGCTTGCGCTGCTCCTCGGTGCCGAACACGACGACGGGGTTGAGTCCGAACACGTTGATGTGCACCGCGGAGGCCCCGGACATGCCGGCGCCGGATTCCGCGATGGCGCGCATCATGATTGCGGCCTCGGTGATGCCGAGGCCGGAGCCGCCATAGGCTTCCGGCACGCAGATGCCGAGCCAGCCGGCATCGGCCAGCGCCTTGTGGAAGTCGTGCGGGAAGCCGCCGTCGTGGTCCTTCTTCAGCCAATAGGCGTCGGGAAAGCCCTCGCAGATCTTTGCGATGGCGTCGCGAATGGCTTCCTGCTGATCGGTGAGCGCGAAATCCATGTTCTTGATCTCCTTCTTGGGAGCCGCGAGAGCTCCGATCCTAGCGCCCCATCTGCGAGGGCAGCCAGAGAATGATGCTCGGAAACGCCACCAGGATCGCGATTGCGATCAGGTGGGCGATGAAATGCGGGAAGGTGCCGTGAAACACTTCGGCCACCGGCCGTTTGGCATAGCGGGCGACGATAAAGCAGTTCAGCCCGACCGGCGGCGTGATCATGCCGACTTCGGCGGTGACGATCTTGATGACGCCGAACCAGATCGGATCGAAGCCGAGCGTCTTGATCAGCGGCAGCACGATCGGCACGGTCAACACCAGGATCGCGATCTGGTCCATGAAGGAGCCGAGCACGATGTAGCCGCACAGGATCAGCGTGATGATCACCCAGCGCGAGGTCGGCAGGCTACCGATCCAGGCGACGAGGTCCTGCGTGACATGGGTGAGCGTGAAGAAGTAACCGAAGATCGAGGCGCCGACGAGGATCGTCACGATCATGCAAGTGCCATGGCAAGCGCTCAGCAGCGCCTTGTAGAGCGAGCCGGGCGTAACCCTGCCCTTGGCGATGGCGAGCACCAGCGCTCCCGCGGCACCGAGAGCCGAAGCTTCCGTCGGCGTCGCAATGCCGAGATAGATGGTGCCAGTGACGAGCGAGAACAACAGCACCATCGGGCCGACCTGCCATAGCAGCGCAAACCGCTCCCGCCACGGCACGGGTTCCACGCGAGGGGCTCGCGAAGGGTCCTGCCAGACCAGGAAGCCGATCGTCGCCATGATCGTTGCCGTCACGAGCATCGCCGGAATGATGCCGCCGATCAGCAACTGCCCGATGTTGACTTCAGCGAGCAAACCGAAAATGACGAGCGCCACGCTGGGCGGGATCAGCATGGCCAGCGTTCCCGAGATGGCCACGACGCCGGCCGCCATCTTCGGCTCATAGCCCTGCCGGATCATCGCCGGCAGGCTCGTCGATGCCAGCGTCGCTGCGGACGCCGTCGAGGTGCCGCAGATCGCGCCGAAGCCCGCGCCGGCCAGCGCCGTCGCCATGCCGAACCCGCCGGGAATGCGGCCGACCCAGGCCGACGCCGTCTTGAACATGTCGTCGGCGACGCCGGACAGCAAGACGAGATCCGCCATCAGCAGGAACATCGGGATCGTGATCAATTCATAGGACGATACCGTCGAAAGCGGCGCCGTCTGGAGAATGCCGAACAGCGTGCCGGTGCCGCCAACCATCAGCAAGCCGACCGACCCGGCGAATCCCATGGCGAAACCGACCGGCGTGCCGATCGCCAGCAGGAGGAAGAGCAGCACAAGAACGATGATGACTGTCATGGAATGGGCTACTCGAACGAGTTGGCTTCGCCGGTCCCGGTCTCCGGCGGCAGGGGAAAGAGGTCGCGACCGCTCACGAGGCTGAGCCCGTGGCCGATCAATTGCAGCGCCAGACGCAACACCAGCACACAGCAGCCGAACGGCACCAGCGCAGCGGAGATCCAGGTCGGCCACGGGATGGCGCCGGCGAGCACGTCTTGCTGCTGGTAGTTCTCGAGTGCACGCTCGAACCCGACCTTTGAGATCAGGACGAAGACGAACAGCCCCGTGAGCGCCGTCACAACCTCCGACAGCCGCCGGCCCGCCGGCGGAAATCGTGACAGCAGGATGTCCACGCCGACATGCGCATGCACGCGCAAGGTGTCCGACAGCGTCAGGAAGAACACGCCGGCAAGGAGATAGAGTCCGATCAGATCATAGGTGAAGGAGAACGGACTGTTCATGACGTAGCGCATGAACACGTCCGCCACCACGAGCGCCATGATCGCGAAGAGAGAGACCGCCGCGATCACCGTCAGCGCGCGCTCCAGCACACCGAGCACATCCGCTGCTCGCTTGATCATCTCCGACGTCTCCCTTCCGCTTCGATGGTGCCCCACTACTTCGCGGCGCCGGCGGCGAGCAAGCCCTCGAACTCCTTGAGCACGGCGGAGGCCTGCTTGCCGCGGCTGTCCAGCCCGGCCGCCCATTCGTGCGCGACGCCCTTGAGCTTTTCCTTCATTTCCGTGCGCGTGGCATCCGGAAGCGCGGTGAAGCCGATGCCCTGATCCTTCATCTTCTGCCGCGTGACGTCCTGCTCGTTGTCAACATCGGCACAGGCCTTTGGCGTGATCGCCTCGGACGCCTCGTTCATCGCCTTCTTCACATCGTCCGGCAATTTGTCCCAGACCGATTGATTGATCGAGTAGGCGACGATGAAGCTGCCGAAGCTGACGCCTTCGGTCGCATACTTGACGAGCTTGTCCAGGCCGTATGCGACGACGCTGTCCATGGGGAACAGAAGCCCGTCCATCGTGCCGCGCGACAGCGATTCATAGGCATCCGGAGCGGCCATGCGTACCGGCACCGCGCCGAGCGTGCGCACGGTGAGATCCTGTGCGCCGCCGGTAGTGCGCAGCTTCAGGCCAGCCATGTCCTTGATCGTCTCGACCTTCTGCTTGGCGGTCCACACCTGATAAGGCGGCAGCACCACGGCCATCAGCAGCTTGATCTTGTTCGGCGCATATTCCTGCTTGGCCAGGATGCCTTCCCGCGCGCTCTTCCAATAGGCCATTGTGCCCTGGCAGCTGGTCTGGAATGCGCCCGGCAATTGCGCGACCTCGGAAAGCGGCATCTTGTCCGAGACGTAGGACGGCCCGATGTAGCCGATGTCGATCACGCCGGACTGGGTCAGGCGCAGCATGTCGGTGGCCTTGCCGATCTGCTGGTTCGGATAATGGGTGAAAGTGACGCCGCCGTTGGTGCGCTTGGTGACGTCCTCCATCCACGGCTTGAGCATCAGACGAACGAGATAGTGGTCGCCGGGGAAAGAGTCGGCGACTTTCAGCTCCAGCGCCTGGGCCTGCAGCGTCGAGAGCGGCAGCGAGAGTGAGAGCGCTACGGCGGCCCGGACCAGATTTCTCTTCATTTGCTTCTCCTTGACGCGTTCCCACGCCGAAGGCGGCAGCTCATCGCTGCCGACCGCTCGGCCTTCACTCCAATTCTTGCTTGAGTTAAAAATACATATATGTGAATTTATCTGTCAAGTATATGAATTAGTCATGGGGCCATGCACCGCGGGTCGAAGCTGCCGAATTGACACCGGTCTTTTCTGAACTCTAACTCCACATATATGAATTCATCGTACGAGGCCCCATGGGACCGCTCGCCGGCTTCACCATTCTCGATCTGACCTCGGTGCTGATGGGCCCCTACGGCACCCAGGTGCTGGCGGACATGGGCGCCGACATCATCAAGGTCGAAAGCCCCGAGGGCGACATCGTCCGCCAAATTGGTCCCGGCCGTACGCCCGGCATGGGCGGGATGTTTCTCAATGCCAATCGCGGCAAGCGCAGCATCGTGCTCGACCTCAAGAAGCCGGAAGGCCGCGACACGCTGCTGCGTCTGGCCAAGCGCGCCAACGCGCTTGTCTATAATGTCCGCCCGCAGGCAATGGCGCGGCTCGGCCTCGATTATGAGACGCTGGCCGCGATCAATCCCGCTCTCGTCTATGTCGGCGCCTTCGGCTACGGCCAGTCCGGCCCTTATGCCGCCAAGCCCGCCTACGACGATCTGATCCAGGGCGCGGCAACCATTCCGACGCTGCTCGCGGCAGCCGGCGACGGCACACCGCGCTACGTTCCGGTCACCATCGCCGACCGCATCGTCGGCCTGATGATGGTCAACGCCATCATGGGCGGGCTGATGCACCAGCAGCGCACCGGTGTCGGCCAGCGCATCGACGTGCCGATGTTCGAATCGATGACGGAGTTCGTGCTGGTCGATCATCTCGGCGGACTGACCTACGATCCGCCGCTCGATCATGGCGGCTATGCCCGCCTGCTCTCGCGTTATCGAAAGCCCTACAAGACCAGCGACGGCTATCTCTGCGTCCTCATCTACAACGACAAGCACTGGCGCAGCTTCTTCGAGGCGATCGGGCAGCCGCATTTCCTCGATCAGCCGCGCTTTGCCAACCATGCGTCGCGCACCAGGCATATCGACGAGATCTACGAGGAGATCGGCCACATCTTCGCAACGCGCAGCACCGCCGAATGGCGCGAACTGCTGGAGCGCGCCGACATTCCGGTAATGCCGATGCATACGCTGGAGACGATTCTGGACGATCCGCATCTCAACGCCGTCGGCTTCTTCCAGACCGTCGATCACCCCGTCGAAGGCCGTATCCGGCAGATGCGCGTGCCCTCGACCTGGAGCGTAACCCAGCCGGAAGCCGCCGGCCCCGCGCCGACGCTCGGCCAGCACGGTCGCGATATTTTGCGCGAGGCTGGCTTCTCGGCCGACGAAATCGAACGGCTCGCAGAGCAGAAAGCAGTTCAACTGGCGGCGCTAGCTTAGCGGCCGCGCAGCCAAATCGCAGGACATAGGGAGGAGATGGCGATGGCCGGACTTTATTTCGAGGACTTTTCCGTGGGCCAGGAGTTCAGGCACCCTTTGACCCGGACCGTGACGGAGATGGACAACACCATGTTCAGCCTGCTGACACTCAACCCGCAGCCGCTGCACATCGACGCCCATTTTTCCGCAAAGACCGAGTTCGGCCAGCGCATTTTCAACAGCCTTTACACCCTCGGCATCATGATCGGCATGACGGTCTATGATACGACCATGGGCACCACCGTCGCCAATCTCGGCATGACCGACGTCACCTTTCCGAAGCCGGTCTTCCATGGCGACACGTTGCGGGCGACGACGAAGGTGCTTTCGTTGCGGGAATCCAAATCGCGCCCCAAGGCGGGCATTGTCGAGTTCGAGCACCACGCCCTGAACCAGAACGACGAGATCGTCGGTAAATGCCGCCGCATGGCGATGATGCACAAGAGGCCGGTCTGATGCGTTCGATGCTATTCGTGCCGGGGGATTCCCCGCGCAAATTCGAGAAGGCGAGCGAAGGCAAGGCCGACGCACTGATCATCGATCTCGAGGATTCCGTCGTCGCCGAGAAGAAGGAAGAGGCGCGCGGGCTGACGCTCGCGATGCTGAAAGGACGCAGCGGGCCGTATCAGCTCTATGTCCGCGTCAATGCCCTCGACACCGGCATGACGCTCGCCGATCTCGCCGCCGTCATGCCGGGCAAGCCCGACGGAATCGTGCTGCCGAAATCACAGGGCGGTGACGACGTGCGGCAGGTGGCGACATGGCTCGAAGCGCTGGAAGCTGCAGCCGGCATCGCGGTCGGGACGACGCGCATCGTCTGTGTCGCGACGGAAACCGCCGGCGCGATCTTCGGCCTCGGCAGCTACAAGGGATGCTCCCCTCGCCTCGCAGGCCTGATGTGGGGCGCGGAAGATCTCTCGGCCTCGCTCGGCGCCACCGAAAAGGCCTCGGGCGGCGTGTTCCACAGCCCGTATCGTCTGGCGCGCGATCTCTGCCTGATGGCGGCGGCCGCGGCCGAAGTCGCGCCGATCGACACCGTCTATACCGACATCGATAACCTCGCCGGTCTCGAGCAGGAGACGCGCGCGGCGCGGCGCGACGGCTTTTCGGCGAAGGCGCTGATCCATCCCAAGCATGTCGACGTGGTCAACGCGGCGTTCGCGCCGACGGAGGCCGAGCGCACATGGGCGGAGAAGGTGATCGCGGCGTTCGCGAGCAATCCGAATTCCGGCACGCTGCGGCTCGACGGCCAGATGATCGACAAGCCGCATCTTCGCGCCGCGAAGAAGATCCTCGGCCAGCCCTAGATCAGGACGCAGCGTCGCCAGACGGGATCCATCATGATCGTTCGCCAAGCCGCCAATGTTCTGGAGATCATGGAATTCTTCGCGCAAACGAGGAAGCCGGCAACGCTTGCCGAGATCGCGGATCATTTCGGCTGGCCGCGCTCGTCGACCTTCAATCTGCTCGCGACGCTGTCGGAGAAGGGCTATCTCTACGAACCGCGGCCGCGCGCAGGGTTCTATCCGACGCCGCGGTGGCTCGCGATGGCGCGGATGATCTCGGAGGTCGAGCCGCTTCCGCCCTGGACGCATACGCTGATCGCCGATCTTTCCGCCGAGACCGGCGAGACCGCCTCGATCGTGGCACCGGCCGGCGTGATGGCGGTGTTCATCGACGTCGTCGAATCCGGGGCCGCGATCCGCTATTTCGCAACCATCGGCCACCGCGTACCGATCCACGCCACCGCGAGCGGCCGCGCGCTGCTGCTGCAGTATTCGCAGGAGGAGCGCGACTCCGTCTATCGCAAGATCGAGTTCAAGCAATACGGCCCGTCGACGCCGATCAGCATCGAGGCGGTGGAAGCCGAGCTGCGCAACTCGATCGCGCGCGGCTATTGCCAGAGCTTTGGCGACTACAGCCGCGACCTCGCGGGCGCCGCGATTCCACTGCCGATCGGAGATCGCCGTCTATCAGTCGTCGTCGCCGGCCCGGAGTTCCGGATTGGGCCGAAGGTTGGCGAAGTGGCCGCCTTGATCGCAAGGACGGTCGACCGGCTGCGGCCGAAGACCACCGCGGCCTGACGCCGAAGCTTCATTCGAATCCCTGAATGGGCGGCGCCGACGTCTGCGCCGGTGCAGCTTCGACAGGCTGCACCGCAGGCGCGGCTTGAGCGGGCGGATTGGTAGCAGCTCTGATCTGGCCGTTGGCATTCATCGCCTCGCGTGCGCGCGGTGGAGCGCCGGCTGCGCGATACGCATCGCGTCGCGGCGGCGGCCGATGTCTCGCCGAGTGTGAATCTCTCACGCCCCAGGACCGGGCAATTGCAGGCCCCGCGGTATAACCCACCACAGCGCCCGCGACGGCACCGATCGGACCGAGCACGACGGCACCTGATACGGCACCCAGAGCCGCAGCGCCGGCGCGCTCCTGCGCGACAGCACTCGCGGGCACGCCAACCACCATCACGACGGCAGCGATCAAAGCTTTGTTCATCGGAGCGCCTCCCTCACGGGAGATGACTCATGCCCAAATATGGCCTCACGAGGTTCGCTTGCCGGCCAACAAAAGGCAATCGGCCGGGGAACCCGATGTCAATCGAAGAGCTCCGCAGCCAACTGAGCCGCGGAGGCCCGTCGGCGCGACCACTACACGATCTTGATCGACATGTCCGGGAGGCCCTCGAGCTTGCACAGCAGCACATCGCCCTTGACCACCGGGCCGACATTCTCCGGCGTGCCGGAATAGATGATGTCGCCGGCCTTCAGCTCGAACGCTTCCGAGAGCTTCGCGATCTGCTCGGCAACGCTCCAGATCATCTTGCTGATATCCGAGCTCTGCTTGACGTTGCCGTTGATTGCCAGAGAGATAGCGCCCTTCTCGAAATGACCGGTCTTGCTCACGGGATGGATCGGACCCAGCACCGCGGCGTGGTCGAAGCTCTTGCCGATCTCCCACGGCTTCTTCTCCGCGGCCATGCCGTTCTGGAGATCGCGCCGGGTCATGTCGAGGCCGAGCGCGTAGCCGTAGACATGCTCGAGCGCCTTCTCGGCCGGGATGTTGGTGCCGCCGGATTTCAGCGCGGCGACCAGCTCGACCTCGTGATGATAGTTCTTGGTCAGCGACGGATAGGGATGGTCGGCGACCTCGCCGACCGCGACGTTCTGGATCGCGTCGGTCGGTTTCTGGAAGAAGAACGGCGGCTCGCGGTTCGGATCCGAGCCGCGCTCGATCGCGTGCGCCGCATAATTGCGACCGATGCAATAGATGCGGCGGACCTGGAACACCTGGGTCTCGCCGACGATCGGGATGGTGACCATCGGCACCGGGAAGATCGGCTTCGGCCCGGCTTGCGCCGCGGCGGGAGCAATTTCGGCCATCGAAGCTGCTGTCACCGCCACGGCGGTGGCAAGCAGATCGCGTCGCGTGGATGAGGTCTCTTTCATGTTTTGTGCTCCCTTTCAGCCTTATTGGGCAGCGTCGTACGCGCCGCTCCGGCTGATAATCGATATTCAGTATGCCAGCAACAACGACGGGACGGGACGCGACGCGGCATCGCCTTATTGTTGAGAGCAGGCCATCCTGCGGTTTCGCAGCCCAGGCCGGACTGCCGCCCCGTTAGCATGGAACTTGCATAAAATCTGGGCGACATGGACGCCGCATGAACCTCATCAGTCTCGATATCCGTATGCTCCGGTCACTGATCTCGGTGGTCGAGACCGGCAGCATCACCGAGACCGCGCGACGGCTGGGTCGCACCCAGCCGGCGATCACCCTGCAATTGCAGCGGCTGGAGGAGCTGACCGGCAAGCAATTGTTCGAGCACGCCGGCCGCAGGCTGACGCTGACCGAAGACGGCACCACGGTCCTAACCTACGCCAAGTCCATCCTGCGGTTGCATGACGAGTTGATCTCGCAACTGGCGTCGCAGGAGATCGAGGGCCAAGTCGTGCTCGGCACGCCCGACCTCTATGCGGCGTTCATGCTGCCACAAATCCTCAGCGTGTTTCGAAAATCCTTTCCGCGCGTCCAGGTCGAGCTCAATTGCGCGTTGTCGACGCCGCTGGTCGGCCTCGTCAAGCGCGGCGATGTCGACATCGCACTCGTTACCCGCATGAACGATTTCACCGGCGGCCAGGTGGTGCGGCGCGAGCAGCTGGTCTGGATGACCGGCGAGCAATCCGCCGCGCATCAGGAACGCCCGATTCCGCTGGCGCTGCTGCCCCCCGGCAACATCTATCGCGACTACGCCATCGATACGCTGGAGCGCGCGAATTTGCGCTGGCGCATCGCCTGCGTCAGCGAGAGTGTCGGCGGCCTGCAGGCTGCGGCTTTTGCCGGCATGGCCGTCACCGTGCTCGGCCGCAGCGCGCTGGTGCCGGCGATGCGCGAGATCGGCCCGAACGAGGGCCTGCCGCCGCTGCCGAAGATCGAGCTGCTGCTCTACAAATCCAGCGGCGCGACCTCAAAGGCGGCGACAGCGCTGCACGACTATCTCGCGCACTATCTGCGCCTCGACGAAGAACTCAGCGGCCGTGGGGTGCCGATCGAGCTGTCCTGAGCTTCATGCCTTCGCGCGCGCGGGACTTTCGCGAAGCGCCAGCTGCGGCCAGAACTTCGCCCAGGGCAAAGCCGCCTCGAACGCAGCAGCGATGCGAAAAATCGTGGGCTCGTCGAGCCAGGGAGCGACGATCTGAAGGCCGATCGGCATTCCGTCGCGATCGAAACCGCAGGGCAGCGTCGCGGCCGGAAGGCCAGCGAGGTTGATCGGCCAGGTGAACGGCGACCAGCCGAGATGCGGATCGACCTTGCTGCCGTCGATCATGTCGACGCCAATCCGGCCGGCCTCGAACGCGGTCACCGCAACCGTCGGCGTCACCAGCGCATCGACGCGCTCGAAAAGCTTCAGAAAGCCGCTGCGCGCCTGGCCGCGGCGATAACCGGCTTCGATATAGTCCGTGCCGCTGTAGCGCCGTCCGGCACTGACGACATCGCGATAATCTGCTTCGGAGCCGGCGAGATCGGCCGTGGTCTTGGTCGCGACCGCAGCCGCCTGTTCGGTGAAGGCGATCGGCTTGAGCGTGTGTTCCAGAATGCCGGGATCGAGGCCCGGTCCATCCATGGTGACCTGCGCGCCGCACGCATCGAGAACAGCCAGCGCCTTGCCGAACGCCGAGCGCACGTCGGGGCTGACGGCGGCGTAGCCGAGATCGACGCTGGCGCCGATGCGAATGCCATTCAACGGCGCGACGTTGGTATCAAACCGCCGCGGCGCCGCCGGCAGGCTCGCCGGATCGCGCAGATCGTAAGCAGCGATGATCTCCAGCGTCAGTGCGGCATCCGCGACCGTGCGCGTGATCGGCCCGGTATGTGCGAGCGAGCCCCATGACGGTGGCGAGAAGCCGGGCGAGCGCGGCACCAGGCCAAAGGTCGGCTTGAGGCCGAACACGCCGCAGAAGGACGACGGCACCCGGATCGAGCCGACACCGTCGGTGCCGATCGCGATCGGACCGCAGCCGGCGGCGACGCCCGCCGCCGCACCGCCGCTCGATCCACCGCTGGTGCGGCCGGGATTCCAGGGGTTTCGCGTCGTCCCGGTGACGGGGCTGTCGGCCGTGAGCTTGTAACCGGACTCGCAGGTCGTGGTCTTGCAGGTGATGATCGCACCCGCCGCCTTCAGCGCCGACACCACGGCCGCATCGGCCTCGGGGACAAAGCTCTTGTTCATCGGCGAGCCGCCATAGGCCGGCACACCCGCGACAAAGACGAGATCCTTGATCGTGACGGGCACGCCGGCAAGCAGCCCCCTGGCTTCGCCCGCACGCATCTCCCTGGTGAGACGATCGGCTTCCGCCCTCGCCTGCTCGTACATCGGCGTCACCACCGCGTTGCAGGTCTCGTTCGTCGCCAGAAGCGCGGCGATGGTGTCGTCGACGACATCGCGCGGGGTAAACGCCTTGCGCCGGTAGCCGGCCATGATCTCGGCTGCAGAAAGCGCGCCAAGGCCAGTCGGCGCCGGCGGAAAGGCCGTTCGGCCGGAACCATCAGTCATCATCAACCCTAAAGAGTTAGCTGAGCGCCGCGTCGACGGCGCGCTTGGCCATGACCGTGACGAGATGCGCGCGGTAGTCGGCTTCGGCATGGATGTCGGAGGTGAGGCCGTCATTATCGATCTTGATCGCCGCTATTGCAGACGGATCAAAGTTCTCCGACAGCGCCATCTCCATCGGCGGCACGCGGAATACGCCGGGACCCGCACCGGTCACGGCGACACGGACGCCATCGGCGAATTTTGCGACGAACACGCCGACCAGCGCGTAACGCGACGCCGGCGCCTTGAATTTTGCGTAACCCGCTTTGAGCGGCAAGGGAAAGCGGATCGCCGTGATGATCTCGCCGGGTTGGAGCGCGGTCTCGAACAGGCCGAGAAAGAACCTGTCGGCCGCGATCTCGCGCGTGCTGGTGACGATGGTGGCGCCGAGACCGAGCACGCCGGCCGGATAATCCGCGGCCGGATCATTGTTGGCGACCGAGCCGCCAATGGTGCCGCGGCTGCGCACGGCAGGATCGCCGATCATCGAGGCCAGCGCCGCGAGACCGGGAATTTTCGTCTGCACCAGCTTCGAGGCGGCGACCTGCGCATGCGGCGTCATCGCACCGACGGTGATGCTGTCGCCGTCGTCGGTGATACCCTTCAGGTGTCCGAGCTTCGACAGGTCGATCAAGGCAGGCGGGTTGGCCAGCCGCTGCTTCAGCGTCGGGATCAGCGTCATGCCGCCGGCGACGAGCTTGCTGTCCTCGATCGAGGTCAGGAGTTTAGCAGCGTCGGGAATCTGGTCCGGCTGGTGATAGGCAAACGGTTTCATTGTTGCTCTCCCTATTCCGCCGCGACCGGTAGCGACGCGTTCTGCAGCAGCCGCCAGATCCGGTTCGGCGTCGCCGGCATGTCGACATGGGTGACGCCGAGATGCGACAGCGCATCGACCACCGCGTTGATGACGGCGGCCGGCGAGCCGATCGTGCCGACCTCGCCGCAGCCTTTCACGCCCATCGGGGTGTGCGTGCACAGCGTCGAATGGGTCGCGACCTTCATCATCGGCATGTGATCGGCGCGCGGCATGCAATAGTCCATCAGCGAGCCCGACAGCAGTTGGCCTGAGCTCTCGTCATAGACTGCGTTCTCGAACAGCGCCTGGCCGACGCCCTGCACGATGCCGCCATGCAGCTGGCCCTCGACGATCATCGGATTGATCACCGTGCCGACGTCATCCACGGCGGTGTAATTCACGAGCGTCACCGTGCCCGTCTCCGGATCGACCTCGACCTCGGCGATGTGGCAGCCGCCGGGATAGGTGAAGTTGACGGGGTCGTAATAGGCCTGCTCCTCCAGCCCCGGCTCCAGCACTTCGAGCGGATAGTCATGCGGCACGTAAGCGGCGCCCGCGATTTCCTCGAACGTCTTGGCGCGGTCAGTGCCGGCGACCGAGAATTTTCCGGACTTGAACTGGATGTCGACTTCGGCGGCTTCGAGCAGATGAGCCGCGATCTTCTTGCCCTTGGCGACCACTTTGTCGGTCGCCTTCGACAGCGCCGCGCCCCCGACCACCAGCGAACGCGAACCGTAGGTGCCCATGCCGAACTGCACGCGGTCGGTGTCGCCGAACACGATATCGACATTCTCGAAGGCGACACCGAGCTTTTCCGAGACGATCTGCGCGAACGTCGTCTCGTGGCCCTGGCCGTGATTGTGCGTTCCGATCATGACCGTCACCTGGCCAGTCGGATGCACGCGCACCGTGGCGCTTTCATAGAGGCCGCCGCGCGCCCCCAGCCGTCCGGCGAAACGCGACGGCGCAAGGCCGCAGGCCTCGACATAGGTCGAGTAGCCGAGCCCGCGGAATTTGCCCTTGCTGGCCGAGGCCGACTTGCGCACGCCGAAATTCTTGACGTCGGCCGCCACCAGCGCACCGTCGAGACAGCCCATGGGATCGCCGGAATCGTACTGCACCAGCACCGGCGTCTGATACGGATAGGCTTCCTTCGGGATCATGTTGCGGCGACGGATCTCGACACGATCGATGCCCATCTCGCTCGCTGCGACATCGACGATGCGCTCCAGCACGAAGGTCGCCTCGGGCCGGCCGGCGCCGCGATAGGCGTCGACCGGAACGGTATTGGTGAACACCACCTTCACGTTGCAGTAGATCGCCGGCGTGGTATAGACGCCGCCGAGCAATGGGCCATAGAGATTGGTCGGGATGTTCGGCCCGAAGGTCGAGAGATAGCCGCCCATATTGGCGAGCGTGTTGACGCGGAAGGCCAGGAACTTCCCGGTCTCGTCGAGGGCAAGCTCGGCCTCGGTGACGTGATCGCGGCCGTGGCGATCCGAGACGTAGCCCTCAGAACGGCTCGCGACCCATTTGATCGGCCGCATCACGCGCTTGGCGGCCCAGGTGATCACGGCCTCCTCGCCGTAGTGGAACTGCTTGACGCCGAAGCCGCCGCCGACATCGGGCGCGACCACGCGCAGCTTGTGCTGCGGGATGTTCAGCACCAGCGCGCCCATCAGAAAGCGCACGACGTGCGGGAATTGGCTGGTGGTCCACAACGTGAAGCGGTCGGTGCCCGGCTCGTATTCCGCGATCGCCGCGCGCGGCTCCATCGGGTTGCCGATCAGGCGATTGTTGACGAGGCTCAGCTTTGCGACATGCGCCGCCTTTCGGAACGCGGACTCGACCGCGGCCTTGTCGCCGAGCTCCCAGTCGCAGCAGATGTTGTTCGGCACGTCGTCGAACAATTGTGGCGCGCCCGGCCTGACAGCCTCGAGCACGCCGACCACGGAGGGCAGCACCTCATAGTCGATCTTCAGCAGCTCGGCCGCCGCATTCGCCTGCTCCGGTGTCTCCGCGATGACAAAGGCCACCATGTCGCCGACGAAGCGCACCTTGCCCTGCGCCAGCATCGGAAACGGCGGCTCCTTCATGGGCACACCCTTGGCATCCGAGATGCCCCAGCCACAGGGCAGCGAGCCCAGCTTGTCGGCCGCGGCATCCGCGCCAGTCAGGACGGCAATGACCCCGGGCGCGGCCAGCGCCGCGCTCCTGTCGATGCCGCGCAGCACCGCGTGGCCATGCGGCGAGCGGACGAAAACGCCCGCGGTCATGCCGGGTCGCTTGATGTCGGAGACGTAATTGCCGCGGCCGGTGAGGAAGCGCTGATCCTCTTTCCGCTTCGGTGATGCGCCGATGCCGATCACGTTGCCCATGGTCACTCTCCCTTGGCGGCGTTCATGGCGGCAGCGCCTGCCATCACCGAGACGACGATGTTCTGATAGCCGGTGCAACGGCAGATGTTGCCTTCGAGGCCGTGGCGGACATCAGCCTCGGTCAGGTCCGGCTTCTCGGTCGCGAGCGCCACCGCTGTCATCAGCATGCCGGGCGTACAGAAGCCGCATTGCAGGCCGTGATGCTCGCGAAACGCTTCCTGCATCGGATGCATCCGGTTCGAACCGGGCGCACCTTGCAGGCCTTCGATAGTGAGCAGCGTCGCGCCATCGAGCGCAGGTGCCAGCAGCGTGCAGCTCTTCACCGGCAGGCCGTCGAGATGCACGACGCAGGCGCCGCACTGGCTGGTGTCGCAGCCGATGTGAGTGCCGGTGAGGCTGAGCTGTTCGCGCAGCAGCTCGGCGACGAGCGTTGCCGGCTCGACTTCGACAGTAGTTGGCCGTCCGTTGAGTGTGAAGGATATCTGCACGGTCATACTCCTGTGCGCGACGGGGCTTTAGGCGAGTGGAAGCGCGCTGCCGGTGGCCCATGTGGCCATCACGACGTCGCCGACGGTGAACGGATCCGCGAAGAAGACCTTTTCCGGCACATAGGCGACGAACGCGTCGTCCGGCACGGTGTCGAGCATGACCTTGACGAAATAGCCCTGGTACTCGATCGCGAGCACGCGGCTCGGCAGCGACGTCGTGCAGCCCGGCGGCAGCTCCCTGCCCGGCCGGACCAGCGCGACGTCGTCGCGTCGCACGGCGATATCGATCTTGTCGCCGACGCTGACCGTGGACCGCGCCTGAAGAGGAACCTCGATGCCATCAGGCGCGGCCTGCGCGAGCGTAAAAGTCGAACCGTTGACCTTCTCGACCAGCCCCGACAGCACGTTCTGGCCGCCCATGAACTCGGCGACGTAACGGTCATGCGGATGGGCATAGACGTCACGCGCCGCTCCGGCCTGCTTGATCCTGCCCTGCTCCATCACCACCACGAGATCGGCGAGCGCGATGGCCTCGAGCTGGGTGTGGGTGACGTGGATGAAGGTGATGCCGAGATCCTGCTGCATCCGCCGCAGCTCCTGGCGCATCTGCACGCGAAGCTGCTCGTCGAGCGCGGACAGCGGCTCGTCGAGCAGCAGCACCCGCGGCTCGGTGATCGCGGCGCGCGCCAGCGCCACGCGCTGCTGTTGCCCGCCGGAGAGCTGCGCCGGCAGGCGGTCGGCGAACTGCGTCAGCCGCACCTTCTCGATCATGGCGTCGGCCGCGCGCAGGCGATCGGCCTTCGACATGCCGCGCACGCGCAAGGCGAACGCGATATTGTCGCGTACGGTCAGATGCGGGAACAGCGCGTAGGACTGGAACATCATCGCGGTACGGCGCTGCACCGGCGCGAGCCCGACGACGTTCTGCCCGCCGATCACGATCTCGCCGGCAGTCGGGTCCTCATGGCCGGCGATCATGCGCAAGATCGTGGTCTTGCCGCAGCCGGAGGGGCCGATGAAGCAGCAATAGGCGCCGTCGGCGATCTTGAGATTGACGCCGTCGACCACGTAGGTCGCGCCGTCGAAGCTCTTGCAGACGCCCGCCAGTTCGATATCGCCTCGATCGCTCTTCATTCCCAACTCAACCCTTTGCGCTGCTGCCGCGCTTTTTCTGGATCAGCACGATGCTGCCCAGGCTCGCGCCGATGACGATGAAGGAGACGATGGTCGTCACGGTGCCGAGCGCGTAGAGCGAGGGCGAGGTGACGTTCAGCGTCATGCTCCAGATCTCCAGCGGCAGCGTGTTCAGCGAGCCCGCGGTCTGGAGGCTGCGCGCGAACTCGTCGTAAGAGAGCGTGAATCCGAACAGTGCGACCGCGACGAGGCCGGGCGCCAGCACGGGGATCATCACCAGGCGGATCGACTGCCAGCGGCTGGCGCCGAGGTCGTAGGCCGCCTCCTCCCAGACGTGGTTGAAGCGCGACATCACCGCGAACATCACCAGCACGCCGAACGGCAGCGTCCAGGACAGCTGCGCGCCGAGCGCCGAGGTGTACCAGCTCGCATTCAGCCCGAGCGCCTGGAACAGAAGGCCGGTGCCGAGGCCGAGCACGAGGCCCGGTGCGACCAGGCTGCCGATCATCATGTAGAAGACGACGGTATCGCCGCGAAAACGCTTGCGGAAGCCGAGCCCGGCGAGGAACGAGACCACCACCGTGATGACGGTGACGATGACCGCGAGCTTGATCGAGCGGTCGAACGAGCCCTTGACGTCTCCGGTCCGCACCTGGGTGAAGAGATCGACGAACCAGTGCAGCGAGTGACCCTTCATCGGAAACACGAGCCCGCCGCGGATATCCTGGAACGACAGGACGTAGATGCAGAACATCGGGCCATAGAGCGCGATCACATAGAACGCGAACAGCGTCGCCAGGACGTAGAACGTCCAGGGACGGCCGCCCTTGCTCGGTGCGATCGCCCTGGTCGTCGCGGGCGCGCCCGTCTTTGACGCGTCGGTCTTGGGCATATCGGCAAGAATGGCGCTCACCGCGTGATCTCCTGCCTGATGTCGACAGTGCGGAGGATCAGCGAGACGATCGCGACCAGCACCAGCGTCAGCAGCACGGCGCTCGCCGCCGCGGTCGGATATTGCAGCACGCCGACGTCCTCGTAGAAGGCGCTGACCACCGAGGCCGAGCCGCCGCCGGACATGACCTTGACGACGAAGAAATCGCCCATCACGATCGACACCACGAAGATGGTGCCGAGCGCGATGCCGCTCTTGGACATCGGCACCACGATCAGGCGCATGATGTCGAAACGGCTCGCGCCGGCGTCGATTGCGGCCTCGATCAGCTTCTTGTCGATCCGCGCCATGGAGTTGAAGATCGGCACGATCATGAAGATCGTGAGCTGGTGGACATAGGCGATGACGACCGCGAGGTCGGAGAACAGCAGCACCTCAAGCGGCTGACGGATCACCCCGAGCGCCAGCAGCGCCTGGTTGATCAGGCCTTCCTTGCCGAGCAGCGGAATCCAGGAAATCATCCGGATGATGTTCGAGGTCCAGAACGGCACCGTACACAAAAGGAACAGGCCGATCGCGAGCAGCTGATTGCGGACGTGGAACACCAGGAAGTAGGCGACGAAGAATCCGATGACGAGGGTGAAGATCCAGGTCAGCACCGTGAACTTGATGGTCGCCAGATAGAGCTTCAGCGTCAGCGCCGAATGCAGCACTTCCACATAGCTTGCGAGCGTGAAACCCGGCGTCAGCCCGCCAAAGCCGTCCGTCGCAAAGAAGCTTGCGGCCAGCACGACGAGGATCGGCGCCACGAAGAACGGCACGAGCACCAGGACCAGCGGCGACACGTAGAGCCAGCCGGCGAGATTGGCGCGTGATGGGTTTGGACTTGGCTGCATGTCGGCAAAAGCCACGCTTCAGTTCGGTCTCTCTGCCGGAGCGTCGCCGCGCCGGCGCTCGTGTCGGGCCAGGGAAAGCAGGATTTACGCCACCTTGAAGTCGTTCCAGCGCTTGTTCATGTAGGCGGCTTCGTCCATCAGCGTGTTCCAGCACGAGATGTTCTTGACGCGGTCGAGGAACGAACCGCCGTCACGCTTGGTGCCGGCCTTCTCCATCGCAACGCCATAGGGATCGTTGACCACCTCCGGCGCCGGCTGGCCCTCGTACCAGAACGCCCACTCGGCCGGGGTGAGGAATTTCTTCGCGGTCGACGGCACCGGGCTGTAATAGCCGTAGCGCGCGACGAAGCCGCCTTGCCAGCCCGACAGATACCAGTTGAGATATTCGTAGGCGGCATCCAGCTTCTTGCCGGAGAGGTGCTTCATCAGGCCCATGCCGTTGCACCAACCGCGATAGCCTTCCTTGCCGTTCTTGACGTTGACCGGCGCGTAGACGCAAGGGATTTCCTTGACGCGGACGGCAGCGACCGCCGGCGACCACATCGACTGGATGACCACTTCCCCCGCCGCCATCAGCTGCACCGACTGGTCGAAGGTGGTCCAGGTCGCGCGGAACTGGCCCTGCTTCTTCAGCTCGATCAGCTTGTTGCAGGTGAAGTCGATCTCCTCCTTGGTCATGTTGCCCTTGTTGCCGTACTTGATCAGCCCGGCACTTTCGAAGCAGAGCGCGGCGTCCATGATGCCGATCGCGGGCACGTCGAGGATCGCCGCCTTGCCCTTGAATTTCGGGTCGATCAGGTCCTTCCACTCGGTCACTTCATGGCCGACGAGATCCGGGCGATAGCCGATAGAGTCCGCGTTGTAGACCTGCGGCAGGAACGTCGCCCATTCGGTGACGCCGTCATGCAGGTCGGTCGAGTCGGGCTTGGAGATGTACATCGCCTCGTAGGGCGAGATGCCCTGGCGCGGGATCTTGTGGCCGTCGATCTCGCCCTTGGTGAAGATCGGCAGGATGTTGTCGAACTCCTTGATCTTCTTGACCTCGATGCCCTGGATCACGCTGCGCTTGGCGGCGAGCTTGGCCTGCCAGCCCTCGAGGTCGGCGATATCGACCGTATTAGGCTGGCTTATGAAACGGTTGATGGCGGCGGAGGTGTCGAGGTTCTGCATCGTCACCTTGAAACCGAGATCCTTGGCGGCCTGGTCGCCGATCGCCTTCACCACCGAATAGGACACGCCGACATGGCGCAGCTCGATATCCTTGATCTCCTGCGCCCAGATGGTCGGAAAGCCGCGGATCGCGTCCGAGCCTGCGGCTGCGCCGGCAATTGCTGCCGCGCCCTTCAACAGCGTGCGCCGGCTCAGCTTTTTCGCAGACTTGTCGCTCGTCCCCGCCGGATTGGCAGTGGATGTCCCCTTGTCCCTGTCAAGCATGGCAACCCTCGTTGGTTACAATAAGCGCTCGCTCCGATCGTCATTGACCGGCTGCGGATGTGATCAGTTGCGGGCGAGGCTATGGGCCGGATGTCGCGAAGTAAAATTGGAAGTAAAAATTCGCGGTATAAACGCGGCTAATGGTTCGCCCCGCTGCATCGGCTTTTAGCAGCGCGCATAAGAAGGCGTCAGGACATGCATGCAAGCCGGTGGCCTCGATCGTGCGGGCTCGTCCCAGCGGCGGCTCTGACGACAATCGCGCTGCTGATTGCCTCAACGTTGTGCGCGGCGCGCGCCGGAGATGTGTCCATCGCGCCAGCGGAACTGAAATTTATCGGCACGATCGATCCGCGCTTTCAATCCTACAACATCGAGATGGTGGAGGTGACCGGCGGACGGTTCTGGAAGCCCTATCCGCAAACGATGCACACGATCGATCAGCGAAATCGTTACAGCGACCGGCCGCCGATCGATCTTGCCAATGCGCGACTGCGCAAGCTCGCTGCCGCCTTGTCGCCGGCCTATCTGCGCGTAAGCGGCACCTGGGCCAATGCGACGTTCTTTGCCCGCAGCGAACAGGCACCAGCCGCGCCGCCGCCGGGGTTTGACACGGTGCTGAGCCGTGCACAGTGGCGCGGCGTCGTCGACTTTGCGCGTGCGACTGATGCGGAGATCGTCACCTCCTTCGCGATCAGTCCCGGCAGCCGCGGTGCCGATGGCGTGTGGAGTCCGGACCAGGCGCGGCGTCTGGTCGATGACACGCGATCGCTGGGCCACCACATCGCCGCCGCCGAGTTCATGAACGAGCCGACGCTCGCGGCGACGAGCGGAGCGCCGCGGGGATATGACGCGAAAGCCTATGTCCGCGATTTCGACGTCTTTCGCGACTGGATACGGCGCGCGGCGCCGGAGACGCTGATCGTCGGCCCGGGCTCCGTCGGCGATTCCGCATCCCCTTCCGCATCCGGTATTCGCACGCACGACCTGCTCGCGAAATCCGGAGCCGACATCGATCGCTTCTCCTATCATCACTACAACACGATCTCGCCACGCTGCGGCGGCCGGGACGCGCCGGCACGCGCGTTGTCCGAAGAATGGCTGGCCCGAACCGATGTGACGCTGTCGATCTACCGCGGCCTGCGCGATGAATTCGCGCCGGGCAAACCGATCTGGCTGACGGAAACCGCCGATGCCGCTTGCGGCGGCAATCGCTGGGACAGGACGTTTCTCGACACCTTCCGCTATCTCGACCAGCTCGGACGCCTGGCACGAGCCGGGGTTCAGGTGGTGATGCACAACACGCTGGCGGCGAGCGATTACGGCCTGCTCGACGAGACGACGTTCCGTCCACGTCCGAATTACTGGGGCGCGCTGCTCTGGCATCGGCTGATGGGAGCGACAGTGCTCGATGCAAGCGCGGCGGCAGTGCCCGACCTGCGCGTCTACGCCCACTGTCATCCATCGAGGCCCGGCGCCGTGACCATGCTCGCGATCAACATCTCACACCGCACCTCGCGCGCGATCGTGCTGCCGCGTTCCGCCGAGCGCTATAGCTTGCAGGCAGAGAGGCAGCAAGGCGCGACAGTGCAACTGAACGGCACGACACTCGCGCTGACCGACGGTGATGAGCTGCCGCACCTCGCCGGGCGAGCGACGGCTGCCGGTGCAGTTCGCCTCGCGCCCGAGACCATCACGTTCCTCGTCGTCCCAGGCGCCGCGAACCCCGCGTGCCGATGACCACGCTCGCGACCCGAGCGATTCGCGCGTCATTCGCGGGGAGATTCTGGATTGCTTCGCGAAGCCTGTCATCGGGCCGCGCTTCGCGCGGACCAGTTGGCTCGCCATGACGACGGTTTGGGACGTCGTCATGGCGAGCCAACGGCCCGGAACCCAACCATCCCATCAAATTCGTCATTGACAAACCTATTTGTTAATATCTAATTATCGCTGGAATAGCCGGCCGCGCCAAGCGGCCCGTAAAAAGAGAGGGAACGACGATGAGAGGGCATCTCGCCTGGGCCATGTTCGCGGCCATGAGTTCGGCTGCGATGACAACGACTGCGACCGCGCAAGTCTCCGACGACGCGGTGCGGATCGGCGTGTTGACCGACCTGTCGAGCTGGGGCCGCGACAACAGCGGGCCGGGCTCCGTCGAAGCCGCAAAAATGGCGGTGGAGGAGTTCGGGCCGACCGTGCTCGGCAAGCCGATCGAGATCATCAGCGCCGACCACCAGATGAAAACCGACGTCGGCGTGCAGATCGTGCGCGGCTGGTTCGACAACGGCAAGGTCGACGCCGTGGTCGACATTCCCAATTCCGGCATCGCCATCGCGGTCCACAATATGGTGCGCGAGCGGGGCAAGATCGCACTGCTCTCCGGCCCCGGCGCGAGCTCGCTGACCGACGAGCTGTGCAGCCCGAACACCGTGCACTTCACCTACGACACCTACGCACTGTCGAAGGTGACGGCCTCCGCCGTGATCAAGGAAGGCGGCAAATCCTGGTATTTCATCACCGCGGATTACGCCTTCGGCCAGCAGCTCGAGAAGGACGCGACGCGCTTCATCAACGAAATGGGCGGCAAGGTGCTCGGCGGCGTCAAGCATCCGACCAACACGGCGGACTTTTCCTCTTTTGCACTCCAGGCGCAGAGCTCGAAAGCCGACGTCGTCGCCTTCGCCAATGCCGGCCAGGACACCGACAATGCGATCAAGCAGTCCGGCGAATTCGGCCTCGTGCAGGGCGGCCAGAAGCTCGTCGGCCTCCTGATGTTCGACACCGACGTCCACGCGGTCGGCCTGAAGGCCGCGCAGGGCACCTACATGACCACGGCGTCGTACTGGAACATGGACGAGGCGACCCGGGCCTGGTCCAAGAAATTCTACGAGCGCACCAAGGTGATGCCGACCATGATCCACACCGGCGTCTACGGCTCGGTGCTGCATTACCTGAAAGGCATCAAGGCGGCGGGCACCGACGATGCCGCCAAGGTAATGGCCAAGATGCGCGAATTGCCGATCGAGGATACATTCGTCCATGGCGGCAAGCTGCGCGAGGACGGCCGCGTCATCCGCGACATGTATCTCGCCAAGGTGAAGTCGCCCGAGCAGTCCAGGGAACCCTGGGACTACCTGGAGATCATCAAGACGGTGAAGGGCGAGGACGCTTTCCGTCCGGTCTCCGAATCCAAATGCCCGCTGCTGAAGAAGTGAGGTGAGACATGACCAGCAACGCGCACAACGCAATTGAGACTTACGAGTGCGATGTGCTCGTGGCCGGATCGGGCGCCTCCGGCATGTCGGCCGCGATCACCGCACGCCATCGCGGCCTCGACGTGCTGATCGTCGAGAAAGAGCCGCGCTTCGGCGGCACCACAGCGCGCTCAGGCGGCTGGCTCTGGATTCCCGGCACATCGCTGGCGAAGGCCTATGGCATCGCGGAGACGCCGGACCAGGCCCGCACTTACTTGCGGCACGAAGCCGGCAACAATTTCGACGCCGCGCGCGTCGACGCATTCCTCAGCGCCGGCCCCGAGGCGGTCGATTTCTTCACCAGCAAGACCGCGCTCCGCTTCGACATGCCGCTGGTGTTTCCGGACTATCATGCCGAAGCGCCCGGCGGGGCACAGGGCGGCCGCTCGATGGTGACGCGCCCGTTCGACGGCCGCGAGCTGGGTGAGCAGATCAAGACGCTCGGCATGCCGCTACCGGAGCTCACCGTGTTCGGCATGATGCTGGGCTCCGGCAAGGAGATCATCCATTTCATGCGCGTGACGAAGTCGCTGGCGTCCGCCGTATATGTCGCAAAGCGCCTGTCGCGTCATCTGATGGACGTGCTGCGCTACGGCCGCGGCATGACGTTGACCAACGGCAATGCGCTGGCGGGGCGGCTCGCGAAATCCGCGCAGGATCTGAAGATTCCGATGTGGCTGTCCTCGCCGGTGCGCGAGCTGACGGTTGAAAACGGCACCGTCACCGGCGCGATCGTTTCGCGCGAGGGACGCGACGTCCGCATTCATGCAAGACAAGGCGTCGTGCTCGCCTGCGGCGGCTTCCCCCATGACGTCGAACGCCGCAAGAAAATGTTTCCGCACGCGCCGACCGGCAACGAGCATTTTTCGCCCGGACCGACCGGCAATACCGGCGACGGCTTGCGCCTTGCGGAGTCCGTCGGTGGTCACGTCGAGGATCGCTTGCCGAACGCGGCCGCCTGGGTGCCGGTGTCGCTGACCGCGCGCAAGGACGGTTCAAAGGGCGTGATGCCGCATTTCATCGACCGCGCCAAGCCTGGCGTGATCGCGGTGATGCGTGACGGCAAGCGCTTTGCCAATGAAGGCAATTCCTATCACGATTTCGTCCAGGCCATGGTCAAAGCCGCCAAGCCCGGCGAAGAGATCGCCGCCTATCTCGTCTGCGATCATCCGACGTTGCGCAAATACGGCCTCGGCTGCGTGCCGCCCTTCCCCATGCCGCTCGGCCACCATCTGAATACCGGCTATCTCATGCGCGGCGATACGCTGGAGGCACTGGCGGCGAAGGCCGGCATCGATGCCAACGCGTTCACCGAGACCGTCAAGCAGTTCAATGCGACCGCGCCGCAGGGCCACGATGCCGCCTTCGGCAAGGGCACCAAGGCCTATAATCGCTACCAGGGCGACGCGCTGCACGGCCCGAATCCCTGCGTCGCGCCGATCCAAAACGGCCCGTTCTACGCCATCAAGATGGTGGTCGGCGATCTCGGCACCTATGCCGGCATCGTCACTGACGAGAATGCGCGGGCGCTGGACTCCGAGGGCCGGGTGATTCCCGGGCTCTATGCCGCCGGCAACGACATGGCCAGCATCATGGGCGGCAATTATCCCGGCGCCGGCATCACGCTTGGGCCGGCGCTGACCTTCGGCTACATTGCCGGCCGTCATCTCGCCGACCGCGCCGCCAGGCGCGACGCGGCATAGGCCACGCCAGGAGGCGCATGAAGAGAGAAAGCCGCGGTATCCAGTCGATCGAGGTCGGTGGAGAATTGCTCCGCGCGCTCGCCAGATGCGGCGAACCGATGATGCTGCGCGATCTCGCCCGCGAGGCGGGCATGACGCCGGCCAAGGCGCATCCTTATCTCGCCAGCTTCTCTCGCATCGGCCTGATCGAGCAGGACGAGACCACCGGCCGCTACGAGATCGGCGCGCTGGCGCTGGAGCTCGGCCTGATCAGCCTGCGCCGTCTCTCCGGCGTGCGTATCGCCGGACCGAAGATCGCCGGCCTCGCAAGCCAGATCGGGCACGCGGTCTCGCTTGCGGTCTGGGGGACGCACGGCCCGACCGTGGTGCAGCTCGAAGAACCCGGCCAGCCCGTGCACGTCGTGATGCGCGCCGGTTCGGTGATGGCGCTGCTGGAGACGGCCACGGGCCGCGCCTTTGCGGCCTTTCTGCCCGAGAAGACGATCAACGCCGCGCTGGAGAGCGGACTCGATCGTCACGGCGTCGGCTACAATCCGAAGCGCGCTGTAAGAGGCGCGAAGGTCGCCGAGATGCTCGCTGAAGTCCGCAAGCACGGCCTCGCCCGTGCGCTCGGCGATCCCCTGCCCGGGGTCAATGCGTTCTCCGCACCGGTGTTCGATCATTCCGGCCATGTCGCGCTGGTCATCACCGCGATGGGGCCGGAAGGCACCTTTGACGCCCGCTGGGATAGCCCGATCGCAAATGCGCTGCGCGACTGCGCCGGCGGCATCTCGAAGCGACTGGGCTACGGGATGACGATCGCCGCGGAGTGAACCGGCCCTACCTCTCCTTCACCGGCACCGTGTAGTTCAGGATCAGCCTGCCGCCATCGGGATAGATGGTCTGCCCCGTGATGTAGGACGCATCGTCGCTGGCGAGGAACGCGACCACGGACGCCACCTCGCTCGGCTCACCGCCGCGGCCGGCCGGCGTGCGCGACATCACGGTCTTGCGGGCATCCTCCGAGGTGTAGATGGACGAGGCCACCATGTCGGTCAGGATCGTGCCCGGCCCGACCGCGACGACGCGGATATTGTGCGGGGCCAGCGCGACGGCAGCGACCGAGGTGAGCTGCTTCATGCCGCCCTTGGACATCGCGTAGGTCGCAAGCGCCGGGATCGCCAGCAGCGCGTTGACCGAGGACATGTTGATGATGACCCCGCCGCCGCCCTGCGCGATCATCTGCCTGGCCGCCGCCTGCACGCCGAAGAACGCGCCCTTCAGATTGATGCCGATGATTTCGTCGAATTCCTCCTCGGAAATCTGCAGGATGTCCCGGTTGCGGGCGACGCCGGCATTGTTGACCATGATGTCGAGCCGGCCGAACTCCTTCACGGCGGTTGCGACGAGCTGATCCACGTCAGTGCGCTTGGCGACATTGCCGACGACGGTGCGCAAGGCGTCCGGGTGCCCGAGCTCGACGGCCGTCGCAGCGAGGCCCTCGGCATCGACATCCGATATGACGACCTTGACGCCGTCGTCGAGGAATCGTTTTGCGCAGGCCTTGCCGATGCCGCGCGCCGCGCCGGTGATGGCGGCGACCTTGCCGGATAGTTTCATAGGGCTCGCTCCAGAATAGCTGCTTGCGGCAAACCTGATCCGGGCAAGGGCCTCAGCTCAAGCCGCCGCAAACCCGAGATGAGCACGGAACCGGTTCTTGATAAAGACGGCATCGCGAGACGGCAGCGAACGCGGCGGATTTTCCGCCAGAACCTTGATGACGAAAAGCCGCGGGCCATCGGCCGGCTCAGCGATTTGCGATGCGAGGCCTTCCACCTCCGCCAACGTCCGCACGGTCCCCGTCGCAGCAAATCCGCAGGCTGTAGCGATCGCCGTGAGATCGACGCCGCGGCCGGTGTGGCTCGCCTGCATCCCGGTCTCGCCAAAATGCTGGTTGTCGATCACGACGATGTCGAGATTGCGCGGGCGCGCGACGCCGATGGTGGCAATGCCGCCGAGGCCCATCAGTTGCTCGCCGTCGCCGGTGAGGGCCATCACGCGCTTTCCCGGCTGCGCCTGAGCAAGGCCAAGGCCGATCAGCGCGGCGCCGCCCATGGCGCCCCAGAGATAGAAATTGCCGTCGTGGTCGCCGACAGAATGAAGGTCGTAAGTGGGCGAGCCGAGGCCGGAAACGACCAGCGTGTCCTTGCGGTTCTTGAGAAGAGCCGCGACGGCAACGCGACGATCAAGCTGAGAGGGTACGGACATCGATATCACCACTTCTTCTTGCCGATCAGGCGTTGCCCGATCAGGACCGCGATCTGCTGATCGGAATCGTACGCGAGCGCAGCCGCCGATTCGACCGTCTCGACCAGATCCTCCGCCGTCTCCGCCCGCATCACCTTCAGCCCGATCGCCTCCAGTGACGGCTGCGTGGCCCGGCTCATCGGCACCTGCCAGGGATTGAACTCGGCCCATTCGCCGCGCATCGTCACCAGCATCAGCAGCGGAAAGCGGCCGATCGCCGACAGCGACAGCATATTGATGCAATTGCCGACTCCGCTCGACTGCATCAGCAGCACGCTGCGCTGGCCGCCGAGCCAAGCGCCGGCGGCAATCGCGACGCCCTCCTCCTCGGTCGTCAGCACGTTGGTGGTGACGTCAGGATCGGCGGAGAACAGCCGGATCAGCTGGCTATGGCCGGCATCTGGGACGTAGGACATCTGCCTGACGTCGGCGGCTTTCAGGATGCGATAGAGCTCGGCCGGCCAGTCGTCGCTTGTGCGCGTGTCGAGATTGGGTTGAGGGCTGTGCACCGTGGGTCTCCATGAATTTCGAGCAGCACGCTAGCGACGTTCGCGTGCGAAGGCTCTGACCGTCTGGCACGATCAGATATTGAAGGATTGTATAGCTGCGTGCGCTGGTGCGCCTGCGGGACCGGAGGCGCGATGCGCATTGCTGCGCCCTCTCCCCTTGTGGGAGAGGGCATCCCCGCAAGTCGACACGGCCTCGCTCGGGTGAGGGGTTGCCTCTACGCGCTCACGCGCATCGGCATGCGCGGAGAGATACCCCTCATCCGGCGCTTCGCGCTACCTTCTCCCACAAGGGGAGAAGGGAGAGCACCGTCACTGCGGTACGCAGACTAGTTGGCCGCGGACCGCGCCGTCGTCGGCATATAAATCTGCGCGTAGCCTTCCTTGATCGCGGACGTGATGCGATCGAGGCGGCGGTCGATGTGCTTCTCCAGCACCGATACGCAGACCTCTTCGTCGCGTGCCTTCAGCCCTTCGACGACGGCGCGGTGCTCGGCTTGCGTGTTGGACCGGTTGATGCTGTCCATGTCGATCCAGCGCACGAAGCGGATGCGGGCATTGACGTTGCGCAGGACGCGCAGCATCTCGGCATTGGTCGACATCGCCATAAGTCGCTCGTGAAAGGTCTCGTCTAACTCGACCAGCTCCACCGAGGAGCGCTCGCCGGGATCCGGACCGGTGGCCTCGAGGAATTTCAGCAGCGCGTCGATGTCCTCGTCCTTGGCACGCCTGACGGCGAGGCGGATCGAGGCGACCTCGATCGATTTGCGCAGCTCGTAGAGATCGAAGATCTCGTGCGCGTCGAGCTCGCGGCAGAAAAAGCCCTTGCCCGGCGTGAAGCGCAGAAACCCTTCGGTGTTGAGGCGGTTGAGCGCCTCGCGCAGCGGCGTGCGGCTGACGCCGAGACGCTTGGCGAGCTCGCCCTCGTTGAGCCGCTCGCCCGGCTTGAACTCATAGCTCACGGCCATCGCCTTGAGCTGTTCATAGACGCGATCGACGATACTGTCGGAAGCCAGTTCCACGTTGCTCATCACAATCTGCATTTATGCCCGAACACAGTTCAATATACCGGGGCGCCTCAGACGATGGCAATGCAAACGAAGGTCTGGCAGGGCTTGTTCAGTGCTTTGGGACGGCCGGAATCAGGAAAAGGCGCGCGGACGCAGTCCCGCGTGAAACCAGGTGATCATCGAATAGATGTCATAGACGGGCAATCCGACTTCGGCCTGAAGTGCTGCAGCGTAAGGCGGCATGTTGGTGCATTCCAGTACGATTGCACCGATATCGGGGTTCCTGGCGACGAGCGCCTTGCCGGCCTCGACCACGTCGCGCTCGGCCTGCGCAATGTCCATGTCGTCCTTCTCGGCCTTGATCAGGACGCGGAAGAACTCCTTGCCGTTCTCGGTGCCGGCCAGCGGCGTATCGAGCGGCACCCCGGCGCCTTCGAGATGGGCCGGCGTCAAGGTCGAGCCGGACACCGTGACGAGGCCGACGCGCTTGCCCGGCGGCAGTGTCGCCTGCACCCACGGCACCTGCATCAGCGACGAGGTCGCGACGGGCACGCCGACGGCGGCCGCGATCTCCTTCTGGAACAGCGACAGGAAACCGCAATTGGTGGTGATCGCCTCGGCCCCGAGCCGCACCAGATCCTTCGCCGCATCAATGAAGTCGGGCAGCAGGCCGGCCGCGCCCTTCAGCACCACCTTCTCCGGCGAGGCGCCGCTCACCACGCGATAGAGCACGGGGAACGGCCAGGTCGTGCCGTTGCCCATATCCCCGGGAATGCGGGGGAAGCGCGCTTCCAGCATCAAGATGCCGAGCGGCGCACCGTAGATGGCCTTGCCGCCACGGGCGATGCGGGAGGATGAGCTGGCTGGAGTGGTCATGGTGCGATCTCAGAGGAAACGATTGGGCGAAAACGGCGTGAGCGGAATCTCAGTCTTCTTGCCGCTCAGGAGCTGGGCGACGAGGCGGCCGGTGCGGGCCGAGCCGACCAGGCCAACATGGCCGTGGCCGAAGGCGTAGACGATGTCGCGCGAGGCGCGGGCATGGCCGATGCAGGGAAGTCCGTCCGGCATGCTCGGCCGATGGCCGAACCAGGTCTTGATGCGCGAGGGCGGAATGTCCTTCGGCAGTTTCGGGAACATACTGAAGAGGTGGTTGCGCAAAATCTCGGCGCGCTTCCAGTTCGGCGCGGCCTCGAGGCCCGCGATCTCGACGGTGCCGGCGGCGCGCAGGCCCTTGTCGGTCCAGTTCACCACCATCTTGGCGTCCGACGCCATCATCGAGCAGCGCGGCCCCGACTCCGGGTTCTCGATCATGACATGATAGCCGCGCTCGGTCTCGAGCGGCAAGGGATCGCCGACCGAAGCGGTGAGCCGTTTTGAATGCGCACCGGCGGCGACCACTGCCGCGTCGCAAGGAATCTCGCCAGTCTCGGTAACGACAGCAACGAGCTTGTCGCCGGAAAGCCTGAAGCCCGTCGCCTTGGCGCGCACGAGCTTGACGCCACTCGCCAGTGCATGCTGGGCAAGCGCCGCGACGTAAGCGCCGGGATCGCGGCAGCGTCCGGCTTCCTCCACCACCACGCCAAAAGTGTAGCGCGGATGCAGATCCGGCTCACGCTGGCGCATTTCGTCGGCGTTGAGCTCCAGCCATTCGACGCCGACCTTCTTGCGCAGGCGCCAGCCGAGATCGTTGTCGAAATTGCCGCGCGACGGGAACACATGCATCACGCCGTTGCGCTCGATCAATTCAGGCACGCCGGCTTCTTCCGCAAGCTTCCGGTGCAGCAGCGGTGCATCCTTGAGGAGATCGCGCAGCGCGAAAGCCGTCTTCTCGACGCGCGCCTCGGTCCAGCCCGAGAGCAGGTACTTGATCAGCCACGGCAGCGCCTTCGGCAGATAAGACCAGCGGATCGCTAGCGGTCCGAGCGGGTCCATCAGATAGCCCGGCACCTTCTTCCAGACGCCGGGCTCGGCCGGCGGGATCACCGAATGCGAGGAGAGCCAGCCGGCATTGCCGTAGCTCGCCGCCTGCTCGCCTCCGGGCTCGCCCGGATCGATCAGCGTGACACGATGGCCCTCGCGCAGCGCCTCGATGGCGCTGATCACGCCGACCGCACCGGCACCGATGATGGCGACGTGGCGGCCCTCGGACATCGCTTAAGCCTTCACCGCTGGGACAAAATCCTTGCCGACCGAGATCGCGCGCGGATCGATGATGCAGTGGAGGATCGACGGCTTGCCCGAGGCCAGCGCGCGCTCGAAAGCCGGAGCGAACTCCTCGGTGCGCTCGACCCGCTCGCCATGGCCGCCGAACGCTTTTGCGTACATCGCAAAATCCGGGTTCTTGAGCTGGGTGCCGACCACGCGGCCGGGATAGTCGCGCTCCTGGTGCATGCGGATGGTGCCGTATTGTGAATTGTCGACGACGATCACGACGAGCGCCGCGTCGTACTGCACGGCGGTCGCGAACTCCTGGCCGTTCATCAGGAAGCAGCCGTCGCCGGCGAAGGCGATGACGGTGCGATCCGGGTATTGCCGCTTGGCCAGCACCGCCGCCGGAACGCCATACCCCATCGAGCCCGACGTCGGAGCAAGCTGTGAGGCAAAGCTGTGGAAGCGGTGATGGCGATGGATCCAGCCGGCATAATTGCCGGCGCCGTTGCAGACGATCGCATCCTTCGGCAGGCGGTCGCGCAGCCAGGTCATGACCTGGCCGTACTGGAACGTACCCGGCAGCTCGCGCGCCTTCTCGGTCCAGGCGAGATAATCGGCATGCGCCTTGGCGGCCTCGCCGTTCCAGGCAGGCGCGGCGGCCGGCTTCAGTGTCTCGACAGCGGCGGCGAAGGCGGCGGGCGTGGCCTGGATCGCAAGCTCCGGCTGATAGATGCGGCCGAGCTCTTCCGAGCCCGGATGCACGTGAATCAGCTTCTGTCGCGGCGTCGGAATGTCGAGCAGCGTGTAGGATGAGGACGGCATCTCCGACATGCGGCCGCCGATCAGAAGGAGGACATCGGCGCCGTCGATGCGCGCCTTCAGGCCCGGGCTCGGCCCGATGCCGAGGTCGCCGGCATAGTGCGAATGATCGGCATCGATCAGCGACGCCCGGCGGAACGAGGTCGCAACCGGCAGGTCGAACCGCTCGGCGAAGCGCGCGATGCTCCTGGTTGCCTCATCGGTCCAGCGCGATCCGCCGAGAATGACCAGCGGCGCCTTGGCACTCGCGAGCATCGCCCCGAGACGCTCGATATCGGCAGGCGCGGGCCAGCTCACCGCCGGCTCGATGCGCATGGCATCGGCGACAGCAGCGGTCTCGGTCAGCATGTTCTCCGGCAGCGAGATCACCACGGGACCGGGACGGCCCTGCATCGCGACGCGGAAGGCGCGTGCGACCAGCTCCGGGATGCGGTCGGGGCGATCGATCTCGACCGCCCATTTCGCCATGGTGCCGAACACCGCCTTGTAGTCGAGCTCCTGGAACGCCTCGCGCTCGCGCATGCCGGTATCGACCTGGCCGACGAACAGGATCATCGGGGTCGAATCCTGCATCGCGATGTGGACGCCGTGGCTGGCATTGGTCGCGCCGGGGCCGCGGGTGACGAAGCAGACGCCCGGGCGCCCCGTGAGCTTGCCGTAGGCCTCCGCCATCATCGCGGCGCCGCCTTCGGCGCGGCAGATCATGACGTCGATCGGGGAGTCATGCAGCGCGTCCAGCGCGGCGAGATAGCTTTCGCCCGGCACGCAGGTGACTCGCTCGACGCCTTGCGCGACGAGCTGATCAATCAGGATCTGGCCCCCGGTGCGGGTGTTGCGAATGGTCATGACAGCTCCCTGCAGGCTTTGGCGATGCGCTTTAAGGCCTCGCGCAAGTTTTGTTCCGAGGTGGCGTAGGACAGGCGGAAATAAGGTGCAAGGCCGAAACAGCTGCCCGGCACCACGGCTACGTCATGCCTCTCCAGCAGGAAGCGGCAGAACGCGGCATCGCTGTCGATCGTGGTGCCGTCGGGGGCACGGCGGCCGATCAGGCCAGCGCAGCTGGGATAGGTGTAGAACGCGCCCTCCGGCCGGCGGCAGCTGACGCCGTCGATCGCATTGAGCGCATCGACCACGATGTCGCGGCGTCGCTGAAACGCGGCGCGGCGTTCGGCCAGAATATCCTGCGGCCCGGTCAGTGCGGCAATCGCGGCGGCCTGGCTCACCGAGCACGGATTGGTCGTGCTCTGGCTCTGCACCACCGCCATTGCTGCGATCAGCTCGCGCGGGCCGCCGCCATAGCCGACGCGCCAGCCGGTCATGGCATAGGCCTTGGAGACGCCATTCACCGTCAGCGTGCGCGATTTCAGGCTGGGCTCAAGCGCTGCCGCCGTGACGAACGGCATGCCGTCATAGGTCAGGTGCTCGTAGATGTCGTCGGCGATCAGCCAGACATGCGGATGGCGCCCCAGCACATCCAGGATCGGGCGCAACTGCGCCGCGGAGTACGCAGCGCCGGTCGGATTGGACGGCGAGTTCAGCAGCAGCCAGTGCGTCTTCGGCGTGATCGCGCGTTCGAGGTCGGCGGCATCGAGGCGAAAGCCGTTGTCCTCGCGGCAGAGCACGTCGACCGGAGTGCCGTCGGCGATGCGCACCATGTCGGCATAGCTGGTCCAGTAGGGCGCGGCGATGATGACCTCGTCGCCCGGGCTCAACGTCGCCATGAAGGCGTTGTGGATCACCTGCTTGGCGCCCGCGCCGGCGGTGATCTCCTCAGTGGCATAGACGAGATCGTTCTCGCGGCGGAATTTCTCAGCGATCGCCGCCTTCAGTTCCATCGAACCGTCGAGGATGGTGTATTTGGTCTGGCCGGCGCGGATCGCGCGCTCGGCCGCGTCCTTGGCATGATCGGGCGTGTCGAAATCCGGCTCGCCGGCGCCCAGCACGATCACCGGCCGCCCCTCGCGCTTCAGCCGCTGCGCGACCGCACCGATCTTCAGGATCTCGGAGACGCCGATGGCGCTGATGCGCTGGGCTGGACGGAAGCCGGTTGCGGGAGCCTGGACGGTCACGAGCCAGCCCTTACTTGCGCGCGGCGATGGCGATCACCTCGATGCGGTAGGCGGGATCGGCGAGCTCGACCTTGCCGCAGGCACGCGTCGGCGCGTTGCCGGGCACGACCCAGGCATCATAGACCGCGTTCATGGCGTCGAAATCGTCCATGGTCCTGAGCCAGACCTGCACGCTGAGCAGGCGCGACTTGTCGGTACCGGCGCGCGCCAGCATGTCGTCGACTTTACCGAGTGCCTCGCGGGTCTGCAGGGTGATATCGGCGGTCTTGGTGTCCGCCACTTGCCCGGCGAGGAAGACGAGATCGCCGAACACGGAAGCGCGGCTGCGGCGGGCGTTCTGGTCGATGCGGGTGATATCAGACATGGGACGTCCTTGTTACTTGCCGGTGGCGATGATGCGGCGGCAGTGATCCAGCGCGGCGCCGATCAGGTTGTCGCTGGCCTCCGGCGTGCGGAACGCCGAATGCGCCGACAGCGTCACGTTCGGCAGTTTGGTCAGCGGATGTCCGGCTGGCAGCGGCTCGACGGTGAAGACGTCGAGGCCGGCATGGGCGATGTGACCCGAGCGAAGCGCGTCGAGCATCGCGTCTTCATCGACGACGGCGCCACGCGCGGTGTTGATCAGGATGCTGCCTGGACGCATCTGCGCGATACGCTCACGTGACAGAAAACCCTTGGTCTCGTCGTTGAGCAGAAGATGCAGCGAGATGACGTGGCTTTCCGCCAGCAGCTTCTCCAGCGCAACGAACTCGACGCCCGGATGCGTCTTCGGGGTCCTGTTCCAGGCGATCACCTTCATGCCGCAGCCCGCCGCCATGCGGGCTGCTTCCGCAGCGATACCGCCGAAGCCGATCAGGCCGAGCGTCTTCCCGGTGAGCTGGACCGCGTCGCGGCGCAGCCAGTTGCCCTCGCGCATGCCGCGATCCATCTCGCCAAAACTCTTGGCGGAGGCCCACATCAGCGCGATCGCACATTCTGCGACTGCCGTATCGCCATAGCCCTTGATGGTGTGGACGGCGATGCCGCACTCGGCGAGCTCTTCCGGATTCATGTAGCTGCGGGCGCCCGTGCCGAGGAAGACGACGTGCTTCAGCTTGCTGCACTTGGCGGCAATCACTGAAGGCACTGCCGTGTGATCGACGATCATGATCTCGGAATCGCCGAGCAGGCTGGGGAGATCGTCCGGCTTGATGGAGGGGTTGCGGTTGATGCCAACAGCCAGGTTCTGCGAGCGCAGCAGCTTGTCGGTCACCGCCGCCAGGGTGTCGTTTGCATCGACGAACAGAGCGCGCACAGGCCTCTCCTTGAGATCACGAGAAAATTGCATTCAGATTTGTATTCAGATAATCATGCGAATGACAACCTCAATTTTATATAGCTCTGCCAAGATATTGGGCTGATTTCTGCCCTGTCGCACAAATGGTCAGCAATCTAAAATACCGTATTGCATATTATCCTGAATACAGAAATAGTCCAGCGACCGATCCGACCCAAATTCCAGGGAGACAGAGACCATGAATCGCAGGTACGCTCTCACCACCGTGGCGCTGGCAGGCGCAGCGATTGCCGCCGCGAGCAGCCCGGCCAGGGCCGACACCGCACCGACCTCCACGCTCGACCGCATCAAGAAGAATGGCGTGCTGCGCGTTGCCGTCATCGTCGGCCAGGAGCCCTACTTCCATAAGGACCTCGCCACCGGCACGTGGTCGGGCGCCTGCATCGACATGGCCAACGACATCGCCGGCAAGCTCGGCGCCAAGGTCGAGACGCTGGAATCGACCTGGGGCAACCAGATCCTCGACCTCCAGGCCGACAAGGTCGACCTCGCCTTCGCAGTGAACCCGACGCCGGAACGCGCCCTCGTCATCGACTTCTCGACGCCGATCCTGGTGCACTCCTTCACGGTCATCACCAAGAAGGGCTTTGCCAAGCCGCAGACCTGGGCCGAGTTGAACAAGCCCGAGGTCAAGATCGCCGTCGACATCGGCTCGACGCACGAGACCATCGCGCGCCGCTACTGCCCGAAGGCGACCATCCTCGGCTTCAAGAACCGCGACGAGGCGATCCTCGCGGTTGCGACCGGCCGCGCCGACTGCAACGTATCGCTGGCAGTGCTCTCGGTCTCGACCCTGAAGAAGAACCCGAATCTCGGCGATCTCGCGATCCCGCGGCCGCTGCTGACGCTGCCGACCAACATGGGCATCCGCGCCGAGAGCGATCGCCGCTACAAGGACTTCCTCAGCGCCTGGGCCGATTACAACCGCGCGATGGGCCAGACCCGCGAATGGATGCTGAAGGGTTTTGAAGCAGTCGGCCTCACCGCCGAGGACCTTCCGGCCGAAGTGCAGTTCTGACGACCGTTCGACGATGTATGTCTGGGAGTTCGCGGCGCTCAAGCCGTATTGGGGCCTGATCTGGCAAGGGCTCCTGGTCACCTTGTTCTACACGGTGACCACGGTGGTCGCGGGCCTCGCGATCGGACTGGTCGTCGGCATTCTGCGCACGACGGCACCGCGCTGGGTCTCGGTGCCGCTGCGGCTCTATATCGAGGTGTTTCGCTGCACGCCGCTCCTGGTGCAACTCGTCTGGATGTACTACGCCCTGCCCGTCCTGATCGGCGTCGACATGTCGCCGGCGATGGCCTGCTTCATCGCGCTGTCGCTCTATGCCGGCTCGTTCTACGCCGAGATCTTTCGTGGCGGCATCGAGGCCGTCGACGTCGGCCAGTGGGAAGCCGGCCGCGCCATCGGCATGCGGCGCGGCAAGATCTTCCGCCGCATCGTGCTGCCCCAGGCAACCCAGGTGATGATCCCCTCCTTCATCAACCAGACCATCATGCAGCTGAAGAACACCTCGCTGGTGTCGGTGGTCGCGGTCGGGGACCTCCTCTATCAGGGCTCGGTGATCACGGCGACGAGCTACAAGCCGCTTGAGGTCTACACCACGATCGCCGTGCTTTATTTCGTCGTGCTGTTCCCGCTGACGCTGGTCGCCGACCGGGTCGAGCTCAAGCTGGGAGCACATCGATGAGTGCCCTGATCGCAAGCAACATCCACAAGGCGTTCGGCGACCACGAGGTGCTCAAGGGCGTCTCGCTGTCGGTCGAGCGCGGCGAGGTCGTCACGCTGATCGGCGCCTCCGGCTCCGGCAAGTCCACCTTCCTGCGCTGCCTGAACCTGCTCGAAATGCCGCAGCAGGGCGAGCTTGCGATCGGCACGCATCGGTTCGCGTTCGGCAAAGGTCCTCGCGCACCGAAGGACGCGCAACTGGCGCAGCTGCGCGAAAATGTCGGCATGGTGTTCCAGCACTTCAACCTGTTCCCGCACATGTCGGTGCTCGCCAACGTCAAAGAGGGCCCGGTGCAGGTCAAGGGCATGGCACGAAACGAAGCCGACGCGCTCGGCCGCGATCTGCTCGCCAAGGTCGGCCTCGCCGACAAGGCCGACGCTTTCCCGAGCCGCCTGTCCGGCGGCCAGAAGCAGCGCGTCGCGATCGCGCGTGCGCTCGCGATGAAGCCCGAGGTGATGCTGTTCGACGAACCGACCTCCGCGCTCGACCCCGAACTCGTCGGCGAAGTCCTCGCCGTAATCCGCAGCCTCGCCGCCGAAGGCATGACCATGGTGCTAGTGACGCACGAGATGGCCTTCGCCGCCGACGTCTCCACCCGCGTCGGCTTCATGAACGACGGCATCATGGCCGAGATCGGCACGCCCGAGGAAACCATCCGCCGGCCGCGCAGCGAACGGCTGAAGGCGTTCTTGAGCCGGTTTCACGAGACGCATTAGACTGCTGGTGACGACCATCCCGAATCGGTGGGGACAACCATGAAACTCCGCGGCGGCTTCACGAATTACGGCGAGACGATCGGCATCCTGATGCTCGATACCCGCTTCCCGCGCCCGCGCGGCGACATCGGCAACGCGCTCTCCTACGACTTCCCGGTGCGCTACAAGATCGTGCGCGGCGCGCACGCCACCAAGATCATGGGCGATCATCCAGATCCGGCCCTGCTCGAGCCGTTCGTCGCAGCGGCCCGCGAGCTGGAGTCCGAGGGCGTCAAGGCCATCACGACGAGCTGCGGCTTTCTCGCGCCGTTCCAGAAGCAGCTCGCCGCCGCCGTGAACATTCCCGTCTTCACCACGAGCCTGATCCAGGCGCCGCTGATCCACGCCATGCTGCCGCCGGGCAAGGTCATCGGCGTCTTCACCGAACGCGGCCATCACATGAACGACGAGCATTTTCGCGGCGTCGGCTGGTCGCAGAAGCAAATTCCCGTTCATATCCAGGGCATGAAGCCGGATGCGCAGTTTCCAGCGATTTATATTCTCGGCCGCGAGGAACTGGACACCGAGGTGTTGCGCGCCGAGATGATCGAGATGACGCAGGCCTTCATGGCGTCCTGCAAGAATCCCGGCGCGGTCCTGTTCGAGTGCACCAACATGTGCCCGTTCTCGAAGGACGTCGCCGAGGTGTCGGGCCTGCCGGTGTTCGACATCAACACGCTGATCAATCTGTTCTACCGCGCGGCCAATCCGGTGCCGTTCCTGCGCTGATCGCCTTCCGAACGATCAAAGACAATTGAATCTATTTCTGAATCTATTTCGATCGCCCTGAAGGGCGCGGCAAAATCACACACCTTCGTCGTCGTGCGATTTTGCAAATGCCGCGGCGGCGCGGTTTGACAGCATCGCCGCATCAGCGACACGCTGAGCATGCCGGTCTAACAATTCGACGACGCTCGCTGGAGCGTACTCGTTCGACCTCACGTCCCGCAAGGACGCGCGAAAGGACACCGACATGATCGAGCTCACGGTCAATGGGATCAAGCGCCAGGTCGATGTTGTTCCGGAGATGCCGCTGCTCTGGGTGCTCCGCGACGAGCTTGGTATCACCAGTCCCAAATACGGCTGCGGGGTCGCGCAATGCGGCGCCTGCACCGTCCAGATCGAGGGAATGGCGGTCCGGGCCTGTCAGGCGCATATCGGCGAGATCGCAGGCAAGTCGGTCGTCACGCTCGAAGGGCTGGAAAAGCGGGACCAGCACCCGGTTCTGCAGGCCTGGATCGAACATCAGGTTCCACAGTGCGGTTACTGCCAGACCGGGCAGATCATGCAGGCCATCTCGCTTCTCGATCTGATCTCCCAGCCGACCGACGAGGACATCAACGAGGTGATGTCCGGCAATCTCTGCCGTTGCGGAACCTATCCCCGCATTCGGGCGGCGATCCACGCTGCGGCCGCGAAGAAGATGGCGGAGAAGTGAGATGGGCGAGTTGCAGAGGCTGTCCCGCCGCGCATTCGTTTTCGGCTCCGCCGCGGTGGCCGGTGGTGTCGTATTCGGCTCCTACGGCGACGCTGCGCAAGCCGCGACGGACAGTGACAATCCCTTGTCCGCCGGGCTCGGACCGAATTCCGCAAGCTTCAACCCCTGGGTCGAGATCAGCCCGGATAAAATCACGCTGATCGCGCAGCATGCCGACATCGGTCAGGGCGTCGGCTCGATACAGCCGATCATGATCGCCGAAGAGATGGACCTCGATCCCGGCCAGTTCGAAGTTCGCTTCGCCGGCCCGAGCCCCGCCTATTTCAATACGGGCTTTGCGGACGAATTCGCGCCGTTCGTGGCTGCCGACCAAAGTCCGGCCGCCGAGGAAGCGCGCGCCAAGACGCTCGAATGGCTCAGACAGTCGGGCCTGCAGATGACCGGCGGGTCGAGCACGCTGCCGGACACCTACGAAAAGCTGCGCGTTGCCGGCGCGGTCGCGCGCGAGACGCTGAAGGCCGCCGCCGCCAAGCGGTCGGGGGTCGCCGTGGCTGACCTGCGCACCCAATCGGGCCATGTGATCCTGCCCAACGGCACCAAGATCGCCTATGTCGATCTTTCCGCGGATGCCGCAAGAATTCCGCCGGTGCTCGATGCCAAGCCGCGTGATCCGTCGAAATGGCGCTTGCTGGGCAAGCCGATGACGCGCCTCGACATTCGCGCGAAGGTCATGGGCGAGCTGAAGTTCGGCATCGACCTGAAAACGGACGGCATGCTGTATGCCTCCGTCAAGCTGAACCCTGGCAAGGGCCAGCCGCTGAAGTCATACGACGCCAGCAAGGCGCGCGCGATGCCGGGGGTCAGGAAGATCCTCGAAATCAAGAATGGCGTGGCGGTGATCGCCACGAACAGCTGGTACGCCATGAAGGCGGTCGACGCCATCGCTTGCGAGTGGGCGGCCTCGGCCTATCCCGCCGAGCAGGCCGACCATTGGAAGGTGCTGGAATCCTCGTTCAAACCTGAATTCCTCGGCAAGGAGTGGCGGAAGATCGGCGATATCGAAGCCGGCCTGAAGACAGGCAGGCTTGTCGAAGCCGAATATCGCGCGCCCTATGTGGCGCATCAGCCGCTCGAGCCGCTGAACGGGATCGGCCTCGTCACCGACAAGGGGATGGATATCTGGGTCAGCCATCAAAGCCCCCGTTTCGTGCAGTATGTTGCGGCGACAGCGATCGGCCTCAAGCCCGAACAGGTCACCTTCCACAATCAATGGGCCGGCGGAAGTTTTGGCCATCGTCTCGAATACGAGAACGTACGGGTTCTTGCAGAAATCGCAAACCAGATGAAGGGAACACCGATCAAGCTCGTGTTCTCGCGCGAGGAGGATTTCCTGCAGGACATTCCGCGGCAGATTGCGATCGCAAGGCACCGCGGCAGCGTCGACAAGAGCACGATCGTCGCAGCCGATCTGCAACTGGCCTCGACGACGCCGCTCAAGGGGCTGCTCGAGCGTTCGGGCACCCCCTCGAAGGATCCCGACGGGCAATTGGCCGCGGGTCTGTGGAACGTCTATTACGACATCCCCAATTTCCGGGCCACGAGCTACGAGGCCCAGGGATTGTCGCCGAGCACCACGTGGCGGTCGGTCGGCGCCTCCACATCGGGCTTCTTCACCGAAAGCTTCATCGACGAGCTGATCCATGCGGCCGGTCTCGATCCCATGCAGGCGCGCATCGCGATGTGCACCGTGCCGCACTACCGCAAGGTGCTGGAAACGGTCGCGGAGATGTCGGACTGGAAGGGACCGCTCGGCAACGGCAGGGGCCGTGGCGTCGCCTTCGTGGAGTCCTTCGGCACGCCGACCGCCGAAGTCGTCGAGGTCACGAAGACGGAGCGAGGCATCAGGATCGACAAGGTCTGGATCGCGGTCGATGTCGGCAAGGTGGTCGACCCCGTCAATTTCGAAAACCAGGTGCAGGGCGGCGTGATCTGGGGGCTCGGCCACGCCATCAATTGCGAGCTGACTTACGCCAAAGGCGCGGTGCAGCAGACCAACTACAATCATCACGAGGCGATGCGGATCTACCAATGTCCCGTCATCGAGGTTCGCGGGCTCGAGAACGATCCGAAGGTGAGAGGCGTTGGAGAGCCGCCCGTCCCGCCGGCCGCGCCCGCGCTTGCCAATGCGATCTTCGCGGCGACCGGACTGCGCATCCGCGAAATGCCCTTCAACAAGTTCATTGATTTCGTGTGAGGCGGGTCATGAAGAGATCCCTGATTAGGCTCGCCCTCGCCGCTTCGGCCATTGCGGCCCTCACCGGAATTGGCGCGGCCAAGGACGAGGCCAAAAAGGACGCTCTGCCGCCGGGCAGCGTCAGCCGCGCCGAAGGGCTGGAAGCCTGGAAGCGGATCGAAGCGGTGGTGACGCATCCGCGCTGCGCCAACTGTCACGTCGATGCCAGAGCCATTCCGATCTGGACGCCGGCAGGCGAAACCAGGCCGCGCGTGCATGGCATGAACATCCATGGCGGCGACAGCCGCATCGGCGCCGAGAAGATCGCCTGCTCGACCTGTCACATGACCTCCACCCAGGCCAACGAGCCGGCACCATCGCCGCCACGCGCCGGCATCGACTGGCAGCTTGCTCCGGTCGAGTTCATCTGGTTCGGCAAGAGCGGCGCCGAGATCTGTGCACAGCTGAAGGATCCCAAACGCAATGGCGGGCGCGACGCCGTCGGTCTCCTCGAGCATCTCAGGCACGATGCATCGCTGAACGGCTTCATCCCGCGCGGATGGGCGCCCGGAGCGGGTCGTACGACGCCGCCCGGCACGTTTGAGGATCACGTCAAGGACATGGCCATGTGGGGAGCCGCCGGGCAACCCTGCCCAAACTGACAGCGCATGCTGCGACGACGATGCCGAGAGCAGTCGGCTCAGGCGCGGACGCTCTCACCCCGCATTGCGACCGTACCCTGCGTCGCATCTGCTGCCAGAAGCTCCGCCCAGACGCGGAAGCGCGCGCCTTCGTTGAGCGCACAGACTTGGAACGGCTGAGCGAAAATCGCACGAGCCTCCTTGCTCGCACCAAACCTCGGCCAGGCCTCGGCAATATCGGGCCGGCCCGTCGTGACATACCGCAACAGGTCTGCCTGGAACTGCGCGGCGACATCGATGTCGGCAGGTGTCATCGGACCGCCCTTGCGCTTCAGGATCGGGCGATCGATGAAATTCGGCGGATGCGCCCAAAGACAGGCATTATCGGCGCCGTGGGTCGGCCCTTGCGACAGGAACGGCTCCAGCGCCGGGCGATGGTCGAACCGGCTCAGCCACACTGCACCGCCTGCCGCAGCGTGAACCCGCGCGAGGTCCGCCATCGGACGATGCCAGAACGCATCCGACAGCAGCGCTTCGTAGGGATCCTCGTCGCGGCGCGCCGTCGCGCGGTAACAACCAAGCAGGCGCTCCCAACCGGCGTCGCCGAATGCGGCGCGCACATTCCGCTCGGTGGTGCGGATCATCGCGGCGGGCGGGGTGCTCTTCAGGAACATCACCATCTCATCGCGGCAGGAGCCGAGCCAAAGCGGGATGTCGCGCAAGGTCCCGTCGGCAAAGACCTCGCGCGGCTCCCGCGGGATCACGATGCCGTCCAGCACCGGGCCGAACACGGTGCCTGAGGCGGTCTCGTCCGCAAGCCTGCGGCCGACCCGCTCCACCGCCGCAAAGAGCTCTGGCAGCGGCACGGCCGCGATCGCGGCGGGATCACCTGCAAGTTCGAGCTCGTCGAACACACGGCGCGCGACGTCGTCGGCATGATCGGCGCTCATGATGTTGCGCCCGGGCGCGCTGAGCGCGAGGGCGCGGATGAACTTGCCTTTGACCTGTGGCAAGGTTGCGAGCGCGATCACCATGGAGGCGCCGGCCGACTGGCCCGACAGCGTGATCGCATCCGGATCGCCGCCGAAATTCGCGATATTGGCGCGCACCCAGTCGAGCGCAGCGACCGCGTCCGACGTCGCGAGATTGTTCGCCTCGTCGAGCCCATGACGATGCAATTGCAGGAAGCCGAGCGGCCCGAGCCGATAGTTGATGGTGACGATCACGGCCGGCCCGCGCGCGGCAAGGAAAGAGCCGTCATAATCGGCGCCGCCACCGGTGACGAAGGCCCCGCCATGGATGAAGAACAGCACCGGCAGCGGACGATCGGCCCCCGCCGGCGCCCAGATGTTCAGGCTGAGACAGGACACCTCATCCGCGTTGTCGAGATGCCCGGGCTGCGGCGCAAAAGCGCCGTAGTCCGTGCAGCGGCGCGGTTCCGTCCACGAAAGCGGCGGCCTCGCACTGGCGAAGCGCGGCGCGATCGCGAACGGCACGCCCTTGAAGGCACGCATGCCGGCCTGTTCAGAGCCGACGATCGGCCCACTCGTCGTCGGAACTGCATTGGTCAGCATGCGATCGCTATCCTGTTTTTCGCTCAAGCACGTCGCTTGCCGAGATCGGCGATATCCACATTGTGGGTTTCGCGCGCGGTTGCTGCGGCCGCCGCCGAGATCACGCAGCAGCAGGCCACGAAGATCGCGACGGGAATCCAGCCGTTCGGTCCCTCGCCGACCAGGCTCGCGCTCACCAGCGGCGTGAAGCCGGCGGCGAGGAAACCGAGCTGGGTGCCGATCGCGGTGCCGGAATAGCGCACGCGCGCCGCGAACATCTCGGCATAGAAGGACGGCCAGATCGCATTCGGCGCGGCGTAGATTATCCCCGAGAGGATCATCGCAGCGGCGAAGACCGCGATCGTATTTCCCGACGTGATCAGCATGAAATACGGGAACAGCAGCACCGCGCAACCGAGCACGCCGCCGATGAACACTGGTTTGCGACCGATCTTGTCGGCGAGCAGGGCCCAGAACGGCTGCGTGATCAGCGCCGTGACATTGCCGAGCACGCCGGCCCACAGCATGGTCGGGCGCGCGACGCCGAACTTGCTGGTGGCGTAGCCGAGCGCGAACACGGCGGTCATGGTGCTGACGGTGGCGATCAGCGCGCAGGCGATCACGCGCAGCACGTCCGGCCAATAGTCGCGCAGCAACGCGACCACGGGGAAGCGCGCAACCTGCGCCTTGTCCTTGATGTCCTCGAAAACCGGCGTCTCCGGCATGGTCCGCCGCACCAGATAGGCGACGACCAGCACGAAGAACGACAGCAGGAACGGAATGCGCCAGCCCCAGCTCAGGAGCTGGTCTTCCGGCAGGCTCGACACCGGGATGAACACCAGCGTCGCCAGGATCGCGCCGGCCTGTGTGCCGCTCAGGGTCCAGCTCGTGAAGAAGGCGCGGTTGGAATTGGCCGAATGCTCCAGCGTCAGCGAGTTCGCCCCGCTCTGCTCGCCGGCGGCCGAGAGGCCCTGCAACAGGCGAAGCAGGGTCAGGATGACGGGCGCGGCGTTGCCGATCGCCTTGGCATCCGGCAAGAGGCCGATCGCAAGCGTCGAGCCGCCCATCAGCACGAGGGTGAACAGCAGCACCGTCTTGCGGCCGATGCGGTCGCCGAAATGACCGAGGATGACGGCGCCGACGGGACGCGCGACGTAGCCGATGCCAAAAGAGAGCAGCGCGAGCAGCGTCCCGGTCGACGGATCGACATTGGCAAAGAACACTTTTGGAAAGATCAGCGCCGCCGCGGTGCCGTAGATGAAGAAGTCGTAGTATTCGAGCATGCTGCCGACGAAGCTGACGAGCGCGGCGCGCTTGGGCAGCTTGTTCGGCGTGGCCTCCGCGCTGGACGGCGCGTGCAGCGGTGCGGTTGATGTCAACGTCATCTGAATCTCCTCCCCATGTGTCCGGTGCGGTTCGCGTCAGGCTGACCGCCGCGCGCGTTTTTGTGGTTCTGGTTGCCGCAACCTTGGTTTGAAGCCATAATGTACGAACTAGTACGTTTATGCAATACGCATTGGATCAATGCCGCGACAGGTGAAATTTGCCTTCACCTTCAAGGTGATCCGTGGAAACTGGCGGGAGAAACAGCGATGCTCGAGCGCATGCCGCCCCTATCGAAGCGCATCAACGACCCCGAGCGAACCAGGCGCGACATCCTTGAGGTGGCGATGGCCGAATTCGCCTCGGAGGGCTATTCCGGCGCCCGCGTCGATGCGATCGCGGCGCGGACGCGCACGTCGAAACGGATGATCTATTATTATTTCGGCGGCAAGGAGCAGCTCTACCTTGCGGTGCTGGAGGAGGCCTATCGCAGCATCCGCGCGCTGGAGGACCAGCTCGACATCGCCAGTTGCGACGCGCGCGAGGGACTGCGCCGCCTGATCGAGGCGACCTTCGACCATGACGAGCGCAATCCGAATTTCATCCGCCTCGTCAGCATCGAGAACATCCACCACGGCAAGCACCTGAAGCAGAATCTGCAGCTGCGCCAGCTCAATGCCAGCGTGATCGCGACGCTCGACGGCATCCTCAAGCGCGGCCGTGGCGAAGGCGTCTTCCGCGACGACGTGGACGCCATCGACCTGCACCTCGCTATCTCCTCCTACTGCTTCTTCCGCGTCGCCAACCGCCACACCTTCGGCGCCCTGTTCGACCGCGACCTCAGCGAGCCCAGGGTGCTCGCGAAGAGCCGCACGCAGATCGTGGAGATGATCCTGGCGTGGCTGGGGAAGCAGAGTTAGTAGCCCTCACCCACTCTTCTTCTGCCGCGCGCTCGCCAGCAGCACCAGCATGAACGAGGCCGCCGTCATCAGCGTCGAGATCGCGGCGATGGTCGGATCGATCTCGTCGCGGAGCGCGGTGAACATGCGCTTGGTCAGCGGCTGATACTGGCCGCCGGAGATGAACAGCGCGACGATGGTCTCGTCCATCGCCGAGATGAAGGCGAAGATGCCGCCGGCGACCACGCTGGACTTGATCTGCGGCAGCGTGACCGCAAAGAAGCTGCGCAGGCGGTTCATGCCGAGGCTGCGCGCCACCATTTCCTGCGCCGGATCGAAGCTCTGCAAGCCCGCCAGCACGGAGATGATGACGTAGGGCAGGCCCAGCATCACGTTGGCGAGCACGAGGCCCGGCAGGGTCGCGACCAGGCCGACCTTGGCATAGACGAAGAAGATGCCGACCGCGGTGATGATGATCGGCACCACCAGCGGCAACAACAGCATCATGTGGATCAGCCGCATGATGCGCAGCTTCGACTGGCTGATCGCATAGGCGGCCGCAACCCCGAGCGGCGTGGCGATCAGAACGGTCAGGAGCGCAACCGTCAGCGTCACCCGCGTCGCCTGCATCCAGGCCGGATTGGAAAAATACTGCTGATACCAGCGCAGCGACAGCGACGGCGGCGGGAAGGTCAGGAAGCGCGCGCTGGAGAACGAGATCGGCGCGATGATCAGCACCGGCAGGATCAGATAGACCAGCACCAGCGCGCTGACGACATAGAGAGCGATCCGGGCGGGCGACACTCGCATCATTTCTGCCCCAGGATACGATCGAGCGAGATGAAGCGGCTGACGGCGACAAAGATCAGGAGCACGCTGACGAGCAGCACGACGGCGACCGCGCTCGCAGCCCCGAACTGGTTGTAGAGCTCGACGTTGCGGCTCACCAGCATCGACACCATCACCGTACGGCCGCCGCCGAGCAGTTCCGGCGTGATGTAGAAGCCGAGGCAGAGCACGAACACCATGGTGCAGCCCGCGAGCACGCCCGGCAGCGACAGCGGCAGGAAGACGCGGGCGAAGGTGAGCGACGGGCTCGCACCCAGGCTGGCGCCGGCCTGCATCAAATCGCCCGGAATCTTCTGCATGGTGGCGTAGAGCGGCAGCACCATGAATGGCAGCAGGATGTGCACGGTCGCCACCACCGTGCCGAAGGTGTTGTGGACCAGCGCGAGCGGCTCGGAGATCACATCGAGATAACGCAACAGCTGGTTGATCACGCCGGTGCGCTGGAGCAGCGCCAGCCACGCATAGGCCCGCACCAGCACGCTGGTCCAGAACGGCAGCACGACCAGCGCAAGGATCAGGATGCTCCACCCCTTCGGCACGGAATTGGCGAGATAGGCGACGGGATAACCGAGCAACAGCGCGATCAACGTGACCGCGAGACTGATCTCGAAGGTCAGCGCAAAGCTGCGCCAGTAGATGTCTTCGGTGAAGATGCGGCGATAGTTCTCCAGCGTGAAGCCGTCATGGTAGATCGACTGCCAGGCCAGCCAGCCGACCGGCAGCACGATCAGCAGCAGGATCACGAGCAGCGCCGGCGACACCAATGCCAGCATCAGCCCGTGCTCACGGCGCTGATGCTTTTGGGAGGGATCTGGCACGGATGTCGTCAACGCGGCCTCGCTTCGCTTACTTCTGCATGAACGACGCCCAGCGCTTCTCGGCCGCCTCGCCGGCGGGCGAGGACCACCAGGCGTAGGACATCAGCGCCTGCTTGGCCGCATTGGCCGGCTCGCTCGGCAATTGCGCGGCGCGCTCGGGCTTGATCACGTTGGTCTCGAACGCCTTGGGATTGCCTGGACCATAGTCGATCTGCAGCGGCAGATTGGCCTGGTGCACGGGATCGACGGCCTCGTTGAGGAACTTCACCGCGGTGTCGAGGTTCGGCGCACCCTTGAGGATGCAGAGCGAGGTGCTCTGCAGGATACCCTGATTGTAGGTGAAAGCGACCTTCGCGCCCTCTTTCGCGACAGCGCTGACACGGCCGTTCCAGGCCATCTCCATGTCGACCTCGCCGTCGTTGAGCAACTGCGCCGACTGCGCACCGGAGGTCCACCACACCGTGATATTCGGCTTGATCTCTTCCAGCTTCTTGAAGGCGCGATCGACGTCGAGCGGATAGAGCTTGTCGGGCGCGACGCCGTCGGCCATCAGCGCCGCCTCGAGCGTGGCGATCGGGTGGTTGCGCAGGGCGCGGCGGCCGGGGAATTTCTTGACGTCCCAGAAGTCGACCCAGCTGTTCGGCGCATCCTTCGGGAAGGTCTTCTGGCTGTAGGCCAGCACGCTGGAATAGAACTCGTAGGACACCGAATAGGGGCTGCGATACGCCTCCGGCATCGCCGCCGCGTTCGGGATTTTCGAGAAGTCGAGCTTCTCGATCAGCCCTTGCTCGCCGCCGCGCAGGCAATAGCCGGTCGGGGTGTCGACGACGTCCCAGATCGGCTTGCCGCTGCCGACCTGGGTCTTGATCGCGGGCCAGGCGTCGGGAATCGAGTCCTGGTTGATGGTGATGCCGAGCTTCTTGGCGGAGGGATCGAGGATCGCCACCGTCTGTGCCTGCTGATAGGCTCCGCCTTGCGAGACGAAGGTGATCTGCTCGGCCGCATGGGCCGCAGTGCCACCGAGCGCGATCGCGCCCAGCAGGGTGTAGCCAAACCCAGAATTCCGCTTCATCGTCATCCTCGCCTCCTCCAAATAAATCTCATTGACCGATCGCATCGAGAAACTGGTACCAGCCGGCGACCATGCGCACGGCGGGCTCGCGCAGCGGATAGAACGGAATGGCCTTCAGGCGCCGCGCATCGAGCAGCCCGACCTCGGGCGTCTCGCCGCGCGCGAAGGCGGCAAGATAGCGGCCCATCAGGCTCGACATCGCCACACCTGCGCCGTTGTAGCCCATCGAGAACAGCGTGCGGTCGTCGAGCCGGCCGATATGCGGCACGGAGTCCAGCGTCATGCCGACCAGGCCCGACCATTTGTATGCGAGCGGCACATCCGCGAGGTCCGGAAAAATGCCGACCATCGCCTTGCGCAGCGCATCGAAGGCAGCTTCGGAATCCTGCTTGCCGAAGGCGCCGCGGCCACCGAAGATGACGCGATTGTCGACCATGCGGAACCAGCGCATCATGCGCTTGGTCTCGGTATAGGTGCGCCCGGTCGGCATCAGGCGACCGGCGAGATTGCGCGGCAGCTGCTCGGTCGCGACCATGGCGCTGCGGAACGGGATCAGCGTCCGCTGCATATGCGCGGTGGCATCCGTCAGATCCGAATAGCTGTTGGTAGCGATGATCGCCTGCTTCGCCCGCACCGCGCCTTGCGGCGTTTCGGCGACGATGCCGTCGTTCTCGCGCCGGAGCTTGATCATCGGCGAATCCTGGAAGATCGGAACGCCGCGACGCGCCACGCCATCGGCGAGGCCGCGCAGATAGTTCAGCGGATGGATACCGCCCGAGCCCGGATTGAGCACGCCGCCGACGAAGATGTCGGAGCCGGTCTCCTCGCGCACCTCGCGCTTGTCGAGGATGCGGACTTCCGCATCGCCCATCTCGCGCTTCATCCAGTTGGCCTCGTCGATCGCGGCCTTCAGCGTCGTCTCGTTGTGCGCGGCCTTGACCTGACCGGTGCGCGTCAGCGCTGCGCTGGTGATGCCGAATTCGGAGACGAGCTCCTCGACCATGTCGGTGGATTCATGCGCGATCCCGTACATGCGCTGCGCCATGGCGCGGCCGTGCACGGCATCGATCTCGCGGAATGACAGGCGGAATTTCGCTGTGATCACGCCGCCATTGCGGCCGCTCGCGCCCCAGCCGGGCCGGTTGGCCTCGAGCACGACCGGCGCGAGCCCGCTCCTGGTAACGTGGTGCGCCGCGGACAGGCCGGTATAGCCCGCACCGATGATCACCACATCCGCTTGTTTCTCGCCCGACAGCACGGGAAACGCGCGCGCCGGCTCCGCCGTGGCTTCCCACAGCGAGTTGGCCGATGGCAGCGCGCTCCAGTCCCGTGTCATGCCCGTGCTCACCGATTACGCCGCCGGCCCGATGGCCGCGTCAGCGAGCGCCTTCAGCGTCGAAAAGTGGAAATCCGGCTTGGTCAGCTTCTCGACGGCAGGCGTGCCGCCGAAGCCCGCCATGCCCTGGCGCCGCTCGATCCAGCACACCTTGTAGCCGAGCTTCCGCGCGATCCCGATGTCGTGGTGCTGGCTCTGCGCGACGTGCAGGATGTCGGATTGCTTGTAGCCGAAGGCGGACTGACGACCTTTGTTGTAGGCGAAGAACTCCGGATTGGGCTTTGCAACGCCGGTCTCGTCGGCGCAGACGGTGTCATCGAAGGGATCGCCTAGCGCATGCGCGTAACATGAGAGCGCGACGCGGTCGGCATTGGTCATGGCGACCAGGCGGAATTTCGTGCGCAGACGCTTCAACGCCTCGACCGAGTCCGGGAAGGGTCCCCAGCGCAATACCGAGAGCTGGAACATGTCGCACGCTGCATCGTCCGCCGGAAGCCCGAGCTCCTTGGCGAGGTAGCGGTAGACGTGGAACATCACCTCGCTCGAGCGCTCGTAATGCTGGTCGCGGCCGCGCTTGTAGGATTCGAAAATCTTGTCGTCGCTGAGCTCGGCCGGCGACTTGCCCGAGATCCTGCGCACCGCGGAGAGCACGCCGGTCTCGAAATCGATCAAGGTGCCGACGACATCGAAAGTGAGGACCTTGAAATTGCTGAACGAGGCTGCTGACGACATTTGGGCTTCTTCTCTCGGGTTGGACAAGGCTTAGGTTCCCCCGGGCACGATGATGGTGTCCTCGGGGTGAAGGGTGACGGTGAGACTGCCGCCGAGCGGCGGAATGCGGCTGTAGGCCTGGTGATAGCTTGGCTGGCGCAGGCTGAGCGCGACGCCGCCTTCGAGCGCGAGGAAGATGCGCAGGCTCTCGCCCTGGTAGACGATGTCGGTGACGGTGCCGGTCAACCGGTTGCAGGCGATATCCTGCGAGTCGTCGTCGATCAGCAGCTTCTCGCTGTGCACGGCCAGCATCAGGGCATCGCCGTCGGGAATGGCGCGGGCGCTGCGCAGAAGAGCGTTGCCGAGCGCGACGCTGGAGGCATCGACGCGGCGGACGGGCAGCATCGTCGCCTCGCCGATGAAGCTCGCGACGAAGGAATCTGCGGGGTAATCGTGCAGGCGCGCCGGCGCGTCGATCTGGATCAGCCTGCCGTCCTTCATCACGGCGACGCGGTCGCTCATGGTCAGCGCCTCGCGCTGGTCATGGGTGACGTAGATGATGGTGGCGCCGATGCGCTTGTGCAGCGCGCGCAGCTCGATCTGCATGGATTCGCGGAGCTGCTTGTCGAGCGCGGAGAGCGGCTCGTCCATCAGGATCAGGCGCGGCTCGAAGATCATGGCGCGCGCCAGCGCCACGCGCTGGCGCTGGCCGCCGGAGAGCTGCGCGATGCCGCGCTCCTCGTAGCCGGCGAGACCGACCATCGCCAGCGCGGCGCGCACCTTCTCCGGCCAGATCGCCTTCGGCAGGCGCCGTGCGCGCAACGGAAAGGCGACGTTCTCGCCGACGCTCATGTGGGGGAACAGCGCGTAGTTCTGGAACACGACGCCGATGTCGCGCTTGTGCGGAGGCATCCAGGTGACATCGCGGCCGCCGAAATGGATCGAGCCGGACGATGGCAGGATGAAACCGCCCAAAATGCCGAGCAGCGTGGTCTTGCCGGAACCGGAGGGGCCGAGCAGCGAGACGAACTCGCCGGCGCCGACATTGAGGGACACGTCGTCGAGGGCGCGAACCGCGCCGTAAGCCTTGCTCGCGGACCTGATCTCGACGCTTTCCGCTCGTTTGTCCAACGATCGACCCCGTCTGTGTCCTGCAACAGCGTGCCTCACTGCACGCCATAAGCCTGCTTTATAGACAGGGATTCGGAGCAATCCGGATCGCAGCGTGCGCTGCAACCAATCTTCGCTCCAAGACCCTGTCTTTATGCTGTCATGCCAATGACACCAGACTTGGCAGAACTCGGCAATTGCCAAATTCTTACCAGGCTCATAACATGGCGTTATGCCCGAGCTGCGCCGGATGCTGCCCTCAAGTAACGCCCTGTTCGTCTTCGACGCAGCAGCGCGCAACGGCAGCTTCACGGCCGCTGCGGCTGAATTGAACGTCACGCAACCGGCGGTGAGCCGCATGCTCGGCCAGTTCGAGGATCATCTTGGCGTGCGCCTGTTCGACCGCAAAGCGGGACGCGCGGTGCTCACCGAGGAAGGCGAGTTGCTCTATCGGCGCGTGCTCGACGGTTTTCGCAGCATCGAAACCGGGCTGATCGAGATCGAGCGCCGCCGCAAGGGCACCGAGACGGTGACGCTCTCGGTCTCCTCCGCCTTCACCACGCATTGGCTGATGCCGCGGATCGACAAGCTTCAGAAACAGTTTCCGCAGGTCGATCTGCGCTTCCAGCTCATCTCGGGCGCGCTGCGCGGACCGGTGGAGAATGTCGATCTCGGCATGCGCTTCCGCGATCGCGAAGAACCGTCTTCGGGCGGCACATTGGTGATGAAAGAGGTGATGCTGCCGGTGTGCAGCCCTGCCTATCTCGGCGAGACCGGGCCTGCCGAGGGCAACACCATCATCCGCCTTGCCGACACGCCCGGCGACTGGGCGGCGGATTATTCATCGTTCCTCACCCGGCGGCGTGGCGCGGCCAAGGCGCTGAGCTTTACCGATTATGCCGTCGTGGTGCAGGCCGCCCTGCTCGGCCAGGGCATCGCGCTCGGCTGGCTGACGGTTGCCTCGCATTGGCTGTTGACCGGCGCGCTGGTGCCGGCATCCAACGCGCTCACCACCACGCGGCGCATCTGCGAGTTCCTGCCGCCGCGCAACCGGCCGATGCGCCCCATCGCCGCCGAAATCCGCGACTGGATCACCGCGCAGATGCAAAGCGAGATCGCCGCGATCGACCGGCTCCATCCGAAACTCGGTGCGATGGCGGCGTGCTATTGAGCGAGCGGGAGGTGTTTGGAGTGCGGCACCTCTCCCTCCACGTCATTGCGAGCGCAGCGACTTGTCCGCCGAAGCCTTGGCGAAGGCGGAAGCAATCCAGAGTCTTTCCGCGGAGGGATTCTGGATTGCTTCGCTGCGCTCGCAACGACGACGCGGCTAGATTCCGGCACCTCCCCGCAGGCGGGGAGAGGCGAGACACACCTCACCGATGCTCGATCGCGCGGATCGCACCGCGCAGTTCGGCGAGGCCGCGCAGGCGGCCGATCGCGGTGTAGCCGGGATTGGTGCGCTTGGTGGCGGCGAGGTCGTCGAGCATGCGGTGGCCGTGGTCGGGCCGGAACACGATCCGCTTGTCGGGCGAACGCCGCGCGTTCTCCTTCAGCAGTGCCTTGAGCACTGCGACCATGTCGACGTCACCGTCCAGATGATCGGACTCGTAGAACGACAGGCCATCCGCCTCGCGCTTGGTCGCGCGCAGATGCGCAAAGGCAATGCGCGGGCCGAAGCGCTCGGCCATGGCAGGCAGGTTGTTCTCGGCGCGCACGCCGAGCGAGCCGGTGCACAGGCAGATGCCGTTGGCCTTGGACGGCACGGCGTCGAACAGCGCCTGATAGTCGTCGACGCTGGAGGCAACGCGGGGCAGGCCGAACAGCGGGCGCGGCGGATCGTCCGGATGCAGCGTCAGCGAGACGCCGAGTTGCTCGGCGACCGGCGCGACGCGCGCAAGGAATTCGGCGAGATGCTGCCGCAGGATCTTTGGCGTGATGTCGCGATAGGTCTCTAACCGGTCGCGGAATTGCGGGATCGTCATCGGCTCGGTGGTCGAGCCCGGCAACGCGCTGGCGATGACCATGACGAGATAGTCGATATCGGCCTGGTTCATCCCGTCGAACAGCTTTTTCGCGCGCACCTGCTGCTCGGGCGAGTATTCCTCGAGCGCCGCGGGACGCTTTAGGATGTGCAGCTCGAATGCGGCAAAGCGATCCTGGTCGAAACGCATGGCGCGGGCGCCGTTCGGCAGCTCCCATTCCAGATCGGTGCGGCACCAGTCGACCACCGGCATGAAATTGTAGCAGACGATCTTGATGCCGGAGGCCGCCACGGCTTCAAGGCTCGCGATCCACGCCTCGATCGACTTCGTAGCCTTGCCCCCGAGACGCTTGACGTCGTCGGGGATCGGAATCGATTCCACCACCGACCAGGTCAATTGCGAGCGGCCGGGCTGGCCGCGCTCAATGAAATTCTTGCGCTCCTCGACCGCCTTGCGCGTCCAGGCCTCCCCGATCGGCACCTGATGCAGCGCCGAGACGATATCGGTCGCACCGGCCTGCCTGACATCGTCGAGCGACACGGGATCATCGGGCCCGTACCAGCGCCATCCCTCTAGCATCATCGAAATTCTCCCGGGTCAGTTCGCCGTCAGCACCACCTTGACGCTCTGCGAGCGGTCGAGCGCCAGCCGCAGCGCGTCGGGCGCGGTCGACAGCGGCCGCTCGGCGGTGACCAGCGACAGCACGTCGACGCTGCCGGCTCCGATCAGTTCCACCGCGTTCAAGAATTCGAAGCCGAAGCGGAATGAGCCACGCAGGTCGATTTCCTTCGCCATCACCGCGTTGGCCGGCACCGGAATCTGGCCGCCCGGCAGATTGCCGATCTGCACCACGATGCCGCCACGCCGGATGATGCCGATGGCGCTGGCAAGGCCCGCGGCCGTGCCCGAGACCTCGAAAGCGACGTCATAGGGCCGCGAAGCAGCCTGCGCCTTGAGGCCCTCCTCGCCGCTTGCGACGTTCTCGACATGAGAGGCGCCGAGCCGGCTAGCAAAGGCCAGCGGCGCCGGCGCGATGTCGGCGACCGTGATGTCAGTCATGCCGGCGCGGTGCGCAGCCAGCATGGTCAGAAGCCCGATCGGACCGGCACCGAAGATGATGCCGCGCTTGCCCTCGATGTTGCCGGCACGCGCGACCGCGTGCAGACAGACCGCAAGCGGCTCGGCGAGCGCCGCGGCCTGATAGGACACATGATCCGGGATCTTCACGCACTGCGCCGGGATCGCGTCGAAATAATTGGCAAAGCCCCCCTGCATGTGCGGCGTCTTCGAGGCCGAACCCATGAAGTAGATGTTCTCGCAGAGGTTCGGCCGGCCTTCGCGGCAGGCGACGCAATGGCCGCACCAGCGCGACGGATTGACGGCGACGCGGTCGCCGACCTTCAAATTAGCGGCGGAGCCGGATATCTCCACGACCTCGCCAGAGATCTCATGGCCCAGCACCAGCGGCGACTTCACCACGAAATCACCGGTCCGGGCATGACGGAAGTAATGCATGTCCGAGCCGCAGATGCCGCCGGCGCCGAAGCGGATACGCACCATGCCGCCTGCGAGCTTGTCGAGCGGATGCTCGATCATGCGCAGGTCTTCGGGCCCGAACAGGGTAGCGGCGAGAGCTGTGGAGGTCATTTGGAGAGTCCCATGTATTTAGGCAGCCAGAGGGTCAGTTCGGGGATGTAGGTGATCGCGATCAGCGCGAGCATCAGCGGCACCAGCCAGGGCAGGATCGCGACCGTGGTGCGCTCGACCGAGAGCTTTGCCACGCGGGCGAGCACGAACAGCACCATCCCGAGCGGCGGATGCAGCAGGCCGATCATCAGGTTCAGCGTCATGATCAGGCCGAAATGGATCGGATCGATGCCAAGCTTGAGCACGATCGGCAGCAGGATCGGCACCAGGATGGTGATCGCCGCCGTGGTGTCGATGAAGCAGCCGACGAACAGGATCAGGACGTTGGCAAGCGCCAGGAACACCCATTTGTTGTGGGTGATGCTGAGCATCCAGTCCGACAGCAATTGGGCCGCCTGCGACACCGTGAGCAGCCACGCGAAGATCGAGGCTGCCGTGACGATGAACAGCACCGAGGCCGTGGTCTCGATGGTGTCGAAGGTCGCCTTGGCCACCGTCTTCAGCGTCATGGTGCGGTAGCGGATGAGGCCGAGGAACAGCGACCAGATCACGGCGGCGACCGCGGCCTCCGTCGGCGTGAACCAGCCGAGCGTCATGCCGCCGATCAGGATCACCGGTGCCATCAGCGCCATCACCGCGGAGAAGTCGAAGTACCAGTCGATCGCGAGCAGCACGCCGAGGCCGATGACGACCGCCATGTTGGTCGACATGCCGGCAACCACCATCAGCCAGATCGCAAGCGGGAAAGCCAGGACGATGGCGATCTCGAGGCCGGCCGAGCCGAGCTGCGGCCAGGAGAACGGGGTGTCGCTGCCCCATTTGTTCTTGTGGGCGAAATAAGTGACGGTCGCCATCATCAGCAGGGTCAGGACGACGCCGGGAATGACGCCGCCCAAAAACAGCGCACCGATCGAGACGTTCGCCATCATGCCGTAGATCACGAAAGGCAGTGACGGCGGGATGATCGGACCGAGCGTCGCGGAGGCCGCGGTGACGCCGACCGAGAACTCGGTGGTGTAGCCGTGGTCCTTCATCGCCTTGATCTCGATGGTGCCGAGACCGGCGGCGTCCGCGATCGCGGTGCCGGACATGCCGGAGAAGATCACCGAGCCGATGATGTTGACGTGACCGAGGCCGCCGCGCATCCAGCCGACCAGCGCGACCGCGAATTTGTAGATGCGGCCGGTCACGCCGGCGATGTTCATGAGGTTGCCGGCCAGGATGAAGAACGGCACAGCGAGCAACGGAAAGCTCTCGACGCCGGCAATCATGCGCTGCGCCAGCGTGACGTCGGGCGTCACCCCGCTGACGAGGATGTAGAGCAGCGACGACGAGGCCATGGCGATCGCCACGGGTACGCCGAGCAGCATCAGGATGAGGAAGCCTCCAAGCAACAGCAGCATGACTTTATCCTTCAAAACCGTCGTAGGCGCCGGGACGTTCGAGGATCGAGTAGCCCTGTCGCAGATGTTGCACCGCCACCTGCACGGAGCGCACGAACATCAGCACGAAGCCGAGCAGCACCGCGTAGTAGACGTAGTCCTTGGGAAGATTGATCGTGGTCATCGATTCATCGCCGATGATCTGGATGTAGACCCAGACCAGCTTGATGGCGTAGCCGAAGAATGCGATCCGGATCAGGTCGATGACGGTCGACAGCGCGCGCGCCGGTAGATGCGGCAGATAGCGATAGATCAGATCGACCTGGATGTGCCGTGACAGCCGCACGCACATCGAGGAGCCGATGAAGACCACGCCGATCAGGCAGTAGGTCGCGATCTCCTCGGTCCAGGCGTAGCTGTCGTTGAGCACGTAGCGCGTGAAGAACTGCAGGAAGACGGCGAGCGCCATCACCCAGAAGATCGCCAGCGCCACCCAGTCCTCGAAAGCGTAGATGCCGAGATCGACCTTCGGCGCCGCCTCCTCCTCGAAGGTATGGGCGATCTCGTCCGCGGTGATCTGCCGGTGCGTTTCGGCGGTGGACATGGGGATGCTCCTCAAAACCTGCAACGCGTCGTTCCGGGTTGGTGCGCTAGCACCGGACCCGGAACTTCGAGATTCTCAGGTGCGCTATTGCGCACCGTAGTTCGGTCCTGCGGACCGCCCCGGAATGACGACAAGGTCGCTACTTCACCGCCTGGATTCGCTCCCAATCCGCCTTGCGATAGCCAAAGGTCTCGAACGCGACGTTCTTCAGCACGGCGTCGCGGAACTCGTTCTTGTCGACCTCGGTCACGGTCAGGCCCTTCTCCTTGAAGAAGGCGACCAGCTTGGCTTCGTTCTGCTTGATTTCCGCGGTCGCCTTGGCGGCAGCCTCCTGCGCCACGTCCGTGAAGATCTTCTTGTCCTCGTCGCTCAGCTTCTTCCAGAGCGCGCCCGCCACCACCGTATTGAGGTGGTCGACGATGTGGCCGGTGAGCACGATGTGCTTCTGCACCTCGTAGAACTTCTTGGCCTCGATCGTGGTCAGCGGATTCTCCTGCGCCTCGACGGTGCCGTTCTGGAGCGCAAGATAGACTTCGGCAAACGCGATCGGCGCGGTGTTGGCGCCGCAGGCACGCGGCATCGCCAGATAGGCCGGAACGTCGGGCACGCGCATCTTCAGGCCCTTGAGGTCGGCACAGGTCTTGATCGGCTTGTTCGACGAGGTCTGGCGCACGCCGTAATAGGTCACGGCGACGATGTGGTGGCCGCTCTTGTCCTCATAGCCCTTGGCGAGCTCCTTGAAGATGTCGCTCTTGGTGTAGGCGAGGAGATGGTCGGCGTCGCGGAAGGTGTAGGGATAGTAGGTCACGCCGATCGGCGGAAAGCTCTTGGCCGCGAAGCTCGAGCCGGAAATGATGATATCGACCGAGCCGAGCGAGAGGCCCTGGTTGATGTCGGCTTCCTTGCCGAGCTGGGATGCCGGATAGACGTCGATCTGGTAGCGCCCGTTGGTGCGCTTGCCGATTTCCTGCGCGGCCCAGACCGAAGCGGTGTGGAACGGTTCCGAGGTCTCGTAGACATGCGCCCATTTCAGCTTGGTCTGCGCCATGCCGGCATGGGTCGTCGCGAACATCGCCGCGACCGAAGTCGCCAGCACCATCGTCATTTTCTTCAACACTGACTTATCCTCCACTGACTAAAGTCTGCTTCTTGTTCGCCCGCCCAAAACCGAGACGGGCCGCCCAATCTCATCGCTGTCGCGCGCTGCCGCTCTTGGCTTCCTTTTTGGCCCGCTTCTTCGGCGCTCGTTTTGATCCCGCCGGCGTTGGTGGAGATCGCGCCGCCTGGCCTCGCCCGGCGGACGATCCTGCCGCGGTCTCGGCGCCGAAATTCTGCGCAAAGCGTTCCTGGGAGCGCGCCAGATGATCGCGCATGGCATCGCGGGCAGCTTGCGGATCGTGTACCGCAATGGCGTCACGCACGGCGCGATGCTCGTCGAGCGCCGTGCGCCACGTGCCTGGGCTCTCGAAATAATGCGCAAGCTGCGCGAAATAGGGATTGAGGCGCTGGTCGAACAGTTCGCCGACCACGCGCACGAGAACCGCATTGCCGAGGCTTCCGGCGATCGCGACGTGGAAGGCACGGTCGTGGACCATCGAGGCTTCGCCGGGATGCTCGACATTCTCCATCGCTAGAACGGAAGCGTCGATCCGCGCGATGTCGTCCTTCGTCGCCACGCGCGCGGCCTGTTCGGCGATCGCGCTTTCCAGGAATTCGCGGGCGCGCAGCAGCTCGAACGGCCCCTCGATCACTGCGGCGGTTGCGGGCGCCGCAACGGCCGCCGGTTCGATCACATAGATGCCGGAGCCGACGCGGATGCGGAGGCGGCCTTCGACCTCGAGCGCGATCAGGGCTTCGCGCACGGTCGGCCGCGAGATCTTGAGCTGCTCGGCGAGTTCGCGCTCGGTCGGCAAGCGGCTGCCGACCGCGTACTCGCCGCTGTCGATCAGGCTTCGCAATTGATCGGCGACCTGGCGATAAAGCCGTCTCGCCTCCACAGCTTCCAGCGGCACGCTGGTCCTCCCTAAAGGGTCTCGCAGGGGAGGCTTCCCCCGGCGGCCCGCCAATTTTGGAGAATTGGTCTTACCAATTGACCGGAGCATTGACCGAGGACGGGCGCCATGTCAAGCAGCGGCCAAAGCAAAGGGAGACGTCCATGCGCCTTGGCAGCGCCAATCTCGAGCGGTTGCCGCAGGCTATCCGCCGCCCGGCCTATGACCGTTCGCGCGTTACGCCCGGCATCGTGCATCTCGGCCTTGGGGCTTTCCATCGCGCCCATCAGGCGGTCGTCATCGACGATTGTCTTGCCGCAGGCAGCAACGCCTGGGGCATCGTCGGCGCGAGCCTGCGTAGCCCGGATACGCGCGACGCCCTCGCCCCGCAGGACCATCTTTACACTGTCGCCGTGCGTGCAGCCGAAGGCACCGGGCACCGCGTGATCGGCGCGCTGCTCGACAGCATGGTCGCGCGCGAGAAGCCGGCAGCGCTGGTCGAGCGGATGGCCGATCCCGCCATCCGCATCGTCTCGCTCACCGTCACCGAGAAGGGTTATTGCCACACGCCGCAGACCGGCGATCTCGACGAGCGCCATCCCGATGTCGTGCACGATCTCAACAATTTCGACGCGCCGCGCTCGGCACCCGGCTTCATCGTGGCTGCGCTGGCGCGGCGGCGGGCGCAGGGACTCGCGCCCTTCACCGTGCTGTGCTGCGACAACCTTGCCGCCAACGGCCATACCGTGCAGCGGATCGTGACGCAGTTCGCGGCACTGCGCTCGAAGGATCTCGGCAAGTGGATCGCTGATAGCGCCGCCTTCCCGTCGACCATGGTCGATCGCATCGTGCCGGAGACGAATGATGCCGACCGCGATATGGTCTCGACCGCGCTCGGCATGCGCGATGCATGGCCCGTCATGACCGAGCCCTTCACGCAATGGGTGGTCGAAGACCGTTTTACAGCGGGACGGCCTGATCTTGCCGCCGCGGGCGTCGAGCTCGTCACCGACGTCAAGCCGTTCGAGCTGATGAAGCTGCGACTGCTCAACGCCAGCCACTCGGCGCTGGCCTATCTCGGCTATCTCGCGGGCTACGAGACCATCGCCGACACGATGCTGGATCCGCATTTCGCCCGCCTCGCCGCACAGGTGATGGAAGAAGCCGCGGTGACGCTGACGATGCCTGCAGGCACCGACCTTGCCGCCTATCGTGCCTCGCTGCTCGAGCGCTTTGCCAATCCTGCCCTGCATCACCGCACCTGGCAGATTGCGATGGACGGCTCGCAAAAGCTGCCGCAGCGCCTGCTCGGCGCGATGCAGGACCGTCTCGCCAGAAACCTTCCGATCGCAACGCATGCGCTCGCGGTGGCCGGCTGGATGCGCTACGTCACAGCCCTCGACGAGCAGGGCCGCGCGATCGACGTGCGCGATCCGCTTGCCGGCGACCTCGCGGCGCTGGCACGCGAGGCCGGGCCTGTCGCCGAACGGCTCGCGCCCGCATTGCTCGGGATCGAGAAGGTGTTCGGACCGCTGGCCGCCGAGCCGCGCCTGCGCGAGGCCGTGACCGCGGCGCTCGACCGGCTTTACAAGAACGGCGCGCGGCGCGCGGTGGCGATGCTCATCTCGGCGTGACTTCAAAGCGGGCAATGCTGCACTGCGGTCAAAACCGACGGAAGTCGCGCTTGATTTTTGGCTGTCGTTGCCCCACCCGAAAGGCATGGCAAAGGACAGCAAGGTCATCGCCGCGAACGCGGCCTTCTACGCCGCCTTTTCAAAGGGCGACTTCGACGGCATGGAGCGGATGTGGGCGGACGATGACGCCATTTCCTGCATCCACCCCGGCTGGCCGGCCATCATCGGCCGCGCCACCGTGATCGGAAGCTGGCGCGACATCCTGCAAAATCCGGAGCGGCCGCAGATCGTCTGCGCCGAACCGCAGGCGATCGTCGATGGCGACAGCGCGCGCGTGCTCTGCATCGAGATCGTCGACGGCACCGCTTTGGCCGCCGCCAATCATTTTCGGCGCGTCGGCGACGGCTGGCGCCTTGTGCATCATCAGTCGAGCCCAATTGCGCAGATTGTCGAGCAGGGCGAAGACGATAGAGCGAGCCACCGGGTCCACTGAAGGCGGCCGGCCCGCGGGCGCGTTCTACTGTGCATGGGGTTGTTTTGTTGTTTTTTTCATTTGGCGGCCCCGAGTTCCGACAAATCATCCAGCACGAACCGTGCATCGCCGAAATCATCGTCGCTGAAGAACATGCTCCGCGTGATGAGGACCGGAATGCCGGCGCGCGAGGCCGCGATCAGCCCGTTGGCTGAGTCCTCGATCGCGACGCAGTCGGAAGCCTCCAGGTTCAGCCGGGCCAGCGTTTCGAGATAGACATCCGGCGCCGGCTTCTTCTGGCGCACGTCATCGCCGGCCACGATCGCGTCGAAGTCCGCCGCCCAGCGCGTTCCCAGCGCCCGCGACAGCAGCGCATCGATGTTGCCGTGCGAGGTGGTGGTTGCGATCGCGAGCCGCTGGCCGCGCGCCTTTGCAGCAGCGAGGAGTTCCGTCACGCCCGGCCGCAAGGGGCAGCAGCCGGTCGCGACCAGCTCGGCGTATTGTGCGGTCTTGACGCGATGGAGCGCAGCGATGTCTTCGTCCGACAATGGCGCAGCGATCCGCAGCCTTTCGTGGTGGGCGCGGATGCGCTCCTTGCCGCCGGTGACCCGCAGCAGGTCCTTGTAGACGGCACGGTCCCACTGCCAGTCGAGGCCATGGCGGGTGAAGGCATGGTTGAAGGCCTGCCGATGCAGCTCCTCGGTCTCGGCCAAGGTGCCGTCGACATCGAAGATCAGCGCGGCGGCGCTCCGGATCAGCTCCGCAGCGTCCAATGGCACCGTGGCGGGGGCTTCTGCCCGCATGATCGACGCATTCATCCTGTCCCCTCTGTGACAGGCAAGCATCGCCCGCACTGGCGCGCGGGACAAATCGCAATATCTTTTGCCGGACCCAAAAATCTCTTATGAGCGAGGATGCGCAGCTCGCGCGAACGGGAACTCCGACCAGAACGGCAGACGCATGCGGCTCTTCATCCTCGGCCTCGGCTACAGCGCCCGGCATTTCGTCCGCAGGTTTGGCGGCACCTTCACGCATATCGCCGGCACTGTGCGCGATCCCGGAACACGAAACGACCTTGCCGGCATCGCGACACATGCCTTCTCCGGCGGCGGTCCGGCACGCGAGACAGTCGAACGCATCCGCGACGCCGATATCCTTCTCGTCTCGATCCCGCCCGGCGGCACCGGCGATCCCGCAATCAAGGCCTTTCCCGGCGTGCTGGCGGCGGGCCGCCACCGCAAGATCGTCTATCTGTCCACGATCGGCGTGTATGGTGATCACGCCGGCGGGTGGGTCGACGAGAGCACGCCGCCGCAGGCGAGCCTCGAGCGCGCGCGCTTGCGCCTTGCTGCCGAGCAGGCCTGGAGGGACGCGGCGCACGGCAATGTCGCGATCCTGCGGCTTGCCGGCATCTACGGCCCCGGCCGCAACGCGCTGGTGACGTTGCGCGCTGGAACAGCTCGGCGCATCATCAAGCCGGGACAGGTCTTCAACCGCATCCATGTCGACGACATCGCGAGCGCGATCATGGCCGCCATTCATCGCCCGGGCGGCGGCACCTGGAATGTCTGCGACGACGAGCCGGCGCCGCCGCAGGACGTGATTGCTTACGCGGCGGAGCTGATGAATGTTGCACCGCCGCCCGAAGAGGCGTTCGAGACGGCCGAGATGTCGGCGATGGCCCGCAGCTTCTATGCCAGCAGCGCCCGCGTCTGCAACGCTAGACTGAAGCGCGAGCTCGGCGTCACGCTTGCTTATCCGAGCTACCGCCACGCCCTGGATGCGCTATGGCGCGCGGGGGAAGGACGATAGGGGTCGGCATCTCCGCCGCCCCAGACATGCCGTGCTCGCGCTTGACTTCGCGCCAGCGCGGCCTTGATCTACCCGTTGAGCGGGGCCACTGCATAACGAGCTCGCCTTGGGAGGAAACAATGAAGAAGACGATCGCCATGATCGCGGCGGCTGCCGTCATCACGTTCGGTCCAGCGCAAGCCGCGCCGCTGCCCGAAGCCAATCCCGACGATGCCGGCTTCTCAAAGCAGGGCCTCACCCGCCTCGACGATTTCTTCGCCCGCGAGATCGCCGCCAAGCGCGTGCCCGGCGCGGTCGTGGCTGTGGCGCGGGACGGCAAGCTCGTGCACTACAGGGCCTACGGCATGCTCGATCCGGACAAGCGCACGCCAATGCCCGTCGATGCGATCTTCGCGCTGGCCTCGATGACCAAGCCGATGGCCGCGGTCGCGGGCCTGACACTGATGGAACAAGGCAAGTTGCCGCTCCAGGCCAAGCTGTCGGACTACTATCCCGGCTTTGCCGGCATGAAGGTCGGCGTCGTCCAGGCCGACGGTTCGCTCAAGCTCGAGTCGCAGGCCTCGCCGATCTTCATCCACGATCTCTACCGGCATACGTCCGGATTGATGTATGGCGGCCGCCCGGACTCATCTAGCCCGGTGGCGCGGCAATATCCTGATGGCGTCGCGCCGGCGATCGAAGGCGACACCCAGGCGTTCATCGACCGCATCACGAAGCTGCCGCTGGCGCATCAGCCCTCGACCGAATTCGAATACGGCTTCTCCATCGACGTGCTCGGCGCCGTCGTCGAGAAGGTCAGCGAGCAGAAGCTCGGAGACTATCTCGCCGCCAATGTGTGGCAACCCCTCGGCATGAAGGATGCGACCTTTCATCCGACCGACGTACAGCGCCCGCGCCTCGCCCGCCCGTTCGGCAACGATCCGCTGACCGGCAAGCCGCAGGCCATCAAGCTGCTGGATACGCCTACCAGGTTCGACTGCGGCGGCGCCTGCTCGTTCGCGACGGTCGGCGACTACATCCGCTTCGGCCAGATGCTGCTCAACGGCGGCGATCTCGACGGCCAGCGCATCCTCTCCCCGAAGACCGTGCATCACATGACGACCAACCATCTCGGTCCCGAGATCAAGAACAACGTGGCGAATGTCGAGCCGCATCGCGCCGGCTTCGGCTTTGGCCTCGCGGTCGCGGTCCGGACCAGCGAGGGATTGTCATCGGTTCCCGGCAATCCCGGCGAGTTCACCTGGAATGGCGCCTACGGGACGCAGTTCTTCTGCGACCCCAAGGAACGTCTCGTCGTCGTGGTGGGAACAGCGGCACCTGGCGAGCTCAGGAAATATTACCGCGAGCAGGTCCAGGACATCGTCTATGGCGCGATGGTGAAGTGAGACCGGCGCCTTAAAATAGCAAGGGCGGCCGCTCGGGCCGCCCTCGTGAATTGTTTGAGCATGATCTTGTCGGAAAGCCGCTGCACACTTTTCCGGATCATGCCTCAGCGTCAGCTCAACACGCCGTATTTCTTGAACCAGGTCTGCGCCTTCTTCCAGGCATCTTCCGCCGCGTCCTTGCGGTAGCTGCCGCGGTAGTCGGCATAGAAGCCATGCGGCGCCTCCGGATAGATCTTGAATTCGGCCGTCTTCTTGTTCCGCTCGAGCGCGGCCTTGAGCTGCTCGACCTGGGCGACGGGAATGCCGGTATCGGCGCCGCCATAGAGGCCGAGCACCGGCGCCTTCATCTCGGGCGCGAGCTGCATCGGGCTCTTCGGCCACAGCGGATTAGGCGCATCGACCGGCGGACCATAGAACGCGACGCCGGCCTTGAGCGTGCCGCTGTGGGCGGCATATTCCCAGACCGTGCGACCGCCGCGGCAGAAGCCGATGATGCCGAGCTTCGTGGTATCGCCGCCTTGTGATCCTGCCCACGCCGCCGTTGCGTCGAGATCGGACAGCAGCTCCGCGTCCGGCTTGGCATTGACGACCGGCAGCAGGTCCTTGATGTCGGTGACCTTTGTCAGATCGACGCCCTTGCGGAAGTAATAGTCGGGCGCGACCGCGAATGCGCCGAGCTTGGCGAGGCGCCGCGTCACGTCCCTGATGTATTCGTGCAGGCCGAAGATCTCCATCGCCACGATGATCACCGGCGCCTTGGTATTGCCGGCGGGGCGGGCAAAATATGCAGGCATCTCCTCGGAGCCGACCTTGATCCTGGCATCGCCGGTTTGGAGACCGTTGGTGTCTGTCGTGATCACCTCGGCGCGGACCGGCCCGGCCGCAAGCGTGTAGCCGGCGGCTACAGCCGCGGTGACGCTCATGAAGCCGCGACGCGAGACCGGGGCGACTTTCGTCAGCCCGACGACGTCGGATGTGATGGTGGTTTCGAGACTCATCGGTCGGTCCTTCCTGATGCCTGGCCCCGATCCTTCAGGCGGCGCATTCGCCCTTGGTTGCCGGCCAAACGCAAATCACCAGCCTGCGAGCGCTGCCGCCATCAGGCCTGCTTGCGGCGCTGTTTCACCGGCGCGGCCTCGGGCATCAGGCTCGTCGCAACAAGACGCTGAACGGTTTGCTTGCTCGATCACGGACGGCACGCTGGCATTCCCAGGCCCGATCGTATTTCGGATTTAACCGGCTGGCTGCGCTGCGGCGCAACATCCATTAACCGAAAATGGCGGTTCCCTCGTCCTGACTTGCGCTGCCGGGAGTTGCAGCCGATGCGCCTCGTCGCGCAATTCGAAGCACGTCGCGGCAACAAATGAGCTCTGCCGTAGCCGCAACAACACATCATGTTGCTCCCGCATCGCAAGCCATCGGAGATCCGCGCGCGAACTGCGGTCATTTGACTGAAATTATCGGAAGAGTTGAGCGAGGCGATTTACTCGAACTTTCTTTGTGAAGCTCTAGTTCCACGTCCGGAAGTTCCCTCCGCAGAACCAAGGCTCTTCCCGCGCGCGGTCTGCCTTCCGGCAACGGAGGAAGGATCGCCCGAGAGATTCATCCTCGTCCACCCAGATTGCGCTACCAAAGGCTCAATTGAATAAAGCTTTATCCGACCTGGAATTGAAATGAACTTGGCTCGCGAATCGATTGAACTGTTGGAGCAGGCCGCGCGGATCCTGTGGTTCGAAGGCGCCAAGCACGGGTTGCGCGACCGCGAGTGGATGGCGCTGCGTTTCCTGTCCCGCGCCAACCGATTTTCCCGAACACCGTCGGCGCTCGCGAGTTACGTCGGCACCACGCGTGGCACTGCTTCGTTCATCATCGGCGAGCTGGAGCGGCTCGGCTATGTCGAGCGAAAGCGCTCGGCCAAGGACAAGCGCTCGGTGATGCTGAGCGTCACGCTGCAGGGCAAGAAGTTCCTGGTGCGCGACCCCGTCAACGTCCTCGTCGAGGCGATCGACGTACTCGACGACGAGGCAAAGATCCGCTTCCGCGACACGTTCCGGCATGTGCTGGATCAGTCGGACGCCGCAGAACAGCGGCATCACACCGACGTTTGCAAGCGATGCATCTTCCTCCGCGAAGACCGCACCACGACGGACAGCAAGACGACGGTCGAGTTCAGCTGCCGCCTGTTTCGCGCGCCGATCGCGGAGGCGGAGGTCGATCTGCTATGCACCAGCTTCGAGCATCACCGTCAATAGAAGCGGCCTTCGATCAGGGTGCCGCCTTTCGTGACGAATAGATGACGCCCCCGCTGGACTCCACCACCAGACGTCCGTTCTCGCTTCTGATCTCCTCGATGCGGCCAAGGCCGGACACCTGCTGTCCCAGCACGGCCTCGATGACGCCGTTGGGGCCCTGCAGGATCGCAATTCCCTCATAGGCCTGGCGGACCGACCAGCCCTTGACCGCCTTTCGCGGTGCCGACCCGCGCTCGGATGGAGGCACCGATCCCGTGATCTCGGGTGCCGCGACCGAAGCCATCATCGGCACTGGCTGTTGCGGTTGCGAGGCGGCGGGCGTCGGAGCCTGGTCCTGGGCCAGGGCGAGCTTGTCGAGCTTCACCGTCGAGGACGAACTCACCCGTTCTATGCGATCCAGGTTCTCGGCGAAACGGCCAAAACGGTCATTGGTTGCCTTGCTTGATTGATCGACCGCGGTGCGCAGGCCGTCGAGATTTTCGGACACGCCCGACACCTGCTTGCGTAGCTGCGCCACCGTCTCGCGCAGAATCCTGATCTCCGTATTGGCTGCGACGCTGCTCTGGGCGGGCTGCGTGGTGAGATAGGCGATCACGCCGGTGCAGGCACAGACCACCAGGATCGAAGCGACCGCCAATGTGGCGAGCGGCGCAACCCATGTCGGGCGCGGCGGCGGCGGCTTGGCCACGATCACTGCCGGCTTGATCACGGTCGGCGCGGGCTTCGGTATCGCCATCTTGTCGAGGCGCGCCTTGGCGCGAATACGCTTCAGACCCTCGAGCGCCTCTTTTGCCAGAGTTTCGTCACTCGCTGCCGCCGACACACGCTTGGTATTCGCAGCGGGCTTGGGGGCTCGCGCCGTATTGTCCCTGACATCGCGCACCTCCGCAGCCGGCTTCGCCGCTGCGGAAACATCAGCGGTCGCGTTGGGACGAGCTTGTCCATCGGACAACATGCGGGAATGCTCCGTTCGGTTCGATCTGTCGGACGATGACGTTATTTGCCGAAGCTTGCCCGAAACGTGCGTATCGAAAACTTTTCATCGCGTGCGACGACGTCACATGAGTCCGACGAGTCATACACGTGGCGAGAGTGCGACTCGAAAGACACACACCCGCCAAGATTTCGCCAAACTGGAGTCATCTCGCCATAATGAGTCGAATTGTCGCACATGGAAACGCGACGGCGAGAGTCAATCCCGGGTTGAAAACCACTCGATGTGCATGACCTGCAAGACCACCCAAAATAGCTGCAATCATACGGGGATGCGGAACTTTAGAACCGCCACGGTGCAAAACTAGTTCGAATTCCAAATCAACTGATGCGATTGGATATACAAAGAAACAACCCGAAACAAACCAACAGCATCAAGCACGTGTAGCAATCGCTTTGTTGCGCACGCTTGATCGGAAATCGGCAATTGTTACGGTCCTACTCAAGTGATTCTCGCCAGTTGGCGAGGAGATCGACACAGTGCAGTAGCGTTCGGACGCGATGAGCAACCTGGCGCAACTGTTCTAGGTCGCTTTCTCAATCCGCTCCGCGGGGTGATCCGTAAGACACCCGCCGGGCCTCACGCAGTAAGCGTTCAGTATCGAGTCGAAGTAGCAGGCCTGCGAGACGCAGGCACTGAATGCGTAGGGCTGCCCGCGAATATCGAAACCATAATAACGGTTCGCGGGAAGGAATGTCGTCAAACAGCATCGTTGCCGAGCCGGGGCATCACAACAAACAACCGGCCGCAACAGTTGCGAAACAGGGGCGAAAGACTGATGTATATTATCGTTGATGATCGCGAGAGCGTCGCGAACAGCTACGTCGGAGGGCTCGTTCGCGAAGGTGTATCGTCGATCGGCTTCTCCTCCGGAGAATTCTGGGACTGGCTGCAATCTGCGAGTGAATCGGATCTGGCTGCGGTGGACGCGTTCCTCCTCGGGGATTGCGACGCCCGTGGAAGCCTGCCGCGGGCGATGCGCAAGCGCTCTTCGGCGCCCATCATCGCCATGAGCGGCCAGAAGATGCTCAAGAACACGCTCGAGCTGTTCGAATCGGGCGTCGATGACGTCGTGCACGTGCCGATTCATCTCCGCGAGATCCTCGCCCGAACGGCCGCGATCGCGCGCCGTCGCGTGGGCGAACTGCCGAGGCCCTGCGAGACCAGGATCCAGGTCTTCTTCAACGGACGTGACCCCGAGATCGCGGGCCACGCCCTCACCCTGCCCCGCCGCGAACTGCGCATTCTCGAATATATGGTCAGCAACCACGGCAAGTGGATCACCAAGACGCAGATCTTCAACGCGGTCTACGGCATCTTCGAGTCGACCTTCGACGAGAGCGTCATCGAGAGTCACGTCAGCAAGCTGCGCAAGAAACTTCGTGACCGCCTCGGCTTCGACGCGATCGTGGCCCGGCGCTACGTCGGATACCGCCTCAACATCCCGGCCGGCGAGACCATTGACGTGCCGATGCAGGAGCTCGACGAGGTCGGCATTCTCCTGAACCGGGCACATGCCGCCCCGGCGGCGTATCCGGCTGGAAACTGAACCGGCGGGGCGCACACCCTCGAAACCGACAACGGCCTCTGCTAACCAATTTCGCAGAGGCCGTTGTAGTTTCAACGATAGAAGCGGCGAACGCAGGCACGGTCCCGCGACGCTCCGGAGCCGGCTGGTGCGTCAGGGCTTCTGCTGGAATTCGTCCTTCGACACGTAGTTGAAATCCTCGACCAGGACGTCCTGGACGATTTCCGCCTGCATCCGCTCATTAACGCGCTGCTTGATGGCCGTCGTGAGGATGGAAAGATCGTAACGGGCGAGCTTTCTGAAGTCGAGGCGGTCGTCGGCATAGATCCTGCGGAAGGCCTCATCGACGACGAACGGCTCCGGCGGAACGGTGAGCTGGTGCAAGGTCCTCGCATCCACGGTGTAGACGAAGCGCGCGACGATATAGCCCTGCACGTTGCCGCCCTCGACCATCGGCACGCTCAGCGCCCGCGTCTTCTGGTACTGCAGCCCCTCGAGATATTCGTCTTTCGCCGGCAGCAGGCTGCCGTTTTCCTTCCAATAGGCCACGGCATAGCTCGTGCCCGCGGTGAGGATGCATACCCAGAGCCCGGCCAGCACGAGTCTGATCATTTTCCGTCCTGTGCTGCGCGACCGGTATAGGTGCCGTCCGATTCGGCGTCCCTGATGGCCTTGACGATGATGGCCGCAACCTCGCGTACCGCGTCGTAATGCATCTCGAGGATGGCGCGATTCCGTTCAAGCTTCTCGCGCAACCGCTGGATCTCCTCGGTGATCTCGACCTCGCCGCCGAGATGCATTCGTGCCCGCATCAAGCGGACGAATTCCAGCATGCTCCGGCTCTTCCGGGCGCTGAAATCGTCGAAATCGATCTTATTGCCCGTCGAGAGCGCGGCGGTCTCCTCCTCGACGATGCTTTCGAGCCGGCGGATCGCGGCCAGCAGGCCGCGCACCTCGTCGGATCTCGCCGCGTCCGCGCCGTCGCTCACGATCTCGCCGCCGCCATTCGGCAGCGGCACGGGCAACAGCACGTCGGTCGTCGCGGCTGCCGTCGTCATCGCCCCGGTTTCCACGACCGGCTGTTCCATCACCAGGGTCGCCGCGCCATCTTGTGCCTGCATAGGAAATTCACCCTTCAACTTCTGTCTTCCATTTCCGGATCGTCATCCGCCCTTGCCCGTAACGTCAGGCCCCGCCGGATGCGCGGCGGCGAGCTGCTTGGCAATGCCAATTCCCTTGCCCTTCGCCAGCTGAGCACCCAGTTGCTCCGCCAGCATCGACTTCCAGACGCCGCCGGCCGTGCCCTTGCCGAAGACCTCCTCCGACTCCTTCGGCAACATCGTCTCGACGAAGGTCTGGAGAATGAAAGCTTCGAACTTCCGGTACACTTCGCCCGAAGCCGGCGCCTTGATCACCGGCACCGGAGCCCCGTTCACCGCACCCGGCTGCGCTTCCGAAAGCTTCGTCGCCGCTTGATCGGCCGCCGCCGCAGCCTTGCCCACCTCCGCATCCATCGTGGCGGCGAAATCGGCATCGGAGGCTTTCAGCCCGTCGAGCTTGGCGGTCGCCGCGCGCTGCGCTACCGGGTCGGCCGCATCGAGAACGTCGAGAACGAGGTCGGTTGTCGCTGTTACGATCATGTCTTGGTCCGGTTGGCTGGCCGTGGCGTCCACTCGCGCACAATGAGGCTGGTTCCCGTCATCTCCTCGAGCGATCGCTTTTCGGCGTCGCGAAGCTTTTCCGCGAGTGCCGCCTTCGCGACCTGTTCGAGCTGCTTCATACGGCGGCTCTCCGCGCGGACCTGGTCGAGCTGCTGCGAGGCCTGGGCCTGAACCGCGCGTGCGCCGACGCTCGTCCTGCTCAAGCGCCGCGCGATCGATTCGCTCGATGATCCCGCCGGGGGCGTCCCGTCGTTCAGGGTCCCGACCAGCCATTCCTGCTCGTCCTGCAAGCTTCTCTCCTGCTGCCGCAATTGCGCGAGCTGCCATTCGGACAGCCGGAGCTGGAGCTTCACGAGCGAGACCATCCGGCCGAGCTTGTCCGCGCGCGACGTCATGACCGGTCACTCCGCCAGCCACGACGAGACGCCGAGCATGAATTGCGTCAAGAGCTCGTCGCTGGTGAGGTAGAGCAGCAGGAAGCCTCCGCACAGCACGAAGGGCACCGAGATGAAATAGACCGGAATCGCCGGCGTCAGCTTGTTGATCAGGCCGACCGCCAGGTTGACGATCACCGAATAGACGATGAAAGGGCTGGTGATCCGCAGCGTCAGCACGAACGCCTCGGACAGCCGGCCGACGAGTTGGTCGAGCGCCATGCCGCCGCCGAGCCTGTCGCCGGGATGCCAGACGTCGTAGGAGTTCATCAACCCGCGCAGGACCTGCCAGTGCTGGTCGGTCATGAAGAACAGCGTGGTGACGGCCGCCATGATCAGCGGCACCAAAGCCGGCGCAGGATCGGTGTCGGCGATCGGCGTTCCCGGGATGTTGCTCAGCCCGATCGCGCCCGCCATCATGGTGGCCATGGTCTGGAGCGCGAGGAAGAACACGCGACCGCCGAGCCCGATGACGCTGCCGACCACGAGCTCTGAGCCGATCAGGAGCGCGAGCGTCAGCGGCGCGGCATTGTCCGTGAGGGGTTTCAGGACAGCGATCAGGATCGGCGTCAGCGCAAACGTTGTGACGAGTGCGACGAACAGGCGGACCTGGACCGGGACGTTGACGCTGGAATAGCCGGGCACCAGCATCAGGCAGGCGCCGATGCGGCAGAACACGATGAACGTCACCAGAACGCTGTCGGCGAGGCCGCTGATCACGATATGGCTCCGAGCGCTCTGATCTCTGCGCTGCGCGCGACTTCGACATGCGACAGGATCGGCAGCGTCGGAAACACCCGCTCCAGGATCATCCGGACATAGGGACGGGCTTCAGGGGTCACCGCCAGCACAACGCTGGTACCGTTCTCGGTGAACTTGCGGATCGCGGCGCTGGCTTCGGTCGCAAACTGCTCGATCAGGCGCGGATCGGCGTCGAATTCGACGACGTCTCCCTTGGCGTCGCGCTTCAGGCTCTGGTGGAACGCCAGGTCCCAGCGGTTGCCGAGACGGACCACGTTGAGCACGCCGTTGTCCGAGAGGTCGCCGCAGATCTGCTGGGCAAGGCGCGTGCGCACGTGCTCTGCGACCTGCTCGGAGCGCCGCACATGGGGCGCGATCTCGGCGATGGCCTCCAGGATCAGATGCAGATTGCGGATCGACACGCGTTCGGCCAGCAGGATCTTCAGGATCGCCAGCAGGCCCGAGTACGAGATCTGCGACGGGCAGAGGTCCTCGACCAGGCGCTTGTATTCGGGATCGAGCCGGTCGAGCAGGCCGCGCATATCCTTGTATGACAGAAGCTGGGCGAGATTGGCCCGGATCACTTCGCTCAGATGCGTGAGCAGCACCGACAGATTGTCGACCGGCTTGCAACCCTGCCGCTTGACCTCGTCGGTGAACGCGTCGGTCACCCACAATGCCTTCATGCCGAAGGCCGGCTCGATCACCTCTTCGCCGGGCACGTCGGGCTTGCCGTCCTTGTCGACGAGCACCAGCACCTCGCCGAGCCGGAGCTCGCCCTGGGCGATGCGGGTGTCGTGGAGCCTGATCTGGTATCCCTTGGGGTCGATCGACAGATTGTCGGTGAGCTTGATCTCGGGAATCACGAAGCCGTACTGCTTGGCGAACTTCTTGCGAATCTTGGCCACGCGGTGCGCGAGCTCGGTGCGCGAGCCCAGCAGATGGACCGAAAGGTGGCCGCCGAGCGCCAGCTCGATCTCCGCGGTCTTGAGCGATTCCTTGACGGATTCCTTGGCCTCGGACTGGGCGCGCTCGTCGGCCTTGCGCGCATCCTCTTTCCGCTCCCGCGCCGCCTGCCGCCTCGGCAGCGCGTATCCGATGAATGCCATGACGCCGCCGAGCAGCAGGAAGGGCGCCATCGGCAGCCCCGGCATCAAGGCGAGCACGAACATCATCAGCGCGGCGGCAGACACCGCGCGCGGATAGCCGCTGAGCTGCCGCAGCACGGCCTGCTCGGCTGAGCCCCTGGTGCCGCCCTTGGAGACGAGCAGGCCCGCCGACAGCGACACGATCAGCGCCGGCATCTGCGACACCAGGCCGTCGCCGACCGAGAGCTTGGTGTAGACGTCGGCGGCGCGCGACAGCGTCAGCCCGTGATGGGTGACGCCGATGATGATGCCGCCGAAGATGTTGATCGCCGTGATGATCAGGGCGGCGATGGCATCGCCCCGAACGAACTTCGAGGCGCCGTCCATGGCGCCGAAGAACGCGCTCTCCTCCTCGAGTTCGCGGCGCCGGCGCTGCGCTTCCTTGTCGTCGATCAGGCCCGCCGACAGATCCGCGTCGATCGCCATCTGCTTGCCCGGGATCGCGTCCAGGGTAAAGCGGGCGCCGACTTCGGCGATACGCGTGGCACCCTTGGTGATCACGACGAAATTCACCGTGACGAGGATCGCGAAGATGATCAGACCGATGACGAAGTCGCCGCCCATGACGAACTTGGAGAAGCCGGCAACGACGTGACCGGCCGCCTGCTCGCCCTCCCCGCCCCGCGACAGGATCAGCCGCGTCGTCGCGACGTTCAGCGCCAGGCGCAGGATCGTCGCGATCAGCAGCACGGTCGGAAAGGCCGAGAAGTCGAGCGGCCGCTGGATCCACAGCGCGACCATCAGGATCAATGCCGACAGCGCGATCGAGAAGGCGAGGCCGAGGTCGATCAGGATCGGCGGAATCGGCAGAAACAGGATCGTGAGCATGGCCACGATGCCGCCCGCGAAGAAGGCGTCGGCGCCCAATCGTCGCGGGGTCGGCAGGCTAGCAGCTAACGTATCGGCCATGGGTCACCGGCAGAGGATCCGGCGCGTAATCTGCCGTGCAAAGCTTACGCGGGGGTGGTGGCCGGGGCCGTCCGGATCAGAAACCGCGCTCGATGTGCGAATAGACCATCTCGGTGAAGGTGGAGAGATGGGCCCCGATGAAGGAGCCGGAGACGGCAACGACCACGAGAATGACGATGATCTTCGGAACGAAGGTCAGCGTCACCTCCTGGATCTGGGTCAGGGCCTGGATCAGCGCGATGATGGTGCCGACCAGCATCGCGGCGCCGACGGCAGGGCCGGAGGCGACGATGATGGTCCAGATCGCCGCCTGGACGATGTCGAGGGCGTCCCGTTCATTCATGACTGGCTGATCGTGAGACCGGGCCCGACGGCGACCTTGGTGCCGTCCTCGAGGGTCGCGACGGAGCCGTCGCTGTTGATGGAAATCGAAGCGACCTTGCCGCTGAAGGTCGCTCCGGTCGAGTCCGTGAAGCTGACGGTCTTTCCGATCAAGCCGTCGGCCTGCGACAGCGACTGCGAAGACAGCAGTGCGTCGAGCTTCGTATTGGTCTGCATCGCCTGCTCGACCGACGAGAGCTGCGCGAACTGGCTCATATATTGCGAGGTATCCATCGGATTGGTCGGATCCTGGTTCTTCATCTCGGCGATGAGCAGCTGAAGAAACGTGTTGTAGTCGACGCCGGTGCTCGACGTCGACGTGGTGGAACCGGTCGAACTGGACGACTTGCCGGTGCTATCGGTCGCGCTGGTGACGTTCATGTGCCTCTCCGCTGTCAGGCAGCTTCGGATGGGGAATCGGTCTTGGCGCCCGCCAGGATGGCCTGCTCCACCGGAAACAGCGCCCGGATCCGCTTGAGCGCCTCGAAGTAACGCGTCGCTCCGACCAGTTCGTCGACAGCGCCAAGCCCGACCAGCATCTCGTGGCTCTCGCACACCGCGACCAGGGCCGCGTGATGCTGCCCGTACAGGGCCGATGCATCCCGGACGTCGGTCGGATTCATCAGCATGAGCTGGACGATGAAATAGAGCTGGCGCAGCGCCGTGGTGGCGTCGGAGGCCTGCATCACCTGCCCTTCGAGCAGGAACATCACGTCGTTGACGAGTTCGAGCGAGACCTTGCGGTCCACACGCAGCACCGCGCCGTTGATGTAGACCCGTTCACCCGCGCGCAAGGATATCTTCATCAAAGAGCGTCTCGGATCAGGCGGTTGATTTCGATGAGCTGCATCACGTCGTCCGACTTCTCTTCGCGGAGGCGGTCAGCTTCCTTGACGACCCACAGGCCGATCGAGATGATGTCGGCGCGCAGCTTGTCCGGCAGTCCGTTCTCCGGATGCGCGAGATCCTCGATGAAGATCGTCCACAGCCGCCGCACATAGAGCAGGCTCTCGACCAGATCCTCGAAGCTGAAGCGCCCCTTCTGGATTCGCTCGAGCCGATCGATGCCGAGGCTGAGCGCCTGCCGCTCGCGGCCCCGCGCCTCATAGCCGCTCTCGTCGACGACCGCTTCATAGGCTTCAAACGTCATCAGGAAAACTCTGCGCAGGAGACCGAATAACAAGACAAGGATTGCAGGCCTTACGAACGGGCTATGACTCAGAGATAGTTGATGAGGCTGATCTTCTGGAGCTGCGAGGTCAGCGCGAGCGCCGTCTGGATCTGGGTCTGCAAGGTGTTGACCCGGACCGAGGCTTCCGCCGGATCGACCTGCTCCATACCGACGATCTGATTGTTCAGAATGTCCTGCTGCGCCTTCAGTTTGCTGGTTGCGGTGGTGAGCCGCTGCTGGACCGTGCCGACGCTGCCGCCGAGCGCAGCGAGGTCCGTGATGGCGTTACCGACGAGGCCGATAGCCTTGTCCACGACGACCTGGAACGTCTCCTGGCTCAGGTTCGTGTTCCCGAGATCCGCCATCATGGTGTAGGCCTCGGCGAGCTTGCGGAAGCCGGCCTGGTTGGCGCTCACGGACGTATCGGCGATCTCGGTCGTTGAGATCCGGCTTTGCATGACCTGGTCGGTGGCCGTTGACCAGTTGGTGTTCCAGGCCGGGCTCGCGAACTCGGCATCGAAGCTGGTGTTGAGGAAGGTCTGCATTTGAGCGGCGGTGATGCTGCTCACGCTGGCGGAGGATTGCGAGAAGCCGAAAGTCGCAAGGAAATCGGAGTCGACCTGGTTCTTGCTGGCCGAGCCGGCGGCGTAAGCCGTGATCGGCTGGTTCTGCGTGTTGATGCCCGAGAACAGGTACGAGCCGTTATAGGACACGTTCAACGCGCCGATCAGATCCTGGAGATTGGAGGACGCAGGCGGCAGGATGATCCGCCCGCCGCCGTCGGTGCTGCGGGCCGCGATCAGGTCCTTGAGGAAGTCCGTTGCGGTCGTGCTGAGCTGGGTGATCCGGTTCTGCGTCACGTCCAGGCGTCCCGAGACGAGCCCGTTGGTATCGACGAGCTGATCGGCGAAGCTCCAATCCGCCCGCAGGGTGACGTCGCTGCCGGTCGTGGCACCAAGTTCGAGGCCAATATCGGCGAAGCGGCCGGTGGTTGCCTCCGTCGACGCCTTGCTCAGCGCAGCCTGGTTGTTCGTGATCGAGGACCTCAACGACGAAGACAGCATCAACGTCGAGATGTAGTTCGCGCTCATCATGGCTCAATTCCCCACGGCAGCCAGCAGGCTCTGCAACATTTCGTCGACGGTCGAGATGATCTTCGACGACGCCGAATAGGTGCGCTCGACCTGAAGCATCAAGGACATCTCGTCGTCCATGTTGACGCCGCTGACGTTCGACAGCGCCGCAGTGCTGCGGTCGAGCAGCGTGTTCTGGTAGGTGACGTTGTCGTCCGCGGCCTTGCGCTGGTTTTCGATCCAGCTCGTTGACGACGAGGCGAAGTCGATCAGGCTGCCGCTCGGCTTGCCTTGCGTGGTGGCATCGAACGGCTGCGACGCATCCATGTCGCCGATGAGCTGCTGCAACCGGGTCGAATAGCCGCCGTTGCCGGCGGTGTTGTATTGGTATGCGGCGTTGCCGCTGATCGCACCGTCGCGCAGCAGATCCGGGTTGCCGCCCAGGGCCGGATCGACCGACGCGGCAACCGAGATCGTGCCTGCGAGGCCTACTGAGACGGTGGCGCTCGCCGGCATCGCCGGCGCGCCGGGATAGGTGAAGAGACCGGGAACGTCGGGCAGCGCCGCGCCGGACTGATCACTCTCCTTGAAGGTATTGATCAGGCCGCGCGCGATCTCGTCGAGCTGACTCTGATAGGTGACCGTGTCCTGGTCACGCAGCTGGGCGAGGCCCGCCAGCTTGCCCGACTTCAGCGGCATCACCGAATTGGCGCCGGTCACCGGCACGCCGTCGATATAGACCGCATTGCCCGTGGTGCCGGCCGTATAGGCGTTGGTCGGCGCAAAGCTCACCGTCCGCGCCGTCTTGTCGAACAGCACGACGCCGCTGTCGGTGTAGAGTGCCGCGTCTCCGTTGGTGCGGATCGACATCGTGACGCCGAGCTCCTGCGACAGCTGGGAGACGATGCTGTCGCGCTGGTCGAGGTAGTCGGTGACGTCGTCGCCGGAAATCGTGCCCTTCACGATCGCCGTATTGACGGACTGGAACTGGGAGAGCAGCCGGTTGATGTTCTGGACCGACGTTTTCATGTCGGCATCCGCACCCTCACGGACCGACTGCACGGTCTGTGTCGCCTGGTTGAGCGCGGTCGCCATGTCCTTGGCTGACGCAACCGCCGCCTGCGCCAGCGTGGTGTTGTCCGGGGCGTTGGCATATTGCTGGAGCGCCTGCTTCAGCGCATTGAGCTGCGCCGTCGGCGACTGGTCGAGTTCCGGATCGTCCACCGTGGCGGATGCGATCTTCTGGAGGCCGTCATGGATCGCGCTCTGCTCGGCCGACGACGAGGTCGCGATCAGAACGTTGTTGTAGAGACCCGAGCTGGCCGCGCGCTGTATCCCCGCCACATAGACGCCGGTCCCGGGCAGGTTGTCCAACACGGCAATCTTCCGCGAATAGCCGGTGGAGCTGGCACCGGCGATGTTGCGCGAGATGACCGACGACTGGATGCCCGACGCCATGAGCGAGGAGCGGGCGGATTCGAGGGCGGCGGTAAGGTTCATGATCTGCTCTTGCCGGCGACGAGCGCTGCGGGAATCAGCGCTTCAGGTTGACGACCACGTCCAGCAAATCGGCGCCGGTCTGGAATGATTTCGAGTTCGCGGTGAAGCCGCGCTGGGCCTCGATCATCGAGGTCAATTCGTCGGCGAGATCGACGTTGGAATCCTCCAGCGCGCCCGACTGGATCGTGCCGAGGCCGCCCTGGCCGGCGAGGCCGACCTGCACGTTTCCGGAATCCAGGTTCGGCGAATAGACATTCCCGACTTCGGGCGTCAGATGGTCGGGGCTCGGCACGGTCGCCAGCGCGATCTGGAAGCTCGGAAGTTCGGTGCCGTTCTTGAGGACCGCGGTGACCACTCCCTTGTCGTCGATGTTGACCTTCTCGACAGCGGACGGAGCGTTGCCGTCGACGGTCGCCTTGAAGTCGAAGGCGGAGGCGACCTGCGTCATCGCCGAGAGGTCGATATTGAAGGCAGCAGAACCGCCAGGGATCGCCACCGAAAGCGACGTCGGGCTCGCGGCGGCCAGCGCACCCTTGCCGACCGCCGTAACGTCGAAGGTGAACGTGGTCGCGGGGCCGCTCGTCGTCAGCGCGGTTGCGCCGTTGTAGACCTCGATATCCCAGGTATTCGCGCCCGTCTTTGCGGCGTAGACGTCGAGCGTCACGGCATTGCCGATGTTGTCGTAGGTCACCATCGAGGTCTTCGACGTGTAGTTGGCCGGACCGGCCGGAGCCGCGATCGCGGTTGCGCTCGGATCGAGATTGGCCGCCACGGTCGCCTTGGTCGAGGGCGCGGCCTGGAGCGCCATCTGGTTGACGTTGATGACCTGAAGGCCGCCGAAGCCGTTGGCGGCGACGTTGGGCGCGGCACCGTTCTGGATGTTGTAGCCCATCAGCTGGAAGCCGGCCGTGTTGACGAGATTGCCCGTGCTGTCGGGCACGAACGAGCCGGCGCGCGTGAGGAAATTGTTGCCGTTCGGGTCCTGCACGACGAAGAAGCCGTTGCCCTGGACCGCGAGGTCCGTCGTCGAGGTCGTGAACTGGAGGTTGCCGGGATCGGTGATGGCATAGCGGACCGTGGTCTCGACCGCGCCGGAATCGTAATTGCCCGAGCCGCTCTTCAGGATCAGCGAGGAGAACTCCGTCGAAGCCCGCTTGTAGCCGGTGGTGTTGACGTTCGCGATGTTGTCCGAAACCGTCGACAGCTTGTTGGACTGCGCGTTCATCCCGGAAACTCCGGTGCGCATAACACCATACAGGCTCATGAATTGGGCTCCTTTGGTAGGTTGCAGTTACAATGGGGGTTGTTGCTTGCGCGAGGCTGATGATCGGGAACGATGCACAACTTGATGTCGCTCCTCGGGTCGTCTCTTCAGGTGGTCTTGGCCTGACAGAATGAGCGCGCCTTGTCGGTCCACGCGCCGAAGCCGCTGGAGACGAGATGAGCGACGATGTGACAGACGTAGCGCTTCTGCGCCGGCTGGTTGTTGGGCCCCGCATTGTAGCGGGCGACCGCCATTGTCCAGCTGCCCTCGCGCTGCTTGAGCTCCTTCAGGAAGCGCGCGGCGTAGTCGACGTTTCTGGCGGGATCGAACATCGCCCGCACCGAGGCGAACTTGTCGCCGTGATAATAGTGGTTGATCTGCATGCAGCCGAGGTCGATCAGCTTGATGCCCTTGGCTCGCATCGCCTCGAAATTCGCGATCGCGTCGTTCATGTCCTTGGCGAAGACGGTCTGTCCCTCGGCGCCGAGCGCGTAGGGATAAAGCGCGCCGCGCCTCCCGGTCTCGGTCAGGCCGACCGCATAGAGAATGCCGAGCGGAATCCCGTGCTGCTGGGACGCGCGCGCCATCTCGCGCTCGCAAGGGCGCGAATTGTCGGTCGCCGCTGCCGCGGCGCCGGCGTTACAGATAAACAGGGCCGCGACGAATCTGCGGCGCCACGTCCTGGTCATGACGCGTCTCCTGGTTGGACTGGCGCTCCTGTCGGGTCTGCTTCGCGCCGCCGTCCGATTGTCCAGACGACGTGCTCGTGCCGCCGAACGTGCCTTGCGACTGCGACGACGGCTGTTGCTGGCCCGAGAGCTGCGACTGCGACTGGCCGGTGCCGCTCTGGAATTCATCCAACGAGCCGTGTTGGACAGGGGCAACGTCGGCGACGTAGCCCGCCGACTGCATGAGCTCGCGGATCGAGTCGCGCCGCTGGTCCAGCATCTGGCTCGTGTCCTTGCGCTCGGCGGCAAGGTGGACGGACACTTCGGTGCCGACGAGACGAAGCCGAACGGTGACGTTGCCGAGCGCGGGCGGCTCGAGATTGATGGTCAGGATCTTGAGCGGCTGGTCCGGCGCGGAGGTCTGGGATGCCGCAGAATCGGGAGCTGCGGACGCCGCCGGCACCGGAGATTCCTTCAGCTCGGCGACGACGGCATTGGCAATTTGTTGTGGGGCGTTGAACTGCGCCGGAGGCAGATGGGTTTCCTGCTGGATCACCGTGACCTTGGTCGCCTCGGGCAGCGCATCCCGCGCCGAGGCCTTGGCGGCGCGTTCGACATTGGCGGCGACGGCCTCGAAGCCGGGTGCAATGGGCATCGCCTTCGACGGCTCTTCGCTTTGCGTCGATAGCGCTTGGGCGGCGTCTATCGCTCGCGGAGCCGCGGCCTGCGAGCGCGCAGCGGTCGGAGCGACAGCAGACGGGCGGGACTCGGCCGTTGCCGCCTTCGTCAAGTCCGTGACCTGAACTTCGCGCTTCGCAGTGAAGGACCGCTCGCCGCGCGCGGGGGTATCCTGCTTGTCGCCGGCTGTTGCTTGCAGCTGCGGCTTCGCGGCCGGTGCGGCGGCGATCTCCTGTCCGACGATTGCGGAAATCCCCGGCCGGTTCTGGACGTCGGCCTTCTCGCCGGGGTCGACCGGAGCCTGCTTCTCCAACGATTTGCCGGTCTTCTTCGCGGGGGATTTCCCGGTGGATTTGGAGTCCTCGACCGTCGCGGTGCCGTCATGCGCCGTCTCGTCCCTTGCTTTGTCCTTGTCGCTCTGATGCGCCAGGCCCGTCCGAAGCGTTGCCGCTTTGACGGCCGTATCGCCGCCCTCATCGTTCAGGGCCCGCTTGGCGAGGTTCGAGACGGTGTGGAGCAGATCGTTGAACGACGAGTCCGCCTGCGGTTTCGCCGCGGCACTCTTGCCGGAGCGCGATGCGCCCCGCATGCTGAGGCTTTCGGCTAGTCCCGAAAACACCTGTCCGGAGGTTCCACTGAGCTTCGTCATGGACGGCGATCCCTGGTGAGAAGTTCGAGTTCGCCGAACTGCTTCTGCGCGCGCGCGAGCGTCGCGGCCGACGATGCGAGATCGAGACGCGCCGGCGTGACCGGAGGCTTGTCGGCTGCGGCGACCGTTCCGCCCGCGAACGGCTTGCGGACATCGAGCGCGAGCTGCAGCGTTGCATTCAGGAGCGGAAGATCGCGCTCGGGCAATTTCGACCGGTCGAGCGCCTTCAGCTCGGCGATACCGCCGTCATATTCGTCCGTCAGCGCCCGCGAGGCGCCGCGGAAGAAATGCGCGCGCTCGCGATCCGCCGAGGCATCGGCGCTGAGCGCGAGCGCGCGCTCGCCGGCAAGCCGGGTCACGACCAGTCGTCCGCGCACCATCGCGGTGCGCGCGATCACGAGATAGAGCTTGAGCCGGCTCGCGCGATCGATCTGCTCGAGCAGAGTGACGATCCGCGCAAAGCGGCGCTCGTCGAGCGCGAGGCTCGATTGCGTCACGCCCGTGGAAAAACGCTGCCAGAAATCCCCGGCATAGACCGAGTTGCGGTAGTGGCGGATATAGGCCAGCGTCAGGAACTCGAACTTGTCGAAATCCTCCGCCTGGCCGACCAGCAGGATCTGGCGCCGCAGCGCCGCTTCCTCCACCAGCGTGCCCGGCAGGAGCAGGCGCGCGTCGTCCAGGCGCTCGATCGCGAGCGACGCCTCGGTGCGCGCGAACAGCGCCCCCTGCACCAGTGCGACCTGTCCGCCCAGGCCCGACGGAATCGTGCGCGGCTTGACGTCCTTGAGCAACTCGCGCGCTTCGTCCTGACGGCCCTCGACATAGGCAACCGCACCATCGAACAGCCGTGCGTCGACGTTCAGCTTGTCGCGCGGCAGTTTGCGGACGATTTGCGGCCCGCCGCCGCTGAGCAGATAGATGACGACGGCCTGGCCGTTCTGCGGGTTGCTCCACACGCCCGGATCCGCAGCGACAAATTTTTCGCCGATCTGCCGGATCAACGCGATGTGCTTGCCATACGCCGCAGTATCGCCGTTGGCGATGCCGTCCTGCGCGGCCTGCAATGCGCGCACGAGCTCATATGGCTCGCCCGATGTCGATGGCGCCGGAGCCGGTGCCGGCTCGGCAAATGCGCCCGCCGCCGTTATCGGCAGCAGCGCCAGCAGCGCGGCGCGGAGCAGTGGCTTGATCAAGGACGCTTCTCCCGGATCAGGATCTCGATCCGGCGATTTTGCGCGGCCGCCGGATCGTTCTGAAGCTTGGGCCGCCGGTCGGCGTAACCCTCGACATGCTCGATCCGCCGCGCATCGACGCCGGCGCGGACGAGCATGTAATAGGCCATCTGCGCACGGGCCGTCGACAGCCGCCAATTGTCGTAGGTCTCCGATTTGTATGGCCGGTTGTCGGTGTGTCCGCGGACGATGATCATGCCAGGCCGCTTCGTCAGCAGCGGGCCGATCTTGTCGATCACGCGGATGAGCTCCGGCCGGGGCTCAGCAGAGCCGACCGCGAACATGCCGAAGCTGGCGTCGTCGGTCAGGCTGATCAGCAGTCCTTCCTCGACCTGACGCACCTCGGCCGCCGGTCCCGCGCCGGCCTTGATGTCCGACAGCGCCTCTGCGATTGCCGATTGCAGCTGCTTGACCGTCGGTTGCTGCGTCTGGGCCGCATCGCGCGGCTCGGACTCCTTTGTCGTATCGTTGAGCCGCGCGGGTGCGGCGGCGTTGGCTTGAACGCCAACGCCAGACTGGGCGCCCGGCTGCGCGTTGCCGTCGCGTGCAGACTGCGACGGCGCAGGCCCCGGCGGCAGCAGAGGCGACAGGCTTGCGGACGAAGCATCGGCGTTCGGAGCCACGTTTCCGGCGGCATCGTCCGCCCTGGCACGACGCGCCTGCGGCTCGCCCTGAACTGTCCCGGCCGCATTGTCGCGCGCGGACGCATTCGGCTTGGGCTCGCTCTCGATGATGCGGTCGGCATCCTTGGACGCCTGCGGCGCGAGCTTCCAATAGCCGGGATCGAAGGGATCTCGGTAGGCGTCGCCACCCTTGAGGCCGTCCTCTTCGGCCGACGTCAGCGCGCCGGCGCGCCGCTGGCCCGAGGCCTGGTTGGCGCTGTTGGCGATCTCGGTGAGCGTCGCATAGGGATCGCGGAACAGGACCTTCTCCTCGTAGAAGGGCGGCTTCTCGGCGGTCGGGGAGTCGCCGCGACGTTCCTCGCTGGGTCCGGCCGGCTGACGCCTGCCGTCCTGGCCTTCGAACGACGACGGCTCCTTTTTGGAGAGATCCTTGAGGCCCTTCGGCGCGGGCGCGTTCTCCGCGAGCTTGATCGGATTGAAATAGCTCGCCACCACCTGCTTCTGGTCCTGGTTCAGCGCATTGATCAGCCACATCACCAGGAAGAACGCCATCATCGCGGTCATGAAGTCCGCATAGGCGATCTTCCAGACGCCACCGTGCGGCTTCTCGTCGTCGAAGGCGCTCCGCCGACGGATGATGACGAGCTCTGCTTTGACCTCATTCATGGCGGGCTACCGGCGCGCCTCTTTCAGGCGTTCGCTCCAGGCCGAGAGCTGAGTCTCGATCACGGTCTGGTCGGCGACGACGCGGACCTCGAAGGTCTCGGCGGCCTCGTACTCGATACCCGTTCGGCGGGCCGTATCGAGCTGTATCTTCACCAGGTCGAGCAGTTCGCTCGGGCCGGTGACCTTGAACACCGGCACCGGCGAATTGCCGGTCAGCGCCGCAATCTGCTCCACCAGCGACCCGATCGCCTTGTCGCGGACCGCCTCAGCCAGGAACGGCAGCAATATCCGTGCGACGGAGCTCGCGATGTTGGTCTCGATCTCGCGGCAAGCCGTCTCGAAGCCACTGACGACCGCGACCGCCTGCTGGTCGGACCACTTGGCCCGCTCCTCGCCGAGCCGGATCGCGCTGCGCACCCGCTCCTCGGCGATCCGGGCGTCGCCTTCCGCGACGCCCGCGGCATGGCCGCGCCGATAGGCATCGTCCAGAAGGTTGGCCGACGGAGCTTCCGCCTTCGGAGCGGGAGACGGCGACTGAGGCTGAGGCTGCGGTTGCGGTTGACCCTGAAGCTGAGGCTGGGGCTGCGGCTCGCGCCGGACCTCCTTCTGCCTCGTCAGCACGTCCTGGATCTTGGGCGGCGGAGGCGGCGGCGACTTGGCCCGGCCGTTCGCGTCGAACTGCGTCAGAAGTTTTCCGATTGCCGCGTTCATGCCGCCTCCTCGCGTCGCATCCAGTCTTTAAGGATCGCTGCCGCCTGCATCTGATCGAGCCGAACGATCTGCTCCAGCCGCTTCTGCGGCGTTCGCTGCATCTTGCCTTCGAGATCTTCGACGAGGTTGAGCTCGGCCTCCTCGCTTTCAGCCAATGCAAGGGCTCCGGCGGCCTCGAGCTGGGCAGCTTCTGCCGCCTCGGTCTGCTCCTGCGCAGCGCGATGGGTCAGAATGCCGTTGACCGCGGGGCGAAGCCCGAACCAGACCAGCATCGATGCAACGGCCAGGATCGTCACCGCGTTGATGACGCTGCCGAGCTGCTTGTTGATCATTTCGACGAAGCTGATCGGCGGCACCGGCGCCAGTTCGCGCGAGCCTTCGATGAAGTCGACGGCCGTTACCTGGATCTGGTCGCCGCGCTGCTTGTCCAGCCCACCCGCCGTCGCCGCGAGTTGGCTGATCTCGGCGAGCTTGCTGTCGACGATGGCCTGGTTGCTCTTGTCGCCGAGGTCGGCGACGAGGCGCGCGCGATTGACCAGGACCGCGATGAACAACTTCTTCACCAGATAGCCGTCGCTCACCGTCGTCGTGGTCTTGGACGAGACCTCGAAATTGGTGACGTCCTCGCGGCGCGTCTTGTCCTCGCTGGAGTTCTTGGTGCCGCCGGCGTTGACCTGCTGGTCCGGAAGGTTCTGCTGCACCGTAGTCGGCGTCGAGCGATCCGCGTTCTGCGACGATTCTTTCTCGCGCACGTTACGGACGGAACGCTCGGCGCGGGTCTCCGGATCGTAGACGGTCTCGTTGATCTGCCGCTTGTCGGTGGAGAGCTGCGGCGCGACGCTCACCTCGAAATTGTCGAGGCCCAGATACGGCGTCAGCGCCTTGCGGATATTCTCCTGCACCATCCCGCCGACCGTCTTCTGGAGGTTCGCCATCTTGGTCGGCGCGGCGCTCGCCTCGTCGTCTTCGGCCAGCAGCATCGAACCGTCGGCATCCAGCACCGTCACCTTGTCGCGGGTCATGCCTGGAATCGCGGCCGCGACGAGGTGACGGATCGACTGCGCCGTGCGCGCCTCGATCGCACCGTCGGTACGCAGCACGACCGAGGCCGACGGCGGTTGCTGGGTGGCACGAAACGAGCCGCGCACCGGCAGCACGATATGCACCCTTGCGGCCTTGACGCCCTTCATCAACTGCACCGTGCGTGCGATCTCGCCTTCGAGCGCGCGCAGCTTCGTGACTTCCTGCATGAACGAAGTCAGGCCGAGCGAGCCGATCTTGTCGAACAGCTCGTAGCCGGAATTGGCGCTGGTCGGCAGCCCTTTCTCGGCGAGCAGCATTCGCGCCTGCATGGTCTGGCTCGGGCGCACCGAAACCGCATCGCCGGCGGTATTGACGTCGAATGTGATGTTCTGCTCGCGCAGCGCGGCGCCCATCCGCGTCACGTCTTCCCGGCTGAGGCCGGTATAGAGCGTCTCGAATTCGGGCCGGCTCAGATAATAGGCGCCGCCGACGACGGTGACGAGAACGGCAAAGCCGATCAGTCCCAGGGCCATCAGGCGTCGCGGCCCAAGCTCCAGAAGATTGTTGAGCAGTTGCTGTATCTGCGCACGACTGAGCAGCATGTGACCTCGTACCGATGCGAACGTAGAGGACACTCCGCTGCCAACCTTGTCTGAAGGTTGCGCGAGAATGCGAATGTGCCGGTTCGCCGGCGAGGCGTTGCAATTTTGCAAGCGAGTGAACGACGCGATCGGCGGCAACGTGCGGGCGATCGGGCGAATGACAGCGCGATCGGCGATACGTACTGGGTCGAGTCTGGCGTCGGGAGGTCGATTGCGGGCACGTCTTGTGCCACCGGATCCGCCGTTCATGGCGGAGGCCGTGCTCCCTTGGGAGCACGGCCGGTTTCGAAGCCGCGGCTTAACGGAACAGCGACAGGATGCTCTGGCTGTTCTGGTTGGCGATCGAGAGCGCCTGAACGCCGAGCTGCTGCTGGGTCTGCAGCGCCTGAAGGCGGGTCGATTCCGCGTTCATGTCGGCGTCGACGAGCTGGCCGACACCGCGGTCCACGGAGTCCATCAGCG